>JBJXFL010000160.1:0-103807 GCA_046155405.1 Bryobacteraceae bacterium | reverse complement strand
TCAAGGCCGGATTCGGCCAAGAATCCACGCCTGTCCCGTGGTGGGACGGACGGCCGCTGACCATAAAGTTTCGGTAGAGGGCCCCCAAAAGTTAGGTGACTATTTGGCGTGAAAATTCAGGCTAGGGGAGTTCGACCAAAAGATGCGCGCAAAGTATGGCGTGCAGCGATAGGCTGAATCTATCGGCGGGTTGTTCAAGCATCTCCCTGGCCGGACAGGAATGGTAGAACCGGCTCATCGATACTCTCTACAAGCTAGCCGAGCTTCCGGAGCGATGTGAGGCCGTCGAACGGTTGTCGAAGCCAGACCGATTCGAGGAACGGTTCCCGCACAAAGACAATGAAGACGCTTTCCGTTTCAAGCCGTTCGGGGAGTGGCCAGCCGGTGGACGGATTCGGTTTCGTGTGGACTGACGGCGTGTACGACGCGTCGTATCTTGACTCGCTTTGTCCAATGCGGTGGTAACCGGCGACTTCGAAATCTCGGCTCACACGCGCTTCAACAGAAACGCGGCGGCGTCGCGGTAGATGCGGTCCTGTTCTTCCGCGGCGATGTTGCCGATGCCGTGCGATCCTTCGGGCACGGTTACGAACCGATGCTCCACTCCGGCCTCGCGGAGACGGTCCGCGAAGAGTTTCGACTGCTCGTGCGGCACGTCGGTATCGGCGGTTCCGTGCACCAGCATGGTGGGCGGATACTTTTTCGTGACATTGCGGACCGGGCAATAGCGTTTGAACCAGGCAGGCTCCGTGTCGGGATCGTGTCCCGCGACCTCCTTCGGCCATGTGCCTTGCTGGCGGCAGTGTAGATAGAATCTACCGCGATTATTCTTCGCGGCCGGCTCGGAAACGGGCGCGCTTCCAACCGCGGCCAAAGCGTCTTCACGAGTCACCGGCGGCTGGCGCAGATAGAAGGGATCGGGGCGGGAATACCAGGGCCCGATTATGTCGCCGTAGCCCCAGTAGGAAACCAAGGCGGCCGGCGCGGGATTGACACAAAATCCGGTCATGAGCGTCAAATAGCCGCCGGCGGAACCTCCACACACCGTCAAGCGATCCGGGTCGATGCCAAGCGTCCGGGCACTCGCGCGAATCCATCGAAATGCGTCTTGCACGTCCTCGATAATGAGGGGTAGTTTCGTCTCCGGAGCTAGCCGATAGTCAATCGATATTACGGCGAACCCGGCGTCAAGCAAAGACCGCAACACACGCGAAGTGGGCGACAGCTTGCGCGATCCGGAAATCAACGCTCCACCGTGAATCCACACGGCGACCGGCTTCCGCGCGCCGGCGGAAGCGCCGAACACGTCCGCCTTGATGTCGCAATCACGTACTTTTTTATAGATATGCGTTTGCGGTTCTTCCGGCGCGGCTTGCAGGAGCGCGGCGCCCGCCGCGGAGAGAACGAATCGCCTCCGGTACATGGAGGGAAACTATCACATTCGGGGTGCGTGCGGAGCCTCGACCGGCGGAACGATCGCACGGGCATGTTCGGCGGCGGCGCGGTACCGCCGCCATTCACCCTCTCGCCGCGACTGATCCCAACCGAGTTCGGCGCTCAATGCATCGAGCGCTTCCGGGGCCACGGCGGCGCCCATGTCGGGGGCGAAGGCGTGCTCGGTGCGTCGCAACAGAAAATCGTCCAGATGGCGGCAGAACTCCTGTCGAACGGCGATGCGGGCCTGTGCGCCCAGCACGCCATGGGTGGCCACGAGAGCTTGCACTTCGCCGGCACGGCTGCCGTAGAGCGCCCCCAATTCGCCTTCGGGCGCCGTCCCGCCACCGGGGAGCGGCGCACGCGCCGTTTGGCAGCGGGCAGTGAGTCCGAGCCGGGCGCAAACGGCGCCGGCCGCTTCTTCGGCGATGGCGCGGTAGCCGGTGATCTTGCCGCCGAGAACGGAGAGCATGCCGGGCTGGGTCTCCTCAATGCGGTGTACGCGGGACACGGACGATTCCGATCCGGCCCGGCGGACGAGAGCGCGGACACCGGCGTTGGTCGAGTAGATGGGCAACCCGCGAATGGCGGGGAAGAAGGGTTCGACGGAGCGAAGCAGATACTCGATGTCGTCTGGTTCGGCGCGCACGCCACCGGGGTCGTCCGGGAAATCGGTGTCGGTGGTTCCAATCCAGGTTTTGCCGAGCAGAGGAATGACAAAGAACAGGCGGCCATCGAGCGGGGAAAATAGCACGTTGGCTTTGTTGACCATCGGCGCACAGGTGAGGTGGATGCCTTTAGTGGTGCGCAGGCGACGACTGGGAGCGCCGGAAATTAGCGTCTGGACGCGGTCAAACCAGGCGCCGGTGGCATTGACGAAAATCTTGGCATGAAGGTCGGCCACGTCTCCGCTATCGGCATCGCGCACCCGCAGGCTTTGCACCTTGCCGTTGACGAGGGAAGCGGACCGCACTTCACAATAATTGCGAACAACGGCGCCATGGCGGGCGGCGTCGATCAGATTTTCGAGACAGAGGCGCTCCGGCATGCGCACTTGCGCATCGAAATAACTGGCCGAGCCGTGGAGGCCCTCGCTCGTCAAAGCCGGCTCGCCGGCCCGCGTTTCCGCGTTGTCGAGGAATCGGTGGCCGGGTAAGGATCGGTCGTAACTAAATGCATCGTACAGCATCAAGCCGACGCGCATTTTGGCGCGAAACCAGGCTGACTGGCCGACGAACGGGATACGAAATTCGAGCGGCTTCACCAGATGCGGAGCGATGCGCAGCAGCGTTTCCCGTTCACGCAAGTCCATGCGCACGAGACCAAAATCGAGCATCTCCAGATAGCGCAGACCGCCGTGAATCAGGCGCGTGGAACCACTAGTGGTTCCGCCGCCGAAGTCCGCTTTTTCGACCAACGCTATTCTTGCGCCGCGCATAGCTAAGTCACGCGCGATACCAGCGCCGATAATACCGCCGCCGATAATGGCGGCATCGAAGGCGCCGCTGGAGAGATCGGCGAGAGTGCTCATGAGCTTTCCCGATTATCGCAACTAGAACCTTGACCGCGCGCCAGTGTGCGCCCGCTTGCCGACGCACGGCGCTCGGTATTGGTTCTGAGCCGCTAACCGCGGGGCAGGTCGCGATCAAGAGTGGAGGAAACTTGGGATGTTTCGCTCGCGGGGCAGGCATCAAGTTTCCGGAAAGCTGACGGTCCGAGACCTAGCTAGGAGCCTGTAACGGCTTGATAGACCTCGCGCTTGGAGAGGCCGCGCCGGCGGGCGACGTGCTTAATGGCGTCCATGCGCTCCATGCCGCCGCGGATGGCGTCGGCGACGGCTTCGGGAATTGGCCGGTCGTCGCGGACGGTGGCGGCGCCGCGACCGATCAGCAGCACCATTTCGCCGCGAGTGTTGGCGGGCGTTAGTCGATCGCTCACTTGGCGAGGGGTACCGCGGAGGAATTCTTCGTGAAATTTCGTCAGTTCGCGAGCGAGGACGACGGGGCGATCGCCCAGCACGGCGTCGACATCGGCGAGCGCTTCGACGATGCGATGCGGGGTCTCATGGAACACGAGCGTGGCGGGGACATCGGCCCAGGATTCAAGCGTTTTGCGGCGCTGCCCCTGTTTGGGAGGGAGGAAGCCGCCGAAGACGAAGCTGTCGGTGGGGAGACCGGAGGCGCACAGGGCGGTGAGGATGGCGGACGGGCCGGGGAGGGGGATGACGGCGATTCCTTCAGCGGCGGCGGCGGCGACCAGGCGATAGCCCGGATCGGATATAAGCGGCGTGCCGGCGTCGCTGATGAGGGCGATACGTTCGCCGGCGCGAAGGGCGGCGAGCAGCTCCTCGCCGCGTTCACGTTCATTGTGCTCGTGATAACTTACGAGCGGCTTTTCGATTCCATAATGATCGAGCAGTTTGCGGCTGTGGCGAGTATCCTCGCAGGCGATGCGGTGGACGTCGTCCTTCAATATACGGAGGGCGCGAACGGTAATATCTTCCAGGTTTCCAATGGGCGTGGCGACGAGATAGAGTGCGGCGGGCAATATTCGTAACTATACTTGAAGAGATAATCGTTAATTGAAGGAGATTTGAGGATTGATTCCTGAATCAGGTACGGCCACCACGCCCGTTTACGTGTGGAGGCCGCTGGAGAAGGCTATCTCCGTGCAGCTTCAGTTTGATGTCGTCGACCGGATCCTGCTGGAAGTGATGCGGGGATTCGGCGCCGTGCCGAAGCGCGGGGTGGAGGTGGGCGGTATTCTTCTCGGCACCGCCGAGATACAGGACGACCGGATTACGGTCAACGTGGAAGACTTCGAAGCGGTGGATTGCGACCACGCTTCGGGACCGTCCTATATCCTTTCCGAGGACGACCGGGCGGCGTTTCTGGGATCGATGGAACGCTGGAAGGCGGGGCCGGACCGGCGGATTTACACGGTGGGTTACTACCGCGGCCATACGCGCGATGGGATCTGTTTGGCGGCGGAAGATCTGGCGATTTTGGAAGAGATGTTTCCCGGGCAAGCGGCGATCGCGTTGGTGGTAAAGCCGTACGCCACCAAGGTGAGCATGGCCGGAATTTTCTTTCGCGAAGAAGGGCAGTTCAAGGCCGACGCGTCGCATTTGGAATTTCCGTTCCGGCGGAAGGAGCTGGGCGGCGGGTCGTCGGGGATGGAACGGTTAGCGAGTGCGGCGAGATTCGGGCAGCGGCGCGCGGGAGAAGACCCGCGGCCGAAGTTCCGGCAGTCGGAAGTAGACGACGGGGCGGAAGCGTCCCAGCCAATAGACAACGGCGGTGCTCCAATGATCGACCGAGAGTATTCGGAAGTGCCGGCGGCGCCGAAGAGCAAGGGAGTGCGCGGGGGATGGGTGTGGATTCCACTCTCCTTCATCTTCATGCTGCTGGGCGTGGTGGTCGGTTTCCAGATCGCGCTGAGCATGCGCCCAAAGCAGCCGGTGAACCCGTGGCTGGAGGCGTGGGATATGACGCTGCAGGTGAAGCGGACGGGCGAGGAGTTGACGGTGACCTGGGATCCGCTGGCGCCGGCGGTGCGGAATTCCACCCGCGGCGCGTTGATTATTCAATCGCGGGAAGAAACGCGAACGATAGACCTGCGCGGGTCGCAGTTGCAGGGCGGCAGCGTGATCTACCGGGGCGTGCCGGAACGGGTGATCTTCCGTTTGGAGGTGTATCCGCGGGAACGGGCGGTGATGTCGGAGATCGCGGAGTTTAAGCGGGAGCCGTAGGGGTTCCGTCGACAGCCAAAATAATACAAATATGCGCGCAATAAATTGTCGTGCGTTGTTGTACACTTTGAAAAATGTTCCGAATATTCTGGGTATTTTCCGCGGCATTGCGATGTTATGCCGTCGATGCGCTTGCGGCTGAGCCGATCGGAGTCGTCAAAACGCTATCGGGCACGGCGTGGGTGGTTCGGGCCGGGCAGCCGTTGCCGTGCGGGCTGAACGCGCACATACTCGCGCAAGATATTATAAGAACTTCCGGCGATGGGCGAGTGGGAATTCTGTTCAGCGACGGCGCGCGCGTCTCGCTCGACCCCAGCTCCGAACTAAAGATCGATCGATTCCGGTTTCGTCCCGCGCAGAGAGAATTCGAGATGGTTATGATGCTGGTGCGAGGAGTTGCCGCTTACGTTTCCGGGAAAGTGGCTCGTTTTGCGCCGGAATCGGTGAAAATGGAAACTCCGGTGGCGGTAATTGGACTTCGGGGAACGCAATTCGCCGTGTCGCTCGACCAGAAATAGGGGGACTTATGAGTAACCCGCGCAAAACGGACTCGGTCGCGGCTGTGGTTGGGCGAGAGTTCGTGAAGGTGGGGGGGCCGCGACTGGCCTTTGCGCTTTTGAGTAACCCGCGCAAAACGGACTCGGTCGCGGCTGGGGTTGGGCGAGAGTTCGTGAAGGGGTGGGTGCCGCGACAGTCGTTTGCGCTTTTGAAGGACTTTCACCGGCTTGGCTTGTTGCTTGGAGCGACGCTGCTGGCCGCTGGCTGTACACCCAGGAAGCTGCCCGTTCCTCCAGCGCCTGCGGCGGCGGCGCAGAGAGTCTCCATCGTTGTCCTGCTGAAGGACGCGGATGGGAACGCCGGCCGGGCGATCATCCGGAATGCCGGCGGCACGGTGCAACTCGACCAGGCGAATGCCGCGGTTAAAATTTCCCGGGAGGACATCGCACCCGGCAATCCCGAGGTTATGAACGAGGCCGAAATCCAGCGGCTGTTCGGGAATGTGCTGGGGGCTCTGCCCTCTCCTGAAGTTCGGTTCACACTCACTTTCCTGGATTCCAGCGACGAACTGACTACCGAGTCGAAGGCATCGCTGGGGGAAATAATGAAGGTGATCCAGGAACGGCGATCAACCTTCGTTAGCGTTACGGGACATACCGACACGACCGGTACAAGCGAATCCAACTATCAGCTCGGGTTGAGAAGAGCGGAGAGCGTCGCGGAGTTCGTGAAAGCGGCGGGCGTGGCCGCGAGCGCTCTCTGGATCAGTTCCCACGGGGAAGGAGACTTGGCTGTCACGACGGCGGACGAAGTCATGGAGTCCCGGAATCGACGTGTCGAGATTGTGATCCGATAGTGTGGCCATGCGCGACGCTTCCCTAAGCGCGATCGTGACCGGCGCCGTCCTCGCGGCACTCTACCTGCAACCTCCTATTGTCGTGAACGGCGATTGGCGGGCCTACGATCTTCTGAACGGCCTGACGCCCCGCGCGGGGCCGTCGGGCCAGGTGGCCATCGTGACGGTGGATGATTCGAGCTTGGCCCGTCTGGGCCGGTGGCCTTGGCCGCGCGACGTGTTGGGCCTGGTGATTCGTAAACCGCTCGATGCGGGGGCCCGTGCGGTGGTGCTCGATGTGATGTTTCCGGAGCCGGATCTTTCGCCGCCGGGACTGGCGCAGTTGGCGCTGCCGGGGGTGGCGGGGGAATTCGCATCCGGTCCGGAGAGGCAAAAAACAAACGACGAATTTCTCGCCGACGCAATCGCGAAGGGGCGCGTGGTGGCAGGCTATTCTTTCGATTTCCAGGAAGCGAGCGCCGGTAGAGAGTGCGTATTGCACCCGGTATCCATCGCGACGACGGCGCGCGCGGGGATTGCCCCCCCGGCCCTGTTCAAGGCTCCGGGCGTACTTTGCCCGGTGGCTACGATCACGCGGGCGGCAACGGGAACCGGATTTCTGAACGCGTCTCCGGACGCGGACGGCCAGATGAGGCGCATCCCCCTGCTGGTGGAGTATAACAACCGCGCGTACCCAAGCCTCGCGCTCGCGACGATGCTGGCGTTACGTCCGAAAACCACGCTTTCTCTCGTTTCCGATGGATTGGGCTCCCATCACGTTCAAATCGACGACACCACGATTCCCGTTGACAACAGGAGCAGGCTGCTTATTCGCTACCGGGGGAGACGGGGGACCTTTCCCAGCGTTTCGGCCGCCGATGTCGTGGACAGTCCGGCGATTGCGTCGACACTGGCGAACAAGATAGTTGTTCTGGGGGGCGCGGCCGCCGGATTGCAGGATTACGCGACGACGCCCGTGGATCCGTTGATGCTGGGCGTCGAGGTGCAGGCCACTCTCATCGACAATCTTTTGACCGGAGATTTTGCGCGGCGATCGCCGCTCTCTTCCTTGTGGGAAGGATTGCTTGTAATCCTGGGCGCGGCGGCCACGATGATTGTCCTGACCCGCGTGAAGCCGCTCGCGGGAGCGTTGATCGCGCTCGGTATGTGTGCCGCATTATGGGCGGGCGCGGCCTTTGTATTGTTCCGTACCCAGGATTTCGTCAGCCCGTTCTTGCCGACGGTGGCTTTGGCGGGCAATTTCGCCGTTTTGACCGTCTCGAACTGGAGCCGCCAGAAGGCGAGCGCCGAAAAAACGAAACGGGATCTCGAGGCCATGAGGCGGTTTACGGTGGCGGCGATGGCGGCGATGGCGGAGGCGCGCCATCCCGAAACAGCCAGGCATGCCAGGCGCTTGCAACGGTACATGGCGCTATTGTGCGAGGGCCTCGCTCATCATCCCCGCTTTCGCGGGTTTCTTACTCCGAAAACGGTTGCGCTGCTGATCGAGCTGACCCCGGTGCACGATATCGGGAAAGTTGGAATTCCAGACTCAATCCTGTTAAAAAACGGGCCTCTGACCGCGGAGGAGTTCGGCATCATCAAGCGGCATGTCGATCACGGCCGAAGAATTCTGGAAAGCGCTTATAAACAGTCGGGCCTGGAAGATAGCGAACTACTCCGGCAGGCTTGCGATATTGTGTCCGCCCACCATGAGCGGTGGGACGGAAGCGGCTATCCCGAGGGCCTGCGGGGCGATGCGATACCGATTCCGGCGCGGCTGCTGGCGGTGGCCGACGTGTACGATGCGATGGTTAGCAAACGCGTGTACAAGGATGCGATGTTGCACTCGGTAGCATATGAGACCATCAAGGCCGGCCGTGGAACGGACTTCGATCCGGATGTCGTCGACGCGTTTCTATTGAATCACGAGACGTGGGAAATTGAGGCCGAGACGTCGCGCGACCGTGCCGCGGGCCGTAGCGCCGGCGCGTAATGATACGGATGGACCCTTACATACACTAAATTGCATGGGAGGCTTTCATGCAATCCACCGTTCTGCTACTCGCTCTAAGCGCAATACTGGTTCCCGCCCGCGCCGCCGATAATGGCCGGCCGGGTGTCCCCATCGCCAACATCTCAATGACACCGGCCGCAACAAGTGTTTTGACACTCCGGTATACCGGCGATCTTGGCGGTGTCAGGGCCGAGGCCAGCGTCTCCTTCGAGCGAATGCGCGAATACGTCCTGGCCGCCGGGCGTATTCAAAGCAGCGCCGCGAAATACAGTTTCTCCTCCGAAATCTATGGCGGCTCCGGATTCGGAACCATCGTGGATCTTGGCGCCGGCACGCGCTGGCAGATCAAGATTCAACTCTTCAATAAGGGTTTTGCGCTGATCTCAAATCCGTTGGGTCCCGGATCGCCCACCACTTACTACTTCAAATTGGTTGAGTCCCGATAAGTTGGGGGACTCTCCGCTGGCTGAACGTATCAGGCACCGCGCTGGAACACGAGCACGGCATTCAACCCGCCAAAGGCGAAGGAATTCGACGCGGCGGCTTCATGCGGCCAAGCCTGTTCATTTAGGCACAGGGGAACGTCGCAATCGGGATCGCGTTCCTGGAAATTGGCGATCGGGACGACGCACTGATCTTGCAGGCCGAGGACGGTGGCGACCGCTTCCAAGGCCCCCGACGCGCCCAGGGCGTGGCCATGCATGGATTTGGTGGCGGTGACTTTCAGTCGATCCAGGTTGGCGGCGAAGATTTCGCGGATGGCGGCGGATTCGGTGACGTCGTTGGTCGCGGTGCCGGTGCCGTGGGCGTTTATTACGCCAATGGCTTCGGGCGGAAGAGCGGCGTCGGCAAGAGCGAGACGTAAGGTGCGCACGGCGCCTTCGGCGGATGGTTGGGTGATGTGATGGGCATCGGCGCCCATGCCGAAACCGGTGATTTCGGCGATGATTTTCGCGCCTCGGGCTACGGCGCGGTCGAGCGGTTCGAGCACCAACATGCCGGCGCCTTCGCCAAGCACCATGCCCGTCCGGCCTTTGGAAAAGGGCCGGCAAGTATCTGGACTCACCACGCGGAGGGATTCCCAAGCCTTGAGCGACCCGTAAGTGAACGGCGCTTCACTGCCACCGGCAAGGGCGACATCGGCCAAGCCGTGGCGGACCAGCCAGTAGGCCTGGCCGATGGCGTGATTGGCGGAACTGCAGGCGGTGGAGACGGTCCATACCGGGCCTTGCCAGCCGAGCTCGAGCGTAAGCGCGCTGGCGCCGGCGTTGGCCATCAGCCGGGGGATGGTCATCGGATGGACGCGGGGCTGACCCTCGCGATAGAGGGCGGCGAAATAGGCGTCTTCGGTGGTCTTGCCGCCATAGCAAGAGCCGGTCACGATGGCGGCCCGCGTCCGTTCGCCGGCGGTCAACTCGAGTAAAGATTGGGCGAGCGCTTCGCGGGCGGCGACGATGGCCAGTTGGGCGAAGCGGTCGAGCGGGATGAGTTGCCTGTCGTCGAAGTGCCTGGACGCGTCGAATTCGCGCGCCTGGGCGCCGTTCCGAAAACGGAGTCCCGTCAGGTCGAAGCCGCCGATCGGGCCGATTCCGCTTCTTCCGGCGCGACACCCGGCCCAGAATTCGGGCGCCGTATTTCCGAGAGCCGAGACGCACCCGACGCCAGTTATGGCGACGCGGCGGATCATGCAGCCGGTTCCGGCCGAGCGGCTTTTTCGTTCATCAGCTTCTGGACCCCTTCGGCCAACTGGCGGACATCGCGAACCTGGCGCGCGGACTCATCGGGAATACTGATGTCGAACTCGTTCTCGAGGGCGAAGAGAATATTAATTCCGTCGAGCGAGTCAATGCCCAGTTGTTCGAATGTCGCTTCGGGCGTAACGGTCTCCAAAGGCAACTTTTGCGTCTCGGCTAAGGTGCGCACGACGCGCTCCAGGACATCGGGGGAAACGAACTCGATCATCGTTCCAGCATCGCAGAGACGGACGTGATCGCCAAATTTCTCTCGCGCAGGCGCGGCAGGATTTCGCGGACGGCGTCGAGGGTGGGCGTGATGTCGGGCCGCTCTTTAAGGACGCGGCCATCGTGCAGGCAGAGGATGGCGCCGTCATGCGCGGATTTCAATAGACGGCCGGCCACGCCTTCCGCCGGCAGTTTCCAATCGAGGCCGATGGCGGTCCACATGACGCCCATCAACTGAAATTCCTTTTGAACGGAGCCAAGGCCGAACCAGCGGACGCCATATGGCGCCCGGAAAAGGCGCGGCGTTGCGCCGGTGATGGCGCGGACGATTTCCTGGGTACGGCCTATTTCGTCGCGCATTTTCGATGGCGCCGCAAAATCCAGGCGGGAATGGGACCAGGTATGATTGCCGATCTCGTGCCCGGCCCGCGCTACGTCGCGCAGCATGCCGGGAAGCCGTTGGGCGTTATGTCCGCAGACGAAGAAAGTGGCCTTGGCGTCGTATCGCCGTAATAAATCCAGCAGCGCCGGCGTGGATTCGCTGGGGCCGTCGTCAAACGTCAACGCGATGCGGCGGCACCCGGCGGGACCGCGCCAGACCGACGGTCCAAATATCCGCGAACTTCGCCCGCGCACGGCCCAGGAGAGAAATCCCGCCGCACCCGCCGCCATCGCCGCCGCCGGCCACACGGCTCTACGCCTTCGGCCCGTCGGCCCAGGCGATGCTGTGGTCCGACGTTACCGCATGCGTCCCCGGCGGCGAAATGAGCGTGAAGAAGGACCAGGGGCCCGGTTGCCAGGGATATTTTTCGATCACGGATTCATCGATCTCCACGCCCAGGCCCGGCCCGCGCGGGACGATCAGGTCACCCTTCTCCACGACGAGCGGCGACGCCAGAATCTCCGATGCCAGCGGCCACTCGTACATGAACTTGCGGCCGGGCGTGGTGTAGCATGGGGCCTCCAGCCACTCGACTACGTTATCCGGCCAGCAGACGCCGGCGTGTGCCGCGGCGATCAGTTCCAGATCCGTGCCCCAACTATGGAAGGCGAATCGAAGGCCCTCATTGCGAATCTCGCCGAACAGGCGGCGGCCCATGGCATAGCCGCCCTGGCAAACCACATCCATTTGTACGTAGTCGGCGCAGCCGGTGTGGATGAGGTCGAGAAAGCCTTCCTCGGTATGCTCATGTTCGCCCGTGGCGATCGGCACGTGGCCTTGCGCGCGCAGTTCGCGATAGGCGGCGTGGTCCTCCGGGGGCAATGGCTCTTCCAGCCAGGCGATATCGTACTCGCTCATGGCGCGGGCCAATTGCGCGATCGTCTCCGGCGTATAGCTGCGGTCGCCCATCCTCCACCAGGAATGGGCGTCCACCATCAGCCCGAAGTCCGGGCCGGTGGCGGCGCGCATTTGCCGGACGGTTTCCACATCCAGATCGGGGCCGAGCGCCGGCCGCATCTTGTACGCCGTATAACCCAACTCTTTAGCCAGCGCGGCTTCCCGCGCATACTCCTCCGGCGGCTGGTACATGCCCGCGCTGCCATAGAGCGCGATGCGGTCGCGGACCCGGCCGCCGAGCAGCTCCGAAACCGCCGCGCCCTGGAACTTTCCCATCAGATCGTAAAGCGCCACTTCCACGGTTCCATAAACGTGGCTCGTTTTCAGATCCTTGCCCGGTCCGGCGTGGAACTTAACGCGGAGTGCGTCCGCGTCGCGAAGTACGCGGCCCTCCAACCACGGGGCGATTGTCCGACCGATGATCCGCTCGGCGGCCTCGCTGCCTTCGCCGGGACCGTAGCCAACCAGGCCGTTGTCGGCCTCCACGCGAATCAGCATCGCGTCGCGTTTCATCACGCGGCGCCGGCCTCCGTAATAGTTCAACTCCACGGGCTGCGGGAATACGTAGGAAAGCAGAAAGCAGCGGACGGATCGAATCTGCATTAGCTTTCAGAATACCCGCAAAAAAATTGCCGGGTGTCTCGGAGACGCCCGGCATTAAAATGAACTATAAATCCCTCGGAGGTCAGGATCTATAGCTCCGGAGGAGCCTTTGATTCTATATCAGCAAACCGCCGTGACCCAAGCTGGCTATTTCCCAACCGCTCATTCGATAGCGGGCCAACAACGGAGGAAGCACAATATCTAAGACGTTTTTCTTCGCCGAACGGTAACAGCCGGGAGCCGAAACGATGGGAATTTCGTCTTTGTAACCTAATAGCATCAAGCTGCCCGGTTCCACCGGCGCCAGAAAACGCTCAATATGAGTACCCAGCCGGAGCATCGCACGGCCGACGACGTCTTCCGGGCCTTGCGGCGCGGTGGTCGACGCAATCATGATGACGGCCGGCTTGGCGCGCAAAAGATGTTGCAAGGCCCGGCAGATGGCGTTTTCCTCCTCGAGCGCGCTGAGCACATAGTTCTGTTGGACGCCCATGCTTTCCAGGCGTTGGCGCATGATGTTTTCAAACATTTGGCGGGCGCGGTCGCCGTGCACGGGATCGGTGTAGAGAACCGCGACTTGCGGGTCCTGCACCGGACGCGCCTGTAAAATGGGACCGCGTTCCATCAGAATGTTCCGCACGGCTTCCACTTCACTCGACGATACGGCGAATGGCGTACTCTTAATCGTCGCGACGCGCTGGCCGGCGGGAACGAACGAGAAGTTGACGCCCGTGGCGATCACCACGCTTCCGGTGCAATTAATCTGTTTCAGCAGTTCGTCGTCGACCAGCAGGCAGGAGGCTTCGGTGGCGAACAGATTCGCCCTCCCCCCCGCCGCCGGGCGAAGCTCCAATGATCCGCAGCCGATACGCGTGGCGATCTCGTGGACCGCTTCGTCCTCGCCAATCTCGCCATCTTCCAGTTGCGTGACCCAGACTTCCTGCATCCCTTCCGTTTCCAGAACGCGAATGTCTTCGTCGCTCAGGATGTGGCCTTTGGCGAGGAGCTTTTTCCCGCCGGGACGGAAAATGGTACAGCAAAGAATTCTGCCTGTGGAGGCTTTTACCTCGACGGTCTGAGGGCGCATTTGTACTCTCCTGAGCCACCAGTAATGTTAGGATTAGCCCGACTAATATTTACTGGTTTGCGTTGATTATACAGAGTAGTCGGCGCAGCCGGAACAAATTCTCTTCCCTATTTCAAACTATTTTGGGGGCAGCCAAAACCACACAACAGCCCGCTCACGGTACCGTAACTCTTGGATGGAATAGTACTAAATTTCGCAAGCGGTTGCATACAATCGACTTAACTAGTAGGACTAGTCCTGCCTGATACCCCACAAGAAGGGACCCCAATACCCTCATCGGGTGGGTACTAGCTGAGGCGCTTTCTCATCGCTATTTCGTCGCAAGCCTGGAATTTAGGGCAGCGAAGGCAATCTTTCCACGCCTTTAGGGGCAGTTCGCCTCGCTCAACGGTTTCATATCCCATTTTCCGGAAAAAGCCATCCACATAAGTAAATGCGAAGAGGCTGACGATCCCGAAATCCCGCGCGTCGACCTCCAGGGCGGCCACCATCTTCCTTCCAAGCCCGTGCGACTGCCACCCCGGATCCACCGCGAGCGACCGGATTTCCGCCGACGTTGGCGAATAGATGTGCAGAGCGCAACAGGCCACCAGGCGATCCCCGTATTCGATTACCACAAAATCACGGATGTTTTCCGCGAGTTCAAACTCCGTTCTGGGCAGCATTATGCCTTTGGCGGCGAAACTGTTGATAAGTTCCAGGAGGCCGGAAATGTCGCGCAATTTCGCTTTGCGCACTTCGAGCGGTCCTTCCGTGAAGGTGGTGGGAGGCAGTGACTGAGGGATTTGCAACGAAACAAGGGCGCCCATAACGGTAAAGTCCTTTCCTGTTAGCTACGAACGAACCGCGTCCCGACGGCCTCGCCGGCCAGCAGTCTCGCGACGATATCGGGCGCGGCGCCAGGCGCGATCACAACCTCGCCGACGCCGCCCAGCAGCGCTTCCGCGGCCGCGTTGAGCTTCGCCTGCATACCGCCGGTGGCAACGCCATCGGAGATCAACAAGCGGCTCTGGTCGAGGGAAAGCGTGGGGATCACTTGGCCGCCCGAGTCCTTCACGCCGTCGACGTCGGTGAGAAAGAAGAGGCGGTCGGCCTGGAATCCGGACGCGCAGGATACGGCCATCTGGTCGGCGTTTACATTATAGATCCGGCCCTGCCGGTCACCCGCCACGCACGCCGCCACCGGCAGAAATCCGCCACTAATCAGCGTCTCGAGCAGAGCTGGATTGGACCGTACGGGCTTGCCGACAAAGCCCAACTCCGGCCGCAATAGCGCCGCTTCCACCAGGCAGCCGTCGATTCCGGTGATGCCAACGGCCTGGACTCCCGCCGCTATCAGCGATGCCACCAACTGATGGTTCACGCTGCCCGCGAACACCTTCAGCACCGCGTCCAGGACGTCTTCCGTCGTCACGCGCAGTCCTTCCACAAACTTCGATTCCACGTTCCGTTCGGCCAGAAACCGCGTCATCTGTTTGCCGCCGCCATGCACCACGACGGTTTGCGGATTCGCCCGGTGAGCCGCGGCCAACTGCGCCGCCATGGCCTGCCGCGTCGCGTCGCCATCCAATAAAGTGCCGCCGAGTTTGATGAGAATTCTCATAACAGGCCCTGCGTTTCCGGAAACGCGAACGCCAGATTCATATTTTGCACCGCCTGCCCGGCCGCGCCCTTGCCCAGGTTGTCGATCGCCGCCACCACCACCGCGCGCCCCGTCGCCGCATGCAGCGTGACGCCGATATCGCAAAAGTTCGTTCGCGCAACGCTTAACAAGTCCGGCGCCTTGCCCGCGTCGTAAATCCGCACGAACGGCTCGCCGGCGTAGCGAGTTTCATATAGTGCCACCAGGTCGGCGGCCGACGCAACGCCAACGGCGCGGAAATAGATCGTCTCCAGAATTCCGCGATGCACCGGAATCAACTGCGCCGTAAAGCTGAATTCCGCTTCGGTCATGCCGGTATTCAGCAACACTTCGGCCACGTGCCGGTGTTCCAGTACCGAATAGACCGAAAAATTCTCAGTTACTTCGCAAAAGCTCGTCTTCAGGCTGGGTTTGCGGCCGGCCCCGCTCACGCCGCTCTTGGCGTCACAAACAATGCCCGCGCTCCGGTCCACCACGCCCGCTTCCAAAAGGGGAGCGATGGCCAGACTGGCCGCCGTCGGATAGCAGCCGGGATTGGAGATCAGCTTTGCCGCCGCAATCGGAGCGCGATTTAGCTCGGGCAGCCCATAAACGGCGCTCGCAAGCAGCTCCGGCTCGGTGTGCGGTTCCTTATACCAGCGCGTGTAGTTGTCGACGGTCCGTAAACGAAACGCGCCGCTGAGGTCGATGACCTTCGCCCCGGCCGCCAGAAAGCCCGGCGTCAACTCCATCGAAACCTCGGGCGGCGTGGCCAGAAACACGACGTCCAAGCCATTCTCGCGGACGGCCTCGGCCGTCGCCGGAATGCGCGCCGGCCCGCCCGCGCCGCGGGGAGAAGGACGGTCGCCGGCGTCGGCGCGGTGCTCCATCAAAAAAACCGTCGCGCCGGCGTGGCGGTGCAAAATTTCAATGAGTTCGGTCCCGCTGTAGCCGCGGAAACCGGCGATACCGGCTTTGATCATTTTTCGTTCACGGAACGGGTGAGTAATTATTCACTGTTATGAATAATTATAACACACGCATGGGGGTGAAGTGTCCTAATGTTGTTTTGGTTGTCCCCGTGAAGGACGTTCAAGCCGATGAAATTTGGACGTTCATAGGCAAAAAGGAAAGTCGCCGTGTTTACGGGGACAAGAACTATGAATTCATCGGCGATGCCTGGATCTTCATTGGCATCGAACGCGGAACCAAGCTGATCGAACTGGCGCGTCGGCACACAGTATCGGCTACCCGCTTTATGGGAAAGGTGGCGAATGCGGCTGGCGCCGGGCGATTCCAGCTATCGACCGATGGGCTTGCGGTCGACAATTTTGCGGTAGGCACTAAGCTGCACGACCGCTGAGGAGCAGCGCCGCTACGGTCCGGCCAAAATAGCGGAAGGCAAATACGTTCCAGTCTACGGCGACCCGAAGCTGAGCCGGATCTGCACTTCCCACATCGAACGGCAGAATGGCTCACTTCGCCAGTGGTGCAAGGGACTCACGCGGTTGAGGTATGCCTTCTCGAAGAAGTGGGAGAACCTACGGGCTGCGCTGGCTTTGCACTTCTGCCGGATTCACCGCACGATCAAGAAAACGCCAGCCATGGCGGCGGGGCTTGCCGATCATGCTTGGACAATGGCGGAGTTGATGGCAGCGTGATAAGTTAAGGGAAGCTAATAATTTCATCCGAGAAAGCCGTGACGATCTGAGCTTGGCCGCGTTGGTCGCCGCATTGTCTCCTCGCCTCCTGCAGTGTACTAACCCAGAGTTGCGTTGAAAAGGTGGACTCGTGCGGCTGCATTTGGACCATGGTGCCAGAGTTCGTCGGCTTTCCGCTTACCGGAAGGATAACTTGATGGCCCTCCTGTCGGCTGCCTATTTCGACGCAAGCGGAACGAACGCTGGTTCAGTCATGGCGATGGCTGGACTAGTTGCTCCGGTCTACAAATGGTTGCGCTTTGAAGGTCATTGGGAAAGTGTACTTCGTGAACACGGCGTGGACGGCCCGTTTCATATGACCGACTTTGTGGCCAGTGAGAGGTCTTTCGTCGGATGGAAGGGGCAATCCGAGAGGCGTAAGCGGTTGATTGAAGACTTGGTTGACGTTGTAAAAAGGAATGTCAATAAAGTCTTCGTCTCCATCATGGAGAACGATTCCTGGCGCAGTGTTGAACAGAAATTCCACCTTAGGGCAGTACATGCTTGTCCGTATTCGTTCCTTGGCTTTGTAACGGTGGTTCAAATTGAGAAATGGCGCAAAGCAAAACGGAGCAGAGGTCCAGTTGACTACATCTTCGAGGACGGAGACGATGGCAAGGGGCACCTGGACGAAATTTGCAGAGGCACTCTTAAAGTTGACCCTGTCTTCAAATCGAAAGCGACCGCTATTCCCTGCCAAGCCGCCGATCTAATCGCGTGGAAAGCGCGAAGGGCTGCGCTCGACGTGGCAGGCTTGCAGGATATCGACGGCATCCTGCGCTCGCTACGCACCGTCATGGTGACCCCAGGCGCCTCCAGAATATTTACCGAAATAGACCTAATCGAGCTTTGCCAGCATCTCAAAATCCGCCCCCGCCGTCCAAATCCAAGCGCACGAACGACCAACACAACCTTAGGACACTACCCGTGACACGGTAGTGTCCTGCCGCGGCGGCGTTCCGCCGGGCGCAGCCGAAACTCCGGTACACTGAATGCATGAGTTGGCTGCGCTTCAATGAACGGAAAGCTACTCAAGTAGCGGGCAAACTGTTGGCCATGGCAGGCGGTAGGATGGCCTACTTTAAGCTGATAAAGCTCCTCTACTTCATCGACAGAAACGCAATTCTTCGCTGGGGCCGGCCCGTAACGACGGATCGATTTGTATCGATGCCACACGGGCCGGTGGTGAGCAGGATTTACGACCTGATATGCAGTGGGCCGGAGGAGAACGCCCCATTATCGCCGTGGCACCAGTGCATTGGAAAAGCTGAAAGGTACGACGTTGAGTTG
Organism: Bryobacteraceae bacterium; assembly: GCA_046155405.1. Lineage (GTDB taxonomy): Bacteria > Acidobacteriota > Terriglobia > Bryobacterales > Bryobacteraceae. Next base: position 85,671 of record JBJXFL010000160.1, on the reverse strand, counting down.
ATGTTCCCGGCCGGCGATTCCGAATTGTCAAGGGCGGAGGAACGTCTAATCGACGAAATCTTCGTTTGCTTGGGGGAAAAAACGAAATGGCAACTAAGGGACATGTCGCATGACCTGCCTGAATGGAGAGATCCTGGCGGCTCTTCATTGCCGCTTGAAATCGAAGATATCCTCAGAGCTGATGGCCGGACCGAGCACGAAATAGCGGCGTTGGCTGACGAACTGCAATCCTTGGCGATCGTGCAATCGATTTGAGCATGCGCGCCGGCGATTGTTGGATGATCCAATTCGCCAGCAGTGGGCCAAAATCACACCTTTGGGTTCTCTTGGCAGATCCAACTGAAGACGGTATTTCGGTGATTGTCAGTGTCACCACGCTTCGCCACAACGCCGACAAAACCGTAATTCTTCAGCCTGGAGATCACCCTTTCATCCGGCACCCATCGTTTGTTCTGTTCGCCGACAGTCAATTCGTGTCCACGGTGGACCTGGGAAAATGGATCGAGACCGGTTTCGCAAAGCCTCATCAACCGTTTTCAAGCAAGCTGCTGAAAGATGTCTTGGAGGGCGTAATGGCATCGGACTTCACGCCCAGGAAGATTATTGACTTCTTTAAGCGGCCACCCACCTTCACCCGCTAGGATCTGCCGGAAGACTGCTCAGCCACCGAGCGCTCGGCGAGCTCGCCCAGGAATGGCAGGCGGATCAGTTCACCGATAGACGTCTTATAAAGCATGAAAATCCAAGCGCACAAAACGGAAAGCTTCAGGCTGCCCGTTACGGCGCGGCGCACGGCCATGCCGGCGAAGCCGAAGAAGGAGCCGATGGCGATATCGACCAGCATCCACACGACGAAAAGGTACAGACCCTGAAACGCGTGAAAGCGCACCAGCCGGTCCTCCCGGAAGCGCTGCGTGGCTAGAATGATCAACGCCGCTACCCAACCCACAAACGGCACATAGCAGAGCGTGCTGGCCGTGGATGGCGCGATGGATCGCAGCCATTCTTCACCGGTCGCGACGCCCGCCGCCGTCGCCGGTTGCCTGGCCCCGCATTTACCGCAGAAAGCCGCCGTTGGCTGAATCTGGGTTCCGCATTGTGTACAGAAGGGCATTTCGAGTGGATTCTCCCTAGCATACGCAAGTTCGGCTTGCGATGTTCCCTCCTATTTGAGTAGCATGAGTGCGCATGAAGCCGATTCTGTTCGCCTTAGGGATACTTTCCGCCGCGCTGTCGTTACCGGCCGCGGAAAAGACGCTGGACATCTACTTTATCGACGTTGAAGGGGGCCAGGCGACGCTGCTGGTCACGCCCGAAAAGCAGTCGATGCTCATCGATACCGGGTGGCCCGGTTTCGGGGACCGGGATGCGGATCGAATTGTCCGCGCCGCCAAAAAGGCCGGCCTGAAGAAGATCGATTTCCTCCTCATCACCCACTACCACCGGGATCATGTCGGCGGCATCACGCAATTGTTAAGCAAGATGTCGGTCGGCACGTTTGTCGACCACGGCCCCAACCGCGAGACCGGGGCTGCCGCCGATCAGTTGATGGAAGCCTACACGAAAGCCGCCGCCAGCGGGCAGCGGAGCAGCGTCAAACCAGGCGACCGCCTGCCACTGAAAGGCGCGGATGTTCTGGTGTTGACCGCCGACGGCAACGCTATCGACAAACCCCTTCCCGGCGCGGGCCAGGCGAACCCGCTGTGCACGGCGGCCGTGAAAAAGGAAGACGATCCCTCCGAAAACGCCCGCAGCCTAGGCGTCCTGGTGACCTTCGGAAAGTTCAAGTTCCTCGACATCGGCGACCTGACCTGGAACAAGGAACTGGAGCTGGCTTGTCCGGCGAACAAGGTGGGTCCGGTGGATCTCTACGTCACCACGCACCACGGCGCGGACAGCAGCGGTCCCGAAGCGCTGGTGCATGCGTTGCGCCCGCGCGTGGCCATTATGAATAACGGCTCGCGCAAGGGCGGCTCCCCCGCCGCGTGGAAAGTGGTAAAGTCCTCGCCCGGACTGGAAGATCTGTGGCAGCTTCACTTCGCCAATGCGGGCGGGCAGGAGCACAACGTCGCCAACGCGTTTCTGGCCGATCTGAACGATACCGGCGAGGGCAACTACATTAAAGTGAGCGCCACGAAAACGGGCGCCATGACTGTTTGGAACTCGCGCAATAAACACACGAAGACATACGCGGCAAAATAGTAGCTGTTGCCGATGCATTTTCTCCATACCGCCGATTGGCAGATCGGCATGAAGGCTGCCGCTACGGGCGGGGCGGCCAAGGCCGTCCGGCAGGCGCGGTTGGAATCGGCCGCGCGAGTCGTGGCGCTCGAAGCGGATTTCCTGCTCGTGGCCGGCGATACGTTTGAAGACAACGCCGTCGACCGCGCCCTGGTCCAGCAAACCGGTGAAATTCTGTCCCGCTTTCACGGGCCTGTGTACTTGCTGCCGGGCAACCATGATCCGCTGCTGCCCGGCAGCGTCTGGGAGCATCCGGTATGGAAGCAGTTTGCGAACCTCGTCGTCATCCGCGAGCCGAAGGCTTGCGCCGTCCCCGGCGGCACGCTGATCGCCGCGCCGCTTTGCGAAACCCATTCGCGGCGCGACCCCTCGGCGTGTCTGGCGGACATTCCGCGCCCGTCCGGGGTCGTGGTTGCGATGAGCCATGGCACCGTGGAAGGCATTGACCCTGGCACCGAGCACCACCCAATTTCCCGCGCGGCTTCGCAGCGGGCCCGCGCAGACTATCTGGCACTTGGGCACTGGCATTCGACATCTCTTTATCCGGACGCCAATGGCATCGTGCGGATGGCCTATTGCGGGACGCATGAGACGACCAAGTTCGGCGAGCGCGATAGCGGCAATGTTCTGCGGGTGCAAATCGACGGCACGCCGCGCGTCGAGCAGATCCGCACCGGCGTCCTTTCCTGGCAATCGCTGGACGAACACGTGCAATCGGAGGGCGACTTGGGGGCACTGCGAGACCGCATAGCCGCGTTGCCGGAGCGTGCGTTGGTGCGGCTGGAAATCAGCGGCCTGTTGCACGCCGCGGAAGCGGATCTCCTTCGACAGATGGAAGAGATGCGAGGGCGATTTTTACACTTCGCCATCGACATCACTCGGCTGCGCCCGGCCGCCGAAGTGGGTTGGGAGGAAATGTTGCCGGCCGGCGCCGCGCGCCATGCCGCACGCCGCCTCCGTGAGCGTGCAGCCAACGGCGACACCATTGCCGCGGAGGCGCTGTTGGAACTCCAAGCCCTCGCAGCGCTGGTGGGCGCATGATTCTTCGCTCTATTGAGGTGGAGGGTTTCCGGTGTTTTGACCGCCTGGTGACTGTCGGCGATTTTGCTCCCGGACTAAACGTATTGTCGGGGCCAAATGGGTCGGGGAAGTCGACGCTGCTGCGCGCGCTGCGCCACGTTCTGCTGGACGCGCACAGCCTGACAGGAGAGAAGGTTAAGCAGGCAATGTCCCCATGGGGCCGCGCGTTAAATCCGCGCATCCGCGCGGTCATCGAATATGACGGCACGGAATGGCGATTGGAGAAGCGATTTCTCGCGGGATCTTTCGCCCGCCTGGAGCGTCAGGAAGGCGGTGTTTTCCGGCCTGTGTCTGAGGGCAAGGTAGCCGAAGACAAGGTGCGCGCCATGCTAATCGCCGAAGCGGCCCCGAAGGGTATGGCCAGCGAAAATCACTTCGGGTTACTGCAGGTGTTGTGGACTCCCCAGCGCTCGCCGCAACTTCCCGAATGGAGCGCAGGAGTGCGCACTACATTGCAGGAAGCGTTCGGCGCGGCGCTCAGCTCCCGCGCCGCGGATCAACTCTCCAACCTGATTGAAACGCGATTCGAAGAGTATTTTGCCCCGAAAGGTGGAGTTAAAAAATCTTCTCCCGTGAGTTCGCTCCAACAGGAAGCGACCCAACTCGGGGAGCAATTGCAGTCACTGCAAACCCAATGGCGGAATGCCGGACAAAATCGCGAATCGCTCGCCGCCCTGCGCGCTCGCATCAATGAACAAGCGTCCCGCTACGCCGCACAAGTTCCCGAACTGCAAAGCGCCCGCGAACGGCAGCGCGAAGTCTCGGAAGCGACATCGGCCGAACTGCAGGCCCGTCAGATCTTCGAAGGACTCGAATCCCGTGTGAAGCAATGGCGCGGCGATATTGCGGCGCAGCGGCAACTGGATCAACAGGTGCGGGACGCTAAGCCGCCTCATGAAGAAGTACTCCGTGATCTGGCCGCCGCCCACGACTTGCAGCCCAAGCTCCAGGCGCTCGAAGTGGACTTGGAGTCACTCCGGCAAAGCGAGGCCGACGCCAGAGCCTGGCCAGACCTGCTTCGCCACCGGACCTTGACCGCGGAATGCTCCGCGCTCCGCGCCCAATACGATGAACTTCAGGCGCCAACATCGAAGGTCATGGCCGAACTCCACCGCCTTCACCAGCAACTTCAGATCAAACAGGCCGGCCTCGAAGCGGCCAGCCTCAAAGTAACGCTCGAAGCCGAAGCCGAGCTCACGCTTGAAACGGATGGCCTCACGCACGTACTTGCCGCGGGCCAAAAGCGGGAGTTCACCGGCGCTCAAGGAATCACGGTCCGCCTCCCCGGCATCGCCCGCTTTACCGCCGCCAGCGCTAATGACCAAGCCGCCGGCCTTGCCCGCGAAGTCGAGACACTTTCCGGGGAATTAACCGCCCTGCTGAATGGCGAGACGCTCCCCTCCATCAACGAACGCTTCACCCTCGCCCAATCCCTCCAACAAAAACTGGAAACGAAGGAAGCCGAGGCCCGCCCATTGGACCTGCGTCGAGCCGAATTCGAGACGCTGTCCATTCGCCGCTCAGAATGGGCTTCGCGGCCGCCGGATCTTGACGAAATCCGCTCCGCATGGAAGGCCTCTAAGGACTCGTTCGACCAACAGAAATCCCAATACAACCTCCCCGCGCTTTCCGCCGCTGAAGCCGCCGCCCGCACTACTCTCGAAGAGCGCAACCGCCAACTCGCCCAAATCGCCGCTCGTCTCGCCCAGCACGCCGCCACCGGCCCTCTGGATGCCCTTGAAATCCAAATCAGAGAGGCCTTACTCACCCTGACGACAGCCCGCACTCGGCTCCAAGGTCTGAAATCCATCGCCCAAACCGATCTCAACACCCTCGAACAAACAGTCGGTAGCCTCAACACCGCCATCAACACCGATAACGAAGCTGCCGCCCGCCTCGAAGGCGAACTGGCCGCCCTGCAATCCCAGAATCTTTACACCAGCCTCGCCGAAACCGAGGAGCGTCTGGCCGAGTGCACCGCCAACCTCAACCGTCAAAGCCGCCGCGCCGCCGCAATACAACTCCTGAAATCGACTCTGACCGAATCCCGGAAAAATCTCACCGCCGCCCTTCCCGACCAGATCGCCGGGCACGCCACCCGCAACTGGCGCCACATCGCCGGTCCGTCCGCCCACGCCATCCGCATCGACCAATCCTGGACGCCCTCCGGTCTTGAAGTCCCCGATGCTAACGCACCCATCGACGATCTCTCTGGCGGCGAAGCCGAGCAGGTCGCCTTCGCCACCCGCCTCGCCCTCGCCACCCAACTCGCCCAGACCAACCGCCAACTCGCCGTCTTCGACGACGCCTTTCTCGCCACCGACCCCACCCGCGCCGATCGCATCCTGGAACTGCTTGCCGCCGCCGCTGAGCGGCTCCAAATTATCGTCCTCACCTGCCATCCCACGCGCTACCAAAACCTCCCCGCCGTCCGCAGCTTCGACCTCGAAAAGCTGAAACAATAACGTCCATGGACGAACGGGCCTTCTATTCCGAATCACCCGCCACGCGCCCGGCCCAACTCACTTGCCCCTATTGCCGCACCAGTCAACAACTGGAACTGCGATGGCTAATCCGTCGTAAAAAGGACCGCTTGCCCCCCGGCGGCGATGCCCGCGACCGCGCCCGCTTCGACAAATGCGAGAGCTACATGGTCCTCCTTGACGACCGTACCCGCTGCGGCAATCCTCGCTGCCGGAAAACGTTCGAAATTTCCGGCGTCAAAACAACCGCTTTTTTGGCCGATGTATCGCAATCAAAGGATTTGTAGACTGAGAAGCGCAAAGGCCGGTCGCGACCGAGTCCGTTTTGCGCGAATTTATAAAGAGATGCCAACGCTGATCTCCTCTCCCACTCGCATCGAGGCCGCCGGAACCAAGCCCAAGAAGATCGATGAGTTTGTCGGCCGCGTCAACACGGGGACTGAAAAGTTGAGCGTTGCCCATATGCGCAGCCCCAGCGGTTGGGTGGAACCCGGACAGACGCCGGAGTTCGACGAATACACCGTAGTGATCAAGGGCGCCGTTCAGGTGGAGCACAAGGACGGAGTCCTTACCGTCGAGACGGGCCAAGCCGTTCTCACCCACGCCGGCGAATGGATTCGCTACTCCACGCCCGGTCCCGATGGCGCTGAGTATATTGCCATCTGCCTGCCCGCTTTCACTCCCGCCACGGTTCACCGGGACGCGAATTAGCCGTGATTCAGACAGACCGGCAACGCTTAGGGCGCATGGAGGGGCGCGTGAGGGCCGCACGCGCGGCGATGTGTAATTTCACGCGGCAAAACCTCCAGAAAACGTCCAAAAATTTGTTGCCCCCGGACGCGTATCGCTGTATGCTGGCGTAAACCGGAGCCGCAACTTTGAATTCCCGGTCTAGTTACTTATTCCTGGAGGCTAAACATGAATTCGCGACGAAGAACATGTGCGGTAGAGCTATTTGTGTTTCTATCGATTGCGCTATCGGAGTTTAGAGCTGACGCAAGCGTCATCGCAGTCGGTCCGGGCGCTTTTCCAGCAGGTTCGACACTGATTACGTTTACCGGCTTGGCGGACGGCACGGAGGTAAATGGGCTCTCGGTCGGAGGCGTCCTTTTCAGCTACAGCCTTGGGAATGGGATGGTTATTATCGATGGCGGGCCCGGCATAACTAACAATGTCGCTCCACCTAACATTGTCTCTATTGGAAACCCAGGCGGCGTTCTGACCCTGACCCTCCCCGGCTTCTTTGACACGTTTGGAGATGGATACGCCATCTTAAACACTGTCGCCGTCCTGAATGCCACGACGATCAATCTATTCAGCGGAGCGACTAATGTGGGTTCTCTCTCGTACAACGGGGTGCCGGACCCCACCTTTACGGGCGGATTCGCGGGCATCCAAAGCACGATCCCTTTCAACAGAGTCGCCATCACCTTCAACGCGGCGGCGGCGCCGGCGTTCGCTCTGGACAACATCCGAATCGCGTCTGTGTCGGCCATCCCGGAACCCTCCACGGTACTACTCATCTTGAGCGGTGTGGCCGGACTGTTGTGGGTACAAAGGCGTAAAATCTTGTAAGGCGGTGACCCTGCGGACCCCATGGAATGGAAAGGCCGCCAAGAACGACGGAAGACGGCGGCACTCCGTTTTGGAAGGGATACGCGAAACGCGTTAAGGACGGACGAAATGCCCGCCACCGGCCTCGCGGGAGTCCTCATACTTTATCCGGGACGTTCCGATTGTCGCGAAGTGAAATCTCGCCGGGTCGCGGCGATGCCATCACACCGGTTCACTAAACAACCGCCGCCTGAAGGCGGTGGGGTTGGCTGGCGACAGAAAGCCGCCGGACACGGTTAAAGCCGCCGGAAAGGCGCTATCGATGAGTGCAATCCCGGCGCGCGAGGGAAACCTGGCTCCCCAAACGCGGCGCTGACAGAGTGTTCCGCCGCGCCGCGGCCCATTCTTGCTTCACCAGTACCGTAGCTGAAAGCGGCCCGCCTGAAAGTCGGGGGGATTAGACCCGGCCCATGCAACTTAAACCCTTCCAGAAACCCCGAACTCGAATCGCCGCGGGAATTAACGAAGTTCGCACGTCTCCCGTACCGGGCATGATAGAATTAAGGGTTGGCGCCCCCGCCGCGAAAAACCTTTTGTCCGTTTAACGCGCACATGCCGGTTTTTGGGTCACGCTCTTCGCGGCGCTTACTAATTTTCATTGCCAAAACGTTCGAATAAAACCCCAAGGAGCAATACGTGGCTGAAGGTATGCGTCACATATTTACTTCGGAATCGGTTACCGAAGGCCATCCCGACAAGATGGCGGACCAGATTTCCGACGCCGTTCTCGATGCCGTTTTAAGGGACGACCCCATGGGCCGAGTGGCCTGCGAAGTCCTTGTTACAACCGGTCTGGCCGTGGTTGCCGGTGAAATCACCACTAAATCCATCTTGAATGTGCCCGACTTGGTGCGCGAAGTGGTTGCCGATATCGGCTTTACCGACTCCTGCATGGGCTATGATGCCAAGACTTGCGGCATCCTGAATGCCATTCAGACGCAGTCGCCGCACATCGCCATGGGCGTCGACACCGGTGGCGCGGGCGACCAGGGCCTGATGTTTGGCTACGCGTGCAGCGAGACCGAAGAGCTGATGCCGTTGCCCATCATGCTGGCGCACAAGCTGGTTCAGCAGCTTTCGGAATTGCGCCGCTCCCAAGTTCTTCCATGGCTCCGGCCGGACGGCAAGAGTCAGGTTTCGGTGGAATATGTCAACGGCGCGCCGAAGCGCATCGACGCCGTCGTCCTATCCACTCAGCACGCTCCGGAGATCGGTACCGACGAGCTTCGCGCGCAGGTAAGGAAACACGTTATCGACCCGATTATTCCTTCAAACATGGTCGATAGCGGCACCAAATATCACATCAATCCCACCGGCCTATTCGTCATCGGCGGTCCGCATGGCGATACGGGTCTCACCGGCCGCAAGATCATCGTCGACACATATGGCGGCATGGGCCGTCATGGCGGCGGGGCGTTCTCCGGTAAGGACCCGACGAAGGTGGACCGCTCGGCTTGCTATATGGCCCGCTATATCGCCAAGAACATCGTGGCCTCCGGCCTCGCCACCCGTTGCGAAGTGCAGCTCGCCTACGCCATCGGCGTCGCCGAGCCCGTTTCGGTTATGGTGGACACGTTTGGCACCGGTATTGTCGATGCTGTTCGCTTGACCGAACTGGTCCGCGCCAACTTCGGCCTTACGCCCCGCGCCATCATCGATCACCTGCAACTTCGCCGCCCCATCTACCGCAAGACGGCCGCGTTCGGTCACTTCGGCCGCAACGAACCCACCTTCACCTGGGAAGCGACCGGCAAGGCCGAAGCGCTCCGCGCGGAAGCCGGCGTCGCCGTTGGCGCGCGCGGCTAGCGGCGGCCCAGCCGTATCGACCGCATTCGAGGGGCGCGGAGCCGATCGCTCCGCGCCGTCCTCTTTCAAATTACTACTTACCTCACCCTCCCATGGCACTCCTCGAAGGCTGCAAGCACGAAATTGAACTGGTCGTCCCCGTTGAGGAGATCGACAAGGAAACGGCGCTGGTTGTCGAAGACATCCGCAAGAAAGCGGCGATACGCGGCTTCCGTCCCGGAAAAGTACCGGCCTCTTTGATCCGCTCGAAGTTTCCGAGCGAAATCCGGCAAGGCTTGCTGGACCGGGTCGTCCCGAAAGCGTTTCGCGCGTATGCCGATGGTGAGAAGCTGCAGATTGTCGGCACCCCTTCGGTTGTCGACATGCATTATCACGCCGGCGAGCCGCTGAAGTTTAAAACCCAGTTTGAGGTGGCGCCGGAGTTTGACCTGCGCGACGACTACCGCGGCCTTACCGTTCCCTACCGCGAGCCCGTGGTGACGGATGAAGAAGTGGAGGCCCGTTTGCAGTCGCTCCGCGCGCAGAAGGCCGAATATATCAACGAAGATCCCCGTCCGGCCACCGGCACGGATCACGTCTTGATCGCTCTCCGCAGCCTGTCGCCCCTGGAAGGCGGAGAGTTGAACGAGAACGAAGTGGCCCTGGAACTGGGTCATGCCGACACCATGGCCGCGTTTACTGAGAACATCGCCGGCATGGAGCCGGGCGATGAGAGGGAATTCACCGTTGTCTACCCCGAGGATTACGGCGCCAAACGGCTCGCCGGCAAGACGGTCACCTTCTCCTGTACGCTGAAGATCATCCGCCGCAAGGAAATGCCGGATCTGAACGATGAGTTCGCTCAGGATCTCGGCGACTACAAGAGCCTGGACGAACTTCGCGATGCCGCCCGGCGTTCCATTCATAACGAACGCGACCATGCCGCCCGCCAGGAAGCGCACACCGCGCTGATTGATACACTGGTCGGCCTTTACGATTTTCCGATTCCCCAGGCCTACGTCGATCAGCAGGTGGAGGCGATCGTCGATAGCCGCCTTCGGAGTCTCGCCGAGCAGGGCGTCGACGCGCGTACACTGAATCTCGATTGGACCAAACTCAAGGAATCTCAAGCCCCCCGCGCGCTGCTGGACGTCCGCGCCTCGCTGCTGCTGGAAAAAGTGGGTGACCGCGAGTCCATTCACGCCACGCGGGAAGAAGTGGATACGGAAGTGCAACGCATCGCCCGCCAGGATCGGGAAGCCGTCGCCTCCGTCCGCCGCCGCCTTGAGCAGGACGGTACCATCGGCCGCATCGCCGGTAACATCCGAACACAGAAAACGCTCAACTTCCTGTTTGAGCAGGCCAACAAAGTCGAACCTGCTCCCGCGGTGGAACAACCGGCCGCGACGGAAGATCCAGCCGCCGCCGAAGCCTAAAAGGGATCACAGTTCGACGGGCCTGGGGTAGTCTTTCCGCCATTCGAGCTTTAGGCCGGAATCACGCAGAGGCGATTCCATGAGGAACTGGCCAAGGCTCTTCTTCGCCCTCTGTGCTGGCGGGCCGGTTTGCTCGCTGGTGCGCGACGCCTTGAGAGCCTCCATGAGGACATCCTCGACGTTCTGAAACTCGCCGCTGGCCATCCGTTCCCGGATGATGTTTTCGAGTTCTGGCTTATGGATTTCGATGATCATCGCGGCGGTTCTCCTTTCATCCCTGCCCTCACGGTACTTGAAAGGTTGGATCAGTGCAAACCAAAATCGTTGAACGGCTCTCAGCGCTCAGGTGCAGCCCTGCATTGCCCTATTCTCCGCTGAGTGATTCGACTGTACTCAAGATTCCGCGAACAAACGCCGCCGATTACCGCACATACTCGATGAAATGACTGAACACGCGGACCGGGTCCTGGTGCAAAAATCCCAACGAGGCGACGGGGCCGCCCTTGGCGAGCTATTCTCGCGATACTGGCGGGTGGCGCGCGCTGTAGCTTTCGGAGTCACCGGAGAATTCGCGTCCGCCGAGGACGCAGCGGCCGAGGCGTTCACGGAGGCCTTTGCCGCAATCAATTCATTGCGGAATCCGGATCGATTTAGATCCTGGCTGCGGACAATCGCGGTGCGAAAAGCTCGTCATGGACTTCAGAGCCGGCACGCCGCGATCGATCCGTTGGCCGGCGCTTTATCCGACCGGAACGAGCGGCCGGACGAAGTACTGTTACGGCTCGAATTGGGGGCACTGGTGCGGCGCGCAAGCCGCGAGCTGCCGGACCCGCTACGAGAGGCCATCGCGCTGGTCTACTTTGAGGGCTACGAGCCGGAGCTGGCCGCGCGGTTCCTTGACATTCCCGCCGGTACTTTACGGCGTCGACTTCACGACGGTCGTGTCCGCCTCCGCGCCGCCGTCGAAAAACTCATAAAAGGGAGCGGGCAAATGAACGAAGAACGAGCGCGCCAAATACAAAGGCTCAAGGCGATGATCGATAGCGGCGCGATTTACGAGGCGTTACGAGGATCGTTGACGCTTCGGCCGCCCGCGAGCGCCCTGATCGGCCTGCTCCTTCGGCAACAGCCTGGAAAACTCATTCGCGAGACGGCGCGGCGATTGCCGCTACCCTCCGATCGGGCGTTGGATCCAACACAGCCGGTTGGTTCGATCACGGCCGCAATTCGGAAGGCGCTGCCGGATTTTCAGGACTGGCAGTGGAATGCAACTGAGGCGGCCGCGCGCTTCGTAACACTCACCGGCTCTCATGGCGATCGACTGCAAGGGGTTTTGCCGCCCGGCTTTGCCGAAGGGCGTCCTGGAGCATATCTCCGCGCGACTCGGGCGATGGTGCTCGCGAACGGGAGCGGAGGTATGCAAAGTGTGTACGAACATTTGCGGGACAGTCCGGACGAACGGGTCTTTCGGGAAGCGAAGGACGGCCTACGGCTCAGCGACGTACTCGATCTGACGTGGATGGCGGTCGGGGCCCTTGAGTTGCGGGCTGTGCAGGAACTGCTGGAGCGCCTTACCTCGGCCGTGTTGCCGGGAACACAGGTTCGATATTCCGCTTACGACGAGCCGCGCTACCGCTCCGCGTTGACGCTCCAAATTGGAAGCGTATCCGCGCGCGCGGCTTCCGGAGGCGTGCTCGCGGAGTGGCCCCGCCGCCCGAACGGAGTCGACGCCGCACATGTCCGCATTTTCCTGGAGCCGTGGGCGACGCTTCGATGGGGTCGGGTAGTCGAGCTACAGCCGTTGCCCGAGATGCTACGCATAGTCCGCGATTAGAGCGTAGTGTCTTGCGCATGAACGTAACGCCCTATTCGCACGAAAGAAGGCGTTGGGCGGACGCCGTAAGTAGCCACGCGATTCGCGGCTGGCTGGCGACTGGAAGTCCCAGCGCGCGGTTAAAACCGCCGGAAAGGCGCTATCGATGAGTGCAATCCCGGCGCGCGAGGGAAAGGCTGGCTCCCCGAACGCGCGGCGCTGACAAGGTTCAGCTACGCCGCGGCCCATTCTTCTTTCACCAGTACCGTGGCTGAAAGGCGGGGGATTAGACGCGGCGCGGGGAACTAAATGAAGTGTACTCGGCCTAACCCTTCGGCTTGAAATAGAAGACCATGGCGGCGCCCGCCGCGACCACGACATAGCCAACGAAGAGCAATGGATTTGGTTTGTCTTTCGGCGGGTGCATCGCCATGGTCACCATTACATTGATAAGCGGAGCGCCGCCGAAGACGATGGGCATGACATAGTTGGGCACACCTCCATTGCGAAAAGCCCAGATGATGCAGACGGCGCCGGCCGCGCCAAGCGCCCCGCCAATGGTGGCGAACCAAACGCCGCGACTATTAAAGTCGCCGAGTCCGCCCGACGCGGAGAGGCTGACAATCGGCACCAGAACGCCCATCAGAAAATACGCGGCGCCGACACAGAGCAGCGCTCGCAGAGGGTTGCCAAGCTTGATTTGGCCTTCGTGAAGAATCGGGCCGTAAATACCCCAAAAGAACATCGCGCCGACGGCGAATAATAACCAGAGCATCGATTTGTTTCTCTCCTTAGTGGAAGCCATGAGGAACCCTTATTGTAGACCTATCAGGGCTAAAACTGGAGGCGGAGACCGAGTTGAATCTGGCGAGCGGTGGTGATGGTGTTGCGCACGGCTCCGAAGGTGCCGATGGGGCCAGTGGTGGTGGAGATTGCCAGGATGTTCGGCGTGCCGAAATTTGCCCGGTTGAAGAGATTGAACGACTCGACGCGGAATTGCAAGCGCGCTTGATCGCTCCACTTGGCGAGATCGAAATTCTTCAACAACGAGAGATCGAACGTGCGGAGATTTGGGCCGATAAATGTGCCGCGGCCGAGATCGCCGAGCTGCCCGGCCGGAGAAAGGACGAAGGCACTTGGGTTGAACCACTGATTCGGGCTGCCGATCACCGCGGACTGATGCGTAAAGCCGGGCGCCATGCTCGGCCGGTCCTGCCCGAGGCCTGGTCCGAGAGACGGGGACCAAGCGGAGCGGGATCGGTTTCCGCTGACAAACGCGGTGAGCGGACTGCCGCTGCGCACGTTCGAAATGCCCGCGAGCTGCCAACCGGAGAAGGCGATCTTCGTACCGCCGGTGGCATCGCGAAACAGCGGAATGTCCCAGTGAAAATTGGTCACCCAATTGTGTTTGGCGTGGTAATCGGCCAAGCCCTTGTTGTAGCTGAAGCCGGGAAACTCCGGCATCGCCGACGTGGTCCCGTTGGTGGCATCGGAGAAGAATGTGGAGGCCTGCGTGGTGTCGATGTTGCGAGAGAAAGTGTAAGAACTCTGAAACTGCAAGTCGCGACCGAGACGCTTGCGGACCTCCATAATGCCGGCGTGATACCACGAGTTGCCATCGCTCGATTTCAGCTCGATGGTCGTGTAGGCGGGATTGCGGCGCGGAGCGCCAACGGGGAAGAAGAGCGTCCCGTCGGCCTGGCGAACCGGCTCCACGATATTGACGTCGTTGGAGCGCAGCAGGTGGATGCCGCGTGAGCCGATGTAGCCGAGCGTAAGGACGACACTGCCGGGCAACTCGTGTTGCAAATTCAGATTCCACGTCTGCATGTATGGGTTCTTGATGTTCCATTCGACCGGGCGAATGGTGTTGCCTAAGCCGCGTTCAAAGGGCGGACTGGGGAAGGTGGGGTTAACGATGCTGACGCGCGGAGTGAATGGCGGATTAGTGACGGTGACGATAAGCGTCTGTTGGCCGTTGGTGTTGAAGATGAGGCCGTAGCCGCCGCGGACCGCCGTCTTGCCGTTGCCCAAAACATCCCAGGCGAAGCCAAAGCGGGGAGAAAAGTTCTTTTTCGTGGGGTTTTGGTAAAGTTGGCCGGACCGCGGAGCGGAGTCCGTGAACAGATTCAGGAGCGCCGAATCGCGCCCATAGATGTCAATCGGCATCGTCGCGAATTCATAGCGCAGGCCGGGGTTGATGGTCAGGCGCGGGTGGATTTTCCAGGAATCCTGCAGATAAAAGCCCATCAGGGTGAAGCGCCAGTAGCGGTCGAATTGAGCGGCCGGAGTGAGGCCGAGGAACCGCGCCGGCGTATTGGTCAAGAAGGAACGTAGATCGTTAAACGTAAAGGTGCCCAGCGAGAAGGTCGGGTTCACCATGTTGTCCTGATAGCGTTCGGCCAGCATGCCGGCTTTCAGCAGATGGCGGCCGCGAGTAAGGCTGGCGCCCGTTTCAAAGCCGTACACGTTTTGCGTCAGGCGAAGGTTTGCCGAAGCCTGCGGCCCGAAACGCGGCATGCCGCCGATATCGATATTCCCCATCAAGCCGCGGCCGGGGACGAACTCCGGCAGGCGACTGGCGGTGTTGGCTTCAACGTTTTGAAAGGTCGTGGTCCGGCTGAACGATCCGCGAAAATGCAACAGGGTCCGCGCCGACACGACGTGGCGGTACTCGGTGGTCAGGAACTGATTCTTGGACAGGAACTGGCGCGGGAATTGCGGGAAGTCCGTCGGCAGGTTTTGGACGGCGTCGTCAAAGGTGTAACGGCTGAAGAACTGGCCCGAGTTGCCAAAGTTGCGATCATAGCGGCCCTGCACGAAGTGTTGATTGACGGACTGCGCGAAGCCGAAAACGTAATCGGCCAGTCCGCCGCCGCGCGAGCCGCCGTTGGCGCGGGGAATTTCATTCAGAAAGGGAACAACGGCCGCGTTGATGGGAACGGTAACGCCGGCCAGAATGCCTTGACGCGCGTTGTCATCGGGGACAGGCGAAACGATGGTGCGGCCGAGGCGATCACGAAGACCTTCGTAGGTGAAGAAAAAGAAGTCCCTGTCGCGCCGAATAGGCCCGCCGAGGCTGCCGCCGAACTGATTGCGCTTGAACTCCGGGCGCTTGGACGGATCGAAGAAATTGCGGGCGTCGAAGTTGTCGTTCCGGTGAAAGTGATACAGGCTGCCGTGCAGATCGTTGGACCCCGACTTGGTCAGAGTGTTGATCTGCCCGCCGGAGTTGCGGCCGAATTCGGCGGAGTAATTGTTCACTTCGACGCGGAACTCGCGGATGGCCTCCACGCCGAGGACGGTGCCGGCCGCGGATCCGGCGGGGCCGTTGGTAAAGTCATTTTGCGGCGTTCCGTCAATCAGGTAGACATTCGAACGGGGATCCTGGCCGTTGATACTCATGCCGAGACCGTGCGCAACCACGGAGCCGCCATCGCGATGCGGATAGGCGACCACACCGGGCTGTAGCAGCGCCAGATCGGTATAGTTGCGGCCATTCAAGGGCAGATCGCGCATGGCGGATTCCGAGACCAGGTAGCCGAGTTCGGAGGTGGCGGTATTGACTTGCGAGCCTGCCGCGACGACGGTGATCTCCTGATCGATCGTCCCGACGGCCATGTCCAAATTCACCCTTACGGTTTCGTTCACGGTCAGGTCGATACCCTTGCGCAGCAGAGGCCGGAAACCGGCGGCGGCGGCGCGAATTTCGACGGTACCGGCGCGCAACGCGGGGACGAGGTAAACGCCGTCCCGATTCGAGACAGCCTTGCGCACCAAACCCGTCGCTACCTGAGTGACCGTTATTTCGACGCCCTGGACAACGCCGCCAGTGGCGTCATGAACGGTACCGGTCAGCGTTGCGGCGGTCTGGGCGGAAGCGAGGGAAGACAGGACTAGAGCGGAAGCGGCGAGTCGATGAAATTGCAAAAAACACCTCAGTTAACTCTCAGGTTAGCAAAGCCCCGTCGGACGGCCCCGTAACGAAAGGACGTCAATGGACGGCCTTTGGTAACCCGGCCCGTCCGCCCCGGAAATGCGGCGTTCGGCCACTCCGGCGAAGCGAGGCGGGACCAGCGCCACAGTAGACTGGATCATGCGTGCATTTTGTTTAATTCTCTTAAGAAACTCGCGCAAAACGGACTCGGTCGCGGCTAGGGTTGGGCGAGGTCTCCTCGTTGGTTGGGGGCCGCGACGGGCCTTTGCGCTAGGGAACTCGCGCAAAACGGACTCGGTCGCGGCTGGGGTTGGGCGAGGGATCCCCGTTGGTTGGGGGCCGCGACCGGCCTTTGCGCTAGGGAACTCGCGCACAACGGACTCGCTCCAGCCCGGCAGAATGGGCGAGTTCCTCGCCCGTTGGTGCCGTGCCTACGCGGCCTGTGCGCTCTTGGGGATAGCGACCCTCACGGCCGAAAACTGGCCTCAGTGGCGGGGTCCGGGGTCCAACGGCGTTTCCGCGGAAAAGAACATTCCGGTGGAATGGAGCCCGCAGAAGAACATTGCCTGGAAAACGGCCATTCCGGGGCGCGGGCGTTCGTCGCCGGTCGTTTGGCGCGATCGAGTGTTCCTGACGACGGACGTGGAAGCCGGTAAAGCCGAGGGCAATCAGCCGCCAAAGCATCTCATGGAAGGCACGCCATTCCGCCATCCCGACAGCGTCGGGGCCGACGTGCGGCACAAATTGATTCTGCTGTGCCTCAATGTCAAAACGGGCAAAATTCTGTGGCAGCAAACCGCGTATGAGGGCGTTGTGTTCGATGAGCGGCACAAAGCCGGAAGCTACGCGGCCCCGACGCCGGTGACCGATGGACGAGGGGTGTACGCATATTTCGGTTCGGAAGGTTTCTATGCGTATGACCTGAATGGAAAGTTTCTTTGGAAGTACGACCCCGGGAAGATTTACACCATTGGCATGGGGCCGGGTACGTCGCCAGTGCTGGCGGGCGAATTGTTAATTCTGCAATGCGATTCGAGCGATCAGAAATCGAAACTGGTCGCGCTGAACCGTAAGAATGGCGAGTTGGTTTGGAAGACCGAGCGCACGACGGATGTGACGTGGTCGACGCCGCTGCTGGTGGAAACGGAGTTGATCACGACGGCGAACGACGTCGTGATCTCCTACGACGCAAAGACGGGCAAAGAACGATGGCGCGGACCTGGCGTGAAAGGGAACGCCGTTCCAAGTCCGGTATCGGGCAATGGGATCGTGGTCGTGTCGGCGGGATATCCGGACAAGTATGCGTGGGCGTTCCGCGCGGGCGGCGACGGGAAGCCATTGTGGGAGTATTCGAAGGGCACGGCGTATGTGCCATCGCCCATCTTCTACGGCGACTACGTGTATCTGGTGACGGACAAAGGTTTGATCACTTGCCTCGACGCCAAAACCGGGGCCGTGAAGTATGAAGGGAAGCGGCCGGGGCCGGGCGGGCAGTTCGCCGGTTCGCCGGTAGCCTATGATGGGAAAATCCTTCTCACGAGTGAGGACGGAGACACCCACGTGATTCAGGCCGGGCCGGAGTTCGCCGTGTTGCGAACGAACTCGGTGGGCGAGCCGGTGCTGGCTTCGCCGGCGATTGCGAACGGGACGATCTTCATTCGTGGCAAAGATCACTTGTTCGCCATCGCCAAATGAGAATCCCCATACTGCTGCTCCTGCTCGTTTACTACGCTTTGCACCAGGATTTCTGGAACTGGACGGCGGCGCGTCCTCTCATTTTCGGATTTGTTCCCATCGGGCTTTTGTACCATGCCCTATACGCGGCGGGCGCCGCCGTTTTGATGGCGTTCCTGGTCCGATGGGCCTGGCCGGAGGGTCTGGAAGCGTGGGCGGAGAAGGAGCCGGAATCGTGACGGCGACGATTTTCGTGCTGGTGTACCTGGCGATCGTTCTTTACGTTGGCATCTTCGCTTTCCGGCAATCGCAGGGACAGGCTGAGGATTACTTTCTAGCGGGGCGCGCGCTGGGGCCGTGGATATTCGTGTTGAGCCTGTTCGGAACGCATATGACGGCGTTCGCGATTCTAGGCTCGAGCGGACACGCTTTTAATTTCGGCATCGTTACATTTGGGCTGATGGCGTCCAGTTCGGCGTTCATTGTGCCGATCTGCCTGCTGTTTCTCGGGACGCGGCTTTGGGCCGTTGGCAAGAAGTTCGGGCACATCACACCGGTGCAAATCTTTCGCGACCGATGGGAATGCGGACACATTGGAACCCTGATTTTCTTCCTGCAAGCGGCGTTGCTGGTGCCCTACATTGTCATCGGCGTAATGGGCGGCGGGACGACGCTAAGCGCAATTAGCGGCGGTTTCATTCCATTCTGGGCGGGTGGATTGCTGGTGGCGGTGGTGGTGATGAGTTATGTTTTCTTCGGCGGAATGCGCGGAACAGCGTCGGTGAATGCGTTTCAAACGGTGTTATTTCTTACGTTTGGAATGCTCGCGGTGGTGGTAATCGGCAATGGGATGGGCGGATTTTCGTCGATTGCGGAGCGGATGTTGAACGATGCGAAATCGGCTCATTTATTTACGCGGGAGAAGTTTTCGCCGCTCGCGTTTCTGAGCTACACGTTCAATCCGCTATCGGCGATCGCGTTTCCGCACATCGCCATTTTCTGCCTGACGGCGAAGAAGATGACGCAGTTCAAAAAACTGGTGATACTCTATCCGCTTTGCATCTTGTTGATCTGGCTGCCATGTGTTTGCCTCGGCGTGTTCGCCAATCAGGCCCAGGAGATACCGGCGCTGGCGGCGAAGATCGATATGAAGGCGTTGACAGGCCGGCCGGTGGTCGCCGACGACGTGATGCTGCAATTGCTATCCCATTTTGCGCCGGAGTGGCTGGCGGGGATGTTAGGCGCCGGGATCATGGCGGCGGTGATGGCCAGCGACTCGCAGATTCTGGCGCTGTCCACGATGTTCACGGAGGACGTATTTGCGTTCTATGGCGCGCGGGATCGATTCGGACAAAAAGCGCAGGTGGCGACGGGCCGGCTGTTCATCGTTCTGGTAACGGCGTTCGCGTATTTCACGGCATTGAACGCGAAGGCGAGTATTTTTGATTTGGCGGTACAGTTTTCGTTCGCCGGCTTCTCCGCGATGATGCCGCTCTATGTCGGCGCGCTGTTTTGGAAGGGCAGTACAAAGTGGGGTGCGTTGGCGGCGACCGTTTGGGTGGGCGGCTGTACGCTGGCGTTATTCTTCGCGCCGCGCGGGTTTACCGTCTTCGGACTCTCGCCGGTTGTGCCGATGACGCTGGGTTCGGTGTTTCTGCTTTGGGCGGTGTCCGTGCTGACCCCGAAACCATCGGCCAATACGGTGAACCGCTACTTCTCTGTATAATGCTCGGGATACAAAATGGCTGCTCTAACGCAAAAATTCACGTGGGTACACTGGCTGATCTGTTTTGTCGCGTCGATAGGTTTCGCCTTCGACATTTACGTGTTGCTGGTGCTGCCGCTGATCGTGGGGCCGGCGTTGATCGAACTGGGCGGATTGAAGCCCGGCACTCCCGCCTACCTGGACTGGGTAGGCTGGTTGTTCTTCGTGCCGGCCTTCGCGGGCGGAATTTTCGGTATGGTGGGCGGCTATCTGGCGGACCTGTGGGGCCGGCGCCGCGTGCTGGTGTGGAGCGTATTGATCTACGCGTTTTCCGCATTGGCGTCGGGATTTGCGACGTCGCTCGAGTGGTTGTTGTTTTTCCGGTGCACGACGTTTATCGGCGTGTGCGTGGAGTTCGTGGCGGCGGTGGCGTGGCTGGCGGAGTTGTTCCCCGACGAAAAACAGCGGGAAAAGGTTCTGGGATACACGCAAGCGTTTTCATCGATTGGCGGCTTGATGGTAACAGCCGCTTACTACATCGCCGTTACGAACGCTAACTCGTTTCCAGAGATTTACGGTGGACACTCCGCATGGCGATACACGTTGATATCGGGCCTGATACCGGCGATTCCGCTGATTATCATCCGCCCGTTCCTGCCGGAATCCCCGGTATGGGCGGTGAAGAAGGCGGCGGGCACGTTGAAGCGGCCCAGTTTCGTGGCGTTGTTCCAGCCGCAGTTTGCGCGGACGACCTGGGTGACGATGATCATGTACGCGGCGAGCTACGCGGCGGCGTTCGGCGCGATTCAGCAGATTCCGCGCATTGTGCCGGGCTTGGCGGAGTTGGCCGGCATGGCGCCGCCCGCGGTGCAAAAAGTTGTCTCCGGCGTGCAGTTCTGGCAGGAGATGGGCGGCCTGATCGGGCGAGTATTGTTGGCGATTCTGGCCGTGCAGATTGTCAGCCGCCGCCTGCTGATTCGCATTTTTCAGATTCCCGGCCTTTTCGTTGTACCGTGGGTATTCTTCGTCGCCAGCGGGACGGACGTCCAAACGCTGCAGTGGGGAATCGCCATTGTCGGCCTGTTGACGGTGGCCCAGTTCAGCTTTTGGGGCAACTATTTGCCGCGCGTTTATCCCACTTATCTGCGAGGTACGGGCGAGAGCTTTGCCGCCAATATCGGCGGGCGCATGTTGGGCACATCGGCGGCGCTATTGACGGTCCAACTGGCGAAGACGGCTCCCGGCGCGGGGCCGGCGGCGAAGTTGGCGTACGCGGCGGCGCTGGTGGGGACGGGCGCTTATGTCATCGGCTTCATTGCGAGCTTTTTCCTGCCGGAACCGCCCAAAGACCTGCCGGAATAGCGCACCCGCTACACTGGAACGGTGCAGAAGTTCTTCGTGCAAAATTTCGGATGCCGGGCGACCCAGGCCGATGGGGCGGCGCTGGAATCGCTATTGGGCGGGCGCGGCTTGGACGCGGCGGACGATTGGAGCCACGCGGATTTGGTTGTTCTGAACAGTTGCACCGTGACCTCGGCCGCCGATGAAGATTTGCGCCACACCGTTCGCCGCGTGCATCGTGAGAACCCGGACGCGCGCATTCTGGTGACGGGCTGCTACGCACAGCGGGCGCCGGAAGAGATTGCCGCTTTGCCGGGCGTGGCGTGGGTTGTGGGCAACTCCGACAAGACGGCGATTCCGGATCTGGTGGCCGATGAGCTTGGACATTTTCATGGGCAGATCCATGTGCACGATATTTTCGCGCGGCACGAGTTTCTATCCGCTCCGGTGCAGGACGCGGCCGGCGACCGGGCTCGTCCGAATTTGAAGATTCAGGACGGGTGCAATAATCGTTGCTCGTTCTGCGTGATTCCGTATGTGCGAGGGCGCAGCCGGTCCATGCCGGAGGAGCAGGTTCTGGAACAGGTGCGCGGGCTGGCGCGGAACTATCGCGAGATCGTGCTGAGCGGCATTAATCTGGGGCGATGGGGACGCGAGCCGGGCTCGACGATGCGGCTGGCGGGCCTGGTGAAGCGCATGCTGGACGAGACGCCGGTGGAGCGGCTGCGGCTTTCCTCGGTGGAGCCGATGGATTTTTCGGATGAGTTGTTGGGACTGATGGCCGAGTCAACGCGCATCGCCAAGCATGTCCACGCGCCATTGCAATCGGGCTCCGACACGGTACTGCGGCGCATGCATCGAAAGTATCGGCCGCGTCATTATGCGGACCGTATTCAGAAGGCCAGAGCGTGGATGCCGGACGCGGCGATCGGCGCCGATGTAATGGTGGGTTTCCCCGGCGAAACAGAAGCGGAGTTCGAGGAGACGTATCAGTTCATCGACTCTCTGCCCTTCACCTATCTGCACGTCTTCACTTATTCGGCGCGGCCCGGCACGCGGGCGGCGACGGCGGCGGGGCAGGTGCCGATGCCGGTTCGAAAAGAGCGGAACCGGCGACTGCGTCAACTTGCGGAACGGAAGCACGCGGCGTTTCGGCAACGCTTCGTGGGCGGCTCGCTTTCCGTCGTTACGTTGGGACAGGGGAAGATGGCGCTGAGCGGTAACTACCTGAAAGTGGAGTTACTCCGGGAGTCGGCTGACAATTTGCTGCGCGACGTGCGGATTGGCAGTATGAGCGAGCAGGGACTGCGGGAATACGATCCGCTGCGAGTGTTATAACGCCTAATTGGGTTCTTGGGTTTCGAGTAGGTTCCGGTGGGTTTCGCGTGGGTCTACCGGGGTTACTCCTTGGGTCATTCCATCTCGTAAGACCTTTATTATCAGCAAATCTTGGGTTATTTCCAACATATGTACCCCCCCTGGCCCCAGTGTGTCCCGCTTGTATTTGCCGCCCTGGCGCGTGGACACACTTATGCTGAGGACTTGTATATTCAAGTTTCAAAGAGCGGTGGCGGCCGGTCCGCGATGGCATTTGGCCAAGACGGATGGTCGCTCAAATACATTGAGGGGAGCTATCCGCCAACGCGGATAGCTCCCCTCAATTTCACACTATCACGGGTGTCAACGGTTTTTGACGGGTCCAATTTGTAAGTCGTTGCTTTGGCGGGAAATATAAGTTTTGAAGTAACGTGACTGGTTTACCGGCCAATCTCAGATGGGGTGCACTTTACTTCCAAATGGTTCATTTTGTTAGACTTCGGCCATCAAGATCGCCGAATCAGCCTTTGGCCAATCCGCTAGCCGCTAGCGGGGTATTGGGCTGGTTTTTGACCCGCCATCCACTTTGTCGATAAATAGGCATCGATTGGCCGGTAAATGATCAATTAACGTTGCTTCGCGAAAACGGTAACCGTGTCGCCTACAGCCCATTCTCCCTGTACGGTTATAGGTATCGATCCGGGAATGAGGTACCGTGCGCGATCTCCTCGGGAACATCCCACATGCTGGGGACGGCTGTTCAGGCCGGGGCGGCGTTCTCCCGTTTTGGGGTCAATGTTCCAGCCGAATTTTGTGGCAATAAGGATCTCGCCGCGAATCGGAGCCAGCACCTCACCAACCAATTCCTCGTTTGTGAAACGTCCGTTAGTTTCCGCAGTGTCAAAAAGCGTCACAGATCCGTTGCCGGACCATAGCCGGCCAAGGCCGATCTTGCAGCGTTAGGATTACTTGTTCAACTGCGTAAGTCGCGCCGCTTGGTGAATGGCGGCCCGAATTCTTGGATAGGTACCGCAGCGGCAGAGGTTGCCGCCCATTGCCGAGTCGATCTCCGCGTCTGTAGGTGTTGGTTTCTTCTTGAGAAGCGCACATGCGGACATAATCTGGCCGGTTTGGCAGTAGCCACACTGAGGAACGTCGATTTCGATCCACGCCCGCTGAACGGGATGGGAGCCGTCGGCTGAGAGCCCTTCAATCGTAGTGATTGCCCCTTTCGCAGCATCCGATACTTTGGTGACGCAGGAACGCGCAGGTTCTCCATTGAGGTGGACCGTGCATGCACCGCATATCCCCATGCCACACCCAAACTTCGTTCCCTTCAGATCAAGTTCATCGCGGAGCGCCCAAAGCAGGGGCATTTCCGGGTCGCCATCAAACTGGCGGTCGTTGCCGTTTATCTTCAGGTCGATCATCATTCTTTCCTTTGGAAACCTACGCGAAGCTGAAGCCCTGCTTTGTCATTGGTAGAGTGCGAATCCGTTCGCCAGTCGCAGAAAAGATCGCATTGCAGACTGCGGGCAAGATCGGGGGCAGCGCCGGCTCGCCGAGGCCGGTTGGCCTGTTGTCACTTCTAAGAAAGTGAACGTCGATGGGGGGTGCTTGAGCGATCCTCAGGATCGGATGGTTTCCGTAGTTGGACTGTACAACTCGCCCATCTTTGAGCGTGATTTCCTGAATCAGTTCGCTCAGGCCGTCCACTACGGCTCCTTGTACCTGATTCTCAGCACCGCTCGGATTGATGATGTGGCTGCCGACATCCCCTACGACCCACACCCTGTTGACCTTCACTCGCTTGTTGGCCGCGACTGCCGCCTCCGCAACCTCAGCGAAGTACCCTCCATGGCTGTAATGGAATGCGATTCCCATTGCCGTACCTTTGGGCAATTGGCGTTTTCCCCAGCCTGACTTTTCCGCGACCAGTTGAATCACACCCCGCATGCGGGCAGGATCCAAACCAGCCCCGGGCCGTCCGTTCGCAGCTGCTGCCGGACGGGGTACAGCCGATGACAGCAGTTCCATTCGAAACTGAATCGGATCCTTGCCGGCAGCATGCGCCAGTTCGTCCAGGAACGACTGAACCACCCAAGCAGTGCTGTTCGAGTAAGGAGCACGCAATGCGCCGGTCTTCAATCCCAGCGGCATTACCGAAGACTGGACCAATAGGTTCGATACAAAACCCGTTGGAAACTCGGTGGGATTAAAGCCGCCGTCGTGAGTAAAGGATTCGCCTTCTCCGTAACCGACAAAGTGATCCCGCCAAGCGGCAAGCTTGCCGTTTTTGTCGATGGCCGCCTTGAAGTATTGGAAGCCGCCGCAGCGATAGTAATCGTGCTGCATATCGTCTTCGCGCGCCCACACGAGCTTCACCGGCGCGCCGACTACTTTCGAGATCCATACCGCTTCGCACATGGAATCGTTGTAAGCGCGACGGCCGAATCCACCACCACCGCGAACCATGTTCACCGTGACGTCTTCTTCCTTAAGGCTTAGCAGGCGGGCGACCAACTGGCGGCCCGGCTGCGGGAACTGAGTGCTCGACCAGATTTCGACCTTACCGTCCTTGTAGTGGGCTGTGCAGTTCTGCGGCTCCATCGTCGCGTGTGCAATGAAGGGAAAGCTGTAGGGGGCTTCGACCACCTTGACGCCGGCGCTTTGAAAGACAGTGTCCACGTCGCCCTCTTTGCGCAGCGTCCGTGCGGGTGGCTGTTTAGAAAGTTCCTCCGCTTTCTTCGCATTGACCGCGCCGTCCTGCGTACCCCAGTTGCCAGAGGCCCATTTCACAACCAGCTTCCGGCGGGCCGATTGCGCGGCCCACCAACTATCCGCGACAACCGCGATGCCGGTCTCAAGGCCCGGATCCTGAAACAGATAGTTTGGGTACGCATTCGGCATGGGTTTGCCCTCAACGACGAAGACGTGCTTGACGCCCTTCATCGCCTTAACCTCGTCGAGATTAGCGCTCACCACTTTGCCGCCCATCACGGGTGTCTTGTGAAATACGGCATACAGCATGCCTGGCCGTGTGACATCAATGCCGAAGATTGGCTTGCCAGTGACGATCGCTTTGTTCTCAACCCCAATGGTCGATTTCCCGATGATCTTATATTCCTTCGGGTCTTTCAGCTTCAGCGAGCGTAGGTCGGGTACCGGTAAAGAGACCGCTTTCGCTGCCAGTTCTCCGTAACCGAGTGAGCGCTGGGAGGAACGGTGATGAACCCTGGCCGATGCGGTAGTGCATTCCTCGGCCGGTACGCCCCAAGTCTGCGCGCCCGCGGTGACGAGCAGCGCACGCGCTCCAGCGCCGACTCTTCGCATCGGCTCCCAGTTCAATGGCGTTGCCGTGCTGCCACCGGTGAGCTGTACTCCAAATTTTCGACCTACGCCGGAGCGGACGACTTTCACATCCTTCCAGTCCACATCAAGTTCTTCGGCAACCAGCATCGGAAGGGTATTCAGCATTCCTTGTCCGAGGTCCGGGTTCCTTGCGGCGATCGTAACGCTGCCGTCTGCGCCGACGCTCACGAAATCCATCGGGGCCAACGGAGCATCTGCGAAGGGATTCTGCGCTCGCAACTTGGGCTGAAGCCCGAGCACGAGGCCCCCGCCCGCCAACGCCGTCAAGCTTAGAAAGGAGCGCCGATTGAGATTGTTCGTTTTCATAGATGCTCCGTCCGGGATTCAGACTGGCTTGGCTCTGGGGATCTGCGCCTCACCTGGGATGGCTTAGAACGGACCGTACTTCTCCAGCCTAGGGCGCTAAGCGCGCAAACGGATATCCCGATACTGCCGATCTTTTGCCTAATCCTGTCGATCGGTATTGGGAATGCGGGTCCCTGGGCTACTCTGAGGGTGAAGGCAAAGAAAGGTCCGATGCAAAAGCCAAAAGTACAGCGGGATGTGCTCGATGATCGGGCCGAGAAGTCGCGGGCAGAACTCGCCCGCATGATTGCCCAATGGATTGGGCCGCGAGAATTGCTGGAGACCGCCGTTCCAGGAGTGCGGCTCGCTCAGCGGACCGCACCCACGCCACCGTGCTCCGTGACCTACGGACCGAGCTTGACCGTGATTGCGCAGGGGCGCAAGCGCGTCGCGCTCGGCACAACAACTTTCATTTACGACGCATCTCACTTTTTGCTAACCTCCTTGGACCTGCCTGCAATCGCCAGCGTAGTTGAAGCGAGCGAGAAAGAGCCTTGCCTGGCAATGTCGATCGCAATCGACATGTCCGCCGTTCGCGAGTTGCTTGCTCGCGAAGAACTTCAGATTCCCGATATTCCAACAAACAGCTCAGGGATGGTTGTCGCTGCAACGACTCCGGACCTTCTTGATGCGTGCTGCCGTCTCCTGCGTCTCTTGTCGAGCCCCGAAGACATTCCAATTCTGCATGGACTGATTCAGCGTGAACTTTTGTATCGCGTTCTCCGTAGCGCGGAGGGTGCTCGCCTTCGCGCAATTGCTACGCAGGGCGAGCAGAGCCACCGAACAGCAAAGGCGATTGCATGGATCCGGGCGAACTTTCAGCAGCCCCTGGCAATGGAAGAACTTGCGCAGGTCGCTGGCATGGCCGTCTCAACACTTCATCATCATTTCCGGGCACTGACCGCGATGAGTCCGCTTCAGTATCAGAAGCAAGTACGCTTGCAGATCGCTCGAAAGAGGATGCTTTTAGATGAGCTAGACGCCAACGCGGCAGCGTTCGAGGTGGGCTATGAAAGCGCCAGTCAGTTCAATCGTGAGTACAGCCGCTTTTTCGGCCAGCCGCCGATAAGAGATGTGCGCACGCTTCGAACGCAATCCAGTCCAACGTTGTAGACTCGCCGAGCAAGCCGCGATCTTATTTTCAGGACAAACGCCGTGCCACGTTGTTTTAATCGCGGTGGCTCGCCGAAACTGGCCGCGAAGACCTCCTTCGCTGTATTTATCGCGCTTAAAAGCAAGCGCGAAAAACGGCGACGGAGTCATTTCAACACCCGAGCGGCGGGCGTACGCAGAGCGGGTGCTTAGCGATTTATCGCTGGTCGTTGATGGCGATCGATTGAAGTTAGATCCGATCTCAGCGAGCTTTCCCAAAACAGACGCGATTAAGGAAGGACTTGGCGAGACTCAAATCGACTTCGCCGCGAAAGTATCAGGCGGCAATCCTGAACGCAGGCTTGTTTTCGAGAACCGTCATCAGAGACAAATTGCGGCCTATATGGTGAATTGCCTGGCGCCAGTAGACCGCGACATTCGGATCACAGCGCAGAACCGGGATTATGAGCAGTCGCGTTATCAGTTGGACTATGTACAGGGCGGCTTGCGGGCGGGTCCGCTGTGGTCGGACGGCCGCGGATGGTTAGCATCGGTGTTGATTGTTCCGCTCGCACGCCACGGAGTATTGTGGCGAAGACGGCATGCATGACTTCGGAATTTCGTTGGGGCGTTGCGCCGGCCGTTTAACGATCGATCATTCGCTGCGCGCCCTCGCTGTACCGGGCGCCTTGCACCGTGATCCCGGATGTGGCGCTCTGGATGCCGCGAAGATCGTCCGCGCTGAGTTCGATGGAGGCGGCCGCGACGTTCTCGTCCAGGCGATGCAATTTCGTCGTGCCTGGAATCGGCACGATCCAGGGCTTCTGAGCAAGCAGCCAGGCGAGTGCGATCTGGGCTGGCGTCGCATTGTTGCGCTGCGCGGTGCCGTCGAGCAGATCGACCAACGCCCGGTTCGCCTTCCGAGCCTCCGGCGCAAAGCGCGGGACCGTGTTGCGGAAATCGGTGTTTTCGAAGGTGGTATTCTCGTCGATCTTGCCCGTGAGGTAGCCCTTTCCCAGAGGACTGAAAGGAACAAAGCCGATTCCCAACTCTTCAAGCGCCGGAATGATTTCGGCTTCCGGCTCTCTCCACCAAAGGGAGTACTCGCTTTGAAGGGCGGTGACGGGCTGGATGGCGTGGGCGCGCCGAATCGTTTGCACTCCCGCTTCAGAAAGGCCAAAGTGCTTAACCTTGCCTTGCCGAACTAGATCTTTGACCGCTCCCGCCACGTCTTCGATCGGAACGGCCGGATCGACGCGGTGCTGGTAGAGCAGATCGACGACATTGGTTTTGAGCCGTTTCAGCGAGGCCTCGACGACTTCCTTGATATGCTCCGGCCGGCTGTCCAGCCCAGCCTGTTTGCCGGTTTCCGCATCGAACTTGAACCCGAATTTCGTGGCGATCGCCACTTGTTCACGGACGGGAGCGAGGGCCTCACCCACGAGTTCTTCATTCGCAAACGGGCCATACACTTCAGCCGTATCGAAGAACGTGACGCCGCGTTCGACAGCCGCGCGGATTAGCGAGATCATCTCCCGCTTGTCTTTAGCCGGACCGTAACCGAAGCTCATCCCCATGCAGCCGAGACCGATGGCCGACACTTCCAGGTCGCTATTTCCGAGTTTGCGCTTGTGCATTGTTTCTCCTTCCGAACCGCTAACCGCGGGGCAGGCTCGCGGTCAAGAGCGTCAACAACTTGGCCAGTACCGCTCGCGGGTGAGGCGCCAAGTTAATGGAAAGCCGTTCCTCTCACCCTGAGATTATTATCAAGCGCCGTGGAAGCGGTAGTCCTGGCAGCCAATACCGAAAGTTAAACGGCATAGGCGCCCGCATCTGCGAAAACCGCTTAACCCGGAATGCGACCGGGTCGCACAGATGAAAGCGAAAATCTCGTCATTCCTCGATGCGGGCGGCAGCCCTTCCAAGCCTTGAGCGCCGAGTAGCTTGAGCGCCGGGTGCCTTAGGCGGCCAGTCTCCTCTACACCGCGCGACCGGGAGTATAGTGAAGATGAGAACTATGGCGAAGAACGACGCAGCCGTGAAAGAACACCGGCAACACGTCGTGCCCGACCAGCGCGACGCCTGGAGCGTCCGCAGAGCGGGAGCCGATAGAGCGACACGGGTATTTAGCACCAAGAGTGCCGCCATCGCCTACGCGAGGGACCTCGCGAAGAAAGCGGGCAGCGAACTCTACGTCCACGCCAAAGACGGCAGTATCCGAGACAGAGAGACATACGGACGCGACCCCTACCCGCCACGAACCTCCGAACGGTAAAGGCATTGAATCAATGCGGCGGCAAAAACGGTGATAGATTCGGAGCGCCCGGAGGCAGAGGAATAACTACTTGAAAATCGCCCGCAGAGATCTGTTCAAAGTCGCGATGGGCCTGCCCGCCGCATCGTGGCTAACGGACTTCGCCGCGCTCGCCGCCCCGGCGGCCGGACTGGTCAAGATCACCTCGATTCGGGCGATAGGGCTCGACAACCTCGGGGACGGCTGTCTGATCCGTATCAACACCGATGCCGGTTTGGTTGGCTACGGCGAGGCGGGGCTTCCCGCTCCCGCCGCCCGTTCGCGAATCGAGATGCTCCAGCCGCAGTTGATCGGACAGGATCCGCTGGCGATTGCGCGGCACTTCTACATGATGTCGGCCACGCAGTACTCCTTCATGGCGAATATACCCACCGTCAGCGGGATCGATATCGCACTGTGGGACCTGGCGGGCAAGATCACGGGCTACCCCATCTACAGGTTGCTCGGCGGCCCCTTGCGAAAGAACATTCCCGTTTATTCCCACGGCAGACCGGGCAACATGCTGGATAAAGGCGCATGCCGCGCATGGGCCGAACATGCCAAGGCCGAGCCGGAGGGCTTTACCGCATACAAGTTCGGTTTCGGTGAAAGGGGCTCCGGCCGTGCGAACGGACCGTTCAACCCCACGCTGGATGGAGTCGATTTCCGCAATACGGCAAAAGGGTACGCCAACATCCGGGAGGCGGTGGGCGACGGGATCGACATCGCGATGCACTGCACCGGGCAGTTCGATACACGCAGCGCCATCGGCCTGTGCAAGGCAATTGAGCCCGCCGACCCGTTGTGGATCGAAGACCCATTACCCGTGCATTACTCAGAGGCATGGCGGGAACTCAAACGCTCCACGCGCGTACCGCTGCTGGCGGGCGAGAAGGTTGAGATGGTGGATGGGTTCCGCCCGTACCTGGATAACCAGGTGCTCGACATGATTCACCCCGACGTCTCCTATTCCGGCGGCATCACCGGCTGCCGGCAAATTGTCGACTATGCGGCGCTTACCAGGACGGCTGTCGGCCTCCATAGCGGTCCCTGTACGCTGATCCGGTTCTACGCTTCCATGCACCTTGCGGCCGCGACACAGAACTTTTTCAAGGTTGAGAACGCGCTGGGCGCTTTCCGCGGGAATAAGGAGAAGATGGCGCAGGGCGCAACGCCAGTCGTGCGGAAGAGTGTCTTCCCGGTGCCCGAAGGCGCTGGACTGGGGCTCGATCTGAATGAGGACTGGCTGAAATCTCATCTCGCTTTGGACGAGACGTGGTGGGGATAGCGGACGGCGGAATTTGAAGCACTTACCAAGACACCGATGAGCCGTTCAAAACTTCCTTTTGCCCGACAGAAAGGAAGATTGGCTATGGACGGTAGGACCGATACCCGGCCAACGTTGCAATCGTGCCCGCAATCAAAGAGCGGCTCGGAGAATTCGTGACGGCTGGCCGCTTTGGTAAGTCTCAACGGTTGTCGTTTTCGCGGCACGGAGGACCGGAATTCGCGATATCGTTCGCGGTCACCGCTTGCTGTGGAGGGTCGGAGATCGCTTATATAAATAGTCCGGGTTTCACGCGAAAGAGTTCCCCCAACTTGCGCGCTTGGTCTCCGCCGATCTTTCGCTTTCCGTTGATGGCCTCGTTAACATGACTGCGCTGTCCGAATATCGGAAGAAGATCGGCGGGCCGGGTTTCCGAGCGCTCCATTAGATATTGAAGCCGGTCGGCGGGCGTGCCATCATCGATGCCGAGAGCGTTTCGGCGGTCGTAATCCTGGATTAGCACTCCAAGCAGCCGCATCAGTTTATCTTCGGCGGCCGTCCGGCGGCGCTTGGCGAGCAAAGCGCCGAAACGGGACCGAAGGAGGTCGTAGCGTTCCTCGTTCTCAATACGCGTGGGCAGCGTTTCGATCAGAAGTTGTTCGTACGTCGCGGTGGGCACTACAGATCCTCCCGGTTGTATTCCTCGTGGGTAAGCACACTCTCGATGAGCAGAGCTTGCTCATCAAAATCGATTATCGCGATAAGACGGTAGTTGTTTCCGCCAACATCGAAAATAGCCTTCCCGGTTTTCTTGCCAAGATCGGTCGCTGGGAAAGTTTGCTTCCTGGCGGTAAAGTGCGGCCAGTCGGTCTCGCGCACGATCTCCAGGAATCGTTGAAGGGGCCTGCGGGAGGCGCCGTGCTTTTTCGCAAACTTCGTTAGCACGGCCTCGCCATATACCTTCATCCGACGATGTTCCCAAATGCGGGAACATATGTCAATCCCACGGCGCTCGGCGTCGTCGCAGCCAATGCGTCGGATGGCTAGAGCTACGTGTTCCTCTCCACCTGCACCGCGGTTAGCGACTCGCGCAACGGCTGCCGTAGCGGCGGACGTATCCGATTTCTACTTCGGATACCCCGGCGCCGCCGTCACTTCCTTCATTTGCAACAAGTGCCGCTCCGAATGGCCGCTGATCATCAGGATCATCTCGTATAGATCCATCTCCGACGGGCCCATTTTGAAAAACCGCCCGCGTAGATCGTCTTCCGTCGTTTCCACATAGCGAATGGTCTCGTCGCGCCGCTCATTCATCGCCGTCATCAGTGCGGCCTTGGTCGCATAGCGCCCCGTTGGCCGGATCTCCGCCGGCGCGGACGCCGGCTTGGACCGGTCCGTCATTGTCGTTAACAGCGTCTTCGCGCTCGCTTCCTTCTTCGCCGAACGGTCCGCCCGCTTGGCTTCGTCCAAGGGCAACTTCTTCGCGCTCTGCTGAATCATGCCGCGCAGCAGGTTCTCCGTCTCCGTAATGTGCTCGGCGCATTCGGCGATGCTCCACCGGTCCGGACCCGCCTTAAACGTCCACTGCGCCTCGCTGAGCGGCGCGATCAAATCCAACACCTGTTTCCGTGTCGCGTGCAGGTGGCTCATCGCCTGGTCCCGCTCGCCTTTGCTCAATGGCTCCGCGCTCAACGGTATCGCCAACAGCGCCAGCATCATCCAACTCCGCATTTCTTAGTTCCTCCACGAGCCTAAATGTCCGGCTCTCTTTAGCCGATAGTACCAAAGGAGGCCATGCCCACCGTGTCTGACGCCAGCAGTTTGTCCGCATTACTTACCCACTTGGCGCCCCCCGCCAAAAACCACCTATCCGCTATTCCCGCCATTCCCGCCGGTCTTTCCGCCGAACCGTTCCAGGACGGCGGCCGCTCCGGCCGCCTGCTTCTCATCGACTCCCTGGAAATCAATCGCCGTCTGGCGAAAGGCATGCTCCGTTCGGCCGGCCAATACGAGTTCTTTGAAGCCGCCACCGGCCGCGCCGCGCTCGACATTCTCGACCGCCATCCCATCGACCTCGTCATCCTCGATCTGATGATGCCCGATATCAGCGGCCCCGAATTCTGCCGCCGTCTGAAAGGCAACCGTAAAACCCAACTTCTACCGATCCTGATGATCACCAGCATGCAGGGCGCGGAACATGAGGTGCTGGGGATTGACGCCGGCGCCGACGAATATCTCACCAAGCCGCTCCACCCTTCCGTGCTTCGAGCGCGGGTGCGCGCGCTCCTCCGCCACAAGTCGGCGATCGATTCGCTCGATGAAGCCGAGACTATCCTCTTCGCCCTCGCCCAAGCCGTCGAAGCCCGGGACTCCTATACCGCCGAGCATTGCCAACGCCTTGCCACCTATAGCGTTGCCCTCGGCGTCGCGCTTGGCCTCTCGCGCCCGGAGCTGGTTGCCCTCTACCGCGGGGGTTTCCTGCACGATATCGGCAAAGTCTCCATTCCCGACAGCATTCTGCACGGCAGCAAGCGGCTGACCGATGCCGAATGGGTCATCATGAAACAACACACCGTCCGCGGCGAAGATATTTGCCGCCCAATGAAGAGTCTCGCGCCGGTGTTGCCCATCATCCGCTCCCACCACGAGAAGTGGGATGGCGCTGGATACCCCGATGGTCTCCGGGGTGAGAATATCCCCCTACTGGCGCGTATTATGCAAATCGTCGATATCTTCGACGCGCTTATCACCGAACGAACCTACAAACGAGCCTATTCGGTCGAAGAGGCCACCTGCGTTCTGGAAGAAGAAGCCACCCGCGGCTGGCGGGATCCCGAACTTGTCTCCCTCTTCGTCAGCCTCCTCAATCGGAACATGCTGGAATCCACGGCATCGCTCATTGATACCGACTGGCCGGAACTATCCTCCATGCTGCGTTCGCTACAGTCGATGCACATGAACGTACAACATTCCGGTTCCGTTCATGTGATGCCGATGCCCAAATCCGTTCTCTAATCCAAGCGTCCACGAACTCTCGTGCAACCCCGGCCGCGACCGAGTCCGTTTTGCGCGAGTTCCTCGAGAGCAAAGGATCCGCGATCGCGGATCCGCAGGTGTCGGCGGCGGAGTCGGCATTGGCGACAGATTCCTGACGCGGGGGCCTTGCGGCGGTGGTCTTGGAGCGCACCTCGCCTGTCAGGCGCGGGATTTCGGGATTTTCCGATCTCTTCCCATTCCCTCAATACACCGATGGAAGAGCAGTTCCGGTATTCGACCGGCAATCCCAAATCCCGCCAGGTGTTACCCGCTCCCATGGAAACTATAATCGTTGTGATCATCCCCTACTATCTCTGCTCCTGGTCCTTCTTTTCATGAGGACCGGCGGCTCCAATGGCCGTCGACGAACTCGGCTTCGGCGTCCTTCCAGGGGCCGAACTTGCAGCACATCTGACCGCCGTCGACCAAAAGCGTGGCGCCGGTGATGTAGCTGGCCCAATCGCTAGCAAGGAAGATGGCCGCAGTGGCCACCTCGTCCGGTTCTCCGCCGCGGCCCATGGGAATGGCCCGGAAATAATCCTTGATCACCGGCGGCGAGTCGAAAGCGGCCTGGGTCAAGCGGGTTCGTATGAGGCCGGGGTTCACGGCGTTAACGCGAATGCCGAAGGGGCCAAGTTCGTTGGCCGCGGTGTGCAGGATGCCGAGAATGCCGGCTTTGGTGGCGTTGTAGGCGATGAGGTTTTCTTCGCCGTCGTATGAGTTGGTGGAGGCGGTGAGAACAATGGCTCCGCGACGGTTCGCCGCTTTCATGCGGGCGGCGCCTTCCTGCAGCGTCTCGAAGGCCGCGGTAAGGTTAAGCGAAACAGTTTTGTCCCAGATTTCGCGCGTGGTTTCAGGCAAGGGGCGGACGATGCCGGTGCCGGCATTTATGAGTAGTACGTCGGGCGGGCCGGAGACGTCGAAAGCGGCGCTAAGGCTGTCGCGCGACGTGACATCGCAGGAGACGAGTTGCGCTGGGAAGTCGAAGGTTGCCGAGTCGATATCGAAAATAAAGACATTCGCGCCACAGGCGGCGAGACAGCGGGCCATGGCCCGGCCGATGCCGTGCGCGCCGCCGGTGACGACGGCGGTTTTGTCGTTGAGAGTGATCTCCATCGCATTAGGATATACACTTGGCTGCTATGGAGTTTTCCAGGCGGGCGTTGATTGGCGGCGGGATGGCGGTTAACGCACAGGCGCCGAAGCCGGCGCCGCCGAATATTGTCTTTCTGATCTCCGACGACCATACGGCCGCCGATTTGGGATGTTACGGGAACACGCATGTCAGGACGCCCAATCTGGACCGGTTGGCGAGGGAGGGAGTGCGCTTTGCCAACTGTTTCGTGGCGTCACCGCAGTGCAGCCCAAACCGGTCGGCGATATTCACAGGGTGCGCGCCGCATACGACGTCAACATCGCGGCTGCATACGCCGATGCCGCCGTGGGAGCCCTCGTTCCTTGACCAATTGAAGGCGCGGGGTTATTTCACCGCCGGGTTCCGGAAGGTTCACCAGGGAAATGAGTTTAACTCGCGGTTTGACTATTACACGGCGGACAAAAGCGCTAGGTTTGAAACCTTCTTCGATAAGCTGCCCGCTGGCAGGCCATTCTTCCTGCACATTGGCTTTACCGATCCCCACCGTCCCTATTTCAAGGGCGCGGCGACACCGCCGCACGATCCGGCGAAGGTCCGGTTGCCGCGGTTTCTGCCCGATTCGGCGGAGGTGCGGGACGACCTGGCGATGTACCACGACTTCATTTCGCGAATGGACGCCGAATGCGGGCAGTTGCTGGCGCTGCTTGATGCGCGGGGATTGACTGGGAGCACGGTAGTGTTTTTCACCGGCGACAACGGCATGCCGTTTCCGGGAGCGAAAGGCACCTGTTACGATCCGGGGATTCATGTGCCCCTGCTGGTGAGGTGGCCGGGAGCGACGAAGGCGGGGACGGTGAATTCGCATTTGATTTCCCATGTGGATTTGGCGGCGACTTGGGTGGAGATGGCCGGCGGCGCGGTGACGAAAAAGATGCAGGGCAAATCGATGATGGGGCTGTTGCGGGTCGGGACGTATCAGGCGAGAGAGGCGGTGTTCTCCGAACGCAATTGGCACGACAATTTCGATCCGATCCGGTCGGTGAGGACGGAGCGATACAAACTCATCTTCAATGCGGCGCCGCACTTTCCCTATCGGCCGGCCTGGGATTTGGAGGGTAGCCCGTCGTGGAAGTCGTATCGGGAACTGGGCAAGCGAGGGGCATTGGAGGCACACCATCTGCGGCTGTTGCAACCGGCGCGGCCGTTGGTGGAGATGTACGACCTCCGAAATGACCCCGATGAGTTCCATAATGTAGCCGACGATCCGGCCCACGCGGAAATTAAGCAAAATTTATTGAAACAGTTGAGCGAGTGGATGCACCAAACCTATGATTATCTTCCACCGGCTTTTGCCGGACCGGGCGAACCGAGAGGGCGCGGATGGCCAGTTTCTCTGTAACGGCTAACTTTCGCCCTTTCTTCACCTTACAGGCATTTTATCTTGACAGGGGTGTGCCTTCCCTGATACTGTGATGATTCCGCCACACAGATGAGGCGGAATGCAACACTGAACCGACCTCCCCCAGTCTGACTGGATGCAGACCACGCGGTTCATGGAAGCTGTCAGTCGTTTGCACGCCCTGATCGGTAATCAACACGTTCCAGACTGAGCCGCTAACAGTGGGCCAGTTTCGCGGTCAAGAGCGTCAAGAACTTGGGCAGTACCGCTCGGGAGTGAGGCACCAATTTAATGGAGAGTAGGCGAGTCCGGACAAATCTGAGCCGCTAACCGCGGGGCAGGCCCGCAGTCAATAGCACCAGAAACTTGGGCAACACCGCACGCGGTTGTAGGCGCCCGGTTAATGGAGAGAGTGATCTGATGAACAAGCCTTATTTCGTACTCGTACTAGCGCATTCCGTTCATGGCCGTTTGCGCAGGATGCATGTTTCGCACACGATACTGTATTCGGTGTTGACGTTGGCGTTGGTTGGCGGATTTACGGTAGCCGGCTTTCTAACCAGTTACGCGCGAATGGCGTGGAAAGTGGCCAACTACAATAATCTGCGTAGTGAAATTTCGACTTTGCAGCAGAAGTACCAGGCGCTGGCGCGAACGAACGAGCAGACGAAAGAGCAATTGGCCACGCTCGAGATGTTGGCGTCGGAAGTGACGTCGGCGTACGGAATCAGAGGGCGGCTGGAAGGGCCGGCGACGATTTCGAGCGAGAGCCGGTTGACGCCGACTTATCAACAGTCGCTGGACCGGTTCGACTTGTTGCGAACGGCGCGGCTGTATACGCCGGGTACGCGGCGTATCACGCGGACTTGGCAGGTGAACGTGGTTCCGAGTTTGTGGCCGGTATCGGGGCGATTGTTATCGAGTTTCGGGTCGCGGTCAGACCCCTTTACGGGCGGGAGCGCGTTCCATTCCGGCGTAGATATTTCGGCACACCGGGGCACGCCGATTCGCTCGACCGCGGACGGGATTGTGAAGTCGGCGGAGTGGTCGGGCGCGTACGGGCGGCTGGTGGTGATCGACCACGGGGGCGGCGTGGAAACGTACTACGCGCATTTGAGCGCGTTTGACGTGATACCGGGGCAGGATGTGCGGCGTTCGCAGGTGATTGGACGCTCCGGAGCCACGGGACGGGCGACGTCGCCGCATTTGCATTACGAGGTCCGGCAGGGCGGCGCGCCGGTGAATCCTTACAAATATTTGGCCCGTTCGCTGATATTCGACGGAGCCCCCGTGCAAAAAGACCTTCCTTTCTAATACAATGCTTGGGACCACAGGTTCCACAAGACTGGGGCCTTGGGGAAACAGGATTACGCCATGTCACCAGTACGGATTCGACTCGTTACCGCCGCCGCCGGCGCCCTTCTTCTGATAGCCGCAAGCCACCGCTGGCACACGCCATTGGCGATGGCCAATGGCGCGAATGCGCTTTTGAATTCGCTGAACGCGGAGCAAAAAGCGAAGGCTGTGTTTTCCTTCGACGATGAAGAGCGCTTGAACTGGCACTTTATTCCGCGGGAGCGAAAAGGGCTGAGCTTCAAGCTGATGACGCCGGAACAGCGGCCGTTGGCGTTGGCGCTTTTGAACTCCAGTTTGAGCCAGCAGGGTTTCATCAAAACGACGAGCATTATGAGCCTGGAGGAGATACTGAAGATCCAGGAAAAGAACACGCCGCCGGGCCGGCGCGATCCGGAGAATTACTTCTTTTCCATATTTGGCACGCCGTCGGAGAGCGGTACGTGGGGATTCCGGTTTGAGGGGCATCATGTGGCGATGAACTTCACGATCGTGAATAACAAAGTGGCGTCGAGCCCCATGTTCTTTGGTACAAATCCGGCTGAAGTAAAGGACGGATCAAGGAAGGGTTTGCGGGTGTTGGGGCATGAGGAGGATCTAGCACGCGAGGTGCTGAAGTCGTTGACGCCGGACCAGCGAAAGGTGGCGGTGTTGTCGGAGGTGGCGTTGAAGGACATCATCACGATGGCATCGAGGAAAGCGGCGTTGGACGGACAACCTTCGGGGTTATCGGCCTCCAAGATGAACGCGAAGCAGCGCGCGCTGCTGCAGGATCTGTTGGACGAGTACGCGAACAACATTCCCGAGCAAGGCGCGGCGGCGCGGCGGGAGCAGATCCGGAAAGCCGGGACGAACCTGAATTTTGCGTGGACGGGCGGCGCGGAGCGGGGCGAGGGCCACTATTACCGGGTCCAGGCGCCAACGTTCCTGGTGGAGTACGACAACACGCAGAACAACAACAATCACGTGCACTCGGTGTGGCGTGATTTTAACGGCGATTTCGGCTACGATCTGTTGGGCAACCACTACCAAACGAGCCATAAGTAAGTAACAAAGGGCGCGGTGAAGGGCGCGGCGGGCCCATGCTAGAGTGTGGTTATGGAAGAGGTTCCGCCCCCCGTTCACCGCTGGACGCGGCGCGCCATGCTGGCGGCGGGCGCGGTACCGGGGCTATTTGGATCGAAGGGGCAGGAAAGTCCGGGAGAGGCCAAAAGGTTCCTGGACGGAGCGACGGAATTTGAAGTGCTGCGCGTGACGGATCTGGCGCACAGCGCGTGGCTGCCGTTGGCTTCAAACCGGGCATTTACACGGCGGGGGGAGGCATTGGTGTTTGCCTCCGATGCGAGTGGGCCGGCTCAATTGTACCGGCATGATTTCAAGGCCAACAAAGTACGGCAACTGACCGAGGCGGCGGCGCTGAACACGAATACGTTCACGTGGACGGCGGGGGACCGTGGATTGTTATATATCGACGGGCGGAAGTTGTTGCAGACGGGCGGGGCGCGGGAGCGGGTGGTCGCGGAGATGCCGGAGGAGTGGGCGGAGACTCCGCGGATCGCCATGAGCGAGGATGGGGCGACGGTGGTGCTGTCGTCGTCGAATGGGGCGAAGACGCGGATTGTAGTGACGGGGCGCGCGGCGATGACGGCGGAAGAGCGGGAGGGGGATATTGGCGCCTTGTATGTTCGTCCGCAGCGAGCGGGCGTGTCGTATATCGCCGGGGGCGGATTGTGGTATTTGCCGCTGAACACGCGGAAAGCGGTGACGTTGAAGACGGCGCCGGGCGAGGTGCTGTCGTCGCATTGGACGGCGGACGGCGCGGCGTTGTTGTACCTGCTGAAACCGGCGGAGGCGGGGAAGTTGAACGAGATCCGGGAGATTACGCCGGAAGGGAATAGGGACTCGCTGGTGGCGAAAACTTCGCAGTATGTGCATTTTCAGAGAAACGGGGATGCGACGGTATTTTTGGGGGCGAGCGCGAGCCAGGCGTCGCCGCATTTGCTGGTGCTGTTGCGGTCGGTGAAGCGGGAATTGACGCTTTGCGAACACCGGTGCTCGGATGCGCGGTTGTCACGGGCGGTGCTTTCACCGAATTCGGCGAGGATCGCGTTTCAGACGGACCGGCACGGGAAGTTGGTGATCTACTCGATGGCGGTGGATCGGTTGATCGAGGAGACGGAAGACAATACATGACCGGTAGGCAAGGAGCGAAATTTCGGTTACTCGCTACGGGCGCGACCGAAGGGTCGGTGTTTGCCGTCCGGCTTTTACCGCCAAGCTGAAACTCCGTTAAGATAATCTTATGATGATCCGGCATGTGGAAGCAGTTTACGAACATGGGATTCTGCGCCCTTTGGAACCCCTCGCGCTGATG
Source organism: Bryobacteraceae bacterium (assembly GCA_046155405.1). Lineage (GTDB taxonomy): Bacteria > Acidobacteriota > Terriglobia > Bryobacterales > Bryobacteraceae. Next base: position 45,618 of record JBJXFL010000160.1, on the reverse strand, counting down.
GAATCTCAAAGAGTGAAGATCACGGTTTTCGACGTGCCTATAGGCCACAGCCAGCGCGATCTTCGCATCGTTGAACGGGCGCGGGCCGAGGTTGCTTTGGCGGAAATCATTCCCACCATCGAAGAAGTCCGTGCCGCGCTCAAATCCATACCCGGCTCCGTCTCGGAGGATGTGATCGCGGAACGCGGAGACTACTGATTGGCGCAATATTTCTTCGACACCAGCGCGGCCGTCAAGTACTACCACGCGGAATCCGGCACGCCGGTAGTCGCCGCGATTTTTGCGGAACCGGACGGCCAGATCCGAATTTCCACATTGGGGTTCCTTGAAATCCAGTCCGCCTTCGCGATGAAAGTGCGTTCCGTTGTTCTCGATAGGAACGCGGCGGGGATGCAGCGGGCACTGCTCATGTTCGACGTGGCCGCATCGACGTATACGACGTGACCGGCGACCACTTTCTAACCGCGGAGCGTTTGATCGGACAGCACGGCTTCTCCCATCGCTTGCGTACCCTTGATGCGCTCCAACTCGCCGTTGCAATCGATCTCGCCAGCCAGGATCTGGTGGACTACTTCGTTGTTGCCGACAAACTCCTCGGCGAAATAGCGCTTCGCGAAGGCTTGAAGATCGTTAACCCCGAGAACGGGTAGGAGGAAACGCCCCTCGGCAAGACTAGACCTACGGTTGACATCGCCGCGCGAAACCACGCTGCCCGCTTCCATTAAATCACCGGACGAGTAGGCCGAAATACACGCGCCGCCGCCAATTCCATTTCTTTCTCGAAGCCCAGGCCCGAAATGAGGCGGCAAATTCCGAAGTGCAATCGTCAATAGCCAAGAATCTCCCCGGCTATTCATTCACCGGTAAGGCATGTTCGCATTGTTCGGTCCAGCGTCCGGACCTCCTCTAGCGTCAGCGGCCGCCCGAACAGCATCACCTCGTCGAGCAGCGCGGGGGCCGGCCCGAATAGCAATGTAGCGATACCCGTTTTCCGAGTGACAGTGGGCGGCTCGGCAATTTCGCCGGCCACCTCGCCGTCGAGCGAAACCGAAACTTTGCCCGCGCCTCGGCTGAGCGCCACCATTTGCCACTTGCCGGGCGTCACTGGCCGCGTCTCGATTCCATCTGTACCATCCATCCGAAGGCGAAGCCTACCCTCTTCAATCGATAATTCCCAGGACGTCAAACCCCGTTCCGTTTTGTAACGAACCAGCGTCGCGGAGCCGCCGGAAACCTTGACCCAAAAAACCAGCGTACCCTCAGTCTCTGAAAAAAGCCGGGCCGCCGAGTGATTTCGCGCTTGCAATTGCAGGGTGCCGCCGGCCACATCAAACGCCGCGCCAACTAATCCACGGGCGTAGGCCACCCTGTCGAGGGGCACAAAGGGCATAACTCCAATGCGATCGTTCGCGTTCCCATCGCCAGCCCAGTGGTGCCGAAATCCTGAAATCGGCGGCACGCACGCCGTGCGCGGCAAATCGATCACTTGGACCGCGCCAGCCGCCGCGTCGGTGAAATAGAACCGGCGCCGCACGCTATCAAAGGCAGGGCGGCCATACCAGTGGCCCCGTCCGAGCGAAAAGGTTTCTTCTTCAGCGAGCGCTCCGGAATGGTATACGCGGGCTGGCTGACCCCCCACAAAAACGTGCTTGCCATCAGGAGTGAATGCCGGCCTATAGAAGCTCTGCGCTGGGGGAGCTCCGAATGCACCAAGAAGGGTACGGTCTTGCGGGCGAAAAACATAGAGAACCGCGCCGGGGACCAGCGGGCATCCGCGCTGGTTTCCCCGGCGGTAGGTCTCCAGGCAAGCGTCTCTCCCATCCGCCCAAAGCGTCACTCCGGCCGCTAGACCGCCTCCAACAAACGGTACGTCGGCAAAGCGGCTGACAGGCTTCTCCGACGCAACGTCAAAGTCCCAGATGGCGTCGTGCCCCACCGATCCTCCGGGTCCTGTCATTTGATAGCTTACGTACAAATTCTTCCCGTCCGGATCCATGGCAAGTTCGACCGGCGCCGCCGCGGCATCCACCAGGCGGACGCGCCCTCCAGGGATGTCAATGACTTTCAGGCCGGCGCGCTCCATGGCCAGAAACAACCTTTTCCCATCGGGCGTCATCGCAAGATTCCGGACTGGCCCATCCATCAGGCCGTCCCGAAAGCGCTCCGATTTGCCGGTTTGAATCTCAATCCGGACCAGCCCATCCGCGGTTCCAACATAAAGGTAGTCGCCCGCCGGACTAAGAGCCATGTCGCTTGGCTGGTACCCTACGGGGATCCGCCGGCGGACCTCCAGGCGATTCACATCGACAACTGAGATCGCATCTCTATTGAGAACATACAATTCTGGACGCGAGTGATTTAGAAGCACGTCGCTCGATCCAGGTTCTACGGCGACGGAACGGATACGGCCGCCTTCGGCGGTAACCCGGCCGAATAGCCGGTCGGCGGTGAACGCAGGCGGGACGGTTGGCACGGCGCTGGTAACGCCCACCCTCCACAGGAACGCGGTGGCCGCCAGGAACAATACGGCAACTGCCAGAAGTTGGAGCTTTGCCGAGGGACGCCACCGGCCGACGCGTGGTTCTTGGACCACCGTGGTATCTGAAGGAAGAGGAACGGGCGCCGATGGGATCGCTTCCGATTCCGGCGGCGAAGAATCCGTTGTATCGGGCGCCGATGCCAAGGGCCGTAGTTTCCATTCGTCAATTTCAGCTTTGGTGATCCAGACACGTCCGCGGCGTCCGGGAAACCTGTGCACCGGTAGACCACGATACCGCTCATGGTCCTGGGCGCTACGTTCGCTGACCCCTAAATACTCACCGATCTCTTTCCAACCGGAAAGTTCCGTTGAATCTGGCACGGCGAAAAAAGTATATCTCGATGTTCGAGCGGTCAGAAACTACGTTACTCGACCGCCAAACGGTCCCAAGTAGCGATAACTTCCGGATTCTTCGCATATCTTCGTGCGGAAAACTCGGCCCGCGTGGCTCAAAATCCCGTCAAGGCGTCACCCCAAAGTGTCAGCCATGCCGGCCATTCCACAGCTAACGGTGTCCGGCGAAAAAACGGCAAGTTGTAGAAAGCCTGACTCCACGCTAAGCGCTGCGGCCAGGCTAGGCACAGTTGCGCCCGCCTTGGTCCCACCGCGGCGGCTTCTTCAAAAAAGGAACAAAACCCCATGACTAAACAGCGTTTGTTTTCTCTCGGCCTGACGGCTATCGTGCTCTCTGTAGCCGGCAAGGCCCAACCCATTCCCGCTCCGGCATCCACGTTCGTCGGCGGGCCAGGCGACCAGAAAGGTGCGGCGGTTGGCGTGCAAGGCGGTGCGGTCTATGTGACGGGCAATCAGGCCGGCGGTATGCTGACGAGCCGATTTTCGCTGAATCCCGGCGCGCCAATTTGGACCAATCTCTACTCCGCTCCGAGTAGTACGTCGCGCGCGGTCGCCGCCACGCCAACTTTCGCATTGGCATTCGGGAGTATCTTGCCGGGGACGTGTCCAGGCGCCGTGGATGGCGTCGGCGATACCGAAGCAAAGATATTCGTCAATCGCGTCTCAACCAATGGAGCGTCCGCCGGTTGCACGGGCAGCCCCGCATTCAGCTATAAGGGCTATGAAGGAATTCACGGCGTTACTGAGGCGAATGACGGCACCGGGGCACTTTTCGCCGGCGGATTTGGCGAGAACTGCGGATTTGGCCATACGCTCATTGTTCTCGAAAAACGAGATGGCAATGGGAATCTTGTTTTGCGCGTCACGGAGCCTAATACCGACTTTACTCGCTTCGACTGCCAAGGCTATTCGGATGTTTTAGGTCTCGCAACTCTAAATGGCAGTGTCTACGCGGCCGGCTCATCCAAATTGACCTCGGAATCGGGCGCCATCGCGCCGATGATCATGCGCTATGACACCAACCTCCAGAGGGTCTGGAAGCAGCGGTCGAGCGAATACGCCGGGAACTTAAACGCGGTCGCGGGGTTTGAAGGATCGGTGTTCGCGGTAGGCGCGGTCAACGGCGCGTCGGGCGTTAAGGAGCAGTTGATTGAAAAGTACTCAGAGGCCGGAACGAGACAGTGGAGCTTGACCGCCGGACCCGGCCAACTGCTCGGCGTGGCGTCCGTGGGATGCCGGCTGTTTGCGGTTGGTCATAACGGGAACGGTTCCACCCGTGACGCCGTGATCCGGGAGATAGATCCCGATAGCGGCGCGATTCTGCAAACATTGGCGTTCGGCGGTTCGCTCGACGACGCGGCTACGGGGGTTGCCGCCACCCGCCGCACGCTTTACGTGGTTGGCGAAAGCAATAGCTTTGCGACGCCGGAAGGAAATCCGGTAGGCAGTTACGACACCGCACTGTGGTCTTTCGACATTAAGCGAAGGGTGGGTGCCGCTTTGAATTGCAATTGAAGTCCGCGGAGGCGGCCTGGATTGCCTGGTAATTTGAGATCCAAGCCGGAAGGACTTACCAATCTCTTGGATTTTAGGAGCTACGCCAGCGCGGCGGAACCCATCCGCTCAGCCGCACCGTATTCGAGAGGATAAGGATGCCTACCCCGCCGTCTCGCACGGCGGGGTTCCGGCTTGACGACCTTCTCACCAAGCGACTAAGTCTAATTACACACACAACCAACAGTCCACTACACACTCAACGTCCTACTCCACCGGCAAATCCGCCACCGCCGGCAACACCGGCTTCGCCGCCGTCAAATTCCCGGCGAATAGTTATCAATACGATTAGCCGGCAAAGTTACTCCAATCGACAAAAGGTGCGCCGTCCAAAGTGCATAATCAAAGCTCCGGGTACTGGGCGCTGCGAGCCCTGCGGCGTGGACCACATGTTCGACAGGAAAGGCAGACAGCTATCGTCCAACACGGTGCTCTCCCCTTCCGGCATGGCCGCCAGACGCTGGGCCAGATAAGCCAGTTGGCCCACTTCAAAGTGCACGATCTTTTGATAGTCCGCCTCGGTGTCGTAATGGGAGGCGCCGTGATGCTGCTTGCTCACGCCGAGGAATGGACAGTAGAGCCCCGCCAGGTCGCGGACCAGAAGCAGCGAAGCCACACGCGTCTTGCCGGTCTGAAACCCAAGGGCGACGATGCCGCACATCAGGCGAATAATGCAGTATCGAGCGGATCCTCGGCCACTCAGAATTTGGCGTTGATGGTATCTCCAGCCGCGCACGCCCGTCCGCTGAAATGACGGTCGCTGAACGAAGGACCGCTCCCCTTCGGTACAGCCGGAGAAGAGCCGTTCTATTCGGTGCGCGCGAGGCCGGCTTTGGCACATTCGGAGGCAACGGTGACGTAACGTACTACAGCGTCGTTGCCGATGACGTAGGGATGAGGATCGGAGGGGCGGCGCTTGGCCATCGCGGGAAGCTTGTTTTTCGCATCGTCGAGGTGGGTGTGGTTGGCGATGAGCACGTCGGCCCCCGCTTTGGCTGCGATATCGCGAAAGCGGGCGGCGGAATTGATGTAGGTGTCGAACCAGAATTTGTTGGGGCGGTCCGGCGTGATATAGAGGGGGCTCCCGCTAAGCCAGTTAAATCCCGTACCTCCCCAGGAAGCGGCGAGGTGCGATTTTCCGTTGTCCTTCACGGGGACAAGCAGGGAGAGTGTACCGAGGGTATAGCCGGGGGTCACGTACATGGTGATCGCCGTGTCGCCGAGGGTCAATTTCTGGCCGTCTGTGGCGACCATGTCGCGGCGCGCTTTCATAAAGCTCAGATCTGTACGTTCAAGCAACCCCCAGTCTTCGGCACCCATGACGACCCGCGCGCCGAAGTGCTCCTGGAGGTAACCGGCGCCGCCCACGTGGTCCCGATGGGCGTGGCTCACGATGACGTACTTGATTGTCGCCGGGTTGAGGCCGAGTTTCTTCAGGCCGTTGACGATTTCGTCTTCCACCGAGTAGTCAAAGTTGGTGTCGATGACGATGATTCCTTCCGAAGTTGTTACAGCCCACGCGCCGTAATCTTTTTCTCCCACGAAGTAGAGGTTGTCGAACACCTTCACGGGCTCGGCATGCCAGGTAGCTCGATCGGGAGGGCCGGCGCGCCCGGGCCGTCTGGCGGGAGCGGGCGGGCGGATGGCGGCGGGCTGTGCAAACTGAGTGCAGATGCCTTCGAAGATGCCGGCGTGCTCCTTGCCGGCGGCCTTGCGGGCAGCTTCAATGTGGACAGCGACGGCTTCATCTTTCTCCGGCTGCGCCGACTGAGCGGTGAGCCGCGTGCCGGCGAGCCCCGCGGCGAACGCAATGGCGGACGAGATGGCGAGAGTTTGGCGATTCATAATTGCACGTGAAGGATAACATCTTGCGCGGGGGCACGGAATGGGGCGGGCGTTGTCGAAGCGGCTCCGTTGCAAATTGTGAGTTGTGACGATTCCGCCGGCTTTCGACAAATCGAGAATACCGATCAGGTGGCCAACGCGGCTCGCCGGGTCTCCGGCAGCGTCGCCCGTCCAGCTTGCCTATCTTGAATTGCCCCCTCTCTGAAGGGCTCGATCCGGGAAAAACAGGTTCACGTGGAGTAAACCGGCGGTATCCGGGACGTCAATGGGTCGCGGAGCTTGGCCGGTCTACAGGACGTAGGCGTCGTATTCGAGTTCAGCCTTGCCTTTGGCGAGTTCGGCGGTCAATTTGCCGGCATGAGTTAGGATGTCCCGGCCGAAAAGCTTGAGGAAGCCGTCGAGCTTCGCGATCCAGTCCCGCATGGTCATCGGTATCCGGCGAGGCCGAACCAAACCGTAAACCAACTGCGCCGAAGGAACCGGCGCGCGCTATTCGCGCCGCCACACCTGTCGCTGAGCGTCGACACTCCTGCCTGCTAAAACGGCAATAAAATCAGCAGTTTTCGAACGGCCCGCCATCTGCACGACGATCTGCATGGAATTTCCGTCCTGGGCTGGCTCCGCCACGCTGCATGCGGCCGGCATTGCCGCGCTACTACTATTCCGGCCGTCCGAAACGCTGCCGCCCCCCCCAGCTACTTCTCACCGTCAACATCGTCCCACCCTCAAAACTCCTCGCCCCAACCGCCCCGCGCGCAATGGGCGGCGGTGGCGGTGGCCGGCAAGCCAAGCCAGCCAGCGGCGGCCGTCTTCCTCGAGCCGCCGATCTCGTCTTCGTTCAGCCAACTACAAAACCGATTGAAATCGAGCCTGCGCTCGCCATGGAACCAACCATCGTCGTCGCCCCGCCGCTCCAAACGGCTGCGCTGCCACTCGGCGATCCCTTCGGCCTTCCCGGACCGCCATCCGACGGCCGCGGCCGCAATGGCGGCATCGGCGACGGCGAAGATGGCGGCATCGGCAATCGCAAGGGTCCACGTGCCGGCAGTGGCGACGATATCTCCGGTGCGTTCTCCCTCTCGGCCATCTCAACCGCGCCTGTCCTCATCTACAAAGTGGACCCCGAGTTCAGCGAGGAAGCCCGCCGAGCCCGTTTCAATGGCACCGTTCTTCTCCGCATTATCATCGACGTCAACGGCAACCCCACCGACATCCAAGTGCTCCGCACCCCCGGCCTCGGCTTGGGCGAACGCGCGCTGCAATCGGTATCGAAGTGGCGCTTCCGGCCCGGTCGCCGCGACGGCAAACCCGTTCCCGTTTCGGCAACCGTTGAGGTGAACTTCAGCCTGCTCTAAGAAACCGTCCTCGCGCCTCCGCCTCCTAACAGCGAGCATCGGCGATCTGGATTTGGCCAACGCGGACAAAGGGTGGCGCTCATGTTCGGAACTGTGTTTACGATAGCATCTCGCAGAAAGCAACCGTCGGTAGTTTCCCACCTTGGAGACTATTCGAACTCTTGCAACATAAATCCTCACTTGATCGAACCGATACAAAAACAGCGTGCGATCAAAATTAGCGCTCGAAGATCCCGCTTCTGGAGGTTTTGCCACGAATGCCGGGTTCCGGCGCTGAAACTCCGCGTGGCGGTTTACCACTACATGTTACGATCATGGTCGTGAGAGTCGTTCAAGCCCAATACGAGGATGGTGTGCTTGTTCCCACGCAGCGGTTGAGCCTTCGTCCGGGTGAGCAGGTGAGCTTAATCGTCGTGCGGCGTCCGGACCCAAGTCGCTGGGATTTGGCGAGGCTCGCGAAGACCGCGAATGGGGAAGACCTTGCACTTGCCGAGCAGGGACTTATTGAGTAGGCCGGTGAACTCGACGCAGCGGAGCGCATTTGAAGCGAGGGGAGGTTTGGTGGGCAGACCTCGGAGCATATCGACCAAGGGAGCAGACCGGTCGTACGCCGGTCGTGATTTGGCAGAGTGATTCGTAACGCGAGCGCTCCAATCGGTTTTGGTAGTTCCGCTCACCACGAACCTTGACCGCGCGAACCTGGCCGGAACCGCACTGATCGCCTCCTCGTCGACGGCGGGCCACCCGAGGACTCCGTTGCCCTGGCTTTCCAAATGCGAGCGATTCCCAAATCTGCGTTACAAACCAAGATTCGGGACCTCGACGACAGTGAGATGGAAGAGTTGGAGTTGGCAACCGATGAAGCCCTTGGACGGGTTGAGCCGAAGTAGCGGCGACCGTCCGCGCGACGCCATTCGGGGCCAACGCCGCCCCAAGGATAATGCCGGTCTGAAGACGGAGATTGAGGAGCTTTTGACCGCCCGTTGTGGGAGATCCCTACTCCGCGGACGGGAGTTTCGCAGCAGACCTTGTTCGCCCTCCCGTGAGTGAACCCAGTATTCGAAATGCGATGGTTGGATTCGAGAGCCACGTCGAAGTCCTCGCGACACGCGCTCCGGGGTTCAGCACATCATATCCGCGGGCGCAGCAGGCAAGCGCCGGAACAAAAGTAACGGTAGAGGTGTCCAAGCGTAAATGAACCGCCGACCGGACGCACACCATCTGTACTCTGGGGCCTCACTGGTCACTTCCTGATTGCCAACAGACCCGCCGAGCAGTTAGAGGAGTTCGGTCGATTCCGTATCTACCTCGCCGCGATCATCAGCCTCTGGCTGCTGTTCGCGTACGTCGCGGCCGGACTCCGCCGGCAAGGCCTGAACGTCCGATCGCTTATCGATCCGCTTGCGTTGACCGCTCGTCGCTTGGGCATCTACGCGTTGATAGCTGTTGGTATGTTCTTCGCCTGGGGGCTCTTCAGCGGAGTTCTTGGACTGTTTTTGCGACCCGACAAGGCTCAGATACAAAGCCTGCTCGGCTTTTTCCCGCGCGGACCGATTGAGAAGGCACTGTGGGCGGTGATGTCGCTCTCGGCAGCCTTCTGCGAAGAGTTCGTGTACCGCGGCTACCTGCAGACCACCGTCCGGCGCATCAGCGGCAGTATCGGCGTTGCGGTGGTGTTGCAAGCGCTCGCGTACGGGTTCGCCCACGCCGCGCTACCGTGGACGATCGTGGTTACGGTTACGTTCCTGGGCATCTTTTTCGGAGCCGTCGCCGCCTGGCGTAAGACGCTTCTGCCCGGCATGCTGATGCACACGGCTTTTGATCTGCTCGCCGTCTTCGCGCGCAAATAGGCTACAACACGGGTTCTGACGAATTCCATCGCCGGCCAGTCACCGCGACCAGTCAATCGAACAGTCGAGAACAGCGTTCGGGTCTTTGGTGAACGTTATACGTCGATGCTCCTCGCCTCGATGAGGACCTTGATGGAAAAATCCGGCAGGGTCATCCAAGTCGGTCACCCAATCTGCGCGCGGTGCGATCTCTATGCGCTCTACACTACGCTGAATCAATCAGATAGCCCGTTGAATCGGCTCCCCCTGATGGATGCGTTTCAAACTGTTCCGTTGCAACTACAGGGCTTAGCTGCGCAGTGAAGAGGGACGGATACGATCGCCAGCCTACTTCACCTTACCGTGCCACCAGGGCGGACGATTCTGCTTCACAAGTAGAAAAGCGTCTGGCCGCATGCCCGCCCACGACAACTCAACTGGATTCCCGTGCGGGGCGGCGGCTTTCTCAACTTGCTCACTCACGTTGGGGTGACACTGGGCACCGACGATAATCTCCCTGAGCAAGAGATCTGGCCCAAATCCGATCCAATGAAGGCCTTTCGCATCCGGCGGATCGCTCATTCCAACGAACATTCGCACCTCCTGTTCGTAGCTCCAACTTTCATGTTTCGTTCGGTGCAAGCGGCTGGCCAAGTCAAAATTCACATCTTCCTGGCGACGTATCTGAAGGAGATTTGCTTGATAGAGGACATCCGTATCGTAGTTCTCGCCGGCGCTTCCGTCCGGAATATCAAAGCCCAAACAGACTCCGGTGTGCGCGCCCCCGTAGTGGCTCCAGAGCAAAAGATTGTCCCAATTCCTGCTGAAGCACAAAATTGCAAATCTTGCCCGGAAGGCAGTGACAACGGAGTTGGCGGCTTGCTCGATCATCGGATCCCTGGTATCGAGCGGGCACAGATCGAACGGATCGTTCAGATCGTCAATCGTGGATAGCTTCAGTCGTTTTTCCTGCAGATTCGAGATGCCATGCTTCGCGGAGGTAAATTTGTAAACTCGCTTAGCCATCGGAAGGTCTTCTTTTTGAGGGTACCCCGAAGCGCAATGGCGACATCGTCTTCCCTGATAGACTGGCAAATGAGAGTCTTCATGCCACACCAATCCGTCGTCGTGAGCGATCCTGAAATCCTTGGTGGAACGCCGTGCTTTCGTGGAACTCGCGTGCCAGTCGATTCCTTGATCGACTACTTGGAAGCAGGCGACAGTCTGGATGAATTCCTCGACAACTTTCCTTCCGTTAGCCGCGAAGCGGCGATCGCCGCACTGGAAGAAGCCAAGGCACTATTGACCAGTCCGCGATGAGGATCCTGCTGGACGAAAACTTACCGCGCAAGTTGGCCGGATACTTGATGGGCCACACCTGCCGCACCGTTGTCGAGTGTGGATGGTCAGGCAAGAAGAATGGCGAGTTGTTGGGACTGGCCGACCCGCAGTTTGATCTCCTGCTGACACTCGACAAAAACCTGCCCTACCAGCAGAATCTCGATACGAGAGGAATTGCCGTGCTGATCGTTCGGGCGCGGTCGAACCGAATTCAGGACCTACTACCGGTCATTCCAGAGTGTCTCGCGGCGCTTGAAAACATCCAACCCCGGCAGGCCGTCCGAGTCGGTTCGTTTCCGCCGCGCTGAGCCGCCCGCATGGATTCGAACCGCTAACTCTAATGGAATCAACAGCCGAAGACGTAGCTTGTGCTTAAGTCCTTTGTTATAAATGCGGAAATATTTGGCTCCCCACACTGGACGCAATTAGAACCATCGCAGCATAAATCCCCACCGCTCGAACCGAGACAAGTCCTTTCGCCGCACCATCATCCGGTTGGCACTGGCACGGCTGTCCAATCTGGGCACCCGACGCGATACTCGAACTGCATCAAGGAGTGAGACAATCGAAGCTACCACGTTCATGAGGGAATCCAACGGATGACAACAGAGAAGATGTCGTGGGAGCAACTGCTCGACGACACCAGAATTCGCAAAGCGATCGAGGGAAAGGACTCCATTAAAGCGGAAGACGAGAGCAGGTCCGAATTCGAGCGTGATCGCGACCGAACCGTCTACTCCAATCCAGTCCGTCGCCTCATCGGCAAAACCCAAGTGTTCCCCTTGAACCCGAATGATCACGTCAGGACGCGGCTAATCCATTCACTCGAAGTCTCAACCGTTGCGGAAGGACTCGCAAGTCAAGCGGTCAAAGAAATCCACAAAACTCGCGAGGTGCTTTCCGAGAAGCACCAACGTTCAATCGCAAAGATTGCTGAGACCTGCGGCCTCCTGCACGACCTCGGCAATCCCCCGTTCGGACACGCCGGAGAACTCGCCATCGCGAGCTGGTTCGAGGAGAAACGCAAGCGCGACGAACACATCAAGGAGAAGTCCGAACGGTTCTTTACTCCACTGGGCGGTCCTACGTCACAACGAGCCAAGGACTTTTTACACTTTGAGGGAAACGCGTAAACGCTGCGCATCATCGCCAACACAAACCTCCTTGGCCACGATCATGGACTTAACCTCACGTGCGCCACGACCGCAGCGGCCCGCAAGTATCTTGCATCTTCACTGAACGCCGTGCGTAAAGGACCCGATCATGCCTACGCAAAGCCCGGATACTTCGCCTCCGAAAAAGACCTATTCACGCTCGTCAGCCAACGCACCGGAACCGAAGAACGACGACACCCGATCACCTACCTCGCGGAAGCGGCAGACGATATCGTATACTCGGTCGTCGATATCGAAGACGCCATCGAAAAGCGCATCCTCCAATGGCGGGATGCGGAGGAATTCCTGGATGAAAGCTGCAAGGACTCAAACCTGTACACCAGAATCATGCAGCGCGTCACAGCACAACTCGCAGGGCCCGATCAGTCTGACAACGCGAGCGGCCAGTCCTTCCGGGTCAACGCGATCAGTGAGCTCGTAATCGCGACCGTCAAAGTCTTCGCGCACCGGTATGATGAAATCATGCTCGGGCAATACAAGCACGAGTTGGTTCAAGACGACAGCTATGAAGGCAGGGCCGTCATAGCGGCCTGCAAGAGGCTGTTGCGCGAGAAGGTATTTCAACAAAAGGAAGTTCTCCGCCTCGAAGTCCGGGGCCGTCGCGTCATCCACGACCTCATGGATTTGTTCTGGGAAGGCGTCTCAGAATTCCTCACTACCAGAGAAACCACGACGGGCACCTACGCAGGGAAACTCTACCTGCTCATCGCCGAAAGCTACCGACGCCTCTTCGAGCGGCGTCTCGCCGCCAACTCGCAAGATGGAACTTACCTCGGACTACAACTCGTCACGGATTACGTGTCGGGCATGACCGATGGCTTCGCCTGTCGACTCCACGAAGAACTCGTCAATGGATAGCATGCTCGATCGCAAACTCAAAGATCGCTTCCGCGCCTTCCTTGGCTTCCAAGGCGAGAAGCCAGCTGCAGCCGCCCGCAAGAGCATCCAGGCAGTTTTCGACCGCATCCTCAGCAATGGATGGGAGGCGTACATTGTCGGGGGGACCCTGCGTGACATCATGCTCGCACCGAGATCCATTTTCCCGCGTGACATCGACATCATCATCGCCGGTGCGACAGCCGATGCGTTGTTGGCGACCTTTCACGATCTCCTCCATCGCCGAACTCGATTCGGCGGACTGCACCTGATCGGAGACTTCAGCTACGGCGGGATCACCCGCTCCAGCGGACATATCTACTTCGACGTGTGGCGTCTTGAAGACACCTGGGGTATCTGCCACGCGCACTTAGCACCTACCATCGACAACTTCGTCAAGACACCATTCCTGAACATCGACTCCGTCGCAATCGAACTCGTGCCCAAGGGGGCACGACGCCGCGTCGTCGAATGCGGCTTTTTCGACGCACTCGTCACCCGCACCCTGGAGATCAATTATGCGCCGAACCCATACCCGAGCGTCTGTATCGTCCGATCGCTGATCATGGCCGCAAAACTTCAGTTTGCGCTGGGACCAAATCTTGCAGCGTACATAGCCGCCCACGCGGCGAACGGCTCGGTAGATGACCTACTTGACGCTCAACGATCGCACTATGGCGAAATTCGTTGCGGCAAAGAAGAGATCCAAGGATGGCTAGCGAGAATCACGGCCGCAGTCAATGCCGGAGTGATTGGCATACAACTCCCGACCACGTCGAGCCGACAGCTCACGTTGTGGAACAATTGGCCACCTACGGCGATATCATCGCCGGCCCCTTACCGCCTTCACCCCAGTCCGGATTCGAACTTGATTCAAAAGGACTTATCAGCCATAACGGAATAGCTGTCCAATGGAATCAATGATTTGAAGATTGGCTCCCCAGGCTGGACTCGAACAAGCAGTTCCTGAACCGCCGTCACGCACTCGCTCTCCAGGGTTTGGCCAGAGAGTCGGGAGCGCGCTCAGCAGTTGCTGGCTTTCGCCTTCGCCGGTGATTACGAACGATCAAGCGGACTATGCGATCGACACGCCAAAGTTGCGCGACTCTCTTACTCTCTACAGGCCGGCTAGCCGGCTGCCCGCGTCGCCGAACTCCGCAAGTTCCACGCCCATCCGATCCATAATGCTCAGGTACAGGCTACACAACTTGCGGTTGTCGTCGCCCGACTCAAAATAGCTGAGCGCTCTGCCGGTTTTCAGCTTGCCCCCAAGACCGCCGATCGTGACCACCGGCAGCTTCTTGTTGTCGTGCTTCGTCCCGGACCACATATTCGACAGGAACAGCAGACAGCTATTGTCCAACACGGTGCTCTCCCCTTCCGGCATTGCCGCCAGGCGCTGGGCCAGATAAGCCAGTTGGCTCACTTCGAAATGCACGATCTTCTGATAGTCCTCTTCGGTGTCATAATGCGAGGCGCCGTGATGCTGCTTGCTCACCCCGAGGAATGGGTAGTAGAGCGCGGACAGGTCGCGGGCCAGGAGCAGCGAGGCCACCCGCGTCTTGTCCGTCTGAAACCCCAGGGCCACGATGTCGCACATCAGGCGAATGTGATCGCGGATATCTTCGGGCAAGCCATCCTGCGGACGCTTCATCGTAAACAGCGGGCGCCCCGCGTCGCGGGCCCGATCTTCAGCCTTGCCCTTATCCGTTCGCATCCGCTCGATGCTGCGTTCGACCTCGCGGACGCTGGCGAGATACTCTTCCAGTTTGATTTTGTCAGTGGAGCTGATCTTGCCGCTCAGCGCCACGGCATGTTCCTTCACCCGATCCAACACGCTCGTGTTGCGCAGCCGGCCGCCGTTCTCGAACAGGCTGTCGAAGGCCAACGAGGGATACATCTCGTTGGGCACCGGCGAATCGCCGCTCTGCCACGAGATATGCGAACTGTAAGCGTTCGAAAAGTTCGATTCGTGAAAACCGGTCATGGCCCGCTCGCAGGCCAACACCATGCTGGGCTGCGGCGTCTCCTGCCCGATCCGGTTGGCCAGCACCTGGTCGATGGTGATGCCGCCCTGGATGATCGAACCCTTGCGGATGGGAACACCCGACAACAGGTTGCCGGTCATTGCCGGATGAATCCCCTGACCGGTGGCCGCTTTGTTGAACAGACCGTCAATGACGTTGATCTTCGCCTTGAGCGGTTCCAGCGGCGCCAATGATTCGCCCAGTTCCATCTGCGCTCCCGCCCCTTTGGCCCACCAGCGGCCGGGACTGATACCGGTGCCCATGAACAGAACGGCGAAGCGTTGGGGCTGCGCGGCGGTGGTGGCCGCCAGCGACTGGAGCCATGGCAAGCCCATCGTCACGCCCGCGCCGTGGAGAAAGGTCCTTCGCGATAACGCCGTGTTCGGCATAAGTCACCTCTTGTTCAAAAACTGGCGGCTCGTAACAATACTCTCAATTACAGTCTCAAAACGGTAGCCGTTGCCGGCCAGCTTGCTCCCTATCTCCTGAATCAGAAGCTCGTCGGAGAGCGCCAGGCTACGTCCCAAGGCATAGGCCAACAGTTTGCCGGTAAAGCCGCGGAGGAAGGCGTCCTGGCGGTGGTCGCGAATGAACTGCCGCATTCCCTGCAGGCCCTCTGCTTCAACGCCTCCCGGAAAAGTGGCCCGAGCGTCGACCGCTCGCCCGCCCAGATCCTGGTTTCGGCGCCTGCCGACCGGATCAAAGTTTTCAAACGCCAATCCAAAAGAGTCGAATCGCGCGTGACAGGCGGCGCAACCCGGGTTGGCCCGGTGCCGCTCCAGCATTTGGCGCAAGGGCAGGTCCATCTTGGCCTCATCCGCCGGCAACTCGGGGACCACCGCGGGAGGCGGCGGGATTTGGTCGCCCAGTATGTTCTTCGCCACCCAATAGCCGCGCTTCACTGGGCTGGTCCGCAGGCCCGGTGCGTTCTTCGTCAAGAACGCGGCCATGGGCAGCAGGCCGCCCCGGCCGTATCGGTCGGCGTCGGCGACGCGCACCCAATCGCGTCCGGGCGCCGGCATGCCATAGTGACGGGCCAGAATAGGATTCACAAACGTATCGCGAGCGTAAAGGAAATCGAGGATCGAACGGTTGTGGCGAAATACATCCAAAAGGAAGCGAACCGGCTCCTCGAACATCGCCTCTCTCAATCCGTCGTTGAATGCGGGAAACCGCTCCCGGTCCACGGTGCCGATCTGCTTGAAATCGCGAAAGTCCAGCCAGTTGCCCCCGAATTCGACCGCCAGCGCCCGGATGCGCGGATCTTGCAGCATCCGTCGCGCCTGGGCCTTGATGACTTCTGGTTTGCGTAGGTCGCCCGCCGCGGCGTGCTGCAACAGTTCCTTGTCGGGCATGCTCGACCACAGGAAGTAACTAAGCCGGCTGGCCAGATCCAGATCCGATAGCGGCTGAATTCCGCCGGGGGCTTCTACTAAATCGACGCGGTAAGAGAACTTCGGAGACGTCAGGACCAGCACAATCGACTCGCGGATGGCGCCCTCATGGTCCAGGGCATAGCGCTCCTTGGCCTCGCGATAGAAGGACAGCAAATCGGCGCGGTCCGCCGGGGACAAAGGCCGTCGATACGCGCGGGCGGCGAAATCATACAGTGACTCCAAGTGACTCGGCTCGGCATCGCGTCGGGCTTGCTTCACCCAGCGGATGTCCTTGTTGGCCCGGTCGAAGAAGTCTTTGACCGCTTGCATCGCCACCTGGCTGCCGCCCTTGGCGAATTCCAGGTAATCGGCCTCCAGTTTCCTGATCTTTGCTTCCGAGACGATCTCCTCCACCTCGATCTCTCGCACCTCGGGTTCGCCGTCTTTGAAGTCGTCTCGCGTTCCACGGGTCCCCAGCTTGGCGAATTCGACGTAGGTGCGGATATTGATGGAAGCGACGAAATCCATCTCCCGCCACATCTTGTCCAGGGTCGCCTGCTGCTTCCCGTCAAGCAATAACTCATAGAGCGGCTGGTCGTCGCGGAAGTAGCCCATGACGTTGTGGAAGCCCGCGCTCAGATATCGGCCTTCATCCTTGCCCGTCCGGAAATAGTTTCGGCCGCGCGATTCCTTGTAGAACATGTCCGGAAAGACGCTGCAAAATCGACCCCACGCCGCTTCGTAGCGGGCGCGTTGACCGGCCGGAACAAAGAGATCCGGATCGCCGGCCTCATTTTTGACCAGGATCGTCTTGCCGGGACCGAATGCGTTCTCCCATTCGGGCTCCACCACGCCGTCCTGATTGAACGGCGGCTCGCCCTCGACCTGCAACTGCCTGGAATCGAACTTTCGGCGATGTGTCGCGTATTGCGTATTTTTCCAAATCAACAGCGGCTGCCAAGCCGCGCCGATGGCGCCCGCCGTAATGTTGATGAACCGCGGCTCCACCTTCTTGCGCACCTTTTCGATGTAGGATCGCATCTCTTCACAGCCGGCTCGCGCGACGTTTGACTGAACGGCCTGCGGCCCAGGCAAGGCGCGCCACATCGCTTGCAGCTTCGCCAGCGGGCCGATCTCTTCGCGGCGTTGCAGCGTCGACCAAACGGTCTCCAGATATTTGGCGCTCACGCGATACTGCCGCGCGAAGTCGGCCAGCGTGGCTCTCGGCCGACCGAGCGCCGCCCGATGCCGGAAGCGCCAGGCGGTTTGAAAATAGTCGGCGTAGTCGATGTTCTGCGCGTGATAGAAATCGACGATCTGATGGACGGCGAACTTGTCGCGGTCGGTTTCGACCAGCATCGGATGCGGCGCGAAGGCAAATCCCTTCTCCTTCAAATACACGTGGCTGGCCACTTCACGTGCCGCGGCCAGATATTTTTTCAGGAGGGTAGGCGACATCGTCAGTGTTTCGCCGGAGTTGTCAAAACCCGCCGTGTTCGCCGGATCGACCGGGAACTCACGGGCCGGGCGGATGTCAACGCCTGTTAGATCGCGGATCGTATAGTTGTACTCGGCACTGCTGAGGCGCCGCGCCAGGACAGTGCCTGGGTCACCGGCATTGCGGCGTATTTCGTGTTCGCGGACGGCATGGAACCAATCGACGGCCATGCGCCGCTCCTGAGGCGCCGGTTGCCGCGCGAGCTTGGGCGGCATCTCCCCGGCTTCGAGACGCTCCTGAATTTGGCTCCAACGGCGGCCGTCCCGCATTAGGGCCGCCATCGTCGAGAACCCACTCAAATCCATTTGCGCCGCAGGCTGCTGCGGGCCGTGACAGCCGATGCAATAGGTAGCAAGGAAAGGCCGGACGGTTCGGGTAAACTGGCCGTCCAACTTGGCACGCACGTCCTCTTGGCCCCGCACGACGCTTAGAAAAGCCGTGGCCGCCAGAACTAAGAAGAAGCCCGCCGAACAGGTAGTCAATTTGATCCGATCAGTCTGCCATCGCATTGCCCGTTTCCAGACTCGATTGTCTGTCAGCGGCGAGATGGCGTCAACCGGCATATCCCGCCGCGGACTGGAATCAGCCGTAATAGTGGTCCGTTTGATTCGAATTTGTCTCGCGCCGCCGTCGTGGCCTTTATATCATCGGCTTCAATCTCGGCGGCTGGCCGACAGCGAAACGATCATTCACTTTTGGTCTTGGATGCCTGGATACCCCCGTTTTTTGCATAGAGCCGAGCGAATTGGAAAGTGGCTCCCCACACTGGACGCATTTAGAACTTTTGCCGCGTAAATCCCCCTCTGCTCGAACCGAGTCAACTCCATTGTACCGGCTGGCCTCTGCGGCTCTCTATGGCATGCTGGCATTATGGTTTTATGGCGACGAGGAAAATGACCTTCAGCGTTCCCGAGCACTTGGCTGTAAAACTTCTCCAAAGTGTTGCCTCACGCGACCGCTCACGCTTCGTAAGCGAGGCCCTGGCCGCAAGATTGCAAGAGCGCGACCTTGCATTGATCCGTGCATGCGAGATTGCGAATGAGGACCTCGATGTGGCCGAAATCGAGAGGGAATTCGACGGTATCAGCGACGAAATGGTGGAACCGTGGAGGTGATCCCGGACCGCGGTGATATCTGGTGGGTAGCGCTGGATCCGACGCTCGGTTCGGAGATTCGCAAGACACGCCCCTGCGTTGTGGTTTCAGTGAAGGTACTAAACCAAAGGCGAAGAACCATAATCGTTTTCCCACTATCGAGTTCGCCAAAGGGGAGTCCTCCGATTTTGATCCCGATCACCTGTGACGGACAGCCCGCGGTTGCGGTGAGCGACCAAATCCGGGCCGTGGCAAAAGAACGCCTGCGCAGTCGCCTGGGGGCAGTCACAACGGAGGAGATGGCGGCACTGGAGGATGGCCTCCGGCAGATCATGCAACTCGGATGACGCCCCACCGGATTGTCAGCGGAACAAGCACGGCCAACGCTCAGTTAGCGCAAGCAAAGCGAATTCAGGATGATCGCGCAGGATTTCTAAAATTGGCTCCCCAAGTGGGATTCAAACCTGCAACCCTTCCGTCGACAGCGGAGGCCGCGTCGATGATACCCGTAAGAAGACGTGAGCAATCTTGCGGCGCTTCGAAAGGATAACAGGCATCCCTCAGACAAGTTCCACACCGCGACGGCGGATCCGTCCGCCACGAACTACCGCCGCCCGCACCCACATACCCAACGGCCGGGTAAGGCAAAATACAAACACCGCCACTATAGCCAATCAAAGCCCAGCCCCGAACACCAACCCGTCTACTCCGCCGGCAACTCCGGCAAAGCCAGCAACACCGGCTTCGCCACCGCCAAAGTAGCCGGCGAATAGTTATCAATCCTATTCGCGCTCAAAGTCACTCCAATCGACAAAAGGTGCGCCGTCCAAAGTGCATAATCACACTGCCGAACCATCGCCGGACCTTCTCCGAGCGGTGAGGGGCGCGCGCCGTTTGCGCGGCGTTCGCTTTACCCTTGACGGCGAGGACCGTTGTGAAAGATTTGTCGTGGAGTGAAAGGAGCGTCCCGCCTCATTTTTCACCGCTCGAGGGCTTTAATGAATTTACTGGAGACGGGCAGATCCCGTTCGAACCCGTCTATGGGTTTGTCTTCGCGGTCGCGCAGGATCATCGGCTCTCCGCCCCCGTCCAAGGGCACAAGGTATATGGCGCAATCGGTGACGCCGTGGACGTCCTGATCTAGCGGGCGGGCGATGGCGCGCTGAAGCATGAAATTCAGTTCTTCGAGATCATTATGGCCGCGCAGCTTGTTGCGAAATTTCTTCACGGCCGCGCGGGCGCCGTGATTTCTCTTCGCATGTCTCGCAAACTTCCCGTAGGGCAAACTCATATGCCGTCTTACCATCCTGCCTCCTGCCCGAAAAGACGAACCGCCTGCGGGCTCGCGGAGCTGCGCCAAAGGCGGGCGAGTAGAGCCCGGCCCGGCTTGTGGGGCCTGGACAAGCGCAGTTTCAAGTTGACGTAAAGATCACAATAATATACTGTATCTAGTATAAAGTAAAACAATATGATCGCTAAAGGAGCCTTACCGATAGCCCTTAAACGGGTACTGCGCAAGCTGGGCCAGGACATCCGCAATGCCCGGCGAAGAAGACGCATGCCCGTCGCGCTGGTGGCCGCACGGGCTTCTATGAGCCGCGTCACGCTGGGCAAAATCGAAAAAGGCGATCCCGGCGTCTCGCTCGGTAACTATGCCATGACGCTCTTCGTGCTCGGGCTCGCTGACCGCCTCGCCGATGTGGCGGATGTCCGCACGGACGCCACGGGTCTTGAACTGGATGAGGAACGTTTGCCGGAGCGTATACGACGATCCTCCGCAAAGCCGAAGCGCAAGGATGAAGGCTGATGGACAAGACGATCCTCGTATACGCCGATGTGCGTTCCGTTCATCGCCGGTGGCCGTTAGCGTCACCGTTCCCTGATCGGTATCCGCGTTCACCGTTCCGGCCAGAAAAGCGGCCCGGACCGAGACACGAATGCCGGCCTGCGCGTAGATCCGGGTCCATCCGCCGGAAGACCGTCCGTATATCCGCCGCCGTCATCGTTGGCCCGCTCGCAGGCTCCGATTTTTCGCAACCGCATCTCGGCCGCTTAACCGGCGCCCGTCCGAGGAGCCTGATCTCTGCGGCTGCGAAGACTTGCCAGTGGACCGGTTTCTCAAAGACGTCAACTTCTGAATGACGGGACGCGACCACTCACTGCGCTGTATTGAGTACACTCTGTCAAAAGGGGGGAAGCGACCGCAGTGGATTTCTTATGCACCAGACACGTGTGCTCGTAGTCGACGACGAAGAAAACGCTCGCACCGCGTTCGCCGGTATGATCGCGCATTGGGGCTACACGGTCGAGACCGCGGTCGATGGGCTGGACGCACTTGGCAAGCTCGCCGATTTCTCAGCGCACGTGATCCTCGCCGACATGATGATGCCGCGCATGGACGGCATGGAACTGCTCAGGCACCTGAAGGCGCAAGGCAGTGCTCCACCGGTGATCATAGTGACGGCGTTCGGCAATATCGCAAGCGCGGTGGCGACGGTCCGCGACTTGGGCGCGTTCTGGTTCCTGGAAAAACCGGTCCAGCCCGAGGAGATGCGATCGCTGTTGGAACGCGCAGTCGGCCAGGCCCGCCTCACCGAGGACGTAGAGCGCCTGGAACGGCAACTCAGTTATAAGGGTGTGTTGGGCGAGATGGTGGGACACTCGGAACCTATGCAGGCGCTGTTCGCGCTACTACGGCAGGTGGCGCCTAGCCGCGCGGCCGTGCTTCTCACCGGCGAGAGCGGCACTGGCAAGGAACTGGCCGCACGCGCCATCCACGGATTGAGCCCGCGCAAATCGGGTCCGTTCGTCGCGCTAAACTGCGCAGCCATTCCGGAAACGCTGATGGAGAGCGAACTTTTCGGCCATGAGAAGGGCGCGTTCACCGGCGCTTTGGAGCGTCGCGCCGGCTGTTTCGAATTAGCGCGGGACGGGACTCTGCTGCTGGATGAAATTGGCGCCATGCCCGTCGCTACGCAAGCCAAGCTCCTGCGTGTCCTGGAGGATGGCCGCGTTCGCAGACTCGGAGGCAATTCCGAGTTCCAGCTCGACGTACGCGTAATCGCCGCCACGAATACGCCTCTCGAGAACGCCATCGGGGAAGGCAAGTTCCGGGAAGACCTGTACTACCGCTTGAACGTATTTCACGTTCATCTGCCGCCTCTCCGCGAACGTTATGCCGACCTGTCGGCTCTGTGCTCGGCATTGTTGATCCAGTTGAACCAGAGGCACGGCACTAAGGTCACCGGCGTTTCGCCGGAGCTTCTCGAAAGGTTTCGCGTTTGCCAATGGCCTGGAAACGTGCGGGAACTGCGAAACGCGCTGGAGCGCGCTGTCATACTCGCCGGAGAAGGCACGCTCGGCGCGGAGCACCTGCCGCCGGGCTATGGATCTCCCTCACAAGCCCGTCCGCTTGGTAAGCTCTTCAGGGACGATAGGGTAACCCTGTGCGTGGGGACCAGCATCGAGGAGGCTGAGCGTGCCCTGGTCGAGATGACCCTTGACCACACGAAGAAAAACAAGACACGGGCGGCGGAACTCCTTGGTGTTAGTCTCAAGACCTTGTTCAACAAGTTGAAAGGGTACGGCGACGCGGTGATAACGGAATCGGAAGCACAGCCTGCATCGGCGGCTAAGGCCACTGCAGCCAGATTCCCGCGCATGTTTGTGCTGATGCCTTTTGACGAAGCGCTCCGGCCGGTGTTTGAGGATCATATCAAGCCTATTGCGGAAGTGCTCGGTTTGACCTGTGGACGTGCCGATGACCTCTTTAACCCCGGCTCAATCATCCTGGATATCTGGGCGGCAATCAACCAGGCTGACGTAGTCGTTGCCGATTGCACGGGAAAGAACGCGAATGTGTTCTACGAAATCGGCATCGCCCATACTCTGGGTAAAGACACAGTCTTGATCTCTCAGAGTTTGGATGATGTGCCGTTCGACCTGCGGCACCTTCGCATCATCACCTACGATTACAAACCGCGCGGGATGTCAGCGTTCGAGGAGCGGCTAAAAGAAACAATCTTGAGAGTTCTATCGAGGAGACCGGAAAGCGCGGCGATCTGACGGGCAGAAGCCCGCACCCACGATCTACCCAATCAATTACGTCTAAATTCACAAACGCCAGTCCAGCACCCCAACCCGCCTACGCCACCGGCAAATCCGGCAACGCCAGCAACACTGGCTTCGCCGCCGCCAAAGTCGCCGGCGAATA
Source organism: Bryobacteraceae bacterium (assembly GCA_046155405.1). GTDB lineage: Bacteria > Acidobacteriota > Terriglobia > Bryobacterales > Bryobacteraceae. The sequence continues at coordinate 22,542 of JBJXFL010000160.1, read as the reverse complement.
GTTATCAATCCGATTCGCCGGCAACGTCACTCCAATCGACAAAAGGTGCGCCGTCCAAAGTGCATAATCACACTGCCGAACCATCGCAGGAGACCGGTCGCTACCCATCCGGCTAACTGGGTCCGTCTTGTGCAACCACGGGATCAGCGCCGTCGCCAGCCGCCTATCGCCGACGTAAATCAGCGCATCGTGCAACACCGTCACCTCGGCCGCCGTCGCTTTTTCAACACGTTCATACAGCGTGTGCAGCGACGGCAAATGCCCCAACCGCGCCATCGCCTCCAGCGCCGCTTGCCGCGCGTCCACATTCGTCTCCTTCGCCGCAATAGGCTCGAAGATGTTGACGGCGGCGCCATGCGCCCCGGCCGCTCGATAAAGGTGAAAGCGGGTCATCGGATCCTTGATCGGCTGCGCCGCCGCCAATAGCGTGTTCCCGTCTGGACAGTCCGGATGAAGGAGCAGTGCCTCCGCCGCCGTCGTCGACGACTCCTCCCCCGTCAACGCCGCCACCGATAGCAGGAACTTTCCCGCCGAACGCCCCCGCATCTTAGCCGCCGTGCTTACCGCAATGTCACGCGACTCCGCGTCGAATTCCTCCCAGCCTTTCGCTACTTGCTCCAGCCATTCTCCCGGAATGTCGGCCGCCCGGTTCGGGAGAGTAATGTCATGGGTCCGCAGTGAATTGAGATAGTGTTCCGTCACAGCCTGTTACTCCTTGTTTGTGTCACGGCCGGGCGACCGGTCTATAGGTATTCCGGCCATGGGCGCTTCTCATGATCCGGATCTGGTCCCCTTGGCTCAAACTGGCGGCGGTGATCGACTTTGTACCCAGCCACGACCCGTTCCGCCGGTTCCCGTTATCATAACGTCCATAACCCACTTTGCTCACCGCCGTGTTCGCGGGAATGCCGGCGTTATTCAGCATCAGGTTCCGGTTCGCCCAAATCTCGTCCAACTGCGGCTCCCTCCCGCCGTAGTGCGTCAACTCCAACGAATGCCCGTTTTCGTGCGCGGCCGTATCCGCGGCTTCGAATAGGTCGGTGGTCGCCCGCAGTGTAAAGCCCGCCTGGCAACCCGGAAACAAGGGAAACGCCCCCACTGGCGGATTCCCGGTTGCCTGCGCTCGCGAGAACCCAATTCCCAACACCCCAAGATCGCTTCCCGCCGGCTGCGTCACATCCCGGAATTGATTGAATATGTAGGCGTTCATCGAAGTCGCGTGCGGGTTCTGATTCAAGACGTTCTGCAGCTCTGCGTTCCGTGCATCGCCGGTGGCGGTTAGCGTCACCGTTCCCTGTTCCGTATATGCGTTCACCGTCTCGGCCAAAAACGCGGCGCGGACCGAGACGCGAATGCCGGCCTGCGCGTAGATCCGGTCCATCCGCCGGAACACCGTCCGGATATCCGCCGCCGTCATCGTTGGCGCCGCCGCGGGCGAGCCTCCAATCGTCGGCCCGTTAATCGTTACTGTATGAACCTGCACGAAGATTACTTTCGGTGCGTAGACCACCACGCCCAGTTCCGCGATCACCACTCCCGCCGCGGACCCAAATCGGATCTTGAGTTTCGTCTCGGGATCCCCGGCGCCCGTCGATGCGACTTCCAGGTATACACAGTCGGCCTTGCGCTCCGGCGATCCGCCGGCCGCGGGCACGTCCACCGGATTCAACGGTTGGCCGGGCGCCGGATGCACCAGGGTGACATCCGCGCTGCTTTCCAACTCCGGGAACAGTTGCGCCGCCGCGTCCACCCGGTCGCGCATCACGCGGATACGCACTTGCTGATTGGGAACGTTTACGGCGTTGCCGATCAGGCCGACAACCGGACCGCGCGCCTGTCCGTGCCCCGCGCGCAATACGCTCCCGCGATCATCCAGGTCCGGTGCCGCTTTATCGGCATAGCCGGTCACCGCTCGGGCAAAGCGGACTACGGTCACAAGTCGCGGAGTCACCGCTGGAAAGGCAAAGGGGTCGAGTACCGAGATAGGGAAGGACATGTCGTTACAATCCTGCCGCCGTCGTCAGGCGGCCTTGCGTGATCGGGCCGGGGTCTCCATCGACGGCGATATCTTCGTCCCACTGGAAATTGTTGATCGAATGATGGGTCCGCTCCGAAAGGACTCCATCCGCCGTCGGATCGATGGTCGTGTCCAGTTGGTAACCGTGTATGTAGCCGAGATGGTCGAATCGCTGCTGTCGGCCCGTCCGCACCGTTTCCGCATCCCATGCCGCTAGCAAAGTAATCGGATAGTCGACGCCGAAAATCTTGATTGAGCATCCGCCCGCTTGCACCAACGGAAGCGGAACGATCACTTCGCCGTTTGCATCCGTCGTCCCGGCCAGCACCGCCGCGCCACCCGCCATAATTTCAAAAGGCTCGCCGCTGATGCCGAGCCCCGCGCCCGTTCCAGGCGCAATCTGGAAACGGATTCGCACCTGCGGAATCACCAGCGAAATGAAGTGCGGCAACCCCTCTAAGACTCGTAAACCTAGACTTGGCAACATAGCTATAAATTCACCGCGTTCAATTTACCCGCTCTTGACAATGGTGTCCCATTGCGAATCGGAGGTAGTCTAACAGAGAGCGCGTAGTCGAGGTGCAAATGCCAGCAGCTTTTTTGCAACCTCGCTCACTGAAGGTTTTTTCTGGCGTTTAACGCTATGTATGAGTAGCATTGAAGAGGAGATAGATACCCTATATGCCCGAAGGCCCCGCAGCTCGTATCATGGATCCCGTCTCGCACCCCCTGCCGCCCGTGCTTCAACCTGGCCCCGGCAGCTCGAATGTCCTCATAGGTATGAAGCCCGCCTGGCGAGGTATTCCCGCCGCCGCGGCCGCTGGCCTCCAGGCCGCCAAGCAGGCCGCCGATATCGCCGTCCAGGCCGCCGAAACGGCCACCAAGGCCGCCGCCGGCACGCCCGGCGCGCCCGTGGCTTACGCCGCCGAACAAGCTGTAAAAGCGGGCGTCCTTTCCGCCCTCGGTTCCGCGATCTCCGCCATGGGCGGAATGTCCGACATTCATATCTGCACCGTCCCGTCACCGGTCCCGCCTCACGGACCGGGCGTGGTTATAGATGGGTCAAAAACCGTTCAGATTAATTTCATGCCGGCGTGCCGCCAGGGAGACTCCCTCCTCGAACCTCTCGGACCCCCGAACAAAATTTCCATGGGCTGCCCGACCGTCAAAATTGGCGGCTAAGACTCCCCTTCACTGCGAAAAATCTGGCACAAAAAGGTGCTTGACAGCGTCTTTTTCCCGGTACAGAATTAAAACGGACGTTCGATTGAATGCCTCCGGATACCAAAGACCGCATCCTCGATTCTGCCGAAATCCTTTTCGCGAAAAACGGTTTTGCCGCCACCTCCCTCCGGGCCCTCACCCATCACGCCGGCGTAAATCTGGCCTCCGTCAACTATCATTTCCAGTCCAAGGACGCCCTCGTCCAGGCCGTCCTCTTCCGCCGCCTGAACCCCATCAATGAGCGCCGCATGGACATGCTCAACGTGATCCTCCAGCGCTCCCCCGCCACTCCTCCTAAGGTCGAAGATATCCTCGAAGCGTTGTATCGGCCACTGGTGGAAGAGGCCACCGCGAGCCAGCGGGAAGGCCGCACCATCGTCGCCCTGATGGGCCGTATCTATACGGAACCAGGGGAGTTACTCGCCAGTCAGGTGCGCGCGATGATGGCCCAGGTGGCCTCGACTTTCCTCGACGCGCTCCACCTTGCGCTCCCCGCCAGCCCCCAAAACGTCCTATTCTGGCGCCTGCAATTCTCGGTGGGCGTCATCTCCCATACCTTCGGTGCCATTCACCTGATTGAGGGCTTGGCGCGTGGCCGGATCCAGGTTAACGACACCGAGGAAATTCTCCGCCAAATGATCAGCTACGCCGCCGGCGGACTGCGAGGCGCTCTTCCGTGCGAAACATAACTTCCTTATTTTTAGCAACTTGCGCGCTTTGCGCGGCCCAGAAAGTGCCCCTCTCTTTGAAGCGGGCGGTGGAGATCGCTCTCGCCCCGGACGGCAATACCCGTGTCCGCCTCGCCGCCGAGGCCATCGAACAGTCGAAGACCCGAGTGGCGCAGGCGCGGAGTGCAATACTGCCTAATATCGATGGCGCCGTTAGCGGCCAAAACTTCACCCGTAACCTCAAAGCCTTCGGTATCTCCTTTCCTTCCAACATTCCCGGCTTCTCCATGCCTAACATCGTGGGTCCGATCACCAACTTCGACGCGCGCTTAAACGCCAGTATGACGGTGTTCGATTTCTCCGCCTGGAAGCGTTTGGATGCGGCCAAAACCAGCGTGGCCGCAGCCCAGGCTGAAGCCGACGCGGCCCGGAACGCGGTCGCCGACGCGGTCGCTCGCGCTTACGTGAACGCCATTCGCGCCGAGGCCTCGCTCCGGGTCGCGCAAGCGAACCTAACCCTAGCCGAATCATTGAGAAAGCTCGCTTTCGACCAGAAGGAAGCCGGTACCGGAACCGGCATTGAAGTGCTTCGGGCCGAGGTCCAAATGGCGAATGAACGGCAAAGACTCACTCTCCTGGAAAACGAACGGCGGCGCGCCCATCTGCAACTGGCACGGCTCTTGAACCTCGGCCTCGACCGGGAATTGGACCTCACCGACCCGCTGGCCATGCCGGAATCCGCCATTCCAGCGCTCGACGAGGCCCTGGCGGCTGCCCAAGAGAGCCGAAAAGACCTTTCAGCTCAGACACTTAGAGAACAGAGCGCGCGCCGCTCCTATGACGCCGTAAAGTGGGAACGACTCCCCAGCGTATATGCCTTCGGCGACTATGGCGCCATCGGGCTGGACATCGAAAGCGCCGTGGCTACCCGAACATACGGCGCGACGCTACGCCTCCCCATTTTTGACGGCGGCCGGCGCGACGCGCGGCGAGCCGAAGCCGCTATCTTATTGCGTCAAGACGAGTTACGGACGCAGGACCTCCGCAAGCAGGTGGAGCTGGACGTCCGCCTTGCGCTCGATTCCATCGCCTCCGCCGCTCGCCAAGTACAGGTCTCCGAAGAAGGCGTGCAACTCGCCGAACGGGAGCTCGCCCAAGCCCAGCGCCGTTATGAAGGCGGGGTCACCTCAAATATTGAAGTGGTCGATGCGCAGACCCGCACCGAAAGGGCGAGGGACAACCGGGTGATGGCACTCTTCCAGTACAACCAGGCGCGCATCGACCTGGCCACTTCCATGGGCGCTATCCATAGGATTCTACAATGAAAAAGCTGATTCTCATTCTCCTGCTCGCGGTGGGCGCCGCTGTCGCATTCTTCGTTTTTCGCAAGCCGGCGGAGGACCCAACCCGTATCAAACTCTCCGGGAACCTCGAAATCACCGAGATCAGCGCCGCTTTCAAAACGCCCGGTCGCGTGGTGGAACTTCTTGTAAAAGAAGGAGATACCATTCGGAAGGGGCAAGTGCTGGCGCGGATGGAGACGCAGACTCTCGAGCTCACCAAGCGGCGGGATGAGGCTGGAGTGACGGCGGCGGAATCGGCTCTGGCGCAGTTGCGGACCGATACGGAAAGGGCGCGGGACGTGCTCGACCGGGAAGGGGGTATGCGACGAGCCGAGATCGCCCAAGCCGAGGCGCAAGTGCGTGACCTGGAAGCCGGTTCGAGGTCGCAGGAGATCGCTCAGGCGCAGGCGGGGCTGGATGATGCCAAGGCCCAGTCGGACCAGGCACGGGCGGACTGGGAACGGGCCCAGCGGTTGTTCAAAAACGAGGATATTTCGCGCGTTCAGTACGATCAGGCGCAAACGCGTTTTCGCTCGGCGGCTGCGGCGCTACAGAACACCGAACAGCGGCTGGCGTTGGTAAAGGAAGGACCGCGGAAGGAATCGGTCGAACTAGCGCGAGCGCAATTAACGAGGGCGCGGGCGGCGCTTCAGTTGACCGAAGCGAACCGCAAAGAGTTGATAAGAAAGGCCCAGGAGGTAACACTGCGCAACGCCGACATCGACCGGGCGCGGGCGCAGGTGGGGGTGACCGTCACCCAGATCGGCGACGCGGAGTTGCGGGCGGCGATGGATGGAGTGGTGCTCGCGCGGCCGACGGAGGCGGGAGAAGTGGTCGCGGCCGGGACGACCATTGTGACGTTGGGCGACATCGAACGGCCTTGGCTGCGAGGCTACATCACCGAATCGCAACTTGGCCGGGTGAAGTTGGGACAAAAAGTGAAGCTGCGCACGGATTCGTTTCCCGGGCGGGATTTTGAAGGGGTTGTGACGTTCATTTCGGCCGAGGCGGAGTTCACGCCGAAGCAGATTCAAACGCCGGAGGAGCGGGTGAAATTGGTCTACCGCATCAAAGTGGAGGTCGCCAATGCGAAACACGAGTTGAAGAACAACATGCCGATGGATGCGGAGATTGTGACGCAGTGATCCGGGCGCACCAACTCACGCGCCGCTTTGGGCCGCTGGTGGCGGTGGATGCGCTGGACCTTTCGATTCCGAAGGGGCAAATTTTTGGACTGGTGGGACCGGATGGCGCGGGAAAGACGACGACTTTACGCCTGTTGACCGGATTACTGGACGCCGATGGGGGAAAGGCGCTTGTCGCTGGGTTCGATGTTTCCGAGAAGCCCGACGCGGTGCGGGACCGGATCGGGTATATGGCGCAAAAGTTCGGGTTGTATGGGGACTTGACCGTTGAGGAAAACATGGACTTCTACGCCGATTTGTTCGGCGTGGCCCCGGCGGAGTTGGAGCCGCTGAAGCTGAAATTGCTCGGAATGACGCGGATGGCCCCGTTTCGCGAGCGGCCGGCGGCAAAGCTCTCGGGTGGGATGAAACAGAAGCTGGCGTTGATGTGCACGCTGCTGCACAAGCCCGAGATTCTGTTGCTGGACGAGCCGACGAACGGCGTGGATCCGGTTTCGCGGCGGGATTTCTGGACGATTTTGGAAGAACTCGTTCGGGACGGGATGACGCTGTTGGTAACAACGGCCTACTTGGACGAGGCGGAGCGGTGCCATCGGGTAGCGCTGATGCATGAAGGACGGCTGATCCGAATGGGCACACCGGCGGAACTGAAGGCGCAGATGCCGGGAGACTGCTATGAGGTGACGGGAGCGGACCTGCGGGCGATACGCCGGGCGTTGGCGGGAGCGCCGGATGTGCTCTCGGTGAAGCCGGCGGGCGCGGCGCTGCATGTCTTCCTAAAGAACGGCTCGGCGCTGCCTGTCGTTGATGGGAAATGGGAGCGGATTCAGCCGACGTTGGAGGACGTGTTCGTTTCAGTAATCGGGGCGGAGGTGGGACATGCCGCTTGATCACGCCGTTGAAGTTCGCGGACTGGTGAAGCGTTTCGTGGATTTTGTCGCTGTCGACCACGTCAGCCTTACAGTCGCCAAGGGGGAGATTTTTGGCTTTTTGGGACCGAATGGCGCGGGGAAATCCACTACGATCCGGATTTTGTGCGGGCTGCTGGCGCCGTCGGGCGGGTCGGCGGTGGTGAATGGGTTCGATGTGGCGAAAGAGCCGGAGAGCGTTAAGCGCAGCATTGGCTACATGTCACAGAAGTTCTCCCTTTACGACGACCTGACCGTCGAAGAGAACCTGAATTTCTTCTGCGGAATCTATGGCGTTCCGAAAGACCGGCGGGAGGAACGGAAACAGTATGCGATCGAGATGGCTGGCTTGAAGGACAAGCGCGCCGTTATGACCCGGTTGCTGGCTGGCGGTTGGAAGCAGCGTTTGGCTTTGGGCACGGCAATTCTGCATGAGCCGCCGGTGCTGTTTCTCGATGAACCGACAAGCGGAGTCGACCCGATAGCGCGACGGGCATTCTGGGATCTGATCGATCAACTTTCGCAGGCCGGGCGCACCATTTTTGTCACCACCCACTATATGGATGAGGCGGAATACTGCCATCGGATCGCGCTGCTTTATAAGGGCAAGGCGGTGGCGATGGATTCGCCGCACGAGTTGAAGCGGCAGATGGGCGTGGGCAGTATGGAAGCTGTCTTTATTACCGCGATTGAACGCGAAGACGGGGTAGCGGCATGAAGTACCGGCGCGTGCGGGCGATGGCGCGGAAAGAATTTCTGCATATCGTGCGCGACACGCGCAGCCTGGTGATGGCGCTGCTGGTGCCGCTGTTCATGCTGATTCTGTTTGGCTATGCGCTTTCGCTCGACGTGGACCACATTCCGACGCTGATCGTCGATCGGGACCAGTCGCCGGCGAGCCGCGATCTGCGCGCTCGATTCGAGGGCACGCCTTATTTCGATGTACGCGGTGTGGACACGTCGACGGTACTGGTAAACCGCGAGATCGATCGCGGTTCGATTTTGCTGGCCGTCGTCATTCCGGCCGGGTTCCATCGGGATCTTTCGCGCGGAGAGAGGCCCTCCGTGCAGTTGCTGCTCGATGGGTCCGACTCCAACACCGCCTCCATTGCAATCAACTACGCACAGGCGTTGATTTCCGTCTGGGCTTTGGAACGAACGGCGGTGCGAATCAATAAGCTAACGGGCCAGCACCCGGTGACCCCCGCGGAGGCGCAAGTGCGAGTCTGGTACAACTCCGATCTTAAGTCGCGGAACTATCTGATTCCAGGGCTGATTGCGGTTGTGCTGATGATCATCGCGGCGCTTCTAACGTCGTTGACCATCGCGCGCGAATGGGAGAACGGCTCGATGGAGCAACTGCTTTCGACGCCGCTTAGACCGGCGGAGATTGTATTGGGCAAGTTGGCGGCTTACTTCGCGATCGGCGCCGTGGACGTGCTGACCTCCGTGTTGATGGGCATCTATGTATTTGACGTGCCGTTGCGAGGAAATTTGTTCTTCCTGGCTTTTGCGAGCGGGTTATTTCTCTTTGGAGCGCTTTCCTGGGGCATCTTGATTTCCGCTATCGCGAAGACGCAGTTGCTGGCCTACCAGATGGGCATGTTGAGCAGTTTCCTGCCGGCGTTCCTGTTGAGCGGGTTCATGTACTCGGTGGAAAACATGCCGCAGGCGATTCAGATTGCCACTTACGTGGTTCCGGCGCGCTATTTCATCGTCGTGTTGAAAGCCGTGTACCTGAAGGGCGAGGGGATGGCGCTGCTGTGGACCCAGATTCTCTTTCTGGCGCTCTATGCCGGGGTAGTGTTTACGCTGGCAACCCGGAAAATTGGGCACAAGGTGGCGTGAAGATGTGGGACCGAATTCTCACGATTCTACGGAAGGAGCTATTTCAAGTTCTGCGGGAACCGCGGCTCCGGATAATGGTGATTCTGCCGCCGATATTGCAGTTGATCATTTTCGGATTCGCGGTGAATCTGGATGTGGAGAATGCGCGGGTGGCGTGGTTCGACCAGGACCGGTCGCCGGCGAGCCGGGAGTTGGGCGCGATGCTATCCAGTTCGCGGTACTTTCAGGTAGTCGCGCGGCCGGAGTCGGAGGCGGAAGCACAGTTGTTGCTGGACCGGGGGGCGGTATTGAGCGTGGTGAGGGTGGGTCCCGGGTTTGGCGCGGACATGGATCGCGGGCGGACGGGACAAGTGCAGGTGTTGATGGACGGCACCAATTCCAACGACGCCGGGATTGTCTCGGCGTATGTCAATCGGATCGTCGCCAACCTTGGCCGGGCGCGGACGCCGTGGACGACGGGGGGCGTTGAAATACAGCAGCGAGCGTGGTTCAACGAGGAACTGAAGAGCCGGAATTACTTTGTGCCGGGCGTGGTGATGAACATCATTACGCTGATCACGCTGATGTTGACGGCGATGGCGATTGTCAGGGAGAAAGAGATCGGCACGATGGAGCAGCTAATGGTAACGCCGATCCGGCCGCTGGAACTGATGCTGGGCAAGACGATTCCGTTCGCGCTGATTGGGCTGCTGGACATGGCGCTTGCGACGATCACGGCGTTGATCGTCTTTCACGTGCCGTTCCGGGGGTCTATCTGGATGCTGGTTGGATCGTCGTGCTTATTCTTGCTCTCGACATTGGGGACTGGGCTGTTTCTGTCGACCATATCGAGGACGCAGCAGCAGGCGATGATGTCGGCATTTTTCTTCTTCACGCCGGCGTTCATGCTAAGCGGGTTCACTTTTCCAATACGGAATATGCCGGAGGCGATTCAATGGATTACTTATTTGAACCCCTTGCGATATTTCATTGAAGTGCTGCGAGGGGTGTTTTTGAAGGGGACGGGGGTGGATATTCTGTGGCCGCAGTTGGCCGCGATGGGTTTGATTGGAGTCACGATTCTGCTCGTGAGCGCGGGAAGATTTCAGAAGCGGCTGGATTAGTCTTGCCCTTTGGCCCGCTGGCGTTCGGCCGGTTCATAACGTCCGGGAGCCAGGATGCCGGACGGGTCAAGCGCGTCTTTCATGGTCCTCAAGAACGCCCGGTAACTATCGGAGATATTCATTTCCGCCATCGATTGGATACCGAGCCGGTACGAATAGTAGCCCAGTGAATTAATGTTCGCAACCAAGCTCTCATAACAGTTCATCGCGCGCCGATCCTCGCCGGGTACGGCCCGGTCAAACGAGATGGAGATTACGCAGGCAATCGCGCGGCCGTTAATCAGCGTCAGAGAGATCATGGGTTCGAAACCGGCGGAGAGCAACGTCTCCACGGTTACGGCGCGGACCTTGGCCACGTCACTGCCATCCGCCGGCAGGATGGGGGCGAACCAGAGCAAGCCGCAACCGTCCCGATCCGGGTCCATTTCCATGTCCAAGGGAATCGGTGTTCGCTTTCGCCAATAGGCGCTTGTCAGCGAACGGTCGGTGGGAATTCCTTTCAGGAGTCCGTACAGAGGCTGCAGCACGGCCAGCGTATTTGAAAGATCCCAGCCGGTGAAGAACTTGATCGGCCTTGCATAGCGAAGCGAGAGGGCCAGCAGACGGTCATCCAGGAAGCTTAGCCGGTTAACTTTTCCCTTCAGCGCGGACCGGATCAAACGGCGGGATTCGGTCACCTGGCCCTTTGTTCCGTACAGCCCGCCGGAGCCATTCCAAGCGCCAATTTTCCTATGAGTCCGAAACTCCTCCATCCGCGCCTGGGACAACGGCGTTTCACCATTCGTTTCCGTCCAAGGATACTGTTGAAGTCCGCCTATCACTTTGTAGTCGTTCCCGACGTGAACCGTACTTTGCAAAGCTCCGGTCAGGCGGAGACGGCTTAAGGCTTCGATGACCGGTCCCAATTGTTCCTCGCGGTCACAGCGAAAGAAGAACGCCTGGAAGTACTCCGGCGCGGGCATCAGCCAAATACTCATCCGCGTCACGACGCCGAAGTTTGACTGGGAAAACAGCCCGTCCAGGGAGGGGCCGACGCCCCAGCGGTGGAGCGGACCGGTTAGCGCATTGGCGAACCGGCTATAGCCGGTTTCGATGCACTCGCCATTCGGCAATACCACTTCCAAGCCGCAAGAGTTGGCAAAATGGTCACCGTAAGGCGTATGCCCAAAGCCACGCTCCATCGTATTGCCGATTAAGCTTGATCGCGGACTGGAGCCGGTGGCATCCATCCATAGCCGCGATTTCCTATAAGTCAGAAATTCTTGTAACTGCCGCTGCGTGACGCCCGGTTCGACAGTTACGTACGCCAGTTTCTCGCTGAAATCGACAATCCGGTTTATCCGCCCCAAATCCAGAATTGCGGTATGGCTGCGGGGAGGCACGCCCGACCCGTATCCCCAATTCTTTCCGCTACTTACGGGATACAACGGCACCCGAAACCGATTTGCGATACGGAGACAGTCCTGCACCTCGCCTCGCGAAGACGGACGCAGGATCGCGGGAATAACCTGATTAGTGGCGAACGTCGTGGTCTCGGCGACGCTAAGGGCGGACCGATCCGTTAAAACATAATCGGCACCCAGGGAAACGCGCCACTCTTCCAGCGCCTTTTCCCACTGTGCCTCGATCATTACAGCCAAGACTCTCAGCCCAACCGCCGACTTCGAACGCACGAAGCGTTAGCCGGCGGAGTGACGTAAGAATACGGTTTCCTTCAGTTCGATCCGGACCGGCGCTTTGAGCGCAAGCCGCCCAAAAGAATCGCTACCAGCCCGAGACTGAACAGCGTTACCGTTTCCGGCTCGGGAATTGGACTGCCGACGAAGTTCGCCGAATAGGCCGCCGAGACAGTGTTACCCGCCGTTATATCCGCGAGTATTCCGGCTATATTTTTACCGGCCGAAGGAGTATTGAACGCACCTTTGTAAAGACTGAATCCCGATGCGAAGGTGCCCTTATAGGCGTTGACTTCCACATTGAAAAAGACCGATGCGTTCGACGCATCGGAGGAATTCGTAAGAACGAAAGGCGAAACCTGCCCACCGATTATGGGCGTGCAAGTGACGTTGGCGAGGGTTCCGTCAACGGTCGAGCAGGCCGGTGCGCCGCCGGGAATAACGCGCGTCAAGTCGAACACGACGCCATTGGCGAAGGTCATAAACGCGAGCAGCGAGATGTTTCCGCTGATAGGCGGGCCCTGCAGATCCTTTATCGACCCTCCGACTTGGCCGGGAACCAGCGTTGCAAAGTCGCCGGAGAGCGGGACGTTGGCAAGGAAGCAGCCGATGGCGCCAACACCCGGAATGCTGCAACCCAACGCGGCGTTTCCGAAGAAGTCAACCGAAGTTGCGCTAACTCCTGAAGACCCCGAGAGATTGACGGTGCCCGTTATGGCCGTCGCACCAAGGTTTGCGGTCGTTACCCCCATGAGCAATACCCCACTGAGTATCGCTGTTTTTGTTTTGTTAAAGTTCATAATTTCTCCTTCCGAAATATTCGCTGTAAAACGAAAGCCAGTTTAAATCATCCAAGTTACATTACAGTTAAAAGTCGAGTTCGCTCATTGGCCTTTTTATTGCTGCCTTCGATAGGCATGTCGTCAAACGCAACTACGGCACTTCCCAAGTCGCACTTCACAACCCACCCGCCACATGGCGGAAGGGGCAGACGGGAGAAGGCCCTAGCCAGAAATGACAACAATACCACAAGAAAGTCCGGACGTGCAAATGGAGCGGCTCGTCGTTTACATAAGCAATCAGCGGGCCACTCTATTATGGACGAGAAAGAACCTTACTTTCCGCGAAATTTAACCTATGGAGAATACGGTATTTTCTATTATTTTCTATAGCTTACCTCCGATGGAGCTGAAGAGGCCAGAATTGCACAAGGAGTCGAGCGTGACGTTATTTGGTCGCTAGTGGCGTCCGGTGGTCACGATTTGGAGTCGCGGGAGTCGTGGAACCTCGTCGAACTAAACTTCCAGCGGAATAAGCCGGGTTTCGGCCTGCGCCGCTGGGCTCAGCGCCTTCAGCAATGCCTTTAGAGACGGAACACAAGTCGACGGAGGAGGCTGGCAGCATATCACTCGCATCTCAGCTTTCATCCTCGCGCCGTATTCGGCCACGTGGTGCGCGTACCTATCCGCCGGACGCAACGAATCGAACTGGAGCAACTCCATTTCGCAATCGAACATCGGCTCGAAGTAGGACGGTAGCTCTTCGCCATTCAGACCGGCCTTTTTAGCGCCGAGGCGCTGCAGGATCGACGAGGAGGAGTGGCGCTTGGTCGCGGTGCTCAGCCCAATAGTCCCTCCGAGGATTTCACCGAGCGCATACATGTAAAGAACGCTGCGCAATGCCTCAGACGTATTCCTCGACGCGTTGGCGACGCACCAACCTCCCAACTCCGCAAAATTCGCCCCCCGCTCCGTTGCGCGGGTTATGGAGTTCTCGACGACGCCCTTCACCTTCGCCCGCCACTCGGGAGATTTAGCCAGGGCCGATTTCGACGCGACGGTCGACTCGAATCGAGGTTCGGGAATCGGATAATACCGGGCGCAGCTCGTAACTTCACCCAGGTCATCCTGGACAACGAAGTGCCAACTGTCGTAATCCATCGGTTGACTGTGCCGCCCATCCGCGGTCAAGTGGTTTTCACGCAACGCACCGTCCTCGATATACGACTTGCCTCTGAATCGTTGGATCGCGCGAATGAGTTCGCTATGACCCGATGGATCGACGACGAGGTCCCTGAAACGATGCTCCTGGCGCCAGCGAACCGGAGCGAGTAGCGTGTGTTTACGCGATCGATCTTCCCGGCGTCCGGCAAAATGATGTTGTGCAGACTTCATGATGACTTCCGTTCCTTAGCAGTTTCAGCGCAAAAAATCAGGATTGTTAGTATGTCGCTTTCGCGCCGATTTGGTGGGTTAGTATGAATTCGAACCGATAACGTCGTATGGAAAGCCCGGTTCGATGAAACCAAGTCTCCACGACCGCTATGCGGATACCGATTGTCGCGAGTTGGGACCGGACGAAGCCGGGTATATCGTTCACGCGAAACGACGTGCTGACGGTGGGCGAGGACGCCAAGGCGGCCGGCTAGTTGGAAGTATCATAGAGACAGTGATGGGCTAAGTCCTGCATCTTAAAAAATGGGGGCATCGAAACGGTTAAAACCGTTTCGAACCGTACTCGATGCAACTCGCGAATCCGTTTGACATTCGTCAGATTCACTCCGAAAGACTGATCGGAGTGGATTTTCGACGGTACAGCCGCCTGTTTCAGGGCTCCAGCGCAAGATTATGACCCTTGATTTTGGAATCTGAAGATCGAACTTGATGGCACTGGCGGCCGTGTCCTAGGAAATCCGCGAAGAGATCTCGCTAGGGAAACGTCAGGAACTCCCTGATTTCTGGGGTCATGGAAAAACCCGCATCGGGCTGCTGGGTTGGTAGCTGTCAACTTCAAGGCACGATCCTCGCTGTTAAATTTACGGTTTCATGAAACGTTTGTCCGGCTTCAACTATCAACTTTTTGGGTGGTTTAGCTTGTCGGGGCCAGAGTAGCAATTGTTCGACCAACCCGCGAGACCCCGGCGGACGGCTCCGGGTGAAATGTGTAAGTCTCTTATAATGAGCCGGTTTACAAAGATCACATGGTCCATGTCATTTTTTAAAGCAGGTAATTTGGCGAGTACTGGTAATAATGGGAATGTACATTTTCCACTATGGCCTTGGCGCAGTTTCATTTCGGGGAGAATGTACAAGTGCCACGAAATCAATCCTTTAACAAACTTTTGGCATATATTCGATTGCTTATATGTATATAAGACGCGTAGAGCAAGCGCGGCAATTTTGGGCTGTGTATAGTGATTCGGTTGCAGGAGATTGAGTAGCGCCAACTATCCGAAGTCGTTGTGGTACGACGATTATGATTGCGGTTGAGAGCTGGGGCAGGCCATCAGTAGGCGCCGATGGCGGCGCTTTTCTTTTCTTCTCCACGCCGACGGTTATGTTTAGCGGGGTGACATTTCCGATTCGGAATATGCCGGAGGCAATTCGTAGGTAACATACCGGAATCCGGGACGGGGTTGACTGGGGCGACGGTTCCGGTGGCGGCCGCGGGGCGGTTTCCGAAGAGCTGGGATCAGAAACGAAAAACAGGCGCCGACCGCACACTGTGCAGTTGTGGTACCAGTTGTGGTGCAAGGAAAAAGTGCTATATTTCCTTGCAGGGAGAATGATCGGCGGGGCTCTATTGACGCGACTGGCGACGACGCTGGCGGGAGTAGGGACCGCTCTCGATCCCAAAGACAAGCACACCATTAACGTTATGTATCCGGCAGCGTTTCAGGAGGGTTATTTGCGGCCGGAGGTGCGGTTGGAAATTGGGCCGCTGTCTTGAGGAACTCGCGCAAAACGGACTCGGTCGCGGCGAAGGGGGTGGGAGAGTTCCTGAACGGTTGGGGGCCGCGACCGGCCTTTGCGCTTTCGATGGTTCCTTCGTCGATAAGGGAAATCAGGCCGTATGCGGCGGATGCTTTCCCGGGTGTATTCGTAGAACCGCTATGTGCAGTGAAGGCGATCGAGGCAGAGCGGACGTTTTGGGAGAAGGCGACGATTCTGCATGAGCAGGCGCATCGCCCCGGTGTGCCGCCGTCGCGGTATTCACGGCATTACTACGACCTGTATAAGTTGGCGGTGAGCGACTTGGGGCGGTAGGCGGCGCGGGATACCGCCATGCTGGCAGCGGTGGTCGCCTTTAAGATGCAGTTCTATCCGCGTCCATGGGCGAAGTATGAAGATGCGGTTCCGGGGACTCCACGATTGCTAGCGCAGTATGACCAGGTGGCGGCGCTGCAGCGGGACTATGCGGCGATTAGGGTGATGATCTTCGGGGAGTTCATTCCATTCGAGGAAATTCTACGAGGGCTGGGAGAGTTGGAGGGCCGGATCAATCGACCGGCTGGGATCGAACAAACCGCCCGGCAATAAGGCATGATAGAAAGATTCCGGATGTTGCCGCGCAGACAATTCCTGGCGCTGGGGGTGGGCGTCGCAACGTACGC
The DNA here is from genome assembly GCA_046155405.1 of Bryobacteraceae bacterium. Classification (GTDB taxonomy): domain Bacteria; phylum Acidobacteriota; class Terriglobia; order Bryobacterales; family Bryobacteraceae. The sequence goes on along the minus strand of JBJXFL010000160.1, from coordinate 6,217 downwards.
CGGGCCGCTGGAAGACCGCATTCGCCGGATCGAAACGCTATGGCGGCCGTCCGTCTCCATGGCGGAACAGAAGACACCGGCGGTGAGCGTGGCGGTGATACGCGACGGAGCGGTGGAATGGGCGCGAACGTACGGCGTGGCGGCAAGCGCGGGGACTCTGTTTCAAGCCGCTTCGATCAGCAAACCGGTGACCGCGATGGCGGCGCTGCATATGGCGCAATATGGAAATTTCGGGCTCGATGAGAACGTCAATGAAAAGCTGACGGCGTGGAAGGTGCCCGATAACGAGTTTACGCGGACAACGAAAGTTACGGTGCGGGGGATACTGAGCCATACGGCGGGACTGACCGTGCATGGCTTTCCCGGCTATAGCGAGGGCCAAGCCGTGCCGATGGTGCGGCAAGTGCTGGATGGGACGCCGCCGGCGAATACGAAAGCGGTGCGCGTGGATGTGGTCCCCGGCACACTGTACCGCTATTCGGGCGGCGGGTATACGGTGCTGCAGTTGTTGTTGACGGAACGGTTTCAGCGGCCGTTTCCGGAGTTGATGCAGCGGATTGTGTTAGGCCGGCTGGGGATGCACAACAGCACATTTGAACAGCCGCTGCCGGAGGCGCGAGCGGCGCGCACGGCGGTGGGGTTCCATGATACCGGGCGGTCGTATACGGGCGGGTGGCACACATATCCCGAGATGGCGGCGGCGGGACTGTGGACGACGCCGACGGATTTGAGTTTGTTTGCAATTGCGGTGGCGCGCGGGGTGATGGGGGAATCGAATAAGATCATTGAGCGAGAGATAGCGGAGCGGATGATTGTTCCGCATATCGGGAAGCACGGGCTTGGCTTTGTGGGCGCACAGGGGTGGTTCGGACACGGGGGCGCCAATGCCGGCTACCGTTGCGAACTGATCTGCCGGGCCGATGCGAGCCATGGCGCCGTTGTCATGACTAACTCCGACAGCGGGGGACGGTTGATTCGCCCGCTGCTGGGCGCGATTGCGCAAGAATGTAATTGGCCTAAACTACCGTGAAAACTACACTCTTCCTACTATTTGTATTTGCGCTACAGGCGCAGGATTTCGATTTGGTAATCCGCGGCGGGCGCGTCGCGGATGGCACGGGGAACCCTTCGTTCCTGGCCGACGTCGCGTTGAAGGATGGACGCGTGGCGGCGATGGGGCGGCTAGCCGGGAAGACCGCTAAACGAGTGATTGAAGCGAAGGGCTTGATCGTCAGCCCCGGTTTTATCGACATACACAACCATTCCGATTCGACGCTGCTGACCGACGGCAACGCCCAAAGCATGGTGCGGCAGGGCGTGACGACGATGATTTTCGGCGAGGGCGAATCGGCCGCGCCGTCCCGCGATTTTCCGCGATTTACCGACTACTGGGCGCGGTTGAAACAACGGGGGATCAGTACGAATGTGGGGAGCTATGTAGGGTCGAGCCAGATCTGGGTCCGGACGCATGGGCCGAAGGCCGGGCCGCCGACGCCGGCGGAGTTGACCCAGATGCGGGCTGCCGTACGGGAGGCGATGGCGGATGGCGCATTGGGCGTTTCGAGTTCGCTGAGCGGGCCGCCGGGAGCGTGGATCGACACCGATACTTTGGTGGCCATGTGCGAGGAAGCGGCGAAGGCGGGCGGGATTTATTCGACGCATATGCGGACGGAGGGCCAGGGTGTTTTTGAGTCCGTGCGGGAGGCGATCGATATCGGGCGGCGGGCGGGCTTGCCGGTCGATGTGATTCACATTAAGATTGCCGACCATAAGCTGTGGGGGCAGATGCCGGAATTGATCGGTTTGATCGCGAATGCCCGCGCGCAGGGCCAGGAGGTGGAGGCGCACGTGTATCCGTATCGCGCGGGGCAGAACAATTTGGCCAGTATTTTGCCGCCGTGGGCGCATGAGGGCGGGCGCGCGAAGTTGATGGAGAACATACAGAACCCGGCTTTGAAGGAGCGGCTGCGGCGAGAGGTTCTGAATGGCATTCCGGGCACCAATTGGTACAACCACTACACGGCCACGGGATCGTGGGAGGGGATGTTATTGGCGTCGCTTTCGAACCCGGCGTATAAGAAGTATCAGGGGCGACGAATGAATGAGGTCATTCGCGATATTGGCGGGGATCCGGTGGATGTGTTGTTCAAGGTGTTAGTCGATAACGGCGGGTCAGTGTCAACCGTGTATTTTCACCATTCAGAAGAGGACATGCGGTTTGCGTTGAAGCAGCCGTTTGTTTCGATTGGGAGCGATGGCACGGCGATTGCGACGGAGGGACTGTTAGCGGCGCAGCATCCGCATCCGCGATTTTATGGGACTTTTCCGCGGGTTTTGGGGCGTTATGTGCGGGAGGAGAAAGTGATCACACTGGAGGAAGCCATCCGGAAGGTGACTTCGGCGAATGCGTCAAAGCTGCGGATTTTTGACCGGGGACTATTGCGCGTGGGCTTTCCGGCGGACGTTACCGTTTTTGATCCGAAGACGATTATCGACAAGGCTACATTCGACCAGCCGCACCAGTACGCGACGGGCGTGGAGTATGTGGTGGTGAACGGAACCGTGGTGCTCGACCGCGGCACGCATACGGGGGCGCGGCCGGGTACGATTGTCACCCGTCAATAAATCGGGCGGTCCTTGCCGTCGGCGGCCCATTTGCCGAAGGGCTTCAACAGATTTTCGGCTCCGGTGCGCATCAGGACCATGTCGGACGGACCCTGGAAGAACGTGAAGCCTTCCTTGATCCACTCCTGAATTTGCGCGGGGTTGGCGGCGGGGCGGCCAACGGGAAGATTATTTTTCTTGGCGGCGGCGACGATTTTGCGGACGGCTTCCTTGTGGCGCGGATCGTTTTGATTACCGCGGAGGCCGAGCGAGTAAGCGAGATCGTTGGTACCGATGAAAAGAACGTCAATGCCCGGTGTGGCGGCGATTTCGTCGATCTTTTCGACGGCGCTCACCTCTTCGATGATCACAATAACCATCGCGTTTTTGTCGATGAAGTCCGCATAGCCTTCGGGCGCGGGCCAGCGGAAGGTGGCGAGAGCGGGGCCGGATCCGCGGCGGCCGGCGGGCGGATATTTCATTGCGTCTACGGCTTGTTTGGCGAGTTGCGGCGTGGACGTGAATGGGAAGACGACGCCAATGGCGCCGGCGTCAAGCGCGCGTTTGGCGGTCCAAAGTTCGTTGACGGGGACGCGGATGAATGGCATGGCTTTCAGGCCGCGCGTGGCGAGGATCATATTGCGAGCCGTCTCCAGCGTAATCGGGCTGTGCTCCATTTCGATCCAGAGGAAATCGAAGCCCATGCCGGCCGCCTGCGCGGCCACTTCGGGGCTGGCCACGGTGATGGTGGCGCCGATCACAGGCTTGCCTTCTTTAAGGAGCTTTTTGACGGGGTTTTCCCACGTCGCTTGCGCGAAGGCGGAGAGGGCGGAGAGGGCGAGGAGCGTCGACGTTCGCATAGGTAAACGTACGCTATCACAGGCGGATCGTATGATGGAAGGAGTGTTTAACATCCGTTTGTTCGTTCTTTTTTTCCCAGTGTTTTGCGTGGGTGCGCAGCCGGCGGCGGTGCAAAAAGTGCTTCGGCTATTTGGGGATTTGAATCAGGCGCAATCGTCGAAACAAAAGGTGCGTTTTCAGTTAACGGAGGCGGAAGTGAACGAGTATCTGCAACATGCGCGGCAGGTGAACCCGCGGCCGGGCCTGGATCGGCTGACGGTGAAGTTCTTTCCGGGAAATTACGTCTCTACATTTACGGTGGTGGATTTTGACCTGGTGGAGAAGGCGCGGCCGGGGACGGTGCCGATGTTGCTAAAGCCGGTGTTGAACGGGAAAAAGGAAGTTTGGATCGATCTGCGGTTGAACGCGGCGGGGGGAGTTGGCACTTTTTCCGTTGAAAAGGCGTACTTTCAGAGCATCCGGTTGCCGGCGTTCATGGTGGAAAAGATGATCAATGTGGTGGGGTCGCGGCAGAAGGAGAAGTTCGATACCAGCAAGCCGGTGCCGTTGCCGTTTGGGTTGCGGAGTGTTGTAACCGCGGACAAAACCGTGGCCGGCGAAAATTAATTAGAATGAGGAATATGATGATTCGTGGACTGATTGGAAGCGCGGCTTTATTTGCCGCCGCCTTTGCGCAGGAAGCGGGAACACTAGTGGTTGACCGCGGGTTGCCGCGGGCGAACTGGAACGATGCGTCGGGCGCCACCGCGCGATCGAACGTGCGCTGGACTTTGTACGACCAGGGTTTCGCCGGGGATGATTTTGTGATTGGCCAGGCGGGCGAGAAATGGGTGCTGAACACGCTCCGTGTTTGGGCCGTGCCAGGAGCGTCCGATATCGACCCCGCTCATTTGGGCGATGTTTATCAGGATGTGCGGTTGTATGTCGGTGGGGATGAGGAAGACTTGACGCCGGTGGCGTCGGGCCGGTTGGCGCGCGGATCGAATGCGGTGGAGGGCGCGGATATTGTGATCACTGAAGCGTCCGATGCGCCGTTGTATGAGAATTTCGGGGCGCATCTAAAGATCTATCAGATTGAGTTTCGGAATTTGAATTTGCGCGTGGAAGGCGGGGCGCGTTACCGCTTTGGCGCGTGGGGCATGGGCCGGAACGTGGGCGAGAAGGGCGAGATTTATCCCTGGTTCACGCATGGTTCGAACGCCACGCAGGGCGAGGCGCCGGCCGATGGGGCGGATGGAAAATTGTTGCTGTTTGAGGCGGCGGGGCGGTATGCGAATGAGTATGACGCGAGCGGCGCGGCGTGGAACAAGAGCTCCGATTTGAACGTACAAATTTGGGCGCGAAAAGTTGGAGAACGCGGCGGCCGGTAACGCTGGAACCATTTCGAACATGGCGGCGTCTAAGGCCGCATCATGCTCGAAGTGCGTCAACTCACCAAGCGATACAGCGGCGTTACCGCCGTCGATCAGGTTAGCTTTACGATAGGACCGGGAGAGATCCTCGGCTACTTAGGCGCCAACGGGGCGGGGAAAAGTACGACGGTTAAGATGCTCACGGGGCTGGTGGAGCCTTCCGCGGGCGAGATACTTTTCAACGGCGAGAACGTCGTGGCGGACATGAAGGCGTATCAGCGCCGCATTGGGTATGTGGCGGAGGAGGCGCATCTTTACCCGCACTTGAGCGGGCGGGAGTATCTGCAACTGGCGGGCCGGCTGCACGGAATGCGGCGGGTGGACCTGGAGCCGAAGATGGACGAGCTATTGCGGTTATTCGGGTTGTGGGAGGACCGGCATGCGCCGCTGGCCGCGTATTCAAAGGGCATGCGGCAGAAGGTGCTGCTATCGTCGGCGCTCTTGCACGATCCGGAATTGCTGATCCTGGACGAACCGTTCTCGGGATTGGACGTGAACGCGTCAATGGTGCTGCGGAGCCTGTTGCAGGCGCTGGCGGAACGGCGAAAGATGGTGCTGTATAGCTCGCACGTGTTGGAGGTGGTGGAGAAAGTCGCGACATCGGTACTGATCTTGCGGAAGGGCAAGGTGGCGGCGCACGATTCGGTTTCGAACTTGCGGGCGCTGATGGCGGAGCAATCCTTGGAGGGCGTGTTCGCGCAGTTGACACAGACGGAAGACACGGAGGTGACGGCGCGGAGGATTCTGGAAGCGGTGGCGCGATGAGGGCGTGGCTGGAGGAGACACACGGGACGCGGTTCGAACTGGTCCGGCATTTCCTGCCTGGGTTCTTCGATAGCGAGCTGGTAGCATCGCGCGGCGAGTGGTCGCGGGTGGCTGTTGGCGCGACGTCGATTTTGGCGTCGAGTTGGATGCTGCTGTTCGCGCTGTTGCTGTTTAAGTACAAAAAGCTGGAGGCGCTGGGATTGCCGGGAGATGCGGCGAACGATGTCTTGTCGTTGACCGCGATGGCGATGTGCGTGGCGGGGCTGCTGGTGGCGGTGTTGTGGCAATCGGTATATCCGTCGCTACGGGATTGCCTGGCGATGGCTGCGTGGCCGGTGAGCGCTTTGGATGTATTTTTAGCGAAGTTCGCGGCGTTGGGATTGGCGTTTGTTGGGCTGGCTTTCGTGTTGGTTGCGCCGGTTTCGTTGGTGTTGGCTGGCGTTACCGGGGCGGCGTTGGGGGTTACTTTCGCGATGATATGCGGGGCTTGCGGGGTAGTGTTTTTTGGGTTGATAGCCGTGCAGGGCGTGCTGTTAAACGTGCTGCCGGCGCGGTGGTTTGAGCGGGCGATGATC
>JBJXFL010000157.1:0-61233 GCA_046155405.1 Bryobacteraceae bacterium | reverse complement strand
GGACGCCGTCGAACACTTCATCCGCAACCACAATGAACATGCCAAACCGTTTCGATGGCGCAAACGCGAGGTCAAGGGCAGCCAACTCCGAAATACTATTGTCAACTTACGCAACTAAGCACTAGATCGACAACTCACGACCGTCCCCACGCCGATTCCCGTTAAACCGTGCGACAACTTCCCTCGCGTCTTTTTCGGGTCCTTCTCGGTGGGCGGCGTGTTCAATTGCGTCCCCGCTAAGGGTCCCACCAGATACTGAAAACGAACAAAAACCGGAAAACCCGGCAACCCTATACAGGTGGCCCGTGATCCGTTTCCGTTCACTGCAACCGGCGGTCAACCCTTTGCAGTAAGGCGGAGGATGAATTGCTCCATCACGATGCGGTCGTCCGGACGGGTGTCGCGAAGACCCCGGTCGGCTTGAAAGATCCACTTAATGGCGTTGCGCATCTGAGTTGGCTGAAATGCGGCGGCTGTTTGCTGAACCTGCTCGGCGCGGGCGCGCCACATCGGTACGCCTTGCTTCGAAAAATGTGCTTGGATGGCTTGGGCGTTGGCTAATCGAGCCTCTTTGGCGGTAAGGGCGAAACGGAATTGAGTAGCTAGAAAGTTCAGGGCTAACGGCAGGTATTCGCCGTCTCGAACCAGCGTGTCGAGGATTTCAAGCGACGCTTTGCGGTCGCGGCGGCCAAGAGCGGCTACCAAATTGAAAATCGTGGATTCCCTCGCGTCGGGGACTAGTTGTTGGACGTGCTCCAATGTCGCGTTCGCCGTCAACAAGCGGAGCTTTTCCAGTTCGTTCGCCAAACGGCTGGCATTGGCGCCGGTCGCTTCGATTAACAGATCCAGGGCTTCGTTGGTGACCGTGAGGCCAAGTTGTTTCGCCAGGCGCTGAGCGAGGATGCGGGCTTCGAATGGAGTGGGGTGCGGGAACTCAACCACCGCTTTAACGGGCGCGTAGAACTTTTTGACGCGTTCGAGTTTCGCTTTGTCGTCGCCATCGAAATCGTAGCGGCTGCACTGGAGGACCAACGTCACGCCGGGAGGAGGATCGTTGAGGAAACGCACGAGACCTTCCGGCGGTTCGGTGGCGTCGCCGCGCGGTAATGCTCCTTCGGCGCTGGAAACCCAGATCAAGCGCGTGCTCGCGAACAAAGAGTAGGAACACGCGTCGTCCAAAGCGTCGCTGAGCGATACCTCATCAAGGTCGAGGCGGCTGTAGCCTTGCTCGCGTTCCTCTTCGGGGAGGGCTTTTTCGATCAGCAGTTTCCTGCACTCGTCCCGGCGCCAGGCGTCGGGACCGAGGAAGAGGTAGGCCGGCGCGACTCTGTTGGCTTTCAATGCTGAGAGGAGATCGTCTGGGGTCACGGCTAGAACGCCTCCAGGATCGAACTCAGCAAGCTTCGGGCGACGTCGCGGCTAAGCCGTTCCAGGGCCTGATCCGATTCTTCGAAATACTGGGTCTGGTCGACCGATACTTCGTAGCGTTCGCGGAAATCGTAGTTCGGACGGGTGAAAAGAACCTTGCTGGTGGCGCGCTCGGCGAGCGTGAGTTGAAGATTCACTTGGATTTGGACTCCGGCGGCGCGGCCGGTGGCGGGGTCGAAGATCGTGGGGTATGCGGTGAAGTTAAGGATGGTGCCGGTGAGCACGGCGTCGGCTTGGGAAGGGTCGGTGATGATCTGATAGCGGGTGCGGGCGATGAACTCCCGGGTGATGGCTCCCGCGAGCCGGTCGGCTAGTTTGTAGCGGACGGTAAGATTATTAAAGGCCGGAATGGCGACAGTCTGAATGGTCTTCGGAAGAAGGTCCGACTTGCCGCCGACGTGGTAGCCGCAGCCGGTGAGGACGGAGGTGAGCGCAAGTGCGTGCCGGCGGGTCATAGCAGTTCGCGAAGAACCTCAATGGTTAAGTCGGCCTGGAGACGGAAGTTGTCCGCGGCTAGCCAGAACCAGGCGCCGGTGGGATGGTTGCGGTCGGCTTCAATCGCGCCAACGGCGTAGCCGGACTGGCCGGCGGCGCCGGTGTTGGTGGGCGGATCGAGCAATTCGTCGCGGACATCTACGCCTTCAACTTTTAGCTTGGCAATGATGGTGGCGATATTGGGGCGCGTTGCGAATTCCACCCAGACGCTGGCGGCATAGCCATGAAAAGTGGGCGCATGTATTAAGCGGACCGACGGAGCGGGGAGGCCGGCGCCGTGGAGTTTGGATAGCGACTTTAGTTCACGATGGATTCTAGCTTCACGCTCGGGGAGTGAGATCTTGGACTCTTCGCCGGTGCGGGAAAGCAGGTTGAAGCTGAGTTGAGCGGCGTAGTGTGTTTTGGGAATTGGTTTGAACGACAGCAGGGCGACCGTTTGTTTTTGAAGCTCGTCAATCGCCGCCCGGCCGGACTGGCTGGCGGGTTCGAAAAGGGTCACGACCGAACGGAGCACGGGGTGTTGGGTATGGAGATCGTTGAGGAAACTCGCCAGGAGCCAAGCGCCGGGTTGGGGGATGAGATGAATCGAAGCTTCAACCGGGCGGACCTCGAAAAGCGGCGCGCGGAGGACCGCGCCGGGTTCGTCTTCAAGTGCGCCTGTGAGGTCGATCAGAGGAATGGCGGAGTCGGCCTCCCGGAGGCGGGAGAGCGCTTCCTTCGCGAAATTGGAAGCGACAACCGCGACAGCGTCGTCGATCATGGTCGCATCGACTGCCGCCACCACTTCGATCTCTTCCTCGCTGGCCGCGAAGACAGCGGCGGCGTCCTTTTCGAGCGTCGCGGATTGGAGCCGAACGCCTACGGCGCCGACAGTGTAACGATCGCGGACCTCGCGGCCGAGGAGGGAGTCGGCTCCGATGAGCAGGACGGACTTAGCCAACTTGAGTCTCCGGCGCGCCGTGAGAAGGCTTCGACTTGCGGCGAATGAGCCCGCCGAAGCGGATCAGGATGCCGCTGGCGACGTAGGTAGAGGCCATGGCTAGGAGGACCGGTTGGGAAAAATTGAAGAGCAAGTAGATAATGCTTCCGAGAGTGATTACTGATTTGAATGACCGCGGGCTGAGGAGGTTGAAATCCTTGAAGCTGCGGTACCGCCAGGTACATACCATCAGGAATGCCAAAAGGCCGATGAGAGCCATCCAGAGTATGGCGGCGAACCAGTTGCGGATGGGCTGCGAATCGAACGCGTAAACGACGGCGGCGACCATCCCCGCCGCCGCCGGGATGGGCAGACCGACGAAGTACTTGCGGTCGGCGCGGCCCGGGTTTTTGGGAATCGGGTTCACGGAGATGTTGAAACGGGCGAGGCGCGAGGCGCCGCACAGTAGGAAGAGGAAGGTGATGAAATAGGCGCCTCGCTGGAGTTGGACGCGCATGTTGGCGTCGGGCAGGATGGTCCAATCGACAAACTGGACGCCCCACGCGAAGGCGAGGATGCCGGGGGCGATACCGAAACTGATGACGTCGGCAAGCGAGTCCATTTCGCGGCCGAAGTCGGATACGGTGTTGGTCAGGCGGGCTATGCGGCCGTCGAGTCCGTCGATAAAGACGGAGATGCCGATGTAGATGGCGGCGAGTTCGAAGTGGCGGTAGGCGTCGGGGATTTGAAGGGCGAAATCAATGGAACCGCGGAAAGACTCCATGATGGCGAGGAAGCCCAGAAGTAGATTCCCGGCGGTGAAGAGCGTGGGGAGAGCGTAGGCCGCGCGGCGCGGGCGACGGTCGGGGGAATTCGGATCGATAAGGCGTTCGGCGATGTTGAAGCGCGGCATGCTGTTACTTTCTGCGCGCGATGATGTCGGAGCCGCCGGCGACGCGCTGGCCTTCCTTCACTTCGACGGTCCATTCGGGACCGAGAAACATATCTACGCGTGAGCCGAATTTGATGTAGCCCACGCGGTCGCCTGCCTGGACGATATCGCCCGCCTTTTTGTAGCAAATGATGCGGCGAGCGATAAGGCCGGCGATCTGCGAGAAGACGATCTTTGTGCCGTTGCCTTCGACGGTGATAAAGTTCTGCTCGTTGTCGGTAGTGGCTTCCGCTCGACTGGCGACCAGGAACTTGCCGGTCTTGTATTCGACGCTGGTGATCTTGCCGGCGATGGGGGAGCGGTTGACGTGAACGTCGAAAACGTTGAGAAAGATGCTGATGCGGGTTCGACCCCCGTCGGGTTTGATCGCGACGATTTTGCCGTCGGCGGGCGAGACGGCGACCGGCCCGGTGGGAATGTTGCGGTCGGGGTCGCGGAAGAACCAGAGGCAGAAAACGGCCAGGACTAGAAACGGGATGCTGAACGCGGGCTTCGTAAGGTAACCGGTGAGAGCGCCGCCCGCGAGGAGGCCGAGCGCGTAATAGATGCCGTCAATGACCATTTGTGAAAGCGATGCCTAAAGAGCTATTCTCTCAGAAACGGTTACAATTGGTTTCTTCTTGCTTGCGGCTTCTTTGGAGGGGGACGTGTAGGCGATGCGATTCTTGCGGCCTTTCTGCCCGACGCTAAAATACTGGATGGAAGTGGAAGTCCACGTCTTCGGCTTCTCGATCGCCGCGAATGTGCTGCTGAGCTTCTTCCCGTTCTTGCTGGTGCTGGTATGGTTTTGCCGGGCCATTGGGTGGGACTCGGCGGAACAGGCCGTTTACTTCGCCATGAGCGATCTGTTTGGAAAAGAGGTGGAGGCGCTGATTCGCCATGGGATTAACTGGATTCCGAACCGGTTTCAGCACTTCAGCTACACGTCCTTGCTCCTTCTGCTATTCACGGCGAACGGAATTTTTGAGCCGATGGAAGTGGCATTGAACAAATGCTGGGGCGTGAAGAGGAACCGCAGTTTTCTAATGAATCAGTTGGTCAGTATGGGGCTGATTTTCGCGTGCGGATCGCTGGCGCTGTTATCCATCGTCCTCGGAGCGTTGAACTATGAATTCCTGAAGAACAACGATGGCTCCGCCATCGGCCGGACGGTGAACTGGACGAATGTAGTGTTCTTCAAGATGGCTGCGATGCCCGTGTTGATGCTGGCTCTTTTCCTGATTTATTGGATTCTCCCGAATACGAAGGTGGCGTGGCGGCGGGTGGTGCCGATCGCGATCGTGGTGGGCGTGGTGCTGGAAGCGTTTAAGTATTTGATGAAGTGGATCTGGCCGTCGTTCCTTCGGAAGCTGCAGGTCGAATATGGGCCGTTTTACTGGGCGGTAATCATTGTGCTCGTGAGTTTTCTGGCGTCGATGATTGTGCTGGCCGGCGCGGAGTGGGCGTCGCGCGTGGCCGAATCGCCGGTGGAGGGTGGACAGCGGTAAGCTGGCGGCGCGGCGCACCCGCCATTCCCGCCACCGGTACTGCGATTTTTTGGCCCCTTTCGTCAACCTTCCCGCTAATTAGGGTGCACCCCAAGGAGGAGCTACCCATGATTCAGTCAATCCGCGAAAGAGCCTTACCCTCTTTCATTACCATGCTGGCGCTAACGAGCGCCGGTTGCACAACAAATTTCACCGAACTTCCGATCGTACGCGCGGCGCAGTCCGTCAAGAAGCTCGATCCCCCCGCCGGCAGCGTTCGCTTGCTGAGCGCCCACGCCGTCGGATATCAGGTTTATGCTTGCGAAGCCGACGGCAAATGGTCGCGATCCGAGCCCATCGGAGCCCTGGTCACTCAAAAAGGGGAAATCATTCGCCACTATCGGGACAAAGCCCCGGCAGCCCCCGCATGGGAAGCGGCCGATGGCACGAAAGTACATGCCATGCTAGCGAACGGCAAGCCCGACCAGTCGGTGGATTCGGCGATTCCGAACTCCATACCGCAGTTAGGGCTCAATGTCGTTCCCGGCGACGGCAAAGGTACGTTCGGACGCGTCGCCTACATCATTCGTGCGAACACAAAGGGTGGAATGCAACCGGCGGGCAGTTGCAAGCTTCCCCCCGGCACCCGCTATTCAACGTACTACGAAGCGGATTATTTCTTCTACGGGCAAGTAAGCATCCTCCGGCAAAGCCGGAGGCTTTCCGATTGTTTGCTCCTCGAAGGGGCCTATTCGCAATCGTTCCCGTTCCCGAAACAGTACGGCAAGATGGAGCACTACAGCCGAACGAGCGCTGCGGGCGCATCAACCGGAGCGAGCGAGAGAATTCCGGAGGCCAAACAGCCGGGCGGTCTCCCAAGTTAACTAGACGTTACAAGAAGCCACAGCCTCGTCCAGCGCCTCGCGCCATGGCTTCACCTTCGGCGAATACTCGTGGCAGATGTAGCCCTTGAATCCCAGGTCCGCGATCGCTTTCGCAATGCCCTTGTAGTTCAATTCCTGGTCGACGCTCATTTCATTGCGTCCCGGATTGCCCGCCGTATGGAAGTGGGCAATCCACTGGAAGTTATCCCTAATCGTGCGGATAATGTCGCCTTCCATGATTTGCATATGGTAAATGTCGTAGAGCAATTTCACTCGTGGCGACGCCACCCGCTTGCAGACCTCCACTCCCCAAACTGTGCGGTCGCACTGATAATCGGGGTGATTCACTTTACTGTTCAGTAATTCCATACAGAGCGTGACGCCCTTATCCTCGGCGTGTTTTTTCAGTTCGTTCAAGCAAGCCACGGTATTGGCCATGCCTTCTTCATCGCTCTTGCCACGGCGGTTGCCGGAGAGAATGATAACGTTCGGCGCGCCAGCCGCGGCTGAGGCGTCGATCAGTTCATGCGTCCGCGCAATGATCTCCTTATGCAGGCTCTTGTCGTTCACGCCGTCGGTCAACTTGCTCGACCCCGGCACCATGGATGGCACTATGCCGTATTTCTTCATGATCGGAAACCGCTCCGGCCCCTGCAGGTCGTAAGACACCAGGCCGATTTCGGCCAGCGTCCGGCACTGCGCTTCGAAGTCCAGATTGGAGCCGCGAAACACGCCGCCGCACACCCCTTGCTTCAACCGCCCATGGGAAGGAGCCGCCTTCACCGGGGCTCCGGCGGTCATCAATCCGGCCGCGACCGTGCCTGTCACGAAATCTCTCCGTTGCATGCGGTCGATAATATCAGTATCGCGATGGGATTTGCAGTATGGATGTCAGCCGATGAAGCTTGGGCCCAGGGAACTCACGAGTACCGTCCCCTGGGCTGCGCCGTCATCGCCCGCAACGGCCAGTTCCGCGCGCCCGACTTCAATCGATATCGCCGCGCCCCGGACCGCCGCTCTCCGCTCTTCGCCGGTCTCTTCGGGTCGATTGAAGAGGTCAACGCCTTCCTCCGCGAACCCAAACGCCGGCCGCCTGAAGTCCACACCCGTTCAATCCTCTAAGCCAAATCGGCGGTAAGCGTGTGCTCGCTCTCGTGTGACCTGAAAAAAACCAAGGAACAAACCGGGTTCAAACCGGCGCAATCTCAATTCCAACCGGTAGCAAACGCCGCGGAGACTCGTGTCTTAACGGAGGCTCGCGGCATTCGTTTTCAGCCCTCATTGCGAAAAAAACGCCGATGAAAACTTATACGATCACGTTAGATCGTATATTTATATTTCCTTTGTTTTTATTAACTTGTGGATTTTGATCCAACGGTTATAGTGCGCGGGCCTGTTAGTTTCATGGCTGGAGGTACCTATTTTATGTCTGTCCAATCCGAGGTTCGATACGGCATCGAGCGCCTGTATCTGTTCCCTTACTACCAGACCCGTGAAGATTATCAGAAGGCCACCGGCATGGAGGCGCCCAAGTTCGACGGAACCAAGCAGCCCAAGTGCTGGTTTGATCCGGCGGCGAAGTCGTCGATTCGCCGGAACATAGCCTACGACCGGATCATTGCCTACGCCGTCAACGGCGCTATGTTGTTTGACGACGATGGCAAGCCGTTTCTGGAAGCGCTAACGCTGAACAAAGATGAAGCCGCTTCGGTGAATATTCCACCGAAGGGGATCGGCGTGTCTAACGTTCCCGGGGCCGACCAACCGGAAGTTCCGCCACCGCTGCGCCCGTTGCGGGACGACGAAGAATTCTTCGTTCCGTTCCCCGGCCTCATCGCCGTTCGAATTAAAGGCACGTTGGAGCCGGACCGCGGTTTTACTGAAGAAGACCGCGCCGTGATGCTGGCGATCGCCAAAAAACTGGGCGTCTAAGCTAGTTACCGGCTAGCCCTGGCGGACGGACCCGTTTGCGCCGCCTGCGTTTGGCGTGACGCCGAAATAGCGTTGCATCTCGTAGGCGGTGACAAACGGGTTTCTTTCCGTTAGTTCGCCGGAAAACTGTTCCGTCTTGCCGCCGGAAGTCACGTTGATCATCCGGTTTACATAGGACCCGCCTGGGTAGCCGACCGTGTCCTCCGTGTAGCTGATGTTCAGGCCGGATGTGCTCATGCCAAGAGCGCTCAGCGTGTCGAGAAGCTTTTGCATTCCCACGCCACCGGCCGCGGCCTTTCCGGGCGCCACCGGCCCGGCGGCGGGTGACAAATTTTCGACGCTTGGCGCCGCGGTGACAATTTTTGGACTGGCGGTCCTCCGGGTGGATCCATCGGAGGCGCGGCCGGAACCGATGTCGGCGGCCAATGCGAACGATTGCGGGGACGTGCCCCGCTGACGCCTGGTCTCGGCGCTCCGGGACTGCGTCAAACTGGTCCGGGAATCGGTGGAATTGCTTGAATTGGTGGAACGAGGTACGACGAACATGAGAGCCTCCGCGGATCTTTAATGCAACTGGGGGGCCAACGTTCGTTACGGCTTCGGCAACTGTTTTTTCACTTCTTCGGGGATGTCGAACACCACCGGAATAATGATGGTGCGGCCGAAAGGATCGATTTTTAGCGAAGCGCGGAGCGTGGGCTTGGCGGTCTCGTCCTTCGGATCGTAAACCAATTCAATGCGCGACGTCTCGCCGGGTCCCATCTCCATTTTCTCGATCTTCTGAGTGAGACCGGGAACCGTTTCCGTCTGAAACGCGATCGAGATCGACCCTGGCATGCCATTGGTGATAACGACGCTATCCGCCGATTTTTCCCAACTGCGCAGCAGGAACCGTTCCTTGCTGACCTTCACTTGGTTGAGGATGATGTTGGGATTGTTGATCATATCGTCGATATTCATCCCTTTCGCGTTGCCAGGGCCGGGCTTCATCCTGCCCATCGGCGTCTGCCGGCCCAGTGTCGGGTCGACAAAGTAGCACCACTTGCCCTCCTCGAGTCTCCAACTCGTCGCCATCGGCGCCGCGGCCGGAATGTTCTGTCCGCGCATCTGAATGGTCGTTTGCACGGTAGTCACGGCTGAGGCTTTCTTGAAACCGTCGTCCCAACTGAACTTTATGATCTCAAAGCCCCGTATTTTGCTCTTTTCCTGGTTGTAGTGCAGATCCCGGGTGTCCTCGCAAACGTACTGTTCGGCAGAGCGGAACTTCCCGTCGACGTAAGCTTGATAGAATCCGGAAACTCGCTCGCGTAACGCTTTTTCGAATTCCGGGGGCGCGGCGTTAAAGAGATTCGGCTGCTCCTGCGCCCCGGTGGACAGGGCGGCTGCAAGCGCGAAAATGAACGGTCGGAGCGTCATGATCCAGTGTAACAATCCTTCTCTTCTCAAAGACTAGACGCGTCCCGAGGGCGAATTGTTGATACCTATTGTTTGCGGCCCGGAAAGCCGCCGTACTGGGTCAGGTTCTGCTTGGTGGTCGAACGCCAGTCGCCTATCGGCGGCGCGCCCGCGCCGTGGAACCACTTTTCCATCTCGCCGCGAAGTGCCGCGATCTCTTTGGTATACGCGGCTTCGTCGATCCGGTTGACGGTTTCACCGGGGTCTTTTTCCAGGTCGTAGAACTCGGACGGGAAGCCCTCGGCGCGGACAATCAGCTTGCGGGTCGAGGTCCGGACACCTCGTACATAGCTGTATTCAAAGAACAACTTGTCTTCCCAGCGCGGTTTTTGGCCTTTCAGAAATGCGGCGTAGCTGCGGCCGACGCGACGTTTGTCGGGCGCGGCGGAAACACCGGTGTAATCGAGCATCGTCGGGAAGAGGTCGTACGACGACACCATGGAAGTGACCGTGTGACCGGGTTTTATGCCCGCCGGGTGGTTCCAGATCAAAGGCACGCGGATGGATTCTTCGTACATATTGAACGGCCAGGTGCCGTTACCTTTACCCCAGACGCCATGGTGGCCGGCGTTCCAACCCTGATCGGCGGTGAAGACGATGACGGTATTTTCGCGCCATCCGCGCTCTTCGAGCAGCCTTAAAACGCGTCCAATGTTGCGATCCGCGCCTGAGATAAGGGCCATATAGCTCTTTTTTGACGCGCTATTGTCATGGTGTTTGCCCAATCCGGGGTTCTGATTGGCATGTTTCGGAGTGTCCGGGAAACAGGATAACTTGGCCGCGTCGTAGTGGGCGCGGTCCGCATCGGGCTGGAAATCGAAGGGAGTATGGGGGGCGTAAAAGGGAACGTGGAGGTAGAACGGAGTATCGGTTTTTTGCCGCTTCAGAAAGTCGAGCGCGAAATCGCCGATGGCGTCCTCCTTGAAGCCTGGGTAGGGCGTGGTGACACCGTTTTTAACATAGGTGGCGTTCTTGAAAGTCCCGCCGCCACCGGGGACGGTGGCCCAATAGGTGAACCCGCGTTGGGCTCGCTCGTCGTGTCCCATGTGCCATTTGCCCACCATTCCGCATTGGTAGCCGTTTTTCGCCAGCACTTCCGGGAAAATCGTGAACCCATCGAGCCAGCCTTTGGCCGCTTCGCCAAAGCTGTCCTCGGGGCGGAGCCAGTCCTGCACGCCATGCGCGGATGGCAGGCAGCCGGTCATGTAAGTCATGCGGCTGGGCGAGCAGACCGGCGTGCAGGCGAAGGCGCGAGTGAACTTAGCGCCGCCTTTGGCGAGCGAGTCGATATTCGGCGTGTACATCTCGGCGCAGCCGTAGGCGCCCGTGGCCCAGGCGCCATGGTCGTCCGTCATGAAGACGATAACGTTGGGGCGGCGCCGCTGTTGAGCCAGGGCGGCGAAGGGGATTCCGAAAAGCGCGCGGCGGGTGAGTCGCATCCCTCGCACCGTATCACAACTGAGAGAAAGGGCGCTCCACAGTAGGAGCGCCCTTTCGGCACGTTGGTCGGATTTGACCTTGTGTTCGGAATTATGCAGTCCCCTTCTCAACGGGGTTTTTAATAGTATGCCATAGCGGTTAACCTAATTTCTCGGCAATCGATTTGGCCTGCAGGAACTGGAGCAGATAATCGGGGCCCCCGGCTTTGGAATCCGTCCCCGACATGTTGAAGCCGCCGAATGGGTGTGCGCCGACCATGGCGCCAGTGCATTTGCGGTTCAGATACAAGTTGCCGACGTGGAACAGGCGGCGGGCTTTGTCGAGCTTGGCGCGGTCGCGAGTATAGACGGCGCCGGTAAGACCGTAGTCGCTGTCGTTCACCAGTTCCAGGCCGTGGTCAAAGTCTTTAGCCTTGGTGACGGCGAGCACCGGTCCGAAAATTTCCTCCTGGAAAATGCGAGCTTTGGAATCGATGTCGGCGATGACGGTGGGCTGCAGGTAGTACCCGTCGCCGGGGACTTCGCCGCCACCGGTGATCAGCCGGCCTTCAGCCTTGCCGGTTTCGATGTAGGCGCGGATCGTTTGTTTGGCCTTGGCGGAGATCACGGGACCCACGTTGTTCAATGGATCTTCGGCGGGGCCTTGGGTAAGAGCTTCGGTTTTTGCTTTTACCAGATCGAGGAATTGGTCGTAGACCGCTTCGTGGACGATGGCGCGGGAGCAGGCCGAGCACTTCTGCCCCTGATATCCGAACGCGGCCTGGACCACGCCGGTGGCGGCGGCCTCAACGTCGGAATCGGCGTCAACCAGGATCGCATCCTTACCGCCCATTTCGGCCACGACGCGTTTGATCCAGATGCAGCCGGGCATGGGGCGCGCGGCCAATTCGTTAATGCGCAGGCCGACTTCGCGCGAACCGGTAAAGGAGATAAAGCGGGTCTTGGGGTGGGTGACGAGCGTGTCACCGACTTCACTGCCGCTGCCAACACAAAGAGCCAGCGCACGCGGAGGCAGGCCGGCTTCGTGTAGCACTTCGACGAATTTAGCGGCGATGATCGGCGTCTCGCTCGATGGCTTCAATACCACCGTGTTGCCGCAAACCAGCGCGGCGACGGTGGTGCCCGCGAGAATCGCCAGCGGGAAGTTCCACGGCGGGATAACCACGCCAACGCCGAGGGGCAGATACACCATCTCGTTCTTTTCGCCCGGCATTTGGACAATGGGTTCGGGCGCGGCGTAGAGCAGCATTTGGCGCGCGTAGTATTCGCAGAAGTCGATCGCTTCGGCGGTGTCGGCTTCGGCCTCGGCGAACGACTTGCCGGATTCGAGGATCAGCCAGGCGTTGAATTCGGACTTGCGTTGGCGGAGTATGCGGGCTGATTCAACTAGAACGGCCACGCGCTGTTCGACGGGAGTGAAGGCCCATTCGCTGAAATAAGCGTGGGCGTCTTCGACGGCGAAACGCGCCTGTTCGGCATCCGCCTTGGCGTGGCGCCCGATGATTTCGGACGGATTGGAAGGGTTGACGGAGATCAGCCATTGTTCGGTCCGCGTTGCGCGTCCCGCGATCCAGTTTTCGTAGCCGCGGCCGAGTTGGCCGCGGACGGCGGCGATAGCATCCTGCTGGCGCCGCCGGTTGGCGGGCACGGTAAAATCGGCGTACGCTTCGTTGGCGTACGCCGCGAGCGTCGGTGCGCCCATGGGTTATCCTTCGACGAGTTTACGGCCGCGCTCCACCAAGTCGCCGGCTTCGTCGGCCATGCTCTTGCCTTTGGTGTAGAGTTCGCGGCCGCGGTCCATCAGTTCGCGGCCGCGGTCGCCGAGAAGGTCACGGCCTTCGTTAGCTTTATCGAGCAACTTCGCCCGGGTCTCTTCTCCGCTCGCCGGAGCGTAGAGAAGAGCGATAGCCGCGCCGATCGCCGCGCCGGCCAGGAACCAAACTACTTTGTCGCCACTTTCTTGTGCCATATGTTATCTCCTGATTTCAGTATGCCACTCGTTACGGTAAGCTGTATGGAGCCAAATGGCGCTATCCGCCGGCGAAAAACTGGGGCCTTATGAGCTGCTGTCGCCGCTGGGCGAAGGCGGGATGGGGGAGGTGTGGAAGGCGCGGGATACGCGGCTGGATCGGGTCGTTGCGCTGAAGGTTTCCAAGGCTGAGTTTTCGGAACGGTTTGAACGGGAAGCGCGCGCGGTGGCCGCGTTGAACCATTCGCATATCTGCCAGCTTTATGATGTGGGGCCGAATTATTTGGTGATGGAGTTGGTGGAGGGGAGTGCTTTAAAGGGGCCGTTGGCTGTTGTTAAAGCCGTTGAATAGGCCGGGCAGATTTTGGACGCGCTGGACGCCGCGCACCGCAAAGGCATCATTCACCGCGACCTGAAACCGGGCAACATCCTCGTTACCAAACAAGGCATCAAGCTGCTCGACTTCGGGTTAGCCAAACATGAAGCCCCGCTCCAGCAAACGGACGCCACACTTACCAAGGTCCTCACGGGCGAAGGGCAGATTCTCGGCACGCTGCAATACATGTCGCCCGAGCAGGTGCAGGCCAAACCGGCCGACGCACGCAGCGATATCTTTTCCTTCGGCTGCGTGCTGTACGAAATCCTTTCGGGCAAGCGGGCGTTTGATGGCGCGTCCACGGCGAGCGTGATCGCGGCGATTCTGGAGCGGGAGCCGGCTCCGCTGCAAGTAACCCCGCCGCTGGATCGGGTGATTCGCACTTGTTTGGCGAAGGAGCCGGACGACCGTATCCAGAACGCCCGGAATGTGAAGCGGGCTTTGGCTTGGGCGGTGGAGCGGCAGGCCGCTTCCGCGGCGAAGCCGAAGCCGTGGCTTTGGGCGGTGGCGGCGGCGTTGGTCGCGATTGGAGTGTTGGTGGGCTGGGCCATTTCACGAACCGGCCAGACGGTCGCGCAGGAACAGGCCGTCCGATTCCAAATTTATCCGCCCGAGGGCGGGCGGATAAATCGGGGGCGTGGAATGGCCGTGTCGCCGGACGGGCGGACGCTGGCATACGTCGCCACCGTTCAGGGGAAGACCGAAATTTGGGTTCGTCCGCTTGATAACCCAGTTGCGCGACGTCTGCCGGGGACCGATAACGGAAGCGTGTCGTTCTGGTCGCCCGACAGCCGGTCGCTCGCCTTCACGCAGGGCTACAGGCTTTTCCGTGTGGACGTAACAGGCGGCGCGCCCGTCAGGATTTGTGATGCGGAGGTTGGGACGGGTTCGTGGAGCACCGAAGGAGTCATTGTTTTCCAGGACCCGCTAAAGGGCCTCCAGCGCGTTCCGGCGTCCGGAGGCACGCCTGTGCCGCTCACCGAGCTTGACGCAAGCCGTGGAGAACTGTCTCATTTGAGGCCTCATTTTCTCCCGAGAGGGCGAATTCTGTTTCGGATTCACGCGGCGAAGGCGGAGAATTCAGGCATCTACGCGACGTCGCTGACCAATCCAAAGGAAATCGTCAGGGTCGTCTCTAATGACAGCGGCTTCCTGTATGCGGCCGGCCACCTGCTTTGGATGCGCGGTTCCACGCTCGTCGCCCAGCGTTTCGATCCGGAGCGGCTCCAACTGTCTGGTGATCCAACGCCAGTCACCGATCCGGTGGAAGCCACGGCGTTTGGCTTTTTGAACGTCAGGGCAGGGGGCGGATCTTTGCTTTACGGCGGCCAACCGGACAATGGAATGCAGTTTACGTGGTTAGATCATTCCGGGAAAATTACGGGCACGCTTGGAGAACCAGACGAATTAGCCGCGTTCAGGCTCTCTCCGGACGGGCTGCGAGTGGTGGCAGGACGCGCGTCCGATAGGTCTGGTAACTTGTGGATCCTGGATGTACAGCGCGGCGCGTGGAGCCGGTTCACTTTTTCGGCCACGCGGCGCGAGTTTCCCATCTGGTCGCCAGATGGCCGGCAGATCATTTTCCGCGGCGGCGCCCCAAACAACCTGTACCGGATGACTGCGGCCGGGGGAGGGACGGAACAGCGGATCACCGAATCACCGAACGATCAGTGGCCCAACGATTGGTCACGGGACGGACGGCTGCTTCTCTACCACGAGCGCGCCCCGGACACGCAGCGGGACCTGTGGACGATGCCCGTGGGGACGGACGGCAAACCCGAACCGGCCAAAGCGCGACTCTACCTACGGACTCGGTTCAATGAGTATGTCGGGCGATTCTCACCGGAACGCAGTCCGCGCTGGGTGGCTTACCAATCGGACGAGTCAGGTCGGAACGAGATCTATGTGCAAGCTTTCCCGGAGCCGCGTGGAAAATGGCAGATTTCAACCGGGGGAGGCCAATTTCCCGAATGGAGTCCGGACGGCAGAGAACTCTATTATCTGACGCCGGAATCGAAGCTGATGGCAGTCGCACTGAAGCTCGGCGCGGATGCCGTTCAGCCATCCGCGCCCCGCGAATTATTTGCGATGCCCGCGAGCCACACCCTCAACTCACCCTATGCTTTATCGCCAGACGGCAAGCGGTTTCTGGTGCGCGCGGCGATCAATCAAAACTCGCGGCCCCTGGAAGTGATCGTCAATTGGCCAGCGTTGTTGAAAGCGGGTGGGAAGTGACTCCCGGGACCAGGCTTGGCCCGTATGAGCTGTTGTCGCCGCTCGGCGAAGGCGGCATGGGGGAGGTGTGGAAGGCGCGGGACACGCGGCTGGACCGGGTCGTTGCGCTGAAGGTTTCCAAGGCCGAATTTACCGAGCGGTTTGAACGGGAAGCGCGCGCGGTGGCCGCGTTGAATCATACGCATAACTGCCAGCTTTATGATGTGGGGCCGAATTATTTGGTTATGGAGTTGGTGGATGGGAGTCCACTTAAGGGCCCATTGGCGGTTGAGAAAGCGGTCGAGTATGCCGGGCAGATTCTGGACGCGCTGGACGCCGCGCACCGGAAGGGCATCATTCACCGCGACCTGAAGCCGGGCAACATTCTCGTCACGAAGCAAGGAATTAAACTCCTCGACTTTGGCCTTGCCAAACAGGAAACCCCACTCCAGCGAACCGACTCCACTTTAACGAAAGCGCTCACTGGCGAAGGCCAAATTCTCGGCACGCTGCACTACATATCACCGGAGCAGTTGCAAGCCAAACCGGCCGACGCCCGCAGCGATATCTTTGCCTTCGGCTGCGTTCTGTACGAAATCCTTTCGGGCAAGCGAGCGTTTGAGGGCGCGTCTACGGCGAGCGTGATCGCCGCGATCCTCGAGCGTGAACCCGCCGCGCTGCAAGTAAGCCCGCCGCTCGACCGCGTCATCCGCACGTGTCTCGCGAAAGACCCGGACAACCGCTTCCAGACCGCGCTTGATCTGAAACGCAATTTGTCTTGGGCAATGGAGCAGCAGCCCCCTTCTGCGGCGAAGCCGAAGCGGTGGCTTTGGCCGGTGGCGGCGGCCTTGGTCGCGGTTGGCGCGCTAGTTGGTTGGGCCGTCTCAAGATCCAGCCCGACGCGCGTCTCTGAACAAGTCGTCCGATTCCCCCTCCTCCCGCCAGAGGGCGGTCAAATGGACCCATCCCGAGGCGTAGCCGTGTCGCCTAACGGGCGGATGCTGGCATACATAGCAAGCGTTCAGGGCAAGTCCGGACTCTGGGTTCGTCCGCTCGATGGCACCGTGGCTCGCCGTTTGCCCGGCACCGAAGATGCGCGCCGGCCTTTCTGGTCACCCGATAGCCGGTCTATCGCCTTCTCGTCGATTGTCAAGCTGTTGAGGATCGACGTGGCAGGCGGAACCGCCGTCACGATTTGTGAGACTAGCGCTTTTAACGGCACATGGAGCCCGGATGGCGTAATTGTCGCCGCTCAAGTCTTCGGGGGGCTGATGCGCGTCCCGGCGGCCGGTGGCACACCAACGCCGTTGACCACGCTCGACCTCAGCCGTGGCGACTTGAGTCATACGCAGCCCCGGATTCTCCCGGGAGGGCGGATCCTGTTCCGGGTCCGCTCCGCCAAGCCTGAAAATTCGGGAATCTACGTGACTTCGCTGGCCAATCCGAAGGAGATTGTCCGGCTCGCTTCCGCCAGTGGCAGCATGTATGCGGCAGGCCACCTGCTCTGGCTGAGCGGGACCAGTCTCATGGCTCAGCGCTTCGATCCGGACCGTCTCCAATTGTCCGGTGAACCAACCCCCGTCACTGATCCGGTGGGCATCACTGAGTTTGGCACTTTGAATGCCGCCGCGGGAGGTGGAATATTGCTTTACGCCAACCAGTCGGGCAATGAGGCGCAGTTGACATGGTTCGATCCCGCAGGCAATGCTCCTGGCACACTCGGACAACCAACGACTCTCGGCCCGTTTCGGCTCTCCCCGGATGGGCGGCGGGTGGTGACGAGCCGGCAGTCGGATGGCGTCAGTGGCTTGTGGATAATGGATGTACAACGCGCCGCGTGGAACCGGTTCAGCTTCATGGCCGCCATGGCATTGCCGCCCCAATTCCCAATATGGTCTGCGGACGGACGGCAGGTCTTGTTTCGAGCCGGCGCGCCGCCGAACCTTTACCAGAAGGATGCGGACGGAGGAGGAACGGAACGGCGAATCACCGAGTCGCCGAACACCCAGTGGCCCACAGACTGGTCGCGCGACGGCCGCCTGGTGCTCTACTATGAGCTCGCCCCGGACACACAGCGGGACCTGTGGGTGATGCCCGTGGCGCCGGACGGCAAACTCGAACCCGCGAAAGCCCGGCTCTACCTACGGACGCGATTCAACGAACTCTCTGGACGATTCTCTCCGGATCCAAATCCGCGTTGGGTGGCTTACCAATCGGACGAGTCGGGCCGGAACGAGATCTATGTGCAAGCGTTCCCGGAGGCGCGTGGAAAATGGCAGATTTCAACCGGGGGAGGCCAATTCCCCGAATGGAGCCCGGATGGGAAAGAACTGTACTATCTGGCGCCGGATTCGAAACTGATGGCGGTCATCGTAAAGCTCGGCGCGGAATCCGTTCAGCCATCGGTGCCCCGCGAACTGTTCGCGATACCCGCGGACGGCACAGTCAGCCAGCCCTATGCGGTAGCACCCGATGGCAAGCGGTTCCTGGTGCGCGCGGCGGTCAGTCAACGATCGCAACCCCTGGAAGTGATTGTCAACTGGCCGGCGTTGTTGAAGAAGTGACGGGAATCCGCCCAGGCGGGAATATTTAACCCCCGAGCGAGGCTATTCATGTTGAAATGGCGGTAGTCGAATTAGCGGGAACTTGGATGAACCGGGCGGAAGAACAACTGTTCGCGAGCACCGTCGAGCAGCGCTTTGAGCGGGAGGCGTTGCCGCATTTGCCGGACCTGATACGGACGGCGTCGCGGTTGATGGGCGACCGGGAGCGCGCCGAGGACGTGGTCCAGGATGTCTTTTTGCAGGCGTGGAAGTCGTTTGGCCGTTTTGAGAGTGGTACAAACTGCCGGGCCTGGCTGTACAAAATACTGTTCCATTGCATGCATCATTACCGGCGGAAATGGTTCCGGTTATCCGTGATGAAGCCGATGGATGAGTATACGGAAGCTACCGCCGCGTACACGCCGCCTATTGCGGAGCGGTTGACGGATGAGGACATTTTGGCCGCGTTGGAGAAGGTGCCCAGCGATTTTCGAGCGGTGATTTTGTTGGTGGACGTGGAGGAGTTTGCCTACAAAGAAGCAGCGGAGATTTTAGCGGTTCCGATAGGGACGGTGATGTCGCGGTTGAGCCGGGGACGTCGGTTGTTGCGGGAAGAGTTGGTTGGGAAGGAGGGCGGCCTATGAACGCGGATTGCCAACGGGCGTTGTTGAACTTGGACCGGGAACAGGACGCGGTGGAGACGGCGTGGCAGAACGCGCATTTGGCGGGTTGCGAGGCTTGCCGGGCGGAGACGGAATTGCGGGAACGGGTGCAGGTTGGATTGCGGCGGGCGGTGCGGACGCAAACGGTGGAGCCGGAGTTGGAACAGCGGGTACGGGCGTCGTTGGCGAGGCCTGGGTTTCGCCGGCAATGGCAGCCGTATGCCGCGGCCGCGGCCTTGTTGATTGCGGTGAGCGGGTATTGGGCGCTGCCTTGGGTGGAGAACCGGATGGCGGAGAGCGCGTATTTTCGTTCGCTGCCAGAGAGCGTCAGCCAGATCATGCGGGTTGGCTTGTCCGACCATGTGCATTGCGCCGTGTTTCGAAAGTGGCCTAAACAGGCACCGCCGGTGGCCGAGGTAGTGATGGACCTGCCCGCGCCCTACCGGCCCGTGACGGCGCACATTCCGGCCGGCTATCGCGTGGTGGCCGGGCATGAGTGCAGGGCGCAGGGGCGCTCGTTCATTCACTTGATAATGCGCGGTCCGGAAGATAAGACGGTCTCGCTGGTGATGGCGAAGAAGCAGGCGGGCGAGACGTTCGCTAACAGTTCACTGCGGCGGGTGATGGGGGCCTTGCCCGTCTTTAGCGAGGACGTGCCGCGATTTCAGATTGCCGGTTTTGAGGCGGCTTCTTTCCTGATCTTTGTCGTTTCCGATTTGGACGGGGCGGAGAATCGGCAACTGGCTTTGACGTTGGCGGGGCCGGTAACAGCGATGCTGGATAAGTTGGGCTAGCGCGTGGCCCGGCGAGGAGTATGCGGAACTCGTTCTTCAGCGTCGGGCGCGCGTTGATCCAATCATGATCCGAGCGGCAGACGCCGCAAAAGAGAATTTCAATTTGGACGTCGCGATCGGTAGTTTCGCGGCGGTCGATGGCGGCGGCGGAAACGGTGTGCGTTCCGTACAGCGGATTACTTCTTCGGCGCCCGTTTCCCGATGCAATATAGATGCCCCGCCGTCCGGATGAAAATCTGGCCGTCGCTAACCGCCGGCGAACTCAACGTGTAATCTTTCATATCGTTTTCAGATAGCACTTTGAACTCCGGTCCGGCCTGCAACACGGTCACTAGACCCTCTTCATTCGTTACGTAGAGTTTCCCATCCGCCAGCACCGGCGATGAACTGTAGATGGCGGTCTTGATCCGTTTTCCGCCATAAACCTCGTTGCCTGTCTTCGCATCCAAGCACCAGACGATCCCGCGGTCATTCGTTATGTAGAGGTACTTCCCATCGGTTACCGGCGACGGCACGTCCGGTCCATTAGCGTTCTGCCACACGACGTGGCTCTTGGTGACATCGCCCTTTCCGCCGGGCTTCAGAGCGGTCAGCGGGCGCACGCGTGTCGGCGCATAGATCAAGCCGTCTCGCACCACCGGCGACGCAATGATACGGTTCATCGGGTTATTCTGCGGATTCAGCACGTTCGCGCGCCAAAGCTCCTTCAGTGTCGCCGGGTCATGCCCGGTCACCACATCTCCGCCGGTTATGATGATCTCGGTCCGCTGGCCCGAAGTCCACACGGCCGGGGTGGTGTAGCTGTCGGGCGATTCGACGATCGCGTCGGTCGGCCGATCCATTCGCGCCAGCGTTTTGCCGGTCTTCGGATCGATCTTCAAAATGTACGAAGGATCGTCCGTTTTCATCCCGTGCAGGACCTGCACATAGAGGACGCCGTTCCAAAGCAATGGCGACGAAGCATAGCCCCAATTCAGCCCAAACGCGCCGTAGTCTTTCGGTATGTCCCGCGCCCACAGTTCGGCGCCATTGAAATCGAACGCCTTGAAAATGCCCGTCCCGGTCATGACGAAAACGCTCTTGCCGTCGGTTACCGGAGAGGGCGACGACATATTCTGCTTGTTGATCTTGTAGTTTCCGCCGCCAATCTTCTTCTTCCACTTCACCGCGCCGGCCGCGCGGTCCACGGCCCAGATCTGCAGATCGTCGCCTTCCGCCACGTTCAGGAAAATATGCTCGCCCCAGATGATCGGCGTCGCGCCGCTTCGACTGGGCATCGCCAACTTCCAAGTGACATTTTCTTCGGTCGTCCACTTTTCGGGCAGCCCCTTCTCGTCGCTGACGCCGTCGAGGGACGGCCCTCGCCACTGCGGCCAGTTGCCCGCCACTACGGTCGCGAAGGAGAGAGGTAGGAGAACGATCGACAATCGGCGCATATTGGACATGATATATCGGCGGTTCCCTTATGTGCGCATGGCCCGGAATCCCCGTTCGCCCGCAAGGCGCGGTTTGGCGTTTGATGGTAGGATACTCGGTGCCGGATTTGAGTTTATGCAAAAAACACTGCTCCTCCTCGCCGCGGCCGCCACCCTGCTTGCCCAACGGCAAATCCCCGATCCTCCCGGATTCCCACTTTGGTCCGGCGGCGCTCCCGGTGCCCAGGGCAGCGAAGAGAAGGACGTTCCCACGCTCACGCCGTGGCTCGCCAAGAACCCCAACGGAAAGGCTATCGTAGTCTGCCCCGGCGGCGGCTATGGCGCACTGGCAATCGATCACGAAGGCAAGCAGGTTGCCCAGTGGCTGAACTCGCAAGGCATTTCGGCGTTCGTATTGCGCTACCGTCTCGGCCCCAAGTATCGCCATCCGGCGATGATCGACGACGCCCAGCGCGCTCTGCGCACCGTGCGCGCCCGCGCGGCCGAGTTCCATATCGATCCGGCCAAAATCGGCATCATGGGCTTCAGCGCCGGCGGCCACCTCTCCGCCACGGCCGCCACCCATTTCGACGCCGGTAACGCGTCCAGCGCCGACCCCATCGACCGGGTAAGTTCCCGGCCCGATTTCGCCGTACTCGCCTACCCCGTCGTCACCTTCACGGAGGAATCATACGTTCATAAAGGCAGCCGCCGCAATCTGCTCGGCGATAGCCCCGACGCCAAGCTCGCCGAGAATCTCTCCAACGAACGCGCCGTCACCCGCGAGACCCCGCCCTGCTTCCTTTTCCATACCGACGCCGACACCGGCGTGCCGCCGGAGAACAGCGTGTTGTTCTATCTCGCCCTCCGCAAACACGGCATTCCCGCCGAGTTGCACATCTACGAAAAAGGTCCGCACGGCGTCGGACTCGCGTGGAGCGACATCGCGCTCAGTTCCTGGCCCGCACGCTTGGCCGATTGGCTTCGAAACCGCTAAAAGTTGACTTATTTCGTTTGGATTTGGTCTAATGGTTTTCGAAGCGACACTGCTCCTCGGTAGCTCAACGGTAGAGCATTCGGCTGTTAACCGAAGGGTTGTAGGTTCGAATCCTACCCGGGGAGCCAATTCTTTTCCTTCGACTGGTTTGCATGCCCGTTTGTTGACGCCATCCCTTCCCGGGTCCACGTAGTCTTTCCTAAAAGTTCCCGTCTCGGCTCATCTCTCGGTTCGATCCCGCCTCGGCTGGCCCGCCAACTCTGCCTCGGTTCCAATCCCTCTCCGCGCCCCGTCTTTCCGTCGCTGGTTACACCTTTCCGAGTTTGTTAACGCCCGCGCGAAATCGCCGACCCCGAGTGAAACATCTTCCACGTTCCCTGCGTATATAGTGAACAGACGCGGAAACGACCCACGTCGATCATCCCACCGACGGCACGTCGACCGCAGAGGAGACATCGTGCTATATCCAATTACTCTCTGACTACAGTACCTGGAATGAGATAATGTCTGAGGCGATGGTCGTATCGCTGGGGTCCTTTCCGAGCGCGCGCACGTAAACTCTTAGCCCGGACATCCCGGCGGGAGTCCATAAGATACCACCTGTCGGCGCCTGCAGGTTGCGTGCGTTGGACACGATTACCGCAAGTCCAAGTGTGAGACTCAACGCTCCACCCTGTCCGAGGTCCTTCCAAGTAACCTGATCGAGCGAAAACTCGAGGTTGACGTGATGGATTCCAGCACTCGTGTACGTGAGCACGGCCGCTAGTCCCTGGCTCAGTTGCGTGGGGCCTTGCAGCCGGATCGAAGGCGGCTGGCCGGGTGGAGGCGGAGCAGGAGGCCCCGGGGGTCCCTGAAGCCCTTGAGGTCCCTGGTCTCCCTGATCTCCTTTGTCTCCCTTGTTACCTTTGTCCCCCTTAGGGCCCCCGTCTCCCTTGTCGCCTTTGTCACCCTTATCTCCCTTTGGTCCGGTGGGCCCTGGAGGACTCAAAAGGATGAGAAGCTTTGTTAGGATCGCTTGAATTTGCAACACGAGATCCTTCAATTGACCGCCCAAGAGCTTCTCACTTAAAGCGTGAAGCATGGCTCCCTGAATATCCTGTCCCAACTCCAGCAGGTCTTTTCTCAGCTCGTTATAGGAATGTTCCAGAGCAGCCACTTCTATGGAATACGCGACGGCGTCCGATCCCGAGCTCTCCCCTGATTTCTGCGCCTTGACAATCTTTCCGGCAATTGATCTCTGATCGTTTCTGCATCTATTGAGTTGCTTCCCAATGACCTTCCGAGTTTCGCTTGCAGTGGAAATGAACTCGTTCGTCTTCTGGAGAATGGCTTCGGCCTTCCCAAGTTGTTCTGTGAATTCAGCGGCGTATTGGTCGACTTCCTTGAACAGTGCGGACTGCTTCGAGGCAACCGGACGCTTCCTGAGCCGCTCTAGGACGTCCAAGTCTCGCTTTAGCGCATTTCGCTCCCGTTTGATGACAGCGAGGTGCGCTTTGTTTCGGTCGGCCAATTCCTTGGTGTCCGTTCCAGCCGCGTCGAGGCGGTTCTTCAAGGCTTCGATTCGCTGTGTGAGATCGTTGACGCGGGCACTGATAGAATCGAACACCGTGTTATTGGACTGGGCCATGAGCTTCTCCTTCGCGTCAGAGTCGATGAACCTTTAGATGCTATACTCTTCTATCCGCAGAAGCAATTGCAAAGGCATTCCCGGCAATCCCAGGAATCGTGCTTGGACACAAATGCGTCGTATTGCCCTGCCGTTTCGACGAGTCTCAAATGCTCCGATTCGTTTGGGCCTTCGCATGGCGCTGTCGGACTGGTCGGCCGAGTTGAAGATCCTTGAACGTGAACTGCGATGGATGATCCCGTTCTTACCAGTGCTCGTACCCCCTGCTGGTTTGGTCTCGCGGGCTGACCGCCACTTACGTGAGTCTCAAGAATCGGGCGTGCTGGCTGAAAACAACGTCAATCCAAGAACCGTTTACACAAAAATCTTGATATACCGCCGTCCTAGGCCCTAGCAGCGATCCGCTTCCCTCCCTTCCTACCGGACGAAGAAGCACTGACCTACTTGGTCACAGGGGATCTGGCCTTCTCCTATCCTACGGAAATCTCGCGTTTCATCACCCTGGTCGTTTTCACAATAGACGATGCTGCGATTCTCCTTGTGTTGATAGATGAACGCGTGGCACAGCCGCTTCCGCTTCGCCGCCTTCTGCACTTCGACGACGATGATAGCGAGCGTCAAGACCAAGACAACGATCTTGATGACGATCTCCCAAACTTGTATGTCGATCTTGAGAACTTCTACCACCAGGAGAGTCAAGACGAGAACGAAGATCAGGATCTTCACCAGTATCTCTTTGGCATCCTTCATTTTCTCTTCTCCAGACGGGTCGCCGTGGCGACACCACAGTTTGCGGCCTTGGTGGTGCTGTCCCTGATGTCCCGCGGTTCACTCGCTGACCAATGCTACGCATCGGAAGACGAGTTGTCAAGCGACCCGAATTGCGTGACCGAATTGCGACTCGAATTGCGTGCCCCTGAATTGGGTGACCAGAACGTAAGAGCGTTAGACGAGTTCCCATCCATCGCGGGGCTCCGCAGAAACATTAAGGAATCTTGAGAGAAAAGTTGGGAAAGCGTATTTCTGGGGAGGGCGACCAACGACGAAGCAGCCATCGTCGGATGTTGTATCTCGCTTGGGCGGTCAAGCCGATTCCGGAAACAGAGAAACGGCTGCCGCAGGCAGAGGCGGAAATTGATCGCGAGTTTTACCGAAGTATATTCTTTCTCAATCGCTTACAGCGGTCTCGCACGCGACAGAGGACTTCTATTTCTTGTAGTGTCGCGGTCGGCGAGCCAAATCTTTTCAAGTAGTTACAGAAGAGACGCCTCACTGAACTACAGGCGATGTAGTGGGGAGTGTAGCCGCTCTTTTTTGCTCCTCCATTGTCCGCAGATCCGCGGCTCGGTTCCGTCTCGCCGTATTCATCGTCTCAACGGCGTCTATTGCGCTCCGCTTTGTTTCCGTTCGGACATGGGCATAATGGCGAAGCATCCGGTTGCTGACGTACCCCACCGTGGAGCGGATCACCCCCTTAGTGGCTCCGGCCTTCGCCAGTTCGGTGACGAACGTGTGGCGGCCATCATGAAAGCGACCGGTGACGTTTGCGGCCTTCTTAACGTAATTTAGAGATGACGGATACCGGCTCCGAAGTAGGAGACGATGCAAAAGCGAAAGCTTGGAAGTGGGGGCTCGGCTGCATGGGATTGAGCTTCTGTTACGGTCCCGCCACGAGCAAACAGGAGGCGATCTCCCTGATCCGGGCAGCGGCTGAACGCGGAGTCACATTATTTCGACACAGCCGAGGTCTATGGGCCACTGACAAATGAAGAGATAGTGGGTGAAGCCCTTGGCCCCATCCGAAACGAAGTGGCGATCGCCACCAAGTTCGGCTTTGATCTTGCCGCATTCCCGCGCCGCGATAGCCGGCCGGAGCACATTAAGCGGGTCGCCGAGGCGTCGCTCAAGCGACTCAAAACCGATCGCATCGATCTGTTCTACCAACATCGCGTTGACCCGGATGTGCCTATCGAAGAAGTCGCGGGAACCGTGAAGGACCTAATCCGGCAGGGGAAGGTCCGGCACTTCGGTCTTTCCGAGGCGGGAGCGCGGACGATCCGTCGCGCACACGCCGTCCAGCCGCTCGCCGCGGTCCAGAGCGAGTACTCGTTGTGGACGAGAGATCCCGAGGCGGAGGTCTTGCCGACAGTGGAGGAACTGGGAATCGGCTTTGTTCCATGGAGTCCTTTGGGTCAGGGATTTCTCACCGGAAAAGTCGATGCGGCGACGACCTTCGATAGCACGTCCGACCTCGGGGCCACGTTCCCTCGCTTCACGCCCGAGGCCCGGAAGGCCAACGAGGCTGTAATCGAGCTGGTTACCGACGTTGCAAGGCAAAAGAATGCGACACCGGCGCAGATCGCGCTTGCATGGCTGCTTGCTCGGAAGCTGTGGATCGTTCCGATCCCCGGCACCCGAAAGCTGGAACGTCTGGAGGAGAACATAGGAGCGGCGTCAGTCGGCCTGACGACGAGTGACCTCGGTAAGATTGAGAGCGCCTTCTCAAGGATAACGGTACAAGGGGCTCGGCTTTCCGAAGAGCATATGAAACGGATCGACCGCTGAGCTTCGAAGGAGAAGAAAAATGCAGAAGCGCAAACTAGGAAACGGCAACTTAGAAGTCTCGGCCATCGGGCTCGGCTGCATGGGACTGAGCTTTGGCTACGGTCCCGCAACCCACCGGCGGCAGGCAGTCACACTGATCCGATCGGCATTCGACCGCGGCGTCACGTTCTTCGACACCGCCGAGTGCTACGGTCCGTTCGCGAACGAGGAACTGGTCGGCGAGGCCCTTTCGCCTTTCCGGGAACAGGTTGTGATCGCAACCAAGTTCGGCTTCAAGGATGGAGACTCACATAAGGGCCTGAACAGCCGCCCGGAGCGCATCAGGGCGGTTGCCGACGCGGCGCTCAAGCGGCTGAAGACCGATGCGATCGATCTGTTCTATCAGCATCGCGTCGACCCGAATGTGCCCATTGAAGACGTCGCCGGCACCGTCAAAGAACTCATCCGGGAAGGCAAGGTTAAGCACTTCGGCCCGTCCGAAGCGGGCGTGGAGACGATTCGCCGCGCTCACGCCGTGCAGCCCGTGACCGCTCTCGAGAGCGAGTATTCCCTGTGGTGGCGAGAGCCGGAGCAGGCGATTCTGCCGACGCTGGAGGAACTCGGGATCGGCTTTGTCCCGTTTAGTCCTCTTGGTAAGGGCTTCCTTACGGGCGCTATCACCGAGAAAACGGCGTTCGACAGCACCGATTTCCGCAACATTGTGCCTCGTTTTACGCCGGGGGCCCGGAAGGCGAACCAGGCGCTGGTCGATGCACTTGGTGAGATCGCGGCACGGAAGCAGGCAACACCCGCTCAGATTGCGCTGGCGTGGCTCCTGGCTCAGAAGCCGTGGATCGTTCCGATTCCCGGGACCACGAAGCTGCTTCGTCTCGAGGAGAATATCGGCGCGGCTGAAGTTGAACTGAGTGCCGACGATCTCCGCGACATCGACGATGCCATCTCCAAGATTACAGTGGAAGGCGCCCGCTACCCGGCACATCTGCAGCAGCGAGTCAGCCGCTAAAGTTCAAACACGAACGGTAGAGATTCACAGCCGTCCGGCAAGGGACCGGCGGACCATTTTACGGACACGGTGCGTATTGAACCGCCGTTTAATCCGTCCGCGCCGGCGCGCGCTTTCGGTGCCAGTGTAACCTTCGAGACCGGTGCGCGGACAGCATGGCACACCCACCGCTGGGCCAGACCCTTCACGGCCAACAATTGGGTCATGCCATGACTCCGTTCGCGCACGGTAAACGCCGACCGGGCACATCATACCGATTCCAATTTTCGATTTGCGTTGCGCGGAAGAGGCCCGTTAGGCCAGCGCCAGATTCAGATTCTCGATGGCTTCGTCGATTTCGGCGATGTTCTTGTAGCCCAAGGTGACGCTATCGACGCCGGCGTTGTTGAAGGCGAACTTCATGGCGGCCTGACGGTCGGCCCGACTGGTGAACGCGCCTTCTCCAACGAGCTTCATGCTGATGACGCCCATGCCCTCTTTTCTAACTTGCTTCACGTGGGCGACTACTTCGGGAATGTCGCCGGGACCGTTGGTGTTGTAGGCTTCGGCGTCCATTTTCGTGCCGTTATGATTGACGCGAATCATGGCCACTTCGAGCCACTTATTGCCCGGAAACCGGCGTAGCGCGGGGAGACCGTGCACGGAGGCGCCGTGCCCGACGACCGCCTGCTTGACCTTCGCTTCGAGTATGCCGTCCTGCCAGCGAACGGTGTCTTTCGGCCACGATGCGACGTGCTGGTAGTGCATGAGGAGGATGTCGAAGTATTCGGTGTTGGCAAGCTTGCGGAGTTCGTCGATTTTGGCCTGCGGGTCAGTGCCCTCGCGAGTGGTTACCTTCGACATGAGGCGGTAAGTATCACGGGGAATCCCTTTGAGGGCGACACCCAGCATCCGGTGCATTTCGCCATAACTTTCGGCGGTCTCGAAGAAACGAATGCCGCGATCATAGGCGTGACGGACTAATTTGGTGAACTGATCCTGGCCGAGGTCCCGTTGGACCCGGCCGCTGAAGGAGCCGGTGCCAAAGGCCAATCTCGTCACCTTCACGTTAGACCTACCGAGGGTGACCCAGTCGGTAGCCGTGCCTTTTGCGGCCTTGATCGGCAGGGCGCCGGTTGCGGCCAGGGCTCCCGCCGTTAGAACGTTTTTGAGAAATCCGCGTCTTGGACAGCCGATCATTTTGATAAACCTCCATTCACGGTCAGCGTATCATTTAACGGCGGGTTGCAGGGTTGGGTGGAAATCCTTCCGGTCGCCTTCGATGAGCAGGTCCGCGGGTAGTTCAGGGATCCCGCGGTTGGTAGTCTTTGACGGCGGGTCCGAGAGAGTAGACACCCTTGGCTAGTGAAGAGGAGGTAGAGAACTCGCGCGCAAGCCCTACATTGTCGTTTTTGCGAGCCAGGCTTAGTTCACCTGTTCCAAAATCGCGAAGTCGCCGGGATTCCAAGCCTGCGCGATGATGTAGAGCTTGTTGCCGACCTTGCGGATCACGGCGTTGTGGATATGCTGGAAATTGGTCAGGCCGAGCTCTTCCTTGGCCATGACTGTCGACACCACCTTGTCCTTCTCCAGGATGTAGATCGGGGCACCCTTGGTACGGTCCGGCCCGTGCAGCGCGCCAACCACCATGTATGGGCCGTCGTAGAACGTATCGCAGGGGAACGAACCCTTGGGCAGAGTTACGGTCTCCAGATACTTGCCCTCCGGCGTGAAACGATCGATTTCGGAGTTGGGGCGGTCGGCGATGTCAATGCGCTTCTTGCCGTTGGGGACGGTGACGCCATGGCCGGTACCGAACTGGCCCGCGCCCGTGCCCCTGCCGCCGAATGCAAATTTATTCCAAGTGGCGTCGAAGGCCTTACCGGGGCTCACGCGCGCGGTCAGGACGTAGTCAAGCTTGGAATAGCCGGTCGGGATGTAGAACAGTCCATTCAAATACTCAACGTCGGTGGGGATGAACGGCCCGTTGCCTTTGAAGTAAGCGTTCGCGGTGGGATCGCCGAGATCGGTATCGGCGGTGGGCGGCTTCAGGGTGTGAACCAGCGTGCCGTCGAGGGTGGTGGTGAAGACACGATTAGCCGCATTGGCCGGGAAGGTGAGATAAGCCTCGTTTTTGGCCGTCCACAACAGTGCGTTGTGCATGTTGGTCCCCTTCATCTCCTCGGCGGTCGGAAGCATCTTGACGTTTTTGAGGTCGGCGCTGATCTGCAGAATGCCCGCGCCGGGCAGGGCGAAGTAGGTCTCTCCGCGGCCATTGCGGCGATCGACGGCAAATCCGCCGTGGGCGGCTTTCAGCACCTTTTGCGCCTCTTCCGGCAGGTGCCCGGCGGTATACAATACCCGAAAGCGCAGCTTACCTTGGCCGCTGATCTTTTCGGTCGACGCCTGATTGGCGGGAATTATGGCGGTGATCCACGGGAGAGCCACGAGGGCGAGAAAAACCGGAATGATCGGCGATCGTTTCATAGATCCTGTCATTCTACTGTTTTTCGGAGATGAATTCCGGCCCCGTCCGAAGCGCTTGTGGATGGGTGTTATTCTCGAGGCTTGCGAGATCGTTGCCGCTACAGCGACAGATCGTTTGTTTAGTGGGGCGGTGACCACTGCCGAGGCACTCTTTTCCAGTGCCCAATTTTTGGACCTGTCGGGAAGCGCGCTTCGTCATCAAGCTGTCCGCTGCGTGCAATGAGCGTTTCCGCGGTACATCTCCGCGTTTCTCCGTCGACCTCAATACTATTGGGAGCTAATGGAGGCGGTAAGGAGCGGTTCCATGACATTGGCAACCCAGGCAAGGTCTCTCCGGTCGGAGCCTTTCATCGAGGGGCCGCATTCCAATGCATAGGCAAGCAGAAGGCGCATTCCCCAGTTGATAGCGAGACCGAGCGCGACCTGCCGGTCCTCCCTATTGAGGTAGCTAGCGCCACCCGCCACCGCCGCCTGTTTGATAGCTTCATCGAACTCCTGCTTAAAACGCACCGCGGGGCTACCGATTTCCAGCCCGAGGGTCGCCGACCTCGCGCTGTCGCTCACTCTACGCTGTTGAAGGTTAACCACATTGTCTACCGCCGCTCGCCAATGCCCTATGCCCAAGGAGGTTCCGAGCTTCCGGCACGCGGCAGCCAGGAAGAAACAAAGGGGGGAGTAGAGTTTGCCCTCGCTATCAAGCCCACTTTCGGAAAGGATCCTGGCGTTTCTTTTGAGGGCATCCAACACGACGGCATCGCGATGCGGCCCCTCGGACACAACACTAAAAAGACTCTCTTCGGTAAGACGTAAGACGCTAAGGAACCAGTCGTGCAACCGCTCCGCTACGGCGTTGGGGTCGCTCGCCACTATGACGCTTCCGTCGACAGTATGGCTTCGGCAGGCGAGTGGAATCCCTCGTAGGTCCACGGCGTTGGCGCCGAGCCTGGCCATGCGTCAGTAAGCTGAGGAGGCAACGAAGAAGGCTCCATAGGCCAACATCTCGGCCCCTCAAGGCGTAGCAGGGCTCGATCATCCTCGAGAAGGTTTTTCCATATATCCTCCATCTCGTCGAGGATTGTGTCTTCTTCCGCCGATTCCTGTCCTTCATGCCGCCACCGAGCCATCCACAAACGACGCTCAAGCTGACGATAGTGAGCCAGTTTGTTAGTCATGGGATTTGCTCCAGAGGGCACGAGTATTCGCCAGATCCAATTCGAATTCAGGAAGAGGGCATCGGCGGCCCGGTTCGACAAGAGCATGCGGATAGTGGTCCGAGCGAAGGAGCAAAGTCCGTGGAACCTCCACCGCTAACATCGTGAACACAGGATCTCTGCCTTCTCCCCCGAGCGATCTGGGAAGGCGAGGTTTAGGTAAGTTTTGCGCGGCATCGAGCACAACGGACATGCCGCCGGTTCCAGGCCCGACCGCGCCATCCAGTCCAACGGCGATATCGCGAATTGGGCCCGCTACCCGAATCCCCAATTCACGGCTTGAGCGCCCGACCTTGGGCAGCCCATCCGCTTCCAACTTCATAGCTCGGAACATCGCCTGTCCGGATTCGCCGCGCTGTGCATTCTCCGCAGCATCCTCAATTGATTCCGTCACTAAGGATATTCTAGCAAACGTAACCCTCCGAGCATGGGCGACGTTGGCTCCTCTACTCCCAATCTTCACCGGGCTGGAGTAGGGCCGATTGCGGAGCGACCTTATGACGCCGTCCGGCGGAGCCAGCGATGCACCGGGCCTGTTCGCGGATGGATCTTCATCCCAGAAGCGCGGCTTCGGACGAATGTCTGTAAACTGAGGGAACAACGCGTGAAGCAATTCCTCCTACTTCTCACCGCCGCCGCCACTCTGCTCGCCGCTGCACCCGCCATGCAATGCGACGCCCTTGCCGCCAAGGCATTTGGCAAGGACGTAAAGATCGAATCCGCGACGACGGTGGCCGCGAAGGAAAACCTGCCCGAACATTGCGACGTGCGCGGCGTGATCTGGCCCGAAGCGCGCTTCGTCATCAAGCTGCCCGCCGCGTGGAATGACCGTTTTCAAATGGTAGGCAACGGCGGCACGGCCGGCGTGCTCAGCATGGGCGCCGTCGACACGGCCTTGCGCAAAGGGTTCGCGACCGCCTCCACCGATACCGGCCACGACGCCGCCAAGGAGCCGCTAGCTTCCTTCGCCTACGTCACGCCCGAAAATCCGAATGGCCGGCGCAAGCTGCTCGACTTCGCTTATCTCGCCGTGCATGAGACCGCCGTGCTCGCCAAGCAGGTGATACGGGCTTACTACGGCAACGGCGCGCGCTTCTCGTATTGGGTCGGCTGCTCCACCGGCGGAAGGCAGGGCATGCAGGAAGCGCAGCGCTATCCGGAAGACTTCGACGGACTCGTGATCGGCGCGCCCGGCCTCTTCCTCACCGGCAATGTGATGCGGCGCATCTGGGTGGGCCAATCGCAAGCGGGCGACGGGGCGCTGCCCGTGGAAAAGCTTCCGACGCTCAACAGGCTCGTCTATGAAAAGTGCGACGCCACGGACGGGCTGGCCGACGGCCTGATCGACGATCCGCGCCGCTGCGACTTTCAAGCCGCTCGCGATCTGCCCAAGTGCACCGGCACGGAAACGCCCGCGTGCTTCACCGCGCCGCAGATTGCCGCGCTCGGCAAGATTTATGGCGGCGTGCGGAATAGCAAAGGCAAGCCGCTGTTCCCGGGCGAGCCCGTTGGCAGCGAAGCCGTGTGGGCGGAGAATCTCGTCGGCCCCAGCAAGCTGGTGCTGCCCCGCGCCGAAAGCCAGATGAAGTTCTATGCACTCGATCCGCCGCCGGGTCCGTCATGGAGTTACACGATGTTCAACTTCGACAAGGATCCGGCCCGCACAGCCCGCGCGGCCAAGGACGTGAATCCGCTCAACCCGGACCTCGCACCGCTCAAGAAGCGCGGCGGCAAGATCATCCAGTATTCGGGTTGGGCCGATCAGCAGGTGAATCCGCTGCCCGGGATCGAGTATTACGAGACCGTCAACAAGCGCATGGGCTACGCCGCCACACGCGAGTTTTATCGCCTGTTCATGGTGCCAGGCATGTTTCACTGTGGCGGCAGCCCCGGCTGCGGCAACGTCGACTGGCTCGCCGCCCTGATGGATTGGGTGGAGAAGGGAGTGCCGCCCAAGCAACTCACGGGAACTCACCTGGAGAAAGGGCGGGCTACGCGGACGCGCCCCTTGTGCTCGTATCCGCAAGTGGCTCGTTATCGGGGCATTGGCAGCACCGACGAGGCCGCAAACTTCGACTGCCGGATTCCGTAGGCTCCATTGTTATATAATCCGCCACGTCATGACCAAACGAGAATTCCTTGGAACAAGCATTGGGACGGGCCTGGCCCTCGACAAATGGAGTGCCGCATTTGCGCAGCAATCGCCGGCGGCGCGAGGCGGCGGCCGCGTTCCGTCACGGATGGCGAAAACAACGAAACTGTTCAAGGCGCCGGAGGGATTTCCCAACGGGCTGGCCGCCACGCCGGAGGGCTTGTGGATCGCCGAGCAGAAGCTCTCGGGTACCCAGGCCGCCTCTTATCGCCTGCCCGAACCGCGGTCTCTAACGGAAGAAGCCTGGCTTGTCGATTGGAATGGCAAGGTGTTGAAGACCGTGACGACTCCTTCGCGAAACACGAGCGGGATGGCTGTGGGAGGCGGGTACGTCTGGATGATTGCGAACGCGCCTCCGCAAGGCGTTTTTCAGGTGGATATGAATTCAAAGCTCGTTAGCCACCGGCAGATCCCGCTTGGCCCGGCCAACGACGGCGGCGGTTGCCATGGCGGTCAGTGGGACAACGGCAAGCTGTGGATTGCGGCGTTGCGGCTTCGCGGCAATCTGCGGGTCGACCCCAAGACGTGGGAGCCGGAATTCTTGATTCCGTTCTACCAGGCGCCGGACAGGGTCCGTTATCACGACATTACGTTGGATAACGGGAGCATGTGGCAGATCGTGGGCAACGACTGCAAGAGCTATAAGGACTATCGGCCGGGCCTGGTGCGGTACGACGCCGCGACCGGCAAAGTGCTCGAGACGGTGGACTTCGTTTCGAATTCCTGTGACCCGCACGGCTTGGCGATGCACGACGGGAAGCTGATCAGTTGCGATGCCGGCATCCATCCGGGCTGGCCAAACAAAGATAGTCCGACGGCGGGCTGGGTCTTTCAGATCGACTTTGTGTGACAGTTCTAAATAGATCCAAGTGCCGGGGGCCAAATCAGTCTTGGCATTTTCCTATTTTGTTTCTA
Organism: Bryobacteraceae bacterium; assembly: GCA_046155405.1. Lineage (GTDB taxonomy): Bacteria > Acidobacteriota > Terriglobia > Bryobacterales > Bryobacteraceae. The sequence continues at coordinate 27,354 of JBJXFL010000157.1, read as the reverse complement.
ATTCCTTGACCGCCGCGACCGCCTGATCGATTTGCTCCAACGAATTGTAAATGTGCGGAGAAAAGCGTAACCCGTCGCTGTCGCCCGATGGCGTGGACGCGATAGCCAGCCGATGGCGCTCCCACAGCGTGTCATATGCGCGCTTTGTAGGCATGTTGCGCAACTTGAATTTCACCACGCCACCGGAGAGATCGGGCTGCATGTTCGTTTTCAGCTCGACGTTCGGGATGGCTCGCAGCGCCTCCTTGGCTCGAGTGGCCAGAGCCCGCGCCCGCGCCTCCACATTCGGCATGCCGATCAGGTTCACGAAATCGAGCGACGCCTCCAGCGCCACCACCCGCGGATCGTCGCGTTGGCCGAACACTTCGAGCTTCCGCGCTCCCTTCAGCCCTTCCGACCACCCGGCGGTCACAATGGATGGCCACAGTTCCGGGATGCGCTCCGCGCGCACGAACAACAGGCCGGCTTCGAGCGGTCCCATCAGCCATTTGTGCGCGCTGGTGGAATAGGAATCGCAGCCGATCGACTTCAGATCGACATCCAGACACCCAAACGTTTGCGCGCCGTCCAGATGCATCCAGATCCCGCGGTGCCGCGCCAGCGCGGCGATCTCGCGGGCCGGATAAAGAATCCCGGTAGTGCTGGTGACATGGGTGATAGCGATGGCACGTGTACGGGGCGTCAGGGCGCGCTCAATCCCGCCATAGAGATCGTCGGCACTGCGGGCCGGCACCGGCGTGGGAACTGTTTTAACGACGAAGCCGTCCCGCCGCGCGCGTACTTTCCACGAATCGTTATTAGAGGGATGATTATGATCGGTGACGATCACTTCGTCGCCGGGCTTAAGGTCAATGCCCTTGACCACAATGTTGCTGCCTTCGCTCGTGTTGCGCGTGATGGCTATCTCGTCCGGGGCCACTCGCAGCATGCCTGCGGCTTTCCCACGCAACGACTCGCGCATTTCGACGTACTTGTCCCGATTCTGGAACGACGGGTTGGCGTGGAAATCGCGCAGATACTCGATATGGCGATCCATCACCGGGCGCGATGCCGGGCAGACGTTGGCCGCATTGAGATAGATGAGCCGATCTTCCAGCGGAAATTGGCGCTGAACCATTCGCCAATACGCCTCGTCTCCAGTCGTTGCCGCGCTTAGCCCGGACGCGAACGCCGTCCAGCTTGCCGGCAGCGTCAAAATTGTCCTGAATATGTCGCGGCGAGTGGATGCCATGGCCCATCATTATGGCATAAGCTTGGCGGTCCGCGGTGGTTCGGGAATCGAGGGGATCAATGATCGGGAACAATGGTTAACACTATCAATATGAGATCGATTCTGTTGTGGCTGCAGGCACTGGCCGCAGCCGTGTCCGCCGCCGACTGGCCGGAATGGCGCGGCGCCGGACGTCAAGGGATCTGGACCGAAACCGGGGTCATCGCGCGCATCCCGGCGGACGGACTAAAGGTGAAGTGGCGGGTACCCATTCAGGCTGGATACTCCGGTCCCGCTGTCGCCGATGGTCGCATCTTCTTGCTCGACCATGTGCGGACCACTGGCAGCCAGGTTACCGAGCGGGTCGTCTGCCTTCACGAGCGTACCGGCAAGACACTTTGGACGCGAGAGTGGAACGCCGATTACCGTGGCCTCGACTACGCGAATGGGCCGCGAGCCACACCTACCGTTGACGGCGACCGTGTATACGCGCTCGGCGCGATGGGCTCGCTGCGATGCCTGCGCACGGCTGACGGGTCGGAGATTTGGTCGTCCGATTTCGTGCGCGATTTCGGTGCGGCCGTACCCGGCTGGGGCATGTCCAGCGCACCGCTGGCGGCTGGTTCAAAGCTGATCGCGATTGCCGGAGGGAAGGGCGGCGCGAAAGTGGTCGCGTTCGACAAACACTCGGGAAAAGAGGTTTGGCGAGCGCTGTCATCGGACGATTCGGAGCCGGGGTATTCGCAGCCCGTGCTGATTCACGGCGGGCGCCCGCAAGTGGTGGTATGGCACACCACCGCGCTTGAGTCGCTTGACCCGGAAACGGGCGCCGTTCTGTGGTCACAGCCGTTTCGCGTGACCATGAATACTCCGATCGCCACTCCGGCCTGGCGCGCGCCTCATCTACTTGTATCCGGATTTTTCGACGGTGCGCGGATGATGGAGCTCTCGCCTTCCGGTCAGGCGCGCCTGGCATGGGCCAGCGACGTCGGCAATGAGATTAAGAGCGACAAACTGCACGCGCTGATGAGCCAGCCGATCATCGACGGCGACTACGTCTACGGGATTTGCAGTTATGGGCAACTCCGCTGTCTTCGCCGCGCGACGGGAGAACGCGTTTGGGAGACACAGGCGGTGACGGTCGAGAAGGCTCGCAACGCTACCGCGTGGATGGTCCGCAATCGGGATCGGGTTTTTATTCTCAATGATCGCGGCGAGTTGATTATCGCCAAGCTGGCTCCGTCCGGTTATTCGGAAACAGGCCGCACCAAGGTAATTCAGCCGACATCGCCTCCGGGCGCCCGGCGTGAGCTTGGCGCCGTGATCTGGTCGCACCCCGCGTTCGCGAACCGGCACATAGTGGTGCGGAACGATAAGGAAGTGATGCGTGTCTCACTTGATCATACTGACTACCAACGCGAATCCGGTAGCTCGCCAAAGTGATTACTTATTCAGAATCCGCCAAAGGGTGCCATTGAAAATATTCTCCTGCGCGGCGGGGGAAACGCCGCAGGCTTGAAGCAGTTTGCGGTAGAGATCCAGTTCGCGATCGAACTCATCAAGATTACCGCCGAAAACGTCGGACCCGAACACGAGTTTCTCGAAGGCGCTAATGTCGGTCTTGGGCGTGTGGGGACTGACGACGTTATCCCACCAGAATATCGACTTGAAGAAGGCCAGATCGGCTTGTTTCTTATAGAGCGTTGAGCCGGAAACGTCGAATAACAGATTGGGGTTCCAGCGGCCCAGTTCGGCGGCCCATGCGTAGTCCGGGTTGCCGAGATGCGCGGCGATGATTGTCAACTTCGGGAAGCGGCGGGCGATCAGATCGAGCGTCGTGATGCGCATCCGGTCGGAACTTACGTTCATCGGCTCGGTGAAATTCCGGCGATTGACGATGCCGGTGTGAAAGAGAACGATCATGCCGTACTTTTCGGCGCGCTCGTATACAGGCCAGTAGCGGCGATCGTCGTAGGCGGCCTCCGGTCCAGTCAACTCGCCGAGACCCCGGAATCCGGCATTGTGAAAGTCGTCAACCAGTTTCACCGCGTCGGGGTGGTCGAGCGACATTTGCCCGATGCCGAAGAGGCGATTGGGGTGGGCGGCAATAAATGCCTTCACGCTGGGGACATCCTTTTGGGCGGTGATGAGAAGCGCCTGGCCATCGACAGCTTCCAGTTTTTCGGTGAATTTGGCGAGGAACGCTGCGTCGCCGTTGTGGTGCACATGGGCATCGATCAGCTTGGGCCGGCGCGGTTCGGCGGCGGTGGCCACGAAGAGAAGGCTTATAATAACGGGAACGCGGCGCATAATGCGCCTAATTATATCGTGGCCTCTTCCGCTACCCGGTGATCCTTCCGAAAATGCCGCAATATCGCGTACAGCACCAACCCGCCCGTGGCCATATAGATTGCGCTTGTATAGGCCATCAGTTGCCCCACGCCAATCGTGTTCCGGGCCATTCCGCCAAGGAAAGGCGCGAACCCTGAAATCGCCGCGCCCACGAAATTGAGCACGCCCACGGTCGACGCCCGTTGGGAGGCCGGCACCACATCGAAGGCCGACGGCGCCTGATTGGCCGTGATGAAGCCGGCGAAACAGCCGAATGCGATGGCGGCTATCCGGGTCGCTTCCAGCGTGATTCCGGCGCCGATCAAATAGATGCAGGGACCGCCGCAGAGAAACGCAACGAGGATGATCCAGAACCGGGCCGATGGCGTCCGCTTGTACATCTTGTCGGCGGCCATTCCACCGATGAACAGCCCCGCCGCGGTGCCGATTTGCGGATAGACACTTGCTTCGAATCCAGCCCGCGCCAAACCAATCGAGAACTTGTCAAACAGGAAGGCCGGCAGCCAGGTGTACACCAGGTACAGTCCGAATGTCGCCACCGAAACGTAGGCGGTTACGATTCGTAGCGATGGGATCCGGAACAGGGCGGTGAAGCTTTTGAACGTCGCGGGAACCGCCATTGGGCTCCCGTTGAAATGCGGCGGCACACTGGCCAAAAATCGCCATAGCGGGATGGCAAAGAGCAGTCCACACCCCCCAAGCAGCCAGAACGAAACCCGCCAATGCAGAAGCTCGGCAATATAGCCGCTCAAGGATCCGCCCACCGCGACGCCTACGAGTTGGCTGGTCGCGAAAAGCGCCACCGCCCGCGACCGCGTCTCCGGGCCATGAGCGTTCGCGATCAACGCGAAGGCGGCCGGCATGAAAAACGACTCGCTGATCCCAAGCAGGGCCCGGCAGGCCAGTAAAAAAACGCCATTCGGCGAGAAGCCCGACAGAATGGTGAACGTGCTCCACAACGCCAGACTGCCCACCACCAGCTTGGGCCGCGACCACCGGTCGCCGATAATTCCAGCGATCGGCGAGAACGCGCCGTACACCCACAAAAACAGTGCGCCCGTAAGCCCCAGCACTACATCGCTGTAGCCGAATTCCTTCTGCAACGCGGGGAACAGCGTGTAGACAACCTGCCGGTCGGCGTGATTCAGGACATAGGAGATCCACAGAAACCCAATCAGAGCCCATTCCGGCTTTAACCAAACGGGAGCGATCACGAAAGTTCTGCGATTGGCTCGCCGGTCGTGTCTTCGAGCGAGTTGGCAATCTTAATGGGGCGGCCGATCGGCGTGTCGTATTCCTTGGTCCAATCGATTCCGAACGCCTTGTAAATGGTCGCGAAAACGTCGCCCATACTGGTGGCGCGGCTAGTGATCCTGGCGCCCGTTTCGTCGCTTGAGCCGACGACACGCCCGCCCTTAATGCCGCCGCCGCCGAGCGCCAGCGACCAGCACGTCGGCCAGTGATCGCGGCCCAAGTCGGGATTCACGAACGGCGTACGGCCGAACTCACCCATCGCCAGGACGACCGTGGTTTCGAGTAGACCCCGCGCCTCCAGGTCGTCGAGCAGCGCCGGCAGCGTGCGATCCAGCACCGGGCACAACCGGTTGCGGTGTCCTTCATCGTTCTTCGCATGCGTGTCCCACGAGTTACTGTGGAAGCCCGCCGCCGTCACAAATCGCGTGCCCGATTCCACCAGCCGCCGCGCCAACAACGCGCTCTGCCCGAACGAATCCTTCCCGTAACGCTCCTTCAACTTGTCCGGTTCCTTGGACAGATCAAACGCATTCTGAACCGCCGGATTCAACAGCATCTTCCAGGCCTGCGCCGTGAAGCCGTCCATGTTCGCATGTTCCACGCCTTCGTAGGCGGCGCGGTAGTGATTGTCCACCACTTTTAGAAAGGCCTTGCGGTTCTCCACCGCTTGCAGCGACACCGACTTGGGCAAACTCAAGTCCGGTACTTGAAACCCGTCCTTACTGGGATCGGGAATCGCCATCGGATCCACATCGGGACCAAGGAAGCCCGACCGGAAATACTCTTCGTACTGCCGGCTCTTTTCCCATTGCGGCGCCAGGACGTGCGCGGGAACTCCATTGCGCGGTCCCATTTCCTTCGAAATTATCGAGCCCAGGCTAGGAAAGTGCATCGCCGGATTCACCTCATGGCCGGTGATCGCGTAATGGGTACCCTGCGGGTGATCCGAACCCATCGTGTGCATCGACCGCACAATCGAGATCTTGTCCATTCGCTTTGCGGTGTTCGGCAGCAACTCGGAAATCTGAATGCCGGGTACGTTCGTGGAGATCGGTTTGAATGCCGAATTTGGCTTCGGGTCCCAAGTGTCGATCTGGCTCGGCCCGCCCTCCAGCCACAGCAGAATGCACGATTGCGCCTTCCCCTTTGCGGGCGCCGTGGAAGCGGCGCGCAGGAATTGGCTGAGATGAATGCCGAGGAAGCCAAGTGATCCGGCCTTCAGGAAATCGCGGCGGCATGGGCTTACGTTCATCGGTTTGACTCCCATTCTAGTGGTTCTCGGAGAATTCGCGCGAGCAAAGCAGCGCCCAAACGAAGTCCCGAAGCGCCTCTTCCCGGTTCCCGTTGGATGCAATCAGATCCCGAATCGCCTTCCGCTCCGCCGGTTCGGGGAATCGGGAGTACGCGGCGAGATAGAACTGTTCAATCATCTCGTCATCCGTTCGGCCTTCGTTCCACATCCGCCGCAGTCTACCTTCCGGCGCGGCCAGTTTGTCTTGGTACACGGCGCCAGCCAGCATGTGAAGCGCTTCATTCAGGTTCGCCTTGCCAGAACGCTCCGGTAATGTCAGCCGGTTGGGGCGCCCGTAGATATCGAGAAAACGGGAGTAGAAAAGATCCGGCTGGCGAAGCGTAATCGCCCGTGTTCCCGCCGGAGCCTGTCCCGTCGTTCGTGGCGTATCGGCGACACCCGTGGTGAACGTGTCCGGCACTCCGGTCACGGCGCTGATCGCATCCAGCATCACTTCGGCGTCCAATGCCCGCGGCATGGCGTGCGAGTAGTTCATTCGATCCTCGCGGTTTCTCTCCAGCGGCCGGCCGGTCAACTGGTACGTGCGCGACGACACGATGGTTCGGATAAGGTGGCGAAGATCGTGCCCATGCTCCCGGAAATCGGCCGCGAGCCGGTCGAGCAGTTCCGGATGCGTAGCCGGGTTCGTTGAGCGGAAATCATCCACCGGGTCCACCAGGCCGCGCCCGAAGAAATGGCTCCACATCCGGTTCACCGCCGCTTCGGCGAAGTAGGGATGTTTCACCATCCAATCGGCCAGCGCCCTTCGCGGATTCTCCCGATCCGAACCTTGCAACTCAGTCCCGTCAAGCAGAGTCGGTTTCAATTCCGCCTTGGTTCGCGGATGAAACATCTTGATGGAGCCATTGACGTCGCCGTTCCCCATCGCCTCTTTCGCCGGATGGTCGAACACCACGTATTCCGCGCCGGTATCTCCCATCTTGAAAACGCGCCCGAAGAATGCCGCTAGTCCCCAGAACTGATCCTGGCTCCAGGCTTCGTAAGGATGGTTATGGCACTGCGCGCAATCCAGCCGTCTCCCGAAGAAAACTCTTACCTCCTCGGCCATCGTTTCACCCGCCGGCCCGATCACGTCGTACGGAAGATAGTGCCGGGTGGGACCGTCGTAGCCTTGCGCGGCGATCCGCTCTCGCGCCATTTGATCGTAGGGTTTGTTCGACGCGATGCTCTCGCGAACCCATTCCGCGTACATCTGGCTCCACTTCACATTGATCCCGTTCGGGAACACGCCCACGCGGAATAGATCGTCAAAGCGGTAGGTCCAGTAATCGACGAACTCCGGCGTCCCCATCAACGTCTCAATCAGCTTGCCGCGCTTGGCCGGGTCGTCGCTCGCCAGAAATTGTCGCGTCCGCTCCGGCGGCGGCAGCGTGCCGGTAAGGTCCAGGCAGATGCGCCGCAGGAACTCATGATCGCTGGAAAGCGAGGAAGGAGGAATGCGGAGCCGTCGCAGCTTGTCGAAAACAAACCCGTCAATAAAGTTGGAGCGTGGAGCGTCCGGGTATGCGGCAAGTGGCGGACCGATCACGCCAACCGTCGCACTTGCCGCCAGTCCCACCGCGCGAACCAGAACGGAAGTCTCACCCGGTCGGCCCGCCTTGGCGGTACATCCGGTTACGGTCGCCACCGACTTATCATTCACCGCGCAAAGCGCCTGCCCCGAGAAATCTTCCTTCCGCCCATCCGCGAATCGCGCGGTAATCAACAGGCGATGCTCTTGATTGCGCTCCAGCGTCACCACGCGGGGAAACACTTCGAGCGAGGTCACACGGTTCTCGCGGTCTTCTTCCGGGCCATACGGAGCCCCCGCGGCCACCCACTTCAAAATCGTCCGGTATTCGGCCGAGCCAATCGCGAATCGCCGACCGCCGCCATGCGCGATCGAACCGGTAGCCTTCAGCAGAATCAGACTCTTCGCCGGCTCCTTCGCATCGATTCGCGGCGTCCGCGCGCCCTTCACCTCCGCCGTCAGCACCTGATAGCCGCCACCCTTGACGATCCACTCGTAGTCGTCCTTCGGATTCAGCGCGCCCGGTGAAAGCTTGAATCCGCCGCGTCCTTTCACGCCGCCATGGCAGCCCGATCCATTGCAGCCTTTCTGCGTCAGGATGCCGCCGATGTCGCGGCCGAATTGAAACTCCCGCGCGGTCTCAACGGCTTCGATGTGGAGCGTGGCGGCGGCCGTACGGCCAGCCGCAGCCGCCGTCGCGATGACAGCTCCATTCTTGCGCGCCGCCAACCGGCCGCCGGGTTCCATCGCCGCCAATGCGGGATCGGAAAGCCTCCACGCGGCCTCGCCCGTCAGATCCCGTTCCCCGCCGTCCGCATAGGTCCCGATCACCAGCAATTGCTGCGACGCTCCGCTTCCGCGCAGACTGGCTTCCTTCGGTTCAATACGGATCGAAACAGGAGGTGAGCCGGCGCCAAAGACCGCAAGTGTAAAAACCATCGCCGGCATGGCTTTCATAGCGGCCTCCGCGCCAGCACCATCACGGGAATGTCCGCCACGCGAACCGCGCCGCCCAACTGCCCTTTCACCACCGGTCTGGCCACCAGACGCACAACCGCCGGCAGCTCCGTCGGCGCCGCATCCGGCGCCGCCATCAGCAACAGTGATGCCGTTTGCGGCTTCGGCGTGTAACGCTCCAATTTCCCTCCATTCGGCAACGGGGGCCGCTCCACGGGCTTTTCCATCGCGGCGATGGCGGTGACCCCTGGGGGCAACTCCTCCGCGGCCAGCGCCACCACGCCTCCGAATTCCTCTTCCCTATCGAGCGTCACGGTAACCGTTCGCGTCTCCCCAGGCCGCAGATTCAGACGATCGGTGGAACAGATCATCTTTCCAATGTGCGGAATTTGGGGCCGCACCAGCACCCGGTACCGGAAGTCCTCGCCGCCGCGGTCCGTGGTGATGTCGCGAATCTGGAGCGTATAAACGCCTGGCGCGCCCAAGGAAAAGGCCATCTTCGCCTGAATCATCTTCATCATGTACAGCCCGTTGTTATTCAGCTTCGTATAGACGTTGGTAACGATCTCATTGCCGCCGGGCTCCATCAGCCTTACAACCAGATTGAACCGCGGCATCGTCGCTTCCGGCGTTTCAATCTCAATGGCCAGATCCTGCGCCTTGTCGATTTTCAACTGAATCACGTGCGCTTCGCCCGGCTTTGCAATCCGGCCCTCGACAATTCCGGGCGGTGTCATCGCGGGAATGGACGCCGATCCTTCCGCCACCGCTCGAAAAGACTCAACCCCACGCGTCGCCGGCTCCGGTCCGCCACGGGCCGCTACACGTTCCATCCAGTCCGAACTCATTGCTCGCGTAAACTGGCGCTCTTCCCAGGATTCATTTAACCGCGGATGAAGCGAAGGTGCGGCGGCGGCGTTCGAACTGATCCGCAAATTGTAAACGTAATCCGGCCCGCCTTGCCCCATGAACGCCGAGATCTGCACCCAATATTTCCCGGCTTTCTCAAAGCGATGCACCAGACGTGAATCCTGCGACAGACCGGGGAAGTAGAGCGGCTCATCGTTAAACGCCACCCGGTTCAGCCGCTCGGGGTCGAACCAGCTTCCCGTCTTTTCCACAATCGCAATCGACGGATCAAATCCGCGGAACCCGGAAGTAACTTCGAAGCGCAGCGTCTGCCCGCTTTCCACATCGATTGGATAGCTGTTCACCGCGCCCCGCTTGTCGATCCTCCCATCCACAACTAGCCCTGGACCGGCGGGAAAAACATGAACCTCTATTTCGTTGGAAACCCCATTGCCGGTAACCACCCGCAAAGGACGCCGCCCAACAGGAGCCGATTCTTCCACCGTCACTTCGGCATGCAGAATATCGTTCGAACCCTCAATCGATTCCACCTTCAGCACTCGCGCCCGCAAGCCCGCTTCCCGGAACCATACGCCCGTGGCAAGTTTCAGATCGCGGCCGCGAATCTCCGCCGCGTAGGTTCGGCCAATCTGTCCCCCGATGGGGTAAATACTCGTGATTTCCGGTTCTTTCGCGGGTTCCGGAACCGCCGCGTGGAATCCTTGCGATAAGATAAGCAAGCCGCAAATACCCGCCATCCGGATCATTGCCTTTATTGTACGTGGAAACGCGCGGCCCGCCGCTTGCTACTCCACTACCCGGCCATAGTCCTCCAAACGAGATATCAGAAGACCCGTAACAATAACGACGAGGCAGCCGGCGACGTTGTACCAGAGGAATGACGTCGCGCCGGTGAAATGGAGGGTAAATATGACGGCCTCACCGGCGAGCACGCCAAAGAAAGCGCCATTGGCGCGAACGCCGGGGAAAAACATGGCGAGCGCGAACACTCCCAGGATGCCGCCGTAGAAGAGCGATCCAAGCAGATTGACGGCTTCAACGAGCGAACCGAGATTCTTGGCGAATTGCGCGGTGATGACGGCGTAGACGCCCCAGAACGCGGTGGCGGCGCGGGACGCCCACAGATAGTGTTTGTCTTCCGCGGCGGGGCGTAGAAGGCGTTTGTAAATATCGATTACGGATACCGTGGCGAGTGAGTTAATTTCGCCCGAGATAGTGGACATGGCGGCGGCGAGGATGGCGGCGATGATAAGACCGACGATACCTTGCGGGAGATAGTGAGTTACAAAGTGCAGAAAGACATAGTTAGTATCGTTACCCCCGGTGAGCGTTTGAGCTTGTTTGCGGGCGGAATCCATTTCCCGCTGCGCGGATTGGAATTCGGTACGAGTGGATTCGCCGCGGACGAGTTTGGCGGCCGCGTCATGCCGCTGGCGGAAGGCGGAATCGAATTGCCGCTGGATGGCGGGGTATTCGGGACTAGCTTGTAACTTGGCCAGGTCGCCGGCGTGAAACAGCAAGGGCGGCTGAATGAAGGTGAAAAAAGCGAATACGATAGCGCCGGTAAGAAGGATCAGAAACTGCATGGGAACTTTCGCGATGGCGTTGAAGAGGAGACCCAGGCGGCTCTGGGCGATGGAGGAGCCGGTGAGATAGCGTTGAACCTGGCTTTGATCGCAGCCAAAGTAAGATAGCGCGAGGAACATGCCGCCGAAGAGTCCGCTCCAGATGTTATATCTGTCGTCCCAGGTGAAGCTGGTAGTTACAGGGTTGAGTTTGCCGGCGGCGCCGGCGACGGTAAGTGCGCCGGTAAGGCCGATGCCATCGGGAAGGAGATAGATAGCCATTATAAGCGCGGCGGCCAGGCCGACCATCATAATAATCATCTGTTGAAAGTCAGTCCAGGTGACGGCCTGGACGCCGCCGAGAACGGTATAAGCGACGACGATAACGCCCATGATGAGCGTTGTATACTCATCGGGCCAGCCGAGGATGACAGTAAGTACGATGGCGGGAGCGGCGAGCGCGAGACCGACGGCGAGTCCCCGTTGAATGAGAAAAATGACGCTTACCAGAGTACGGGTTTTCGCGTCGAATCGTTTTTCCAAATATTCATAAGCGGTGTAGACATTAGCGCGATGAAAGATAGGTACGGCGGTGAAACACAGGATGATCATCGCCAGCGGGAGTCCGAAATAAAACTGGACGAAGCGCATGCCATCGACATAGCCCTGGCCGGTAGTGGAAATGAAGGTAATAGCCGAAGCCTGGGTGGCCATGATAGAGAGAGCCATGGCGTACCAGGGCATGGTTTTGCCGGCGCGGAGGTACTTATCGGTGGTGTCGGAGCCACGGGCTTTCCAGAGGCCGTAGAAAACGACGACGACGACGGAGAGGATCATCACCGCCCAATCGAGCGCCCTCATGACCACGCCTTTCCGAACAGCCAGAAGAGAGTAATGAGGCAGGCGAGGTAGATGACCACGGCCGCGTATACGCGGCGCCAAGTGCCGAGGAAGGGCGGCGGTTCGTCAATGACGGTACGCTTCACTATCGGTTCCGGCCGGCGCTGAGGAAATTGGCGAAAATTCGATAGGCGCCGGGGACGCCGGCGGGAAGTTGGCGGAACCAGCTTAGCGGTGTGAACACGTAGGCGCCTTTCCCATATTTGGTGTAGAGCGTGCCGCCTTGGAGCGGCTTTTCGCCGGGATCGTGCATTTGGAAGAGTGTCTCATACCTGGGGTCCCACGCGGAGGCGAAATAGAGGCCGCGCTCCTGTATCCAGCCATCGAAGTCGCGCGCGGTGATTTGGTTAGGCGCCTTCATCAGGGAGTGTGTGGCGGCGAATTCGACGGGGGCCTCTTCCACCGTGACACGGCTCTGGCTAAGTGTGATGGAGTAGGGGCCGAGATTCTCGAGGAGCTTCGGATTGCCTCCGAAGAAGCCGCCTTCCATGACGTTGTATTGAACGACTAGCGTCCCACCATTGTGGGTGTATTCGTGAAGGCGGCGGGCATTCGCGCGGATATCGGCCCTGGTGTTGAACGCGCGGACGCCGGCGACGATGGCGTCGTAGCGGCTGAGGTCTTCCTGCGCGAGAGCTTCCCTTGAGAGGAGCGTCACCGTGCAGCCGAGTTGTTCCAGCGCGCGGGGGACTTCGTCACCGGAGCCCATGATATAGCCGATGTTTTTCGATAGTATTTCTATGTCGGCCCGGACTAATTTCGCTTCGGCGGGGGTGAAGACGGCCTGCGGCGGGATGTGGGGATATTCGACGGTCGTCATGGAGAGGCCGTACGATTTGCCATTGATGACGACTTCGGCTTTCAAGGTGGCGATCTGCTCGGCGGCGGGCGGGGTGACTTGAAACTTGAGCGTTTCCTGCTCGGCGGCGGCCAACGCGAAGTCGCGGGAGGCCGGGATGGCGGTCCAACCCACTGGCAGCGTAAGCTTCACCGTTCCTTTAGTATTTGCGTCCATGGCGGTGACTTGGACGGTGACTTCGCGGGGAGTCGTGTTGGGAAAGATTATCGCTTTGTCCGCAAGGCGGACCAGCGCGGGTGGGACGGCGACAAGGGGGCGGGTAAGTTCGCCGTAGATGCGATCGACATAGCGGTGGTGAATGGGATGGCTTAGTTGCAAAGGCTCGCCGTTGATTGACAGGGTATATGCGGCCATCAGGGCGACGGGGCCGTCGGCGTTGGCGAGGACGCGCTCGCCGGGGATGGCGTACATGGTGTCGGTTTTAGGTTGTGCGAGCCAATAGGGCTGCGTGGGCTCGGCGGGCATATTGACGCTGGCAATTTCGCTGATAACCCGGCCGCGTGGGAGGGGTTTGTGGATCTCGATAATTTTGCCGTTGATGGTGACTGATTCGAAGTTTATTTTTAGAGGGCTGCGGTTGATAGCGGTGAGGGAGACGTCGATGGGCTGACCGGCGATGGCGTGATATTTGGCGGCGGAGGAATCGAGAAAGAGCCCGGCGCAGAGGGCGACGGCCTGTTCGAGTTCGACGCGTTTTTCGTCGACGAAGGGGCCGGAGAGTTTGGCGAGTTCTTTGCGGGCGTCGAGAAGTATGGGGACGATTTTTTCGGGCGCGCGGTCGTCCAGTTCGTTGGCCGCTTTGGCTAGGAGTTCGGACGCTTTGGCGGAGTTGGGCACACGGGCCCAGGTGGTGTCGATGCCTTCCATCAAATCGGTTGCGGCCGGGGCGCCGGCGAGGACTTGGAAATAATTGCGCATCGTTCCGCGGTCTTCGCGCCAGCCCATGGCTTGGGAGCGGTGCTGGCTCCGGCTTGTGCCCGCGATTTCGCCGAAGCTGTAGCCGAGGACAGGGTCGTAGACGCCGAGGTCCAGGGTGAGTTTGTTCGGGGCGGCTGCGGCTTCCTTCTCCATGGCGGGCGTAAAACTGGGGAGGTTGAGGAGAAGGCGTTTCGCTTGCCAGGCCGGAAGATTCTGTTCCGGATATTGTATTGGGTCGGCGGCGGCGGCGAAGGCTTCCTTGCCGAGGATTGCGCTCGCCTGGTGCTGGCCGTGGCCATCGCGGGGCGTGCCGCTGAAACGCAGCACGATGATGTCGGGTTGAAATTTGCGGATGATGTAAACGGCGTCGCCGAGGACTTTTTCGCGATCCCATTTTCTGAGGGTTTCGGCGGCGGTCTTGGAGAATCCGAAGTCGATGCCGCGGGAAAAGAACTGTTCGGCGCCGTCGATGCGGCGGGCGGCGAGAAGTTCCTGCGTGCGAATGACGCCCATCCATTCGCCTTGTTCGCTGCCGATTAGGTTTTGGCCGCCCTCCCCACGGGTTAGGGATAGATAGGCGGTACGGTATTGCCAGCCGCGGGCGGAGAAAGCGAGGAAGGCGGTGTTCTCGTCGTCGGGGTGCGCGGCGATATAGAGGACTTTGCCGAGGCGATTGAGCTTTTCGATACTGAGGCGGAGGCGGGCGGCTCCCGAAAGGTTGGGTTGGGCTTGAATGGAGAGTGTTATCAGCGAGAGGATCGCGGCGCGCGTGAGCATGTTGTACTAGTTTAGGATGCGGGTTGACACGTTGGAGGTGCGGGCATGTTTGATGGAATCACTTTGGACCATGGGATGATGAATGGCGCCTTGCGTTCGACGGATACGGCTTACATAGTGCTAGAAGTTTCCTAACGGACAAACCCACATGCACCCGCCTGCCTCCGGCTACGAGTACGATGTTTTCTTTAGCTACAAGCGGCATTCCCTGTCGATCGAATGGACTCGTCGCGTATCCGCGCTTCTCAGGTTTTTTCTTAGTAACGAATTAAACATGACCGAAGCCCGTTTATTTGTGGATGAGGAAAGCGTGGAGCTCGGCGATTAATGGCCGGAAGCGCTCCAGCGGGCGTTACGCCGGTCAAAGTGTATGGTTTGCGTGTGGTCGCCGTTGTACTTTCAATCCGATTGGTGCTATTCGGAATGACGGAGTTTCCGGGAGCGGGAAAAGATGCTGGCGGATGGCGGGACTTCGAGATTAATTGCGCCGTTGAAGTTTCAAGATGGGGACCACTTGCCCGACGAAGCGAAAGCGGTACAGTGGACCGATGTCTCCGCATACAACAGCACGCTTTCGGCGTTTTGGAGTAGCACGCGGGCTTTGGAACTTGAGGAAATCTTGAAGAGTTTTTCGGTCAAAGTCGCGCAAATGGTGCGGAATGCGCCAGTCTATCGCGACGACTGGCCGATCATACCGCGGCATGGACAAGCGCGTCCGAGGATTGAGTTGGCGAAACTATGACCATCGGCCCGAACGCGACAGAACGAGGAATCGCCTACACGTTCTATTCCTTCAAGGGAGGCGTTGGCCGAAGTATGGCGTTGGCCAATGTTGGCGCGCTGCTCGCAAAATGGGGCCGCCGGGTACTGTTGTTGGATTGGGATTTAGAGGCGCCGGGACTGGAGGGATTCTTTACGAAGTATGCACCGGAGACTCCCGCACTTCGTGCCGGCCAGCCCGGAATTGTGGACCTTATCCTCGCTCACGCGGAAGGGGCGCCGATTGACTGGCATAGCGCGGTCATGCCGTTGCCGATCGGCGCCAATGGCGCCCGCGTTTCGCTGATTTCGGCTGGCCGGAGCGGCGGCGACTATAGCGCGCGGTTGCATAGCATCGACTTTGACCGGCTTTTTGCCGAGCGCTCTCTCGGGTCGTATATTGAGGACCTTCGGAATCAATGGCTTAACGAATACGAATTTGTTTTGATCGATAGCCGGACCGGAGTAACTGATATTGGAGGTATCTGCACGGTTCAACTTGCGGACGTCTTGGTGCTTCTATTTACGACGACCTCGTCCAGCATGGAGGGTGTGGCGAGCATTGTTGAGCGAGCGAGGATTCACCAACAACGGCTGCCCGTGGATCGGCAGCGATTACTGGCAATCCCAGTACCAGCGCGCGATGAGAGCCGGACCGAATACGAAAAGTCGGCGGATTGGAAGAATCGCTTCGCTTCGGGGTTTAAGGAGCTGTATGCCGATTGGCTCCCCAATGACAAGACGGCGAACGATGCGATTGAAAGACTTCGGATACCGTACGTCCCATATTGGAGTTTTGGGGAAACCTTGCCCGCGATTGAAGAGGGGTCCTCGATCCGGCTTCGCTGGGACACACCTATGAATTAGCTCGCACGGCTGATTGCGGAGCGCGTGGACAGACTGGGCGAAGGCTTTCGACGGTGACTCTTTACCGTCGCGAATGAAGAGGACGCCTCGATTACTAGATGAAGACTGGATGCAACAGCGGCGCGCGACCGCGGTCCACTCGTTGCGGCAAAGCGTAGTCGGGAATGGCCACATGGAAATTCGCCATGGTTGCCGATCGTCGATTGGAGAATTCGCGCAAACGGATTTGCTTTCGGCGGCCGAGACGGCGGTGGTCAGACTGTTCCCTCGTCCGCTTGGGAGGGTTCTGAAGGACAACGCCGACCTAAAACCGAAGCCGAGAAGCTATGGTATTACCGCAAACATGCCAGGTGAAGATTATTACGATTACTGGGCAATTAGCCGAAGCGGTGATTTTTTTGCGATTTCGACGTTTTCGGAGGATCAAGTCGCTCCCGGTAAGTTGTATTTCAATATCCGGATCGCCCGCGCGGCGGAAGCGATCGCTCACTGCGCGAGCCTTTATAAGGCGCTCGGCGCGGATGCACATTGCATTGTCGAACTTACTATCGCCTACAGCGGCTTGAGTACCCGAATACTTAGCGCCCCGCCAGGCGACATGCGATGGGATTTCTGGGACGAATCGGCGACCAAGGAAGATGAGGTAAGCGCTTCGGTTTCGTTTCGACTAGGATACTGGGAGTCCGATTTGACCGCCTTGGTGAAACAGTTGTGCGCCCCATTATTCGTGCTCTTTGACTTCAAGATAGTCGAAGACGGGCTGTATGACCGGATGGTGTCCGACTTCTTGAACGGGAAAGTCTAGCTTTGACATTCCGGCTAGTTCGTGAGCGTTGATCACGTTCCCGCCCAAACCCGTTGCCAGCCGTCTCATCTCCGCTTCGGTTCCGCCTCCCGGCCTTGGTTGTCTCTTCACGCTAGCTTCGGTCTGAAAACCATGCGGCCGGCCGATCGTTTACGTTACAACGCGAAATGGCCGTCGTGAAGGACGGCCATTTCCGATACAGACTGAACCTGGAACTAAAATTCCAGGCGCAGACCCATTGTGATCAGCCGCGCCCCATTTTGCGGTCCGGTCGGACGGCCGAAGTTCGGGTTGCCAATGGCGCCTTGAACGCCACCGAAGTTGGTGCGGTTGAAAATATTGAACCCGTCCGCGCGATACGTGAGCACGATCGGGTTCTTGTCGTTCTTGAACAGCGTAGTTCGTTTGACGATCGAAAGCTGCTCCGTGAAAAACAACGGTTGACGGAAATCGTTCTGGTAGAACGCCGCCGTTCCAAGCGTAAACTGCGGAGCGGCCGTAAACGCTCCCGCATTAAAGTACCGCGAAGTGGGATTGTTCGGATCAAGCGTCGTGCGATCGACATTCGACAGGATTGGAACAGCGGTCCGGTTAGCCTTCGTCAATGGCGCGAACAGAACACCATTGCCAAGCGGGTTACCCGGAGTAACTAGCTGCAGCAAGGTTCCCGCCCGGTAAGTCTGCACACCCGAAATGGTCCAGCCGGAAGCTAACGCACTGCCCACATTGTTGTTGACATTGAAGAATTTCTTTCCTTTGCCGAACGGCAGGTCGTACGTCGTCAGGATATTGAAAACGTGCGGGATATCGAAAGGCATAAAGCTCTTCGAGTCCCGGACGTTACCATAATCCTGAGGCGAACCCTGCCCGCCCTGCTGGCTGAACACCTGACGGAAATGGCCGTAGCCGAGACTCTTCGACCAGGTATAGTTGGCCTGCATCTGGAAGGCGCCAAAGCGGCGCTCCACCTTGGCCTGCAACGCGTCATAATAGCTCCGGCCGTACCCGGCGAACAGGCTGCTGACAGACAGGTACTGCGGGAACGCACGCAGCGACTGTGCGACGCTTTGCGTGGTGGGGAAGCTGGCAAACGGAGCCCGAATACCGGCCGCCACCGCCTCCGGCGAACTGATTGGCCGCTGCAACAGCGAACCAAGGCTAAGCCGGCTTGTGGGTAACTGGTTCAAGTCGATTGTCGAATTGAGCCGCGAGCCGCGATTGCCCTGATAGGCGACATCGAACAAGTAGTTCTTCACTTCATGCTGCACGTTGAAGCTCCAATTTTGGATGCGGCCCGGCTGCCCGGCGGTCGAACCCTGGTACTGCACGCTTTGGAAGTTCACGTAGGAAGGATCGATGATCGGAGGAGGACGATAACCGGGAGCCAACGGAATCCCGTTATCCCAATTCAAGACCGCGTTCCGGCCATCGCTCTGGAGGTCGTTGCTGCCCGCGAAACCCGCGCGGCAACCGCAACCGCCGCTCGACATCCCCTGATAGTAAATGGACCACCCGCCGCGAAGTACGGTTTTGGCGCCTAACTGGTAAGCAAAACCAAGGCGCGGCCCGATGGCCGAGTAGTCGGTGGGATAGAAGCGCTTCTCGCCCGTGCGGCCCGGACCGGCGCCGGAGAACACCAGCGCGCCGGGCAAGCCGCCCGCGGCCGGATTCGGCACTTTAATGTCGACATGCGAGTAGCCATTGCCGCCCGGAATGTGCCAGCCAATCGGCACCTCGTAGCGCAAACCCAAGTTCAACGTGAACTTCTGCGTCACCTTCCAGTTATCTTGGAAATAGACCGAAGTGTCGTGATAAACGGAGGTGTCGAACAATACCGGCGGAACAATCTGCGACGCGCGATCCACGCCGCCGAGAAGCAAGCTCGCGAACTCGTGCCCGGTGCTTGTGGTCGCTGTCGGAAGCGCTGTTTGGCTGCGGTTGAAGACGTACAAGCCATTGGTTCCCGCCAAATCCTGACCCAGCGTCAGGAAGCGGCGATAAGCCCAGCCGAAACGATATTCGTGCTTGCCCTTCAACAGTGTGTAACCCTGCGAAAGGTGGTACTGCGTGTTGAACTGCAACCCATTGGCGACCTTGCCGTCCTGCACGCCATAAGGCGAAAGACCGGCCGCGCCTAAAAACTGCACGCGCGGAATCGCATCGGAATCCCCGGACAAACCGAACCCTAGCTTGCTTCCTGCGCCTTTTTGATACGGGTTATCCCAGGTCTGACGCGTCTTCGATAATGAATAGGTCGTATGCATCAGCAGGTTGGGCTTAATGCTGAAATCGTGATTAATACGGTAGTTGAAAGGCTTCTGGAAAGTCTCTAAGCCATTTCCAATTGGTCCCTCGAAATTGGTGACATCGTCCTGTGCCGTCACTTCGTTGCTGAAGAAGAAGGATGCCCGGTTCGTCGCCGTGAAGGCATGATCGAACTTCAGGCTCCAGATCGTCCTGTCAAACACAGTTCGGTTTACGAAATCGTAATTACCCGCCAACTGGGCGCGCGTCGGATTCGGGATCAGCGGAATCAAATTCCGCGCCCCGCGGCTGAACCGCTCTGACGGGATTCTGTTTCCCGGGAAGGGTGTGCGGACGTCTCCCACAGTTGTGGCCGGATCGTAAATCACCGGCAATCCCGCGCCGCTGAAATCGCCCTGCTTCATAGCCGCCGTCGGCACCGTCAAAACCGGAAAGGCAACCGAAACAGGTCGAATGTCCTTGTCATACGTAAAGAACCAGAATGTCTTGTTCCGCCCGTCGTAAACCTTTGGAACGAAAATCGGTCCGCCGATTACGCCGCCCGTCTCGTTGAAACGCTCCTTCGCGCGGATCTGGCCGGTCGCATTCCGCTGCCAGGCGTTGGCGTTCCAAATGTCGCGGCGCATATTGTGGAACGCCGCGCCGTGAAACCAGTTCGTGCCGCTCTTCGCCACATAGATTTCGATACCCCCGCCCACGCGGCCATACTCGGCGGAATAGTTCGACTGCAGCATTTTGAACTCGCTGAACATTTCCGAGGAGGGGAAATTAAACACTGCGCTCGATTCGACGTTCAGCGCGCTGCCGCCGTCAATAAGAACTTCCTGCGCACGGCCGCCGGAACCGGACACGCTCTGCTCACCATTGGCGGTGACGCCGGGCATGACGCTCACAAAGTTGCGCGCGTTGCGAATACCGCCCGAAAACAGCGGCAGGTTGTCCATGAACTTCTGCGAAAGGTTCTGTCCGCGCTCCGGGCTCGACGTCTCCAGGAGAGGCGCATCCGCCGTCACTTCCACTGTCTGCTGCACATCGCCGACTTCCAAACGCAGATTCAAATCCTGTCGCTGCGCAATGCGAATCTCAATATTTTGACGGCTTAACTTCTTGAAACCCGTCTTCTCGACGCTCACCGTGTACACCGAAACCGGCAGACTCGGGAAAACATACAGACCGGCATCGGTCGTCAGAATTTCCAGTTTCGAACCTGTTGACACACTCGTGGCAACCACTTTCGCGCCCGGGATCGATGCGCCGTTTGGATCGGTGACTGTTCCGCTCAGCGAACCCGTCGATGTCTGGGCATAGGCCGCAGCGCTTGCTACAAGCACGATTCCGACTAACAAGGTCATCTTAATTCGTGTCATTTCACCTCTTCAGTTTTTGGTAGCCAAGTCTATGATTTTTCATATACTTGCGCCCACCGGGGGAGATTTCTTTGGCTAGTATAACAAAGCCCTGAAACTTTACTAGTCCTAAACATTCATCGACATATTCCACCCAAAACTACAGTTCCACTCCCCGTTCACAATTTTTCCTTCCCTATCCAACCAAATCGTGCCATCATGTAAATGAGAATCATGTATCATTTACTTTTCGTCGCCGCCAACCTGTTATCCCTCAATACCTTAGAAGGTATCGTCACCCTCGAATCCACTGGCCAACCCATCCATCACGTCACCGTAATCATCCCTCAACTCAACAAATCCACCGAAACCGGTGACGATGGCAAATTCCGCTTTACCGGCCTGCCGGATGGCCAATTCGATGTCCTGGCACAGGCCGCAGGCCTCGCCGATTCCCGAAAGAAAGTGTTGATTGTAAAGGACAAACCCGTCGGCATCACCTTCTCCCTTCGCCTCACCCCAATCCGGCAGGAGATCACCGTCACCGCCTCGGGAAAGGTTGAAACCGCCCTCGAAGCCATCAATTCCGTAACAACGCTCGACACCTTCGACTTGGCAAACAAGTCGGCAAACTCGCTCGGCGACGTTCTCGACGGTCAACCCGGCGTCCATAAACGCTCTTTCGGCCCCGGCACCACCCGCCCGGTTCTTCGCGGCTTTGACGGTGATCGCGTCCTTATTATGCAGGACGGCGTCCGCACCGGAACCCTGTCTTCCCAGTCCGGCGATCACGGCGAACCCGTTGACCCGCAAGCGCTTGAGCGCGTCGAAATCGTCCGCGGTCCGGCCACCCTCCTTTATGGCTCGAACGCCATCGGCGGCGTGGTCAATATGATCACCGATCACCATGCCGGACAGAGCGCCTCCCACCATGGCGTTCACGGCTACCTATCCGCGATTGGCGGGTCGAACAATGGGCTGCACGGCGGTAGCGCCGGGGTCAGCGCCGGCACCGGTCCCTGGGTTCTGCGCCTGAATACCGGGGGCCAACGTACGTCCGACTACCGTACCGCCCGCGAACGCATCGACAATTCGGGCGCGCGGACCCTCAGCGGCGGCACTTCTCTCTCCCGCTACTCTGAACGCGGCTGGTTCACCGGCGCCTATAACACCCAGCGCGGTACCTATCAAATCCCACAGGTTGAAGGAGCCGAAGAGCGGGTTCGCCTTCCCTTTTCCCGCCACAATATCCGCGTTACCGGCGGTCTGCACGACAAACTCAACTTCAGCCTGAATTACAGCGACTGGCGGCACGATGAAGTCGCGAATGGCGTCATCGAAAACCAGTTCTTCAACAAGCAGTTCGATTACCGGCTGGTTCTGGAACAGAAACGGCGCGGCGCGTTTAGCGGCAGTTTCGGCGTCTGGGGCCTACATCGGGATTACGAAGCCGTCGGCGCCGAAGCCATCACGCCCCCGGTCACCCAGAGATCCTTCGCCGTCTTCGGCGTTGAGAGCATCCAGTTCGAACGCGCCCGTCTACAGTTTGGCGGGCGCATCGAAGATACCCGCTACAGCCCCGAAGCCGGACGAAAGCGTGCCTTCACCGGATTCTCCGGCAGTGCCGGCCTGAACGTCCCGCTCTGGAACGGCGGCGCGTTCGTCACCAGCTACAGCCATTCTTACCGCGCTCCCGCGCTTGAGGAACTCTACGCCAACGGCCCTCACGTCGGCAATCTCACCTTCGAGATCGGCGATATCAATCTGCGCGGAGAGCGCTCCAACGGGTTCGACGCCTCTATCCGCCACACGTCCCCCCGCCTCCGCGCGGAGGCCAACTGGTTCCATTACAAACTCAATCAATACGTCTATCTCGCGCCCACCGGCGAGATTGAAGACGGCCTCATCGCCGCCCAATACTCGCAGAGCAACGCGCGCTACACCGGCTTTGACGGCCGCTTGCAGGCCGCGCTGCACCCGATGCTCTGGATGAACCTTGGCTTCGATGCCGTCGACGCCCAACTAAAGCTCAACGGCACGCCGCTACCGCGCATTCCGCCGGTCCGCGGCCGGGTGGGCGTCGATTTCCGCTATCGGGCCGTCAGCATCGCTCCGGAACTCACCTTAACCGACAAACAGGACCAGATCTTTCCCACCGAAACCGCCACCCCCGGCTACGCCGCGCTCAACCTCCGTGCCTCCTATACGCTGGCCCGGCAGCATGCGCTTCACTTATTCTCGGTCAACTGGTTCAACGCCAACAACGCTTACTACCGCAACCACCTGTCCTTCATCAAAAACACAGCCGCCGAAATCGGCCGGGGCGTGGCGGTCAGCTATAACGTCCGCTTTTTCTGAGAATGTGGTAGTATAAAGATAGTGCTGGAGAATTAGATTCACCCAGTTCGCGACATAATATCTGTAGGCCCGTATTATACCCGGCGGATGCCTGAAACAAACCAAGGAACAAACCGGGAACAAACCAACGTAGAACCTGGAACGAACCAACCGAAACGCTGCAAATAAACGGCTTACCGCTCAGGAAACGCCGACTTCCGCGCCATAGTGAGATTCCACATAACTATCCAATATGGCGATGAATTCCGGCACAATGCGGTCGCCGCGTAGCGTGATCTTCAGCTTCCCGTCCACGTAGACCGGCGCGACCGGCTCTTCAAAAGTCCCCGGTAGCGAGATGCCCAGGTTGGCGTGTTTGCTCTCGCCGGGGCCGTTGACGATGCAACCCATCACGGCCACTTTCATGTCTTCCACGCCCGGATGGCGTTCCTTCCAGACCGGCATTTGCGTTCGCAGATAGGTCTGAATATCGTCGGCCATCTGCTGGAAGAATGTCGATGTGGTGCGGCCGCAGCCAGGGCACGCGGTGACTTGCGGAGTAAAGCTGCGCAGCTCCAACGCCTGTAGAATCTGCTGGCAGACGATCACCTCGTCCGTCCGGTCGCCGTTCGGCAGCGGCGTCAGGGACGCGCGAATGGTATCGCCGATCCCCTCTTGCAGCAATACGCCGATCGCGGCGGTGGAAGCGACAATCCCCTTTGACCCCAGGCCCGCTTCGGTCAAGCCCAGATGTAACGGATAATCGCACTGCGCGGCCAGCATGCGGTATACGCCGATCAAATCCTGCACCCCACTAACCTTCGCGCTCAGCAGAATCATGTCATGCGCCAGTCCATGGCGCTCCGCCGCCGCCGCGCTCTCCAACGCCGAAACGACCATGGCGTTCATCGTCACTCGCTTCGCGTCCAGCGGCTCGGAAAGCTTCGAATTCTCATCCATCATCCGCGTCAGCAGCGCCCCGTCCAGCGAGCCCCAGTTAACGCCGATGCGCACCGGCTTGTTGTGCTCCACCGCCACTTCAATCATCGTGCGGAAGTTGTCATCGTGCTTTTTGCCGATGTTCACATTGCCGGGGTTGATTCGATACTTGGCCAGCGCCCTCGCGCACTCCGGATACTTCCTCAAAAGTTGATGGCCGTTGTAGTGGAAGTCGCCGACAATGGGCACGCGAACGCCGAACATGTCGAGCGTTTCGACTATCTTCGGCACCGCCGCCGCCGCCTCTTCCGTGTTCACGGTGACGCGCACGATTTCCGAGCCGGCCTGCGCCAGCGCCATCACCTGGTTAACCGTGGATTGCACATCGGCCGTATCGGTGTTGGTCATCGATTGCACCACAATCGGATTACCGCCACCCACTTTCACGCCGCCGATGTTCGCGGCCACGGAATTGCGTCGAGGACTTGCTGCCATCTTTCCAGTTTATCAATGGATGAAGTTACTTTCGCGTCCATCGCGACCATAAGTTTTTTCGATTGGATGTTCCAGCCCATCGTCCGTACAGTAATAGTAAGCCGTGACGTACCACGGTTCCTCTCCCAGTACGAGAACATGATGTTCACGCGGACTTCACTCGGAATCCATCGCCGCCGGGTGAAATGATATAGGAGACTCTGTGTCGATACGCATCTTGTTACTCGAGCTGCATGAAGGTCTGCTTTGCGAGCTTCGCGACGCTTTGATAGCGGCCCGCCTGGTCCCGGCGATTGAAGAAGACGTCGCGCTCGAAGCGGTGGATTGGAGCCAGTACGATCTGGTCTTTTGCCCCGCCGCCGGTAATATTTTGAAACAAGTCCTGTCGGCCGCCGCCGGACAGATGACGCGCTTGCTCGTCATCGCCGTCAGCCGGCTTCCGGACGTCAAGGAATGGCTCGACGCTATAGAGCTCGGCGCCGTAGACTACTTTGCCCCTCCGTTTGAGCAGTCCCAAGTCCGCTGGCTCATGCAAACCCATTTCCCAAGCGGGAAACTGATCGCCGCGTAGACCCACTCGCTCAAAATCCATACATCCTAACGGAGGCTTTACTTATCGTGCCGGTACGAACGTTATTCGTCTGTCTACTCATCGCGATCCCGTCCGCGGCGGCCCAGTCCGCCCTGATGCGCCATGAGGGAAAGCTCATCACCGCCGGTTCCGCCGATGCCCTTTGGGTGGAACTTTACGATCATCCAGGCCATATTCTGGCCGGTCGCGTTCCGGTATCGCGAGACGGCGACTTCACGGTCAACGCGGCCAGCACGCAACTCTATGAGCTTCGCGTGGTCAATAGCCACGGCACCCGAATCATCACCGATCATGTGCAGTTCCGACAGGGGCAGCCCGTTGAAATCCGGCTGCCCGCGTCGCCCACGAACCGCCCCGCGCCGGCCGGGCCTATCAGCGCGCTGCGCCTGGGCCACAAGCCCATTAAGGCCGCTCGCCGTCTAGTGCGGGAAGCGGATTCGCTCGCCGAAAATGGCAACCTCACCGCCTCCGCCGAACTGTTGCAACGCGCCCTGGCAGCCGACCCCAACTGGTTTGAAGCCTGGAACAACCTGGGCTCCCGGCGGCTCACTCTGGGCCAGTATGCCGAGTCTTTGGACGCCTTCCGCCATGCATTTGCCATCGATCCCAATAACGCCGCCGTTCACTCGAATATCGGCCTCGCCCAACTGTTCCTGCGTCAGCCCGTGGAAGCCGAGCAATCCGCCCGCCGCTCATTACAGTTGGAGCCTGGTTCGCCGCGAGCTTCGTATGTTTCGGGGATGGCGCTACTGCGGCAGAACAAGCGAACGGCCGAGGCGTTGGACGCTCTGCGCCTGGCGGCTACGGTGATCCCTCGCGCACTCTTGGCAACCGCCGAATGGCACTGCCGCCACAACGATCTCGAGGCATGCGAGGCGGACTTGAAGACGTTCCTACGCACGCCCCGCGGCCCGAATCATGAAACGGCGGAGAAATGGCTGACCGTGTTGAAACGTCAACAAGCCCGCCAATAGCGGAACTACCGTATTCCCGGCGCCAGGCGCGGATCATACTTCGCTCCCGCCGATACTTGCACCATCGTGATCCGCACCTTCGCCGGGAAGAACTTCTCGTGGTCCGCGCGCCGGTGCGCATGGCCGCGCCCGCCGCTCGCATCCTTGATCACCAGATCCATCTGCTTGATGCCTTCGGTCCAAACGATCGACCCGTTCTCCCACCATGAAGTCATCGGAACGTCCTTCTCGTATACGCCCGTCTCCTTGTACAAATCCGTCCCCGTGCAGCCGTAGCCATTCCCTTGCCCTTTGTTCGGGATGTAGCAAAGCGTCCAAGTCGTCGGCTCGCCGCCCGGCGGTTTCTCCAGTACTTCCAGCCGGATGTGTACGGAGCCATTGCGATAATCGACGGGCGATGTCCAGTCCTTCGGCCGGTCCGGATGAATTAGAGGCCCTTTGACGTAGTAGTGCGATTTGCTGGGCGTGGAGTTGTCGGCGTCGGCCTTCGTGTACGTAAAGGTGACGTCGAACAGCACGAACTGTTCGGCCCGGCACACCCATGCCGTCAGTAGTACCGCTACGGCAATCCTCATCGCTTTACCTTCCGCAGCCGCTTTGCTCCGGCCCAGTAGAGGCTGATCTCATGTCCATCCGGATCATTTAAGTACGCGTGCCGCCACCCCCAAGGCATCAGTGCCGGAGGCTTTGTAAACACTACCCCCGCCGCTTCCAGCTTCTGGCAAAACTCGTCCAGCGCCTTCGTCTCAAAGTAGAGGCGGACACCGCCCGTGTTTAACTTCTGCCCCGGCTCCACCAAATGCAACGCAATCGTCGATGTTGTACCCGGCACCCGCAACCGCGCGTAGAATGCCGTCTCTCCCCCGCGGTACTCTTCCAATAAATCGAAACCGAGCCTGTCGCGATAAAACTCGAGCGCCCGCGGGACATTCATCGTGTAGATCATCGCATGGTTCATTTCCAGCGGAACCGGTTTCGGCGTGGCCATTCCGTCAGCATAGCGTTCTGCGCGCGGACACGCGGGCTCGCGCAATGCCCAGGGTGAGTCCCCGTGCGGCCCAAGTTACGCTTCACGCGCCACTTGCTCCGGGCGGGGCCGAGGCGCCGCTGGAAGGGAGAGATTCCGTGCACGCCTATATTTCGTCCATCTTGCCAGCCATCCAAGACGTGCATTTGGTGGATTGCTATATCAACCCCGCCCAAACCGCCGTAAGGGCCAAGGCCGCGCTAACACTGGTATCCCGCGCCAAACTGCGCGTCGCGAATCTGTTCGAGGTGGATGAATCGGGGCGGATCGTAAGCCAGGAAAACCACTTTGATCCACGGCCCGCGTTGGCCTGAGAGTTCGCTCGCTCGGCCCAAGGGGGGGTGCTTAACCGTTTTGGGGGATCAATGACCGGGGACCAAGTTGTACGCTTCGACCGGGTTCAAATCTTTTCGGATGGATACTTCCAGTTCGGCTAAACGGGCGAGAGACCGTTGCGGGAGATT
>JBJXFL010000133.1:0-56757 GCA_046155405.1 Bryobacteraceae bacterium | reverse complement strand
AAAAGCGATATCAGCAGCGTCGCATTGACGGCCTGGTCGCCACCGCCAAAAACCTCGGCTTCGAGCTGACGCCAAGAACCTCCGAATCCTGAGCATCCGCCCTTCGAGGGAAAGAGTCACAGACCAGTAAAGCCCTATGGCCGTCGGCCGCCACCGACTGTACCTCCATCGTGTTCGAATGCAAGTTGCCGGCCAGACTCCGGGGGCCATTGCAATCGCAGCTAGGGGCTAGGACGACTGGCATCACCGCTTGGCTCGACTGGGAATGCTTGCGGCAGCGTCATTTGGCGCAGAAGATGGGTGGCCCGACCCCCTCATCGACAGACGGATCCAGCCGAGCATGCCGTCGATCGCCACTCACTTCGGACGGCTTCTCCAGCCGCACCGCAAGGTCCGCAGAATCCAATCTGCGAATCCGGGCGACTTCATGAGGAACTCGCGCAAAACGGACTCGGTCGCGGCTAGGGTTGGGCGAGAGTTCCGCCTTGGGTGGGGCCGCGACCGGCCTTTGCGCTTCTGAGTGCCTTCCCTACTCTTCAAGGAATACCGGGTCCCCAACGGAGAGTTCCCCCGGCTCGACCGTTGAACCGTACATGCCGAAATGCGCTTCGCGCTCCTTTGCGATTGCGCGAAGAACGCCGGGGTTGGAGCCAAGATTCAATGGATCGACGTTGACCACAACGCATCGTTTGTCGCGCTTATCGAGCCGGCAGCGCAGCGTACCGACGCGCAGAATGGCGCCCGCCCATCGCTCCTCCGGAAAGGGATCCGATTCGCACGCGTCGATCAGGATATTTGGGCGGAAACGAAGCGGCGCGAGAGATTGCCCCACCAGTCCGGACAGCCCTTCAACGCTTTGAACCGTCAGCAGGGAAAGTGGAAAGGTGTCGAAAACGCCGCCGTACTGCTTGATAACCCGAACCCCGTCACCGAGGCGGCGCGCCAGCTCGGGGTCCGTCACTTCCAAGCCGGCGCCATCCGGCGTCGTAACCATGGTCTTTGAACCTTCCACGTCGTTGGGGTCAAGGAAGCGCGGTTCGTAGCGCCAAAGGTCCGGCTTTTCGCGGATGGTAAGCCAGGGGAAACCACTACGTTCCATTCCCGGCCGAAT
The DNA here is from genome assembly GCA_046155405.1 of Bryobacteraceae bacterium. GTDB lineage: Bacteria > Acidobacteriota > Terriglobia > Bryobacterales > Bryobacteraceae. The sequence continues at coordinate 55,646 of JBJXFL010000133.1, read as the reverse complement.
GAACGCCCACCGCCGGTCTCCGGCAAAGCCGTGCCAGGATACGGTTGAGGAATGCAGGGACTCCGCGGCCATTGATTTCACGGGATAACGGCGCAGTTCGTGGACTGTTCCCACCCTTCGATTCGCCATGTCTCGACGGTAGCACGTCCTTGCTATAAGCTCGACCTTCCGACTGCCGACGGACAGTACGGTAGGAATCTCGATGCCGTCCTCCGATACATAGCGGCGGGCAGCCGCAAACTCGATTTATACCGCCATCTGTCTACCAACCCGCGACGAACGGGAGCGGATCCTCGGGAAGCACATGCACCAGAAAAGGGACATCAATGCCCGCCGCTTTCGCGGCGGCAAACGCTTTATGCCCATCCGCGTTCGCGGCAATTAAGCGGTCGCCATCCACAACAACCCATTGATCCGCGTATCCAGCACGATTTTCCTTGATCCAGGTCATTTCACGTCGTCGATCACGGGACGGGACCATCCTGACAACAGGTTCCCGCTGAAGGCCGTCCGCGAATCGGAGTACTTGCTCCTGTTGCGTCAGCGGCAGGCGGCGAACTCTGTCGAGAATGGCTTCTTCCAGGCTCATACTTCAGCTTTCTTCACATCCCGCGTAGTCGCCCAGGGACCGGAAACTGGTGCGGCGCTCGGGCTCGTACCAGTTTCCGCATGATATCGCGTTTATCGCGCTATGCACCGAAAGCGACGACAAGCCCCTCCGATTCCATGCGTTGGGACACTTTCCCGCTGCGGCCTTGCCCGCTCCGGCACCTATCCCTGGCCTTGCCCGAAAGCGCGGCACGGGTAGCCCTCGTCGTTGAGCGCGCCGCGCAGAGCGTTGACGAAGTCGAGGAACCTGGGGGTTGTCTCTTTCCGGCCCTCCCGCGATAGCGAACGAAAAAATTCCTTTCGAAGGGCTAAGGAGAGTTCCAACTGGACGCCTTTGCCGGACCTCCCGCGGTTGCAGATGTTCTTGCGCTCCCTCCCCTGCAATTGGGGATCCGGGTGCCGGCGAACGTCAAAGCCTTTCGTCTCGAGCGCCGCGCCGACACGGGGGCCGAGCTCGTCGTCGAGGCCGCCGAGAAATACGGGACTGCCATCCCCGTCGCTCCCTTCGCCATGGATCGTAAGGACAACATCGGAGTGACGTATCACGATAAGACACATGGGTTCGTCAAAGCGCGTGCTAGTTATGTGCAGGTCGGTGTTTCCCGATCGTTTCAGACCGTCGAACGCGTAATAGGAGAACTCCTCGGCGGCGATCGAGTCCGCGATTTCCGACGTTCCCGGTTCGATTCCCCCGCCGTGCGGCGCGACGATCGCGAACGCGTCTTTTGCCCGGCGAACCGAAATGGAGAAATCGATTCCGGAGGTTTCGTTCTGAGACAATTCGTTGAAATTACGGTATTTGTCGGGCATATAGCGGGCCGGCCAGGGAGGCGGAACCGCCCTTTCCTCCTGGTAAGCAAATCGATTGTACGGCAGGGGCCGTTTCGAGTAAAGCGAAAAAGCATCCGTTTCCGCAATTCAGGCCTTCGGCCGCATCGCCGCAAAAATCTCCATCGAACCTTCCTCCACCTCCGAGTGCTCAAACGGAATTATCTTCGCGTCAAACCCGGTTTCCGACAAAACCCGCAGCCAGTCGGCCCGCGCGAACAGGCCCTCCACATGCCGGTCGTGTTCCACCCGCACCGAGCCATCCTCGCTTCGCAGCGCATATACATAGTCCGCCACATAGGTTGTATCCGAAGGGTCGGGGTCGTGGACCCATTCGAGATACCGCATGCTCCTCGTCGGCCCGTCGTTTCCGCCGTGATCGGTGCCTGGGCGAAAAGTCTCCCGCAAATAGTCCGGCGCAAGGATTGCCGCGCCTCCCGGCCGGCAGTGCATGTAGGCGGTTTCCACCGCCTGCCGCAAGTCCCCGATCCCGGTCATGTAGCAGATCGCGTCGTGCACGAATACACGGTCAAATTGGCGCCCCAGCCTGACCGTTCGCATGTCTCCGAGGATATGCTCGCACTCCGGGTTCAATGCCCGGCTTACGGCCAGCATCTCCGCGGAAATATCGACCAGCGTGATCGCCAAGTGCGGTTTCCAATGGGAGGCGATGCTTCCTCCGCCAGACCCCAATTCCAGCACCGTCCGCGCCGGCTCGCTCCCCGCCGCCCGCAACTGATGCAGGTAGAACTCGGCTTCCTCCACATACTCCTCCGGCGCCGACATCAGCGGCCACCACTCGGCCAGCGAACTATAAAGCTTGGGCATATCTCATTCCACTACTCACAATCTAATAAATTTGAAAAAAAGTGTATCTAAACTTCTCCCACATAGGTGTATACTCTCTGGTGGCCGGGTATAGAAAATGAAAACCCCGGCCTATTGACCGAGACTCCTTTTGGAAGACCCATGCTCGGATAGCTGTCGCGGGGTAGCGCTTGCCGCCGCCGGCGCGCGAGTGTGTCCGATCCCTTATAAATCCCCAAGCCGGAGGTGAAGCTATGACGGCTGGCAACGCTGCTGTACCCTTCTTGGATTTCAAGAGCTTTATAGCCGAAGAGTCCGAGGCGCAAGATCCCGAGATTGGAACCACCGTCGCCATTCGTTCGCCATTCATTTCGGCTTACGAATCCGCGGAAGGCGAAGGCGCCTTTGACGATCCGGTCCGGGAGGCGTACGCCACTTTCGTCAACGAGCTCCATGACGAAGAGTTCGACGAAGCTCTGTTCGAGTTACAGACCGACGCCCGGAACATGCATCAGGATCTGCTGGCTTCCCGTCATTCCGCGACCGAAGCGGAACGGCTGGTCTCCCAACATTTTTCTCAGTTGGCCGGAGAATCGGAATCCATGGTGGATGCGATGGCCCGGGAGTTCGGTTCGCGGGCTGAGTCCGGAATAGTGGAGAGCGAAATCGAGTCGTTCGTTGAACGGTATTCTCCTTCCGTTCAGGTCAACCCGGCATTCGAGAACTTCTTTGGAAAGTTGTTCAAGAAGGTTGGCAAGGCGGTGAAATCCGTCGCCAAGGGCATCGCGAAACTTGGCCTTGGTCCCATCCTCAACAAGATCAAGGCGCTGATTCGGCCGCTGCTAAATAAGGTTTTGCAGAAAGCGATCGGAAAGCTTCCGGAAGCCGTTCAACCGGCGGCGCAGAAGCTTGCGGAGAAGTTAGGCTTTGCCGCGCCGAAGCCGGCCGAACCGGCGGCGGCCGATGCGGCGGCGCCGCCGGAGGATGCCGGCTCACCCGTAGCGGCGGCGGCTGGCGGCGACTCCGCCTCCATACAAAAGGAATTCGACGAAGAGATCGCCGGGGCCATGCTGGCGCGCGATGAAGTCGAAATCAACATGGAAGTAGCGCGTCTTCGCAACGGCTCCGCCGCCTTCGCGCCGCCCGTCTTCGCCAATCTTGACGATGCGCGCGACCAGTTCATTCAAGATCTCGATAACCTCAAGCCAGGCGAGAGTCCCGAGCCCCATGTCCAGAACTTCCTGCCGGCCGTTCTTCCCGCGCTCAAACTTGGCATGCGCCTGATCGGGCGCCCGCGGGTGATCAACTTCCTCTCGCCGCTGTTGGCTAGATTGATCTCGAAACTCATCGGCCCGGAACAGGCTTCCGCGCTCTCCAAAGCCATTGTCGATTCGGGACTGAAACTCTTGAATCTCGAAATGTCCGACGGGGAGAAAGCCGGGCTTGCCGCTTCCGCCGTGGCGTCCACGGTTGAAGAAACGATCACGCGGGTGGCTTCGCTGCCGGACCACATCCTGGATAACCAGGAGTTGCTGGAAGGCTTCGCGCTGGAGGCCTTTGAGCACGCCGCCGCCTCCAACTTGCCCGCCGTGCTTTCCGAGGCGACCTACAGACAGCGGCCCGAACTGTTGGAGGCGGGCGTCAACGCCGCATGGGTGTTGATGCCTCTGCGCGGCCGGAAACGATACAAAAGGTGCAGCCGCGCTTTCAAAGTTAGAATCACGCCGCACATGGCGGAGGAAATCGAAACCTTCGAAGGCGTTCCCCTTTCCGACTATTTGCAGGATCGGCTCGGCCTGCCGGAGGGCGCCGAAATCGAGGCGGAAGTCCACCTCTACGAAACGCTTCCCGGTACTACCGTCGCCGACATCGCCCGCGCCGAAAGCGAAACTCCAGGTCTCGGCGGCTCGGACGAAGCCACCTTCTCCCAGTTGCATCCGCTCACTCAGGAAGCCGCGTCGGCCCTGCTGGGCAAGCCCGGCCTCGGCCGTAAACTGCCGTTCGGTTCGGACCGGCGGAACGTGCCCGCCGGACTGCGGCTATTTCATCTGGCAATTCCAGGAAGGCGTCCGCTTACCGTTCCCGGAACGTCGGGCCTGCGCCGCGTCCGGCGCCTATTCCACATCAACGTGACATTGGACGTGCCGAAAGATCAGATTCGCGTCTGCGTCTACATCAGCGAGGTGAAGGCGCAGCGGCTCGCCGTCCGCCTGCGCCAACAATCGCACGCCGGCTCGCTGACCGTTGCCTTCAACAAGTTTTTCGCCCGCCGGCTGCCTCGTATCCTGCACGGCCAACGGCCCAAGCGGCTCAGAATCGTGCACCCCGGAATTCCGCCCGGGCAAACTCCCGCTTCGGTCTTTCAGAAACTGCCGGGCGTGGTTCCACAAGCTTTCATCGCGAAAATGCAGGAGTGGCTGGTGCAGGGCTTTTCGGAGTTTATTAAAACTGGATCGCAGAAGTTCCTCGCCGCCAGTGAAGACCCGGCCGACGGCGTGACGCTCCGCTTCACTATCGAGCGTCCCCAGGGATTGAAGGATCTCGGTCAGGCGCTGGTCGAAAAAGGGCCCTCCGGCAGCAAGGTTGCCGAAACCATCGGCGCGGGAGGTCAACCAAACATTCGCGTTGAAGTCTTCCCAGGGCATAAATGTGATTGATCGTATCCAGGCAATCCATGCTCAAACCGAGCGTCAGGTCGCCCACTGGGCGCTCGCGGCGTCTCGTCTCAAGCTGGATGACTTGGCGTCGCCGGAAGCCTGGGGCCGTCTTGAACGATATCTGGGGGTCTCTCTGCGCCGCCATTTGACGGGCGTCATTGATCGTCTTCTTGGTGAAGCCAATACTCTGATGTCCATGCAGCGCTCCGCCCAAAGTCAAACCGCCGTGGCGGAGGTTCGTCGCAAACTCCTCGCGTTCCGGCAACTATATCTCCGCGCCGAAACGACACTCGATTTTTTCGCCGATGCTATTAACGCCCGAACGAATCCGCAACTCGCCGCCCTTTTACGGGCCTGCGACACGCTCGCTCATCGAAGCATGTCGCAACTGCTCGATCAAGTTGGCAAGCCAACGCCCGTCGCCCTCACCTACGTGGATAAAGGCGTGGGCGCCTCCATTCTGAAAGCGGGCCTTCGCCTATGGGACGGAGGCGATGTGAATCCAGTAGCCGCCATAAAAATCGTGCGGCACAATCTGTTGCGGCCCACGGCTTTAATCCACGAAGCCGGGCATCAGGTGGCCCATATCGCCGGATGGAACGAGGAACTCGCGGCCACGCTCTCCCAAGGAATCCCAGGAGGATCAAGCGATCTTGCAGGCGTTTGGGCCGGCTGGTCTTCCGAAATTGCGGCCGACGCCTTCGCCTTCGTTCACACCGGGTTTGCCAGTGTCGCCGCCTTGCATGACGTGTTGGCCGGAGACCTGCCCATGGTTTTTCGATACACGCCGGGCGATCCCCATCCGGTCAGCTACATCCGCGTCTTGCTGGGCGCCGAAATGTGCCGGTACTTTTATGGCGCCGGTCCGTGGGACCATCTGGCTCTGTCGTGGACCGCGCTACATCCGGTGAGCTATGCATCGCCGGACACTCGTAGTTTGTTGGAAGACTCGCATCCCATTCTGAAGACCGTGGTTCGCCTGACGCTCGATACGCCCATGCGCGCCTTCAACGGGCGCCCCCTGCGGGCGCTTATCCAACCGGAGCGGGTCAGTCCCGCGGCGCTCGGCGAACTCAACGGCCGCATCGGTCCGGCGCTGTTTACCTCCGCCCACTGGATCTGGACCGAGCCTCTGCGCATACTCGCGCTAACCGGGCTTCAACTTGCCAGTAAACCCCAAAATCTGAATGACATCCTGCAATTGCAGGAACAATCCATGCTGCGATTGGGCGGCGCTCTACAGGCTGCTTGAAGTTACGTAAAGGAGGAAGTATATGGCCGAAAAGAAAGCGGAATCCTATGGGAGCGATCCATCCACCCAACCGATGGTCGATTTGCTCACCGCCATCCGCGATGAGTTCAGGAAACAGGCGCAGAGCGGAACGCCCCCGCCCCTGGAGGGCGATGCGTTGAAGGCCGTAAACGCTTACAGGGAAATCAGCGAGGCGCTGGACGTGAGACCGGCGAAGACCGCGGTGAAAGCTTAGTTAGGGAGGCCAGCTATGTTTCGTAGATTTGCAAAATTCTTGACGGACGCCGGAGTACCGAACGGCCCTGAAGTCCTGATGAAATTCCATCCTTCGGATCTGACCGCATTGCTCGAACTCGCCTGGGACCGGAGATCGAACAATCCGGCGATCGAGCTCGGACGCCCCGCCCGGCGAAGCGCCATTCCGGGATTCGGCACCACTTGGTTTGGAACCGCGGCGTTCTCCACCACGCCCCCGGATCCGAATGTAAAAAAGATCGCCGATCAGCTCCGCACAAACTTCTCCGGATCGAGCTTTATCGGCCGGGTCGTCGAAAACCCAGGCGGGCTGTACGATCATCTGATTTACGCTTACATGATCGAAAACACTCGTGTCCTGCCTATATTTCGACGTGTGCTTCATGAGTTTCTCCATGGCGAGAAGCTCGGTGTCCCAGGTTCGCCGGAAAGCCAACTCTGGCTGCGGTCAACCGAGGAAATGTTCTTCCGCGATCCCCCGCCATTCTTTATCACGGCCGTCAACGGCCATGTTCGTCCGGACATCGACGCCACCCGGCGCAACGCCTACCAGCGAATGTTCGCCATGGATCTGAATCACGGCGCGGAGGACAACAAGCCATTTCCCTACGTGAAGGCGGAAGCGGCCAACAGCGACTTTGTCGGCACCTTCGAAGAGTTACTCCGGGAAGTGTGGATAGGTATCGAGAACGAGAACAATTTCAGCGGCGCCAAGCCTACCGACGACGCCAAGATCGCCGACCTGGCCGAGAAGCTCCACGACATGCTTATTTCCCGCCGGCAGGGCGGTAATCTCTCCCGCGAGGAGTTCGTTTTTGTCTCTATGCTTTCCTGGTTCCATCTGACCCTGGATACAGCTACTTTGTCGATAATCAGGGATTTGCGAGCGGAGGCCGCCAGTCCCGAAGAGCGCTTGTTCAAGATCGCGCAGCGCGTGGGCCTGCCCGCCCACGGATTATCCAAGAACTACTTCGACATCGCCGATAGCATCTCCCGTATTCTCATCTTGATTGAAACGGGTATTTTTAACACGGCGGCCGGAGCGCCCGCGCTCTACACGAAGGCCGTGGACGGACCGCGCGACGATATCCAGAACATCATTCGGCACTGGTCCATCATTACCGGTCGCGAGATGAAAGCGCGCAAGGTGACGCCGAGTTAGGCTCTTTGTCCCAAACAGGCCATAAGTGGGCGTTATGAGCGACAAGACTGAGCACATACCGAACGGTCTCGAATCTCCCTTTCTCGGCAATCGGCTTTTCGCCGGAGAAAGCCCGGTTCAGGCGTCCGGCTACTCCACCAGCATCCTTAACGAGACCCCGTTTCTTCAGGGCTTCGCGGAAGACTTCCCGGGGCCCGCATTGTCGGACGAGCAAGACTATGAGGATGAGTCCTTCCCCGACGATGCCGAGGCGTTCGCGGAGGAAGAAGACGAGGAGCCCGAGGAGGAATTCAGCGCCTTCGAATATGACACTCCCACCACGGCGTCCGCCGGCACTCCCGATTCCTTGCTGGCCGTTTCCGGATTCGCCGCGAACAAACGCGCCTTGGTGGGAATACTGCTTACACCAGCCGAAAACCGGGCGGCTATCCGATGGAACGGGAAAAATTATCTAAAACAATCGGGAGTTACTCCGGATAGCCTACTGGGCGCCCTGGGAAGTTATGTCGATGTATCGGCCATCGACGCCGCCATCGCCAACTACAATTCTCAAAATCCAAAAGCTCCGATAGATCCCGGTACGAAGCCTGTCGACGCTATTTTTGTCGAAGCGATACACCAGTTTCAGTTGAAGTGCTACAGAGACTCGAAACAGCGGGATGGGTTTGCCGGGCCCTCCGTTCTGGATAGCCTTGGATTCTGGCCTCGCAAAGGTTTGCGCTCTTCGGCTCAGACCAACACGTGGGCCAAGAACCGGGTTAGTTCGAAGAAAAAGAACATTGAAGACGCAATCTCCGCGTCAACGGCTCTTACCGGCGATGTTACAGCCGATAACTGGTGGACTTCCTTTGTGAACCCTTCTTTTCTCGGATGGGGATTCGCGCGGCCTATTCACGTTTATTTTGCCCGCAAGCTGCGGAAGGCCGAAGTTTGGCTGCAATCCCAGCCGCGCTTCGCCGGGACTACGCCGGTCGAGATGGCGGTCCTTTTAGATATTAATGAAAAACATGCCGGCGGGCGGGCGAACGCGGACTCGAAAAGCATTCATACCATTGGCCTCGGTGTCGATATCAAATACACCGGCAATCCCCATGTCGGAGATTACCGGGACAAACCAAATGGCGCAAAATACTTCTCCGAAGTTATGAAGCGCGCCGCCGCCAAAATATCCAACCTGACACTCACGGAAGACAAATTCCCCCAATATCTGAACAAGCTTGGGACCGACACGTCCAAAACGACCCGTCAAATCCACGATGAGCTTGTCCAGCGGGATCGGGACCTACGCGAGTATCTCGCCCTCCCCGAAGCCCGCACGGATTTGGCGACACTCAGGAAAGGAGTGTTCACGGGTAGCGTGTCGCGCAACCCTCTCAATGGATTTCTCAACCTGGATAAAGACTTGGTCGTCGCCCTTCGCGATCACGCTTGCCTGATCTGGGGAGCGGTGGATTTGGGCGCCGGCGCCAGCGGCGACATCATGCACTTCGATTGCCGCCTGGACGATATTGGAAGGGCCGTCTTTTGTGGAACGGGCGGCTACTTCAACGACAAGCATCCATGTTGGAAGAGCGCCGATCCGCCGTGCCCTCAGGCCGCCGCGAAACCGGCGAAAGCGAAGACGTCCGCCCGCGAATTTCCGGAGCCGGAGTACGAAGACGCCGAGTACGAAGAGCCGGAAGAGTACGAAGACGACTCCATCGCGGAACTCGAGGAGCCTTCGGAAGAGCGACCGGATGAGTTCCTCGCGGACAACGACGAGGAAATGACTTACGAATTCCAGGACGCCGCGGAATTGGATGAAGAAGAACTAATCGAGACCGAAGCCCCCCCTCTGCTCAAAAACCCCTCTAAGTCTAACCCGCCGGGCCAAACGTTGACGGTGGAAATCAAACTGGGCCGGGATAGCCGTTGTGTGGAATGGGCGCCCATTGAGGGAACAAAGAGGAAGAAATGTGTCAAATATACTAGTTTTGTCATTCGCCCAATGACCGGGATATTTATCCCCGAAAACTATACCCCGCAGGCGTCGGCGGATCTCATATTGTACTTACACGGCCATAAGACCGAAGTTCCCGGTTGGGATGCCCTGATCGCGGATTACTGGGACGGCAAGACGTACCCGTCGTTAGCCCTGCGGGAAGAGATTAACGCCAGCGGGAAAAACGTTATTCTGGTCGCCCCCACGCTGGCTCTCAAGTCGGAACCCGGGGATTTGGTGCGTCGCGGCGGTCTGGACAATTACCTGGATAAAGTTCTCGAGGCTCTAAAAACTTACGGGCCATATAAGAATCAGTCCTTGGACATCGGAAATCTCATCCTCACCGCCCATTCCGGGGGCGGTGTCTACATGCGTCTCTTGGCCACTTCCGACAACGCGGCCGCGGGAAAAGTAAGGGAGTGCTGGGGGTTCGACTCGCTGTACAACAGCGGAGATGTCGAACCCTGGCGGGTCTGGGCGAAAGCGGATCCTAAATCGCGCTTCTTTTACAGCTATTACTTCAAGGGATCGCCGACGGCGAATTCCAAGAATCTGGAGAAGGATTCGCGTGGCCGCGCCGACATAGTATCGAACATTTTTCCGGTCGCGTCCCAGGTGAAAGACCACTTCAGGCTGGTGCGCCATTACTTGAAGGAACGATTGCAGGGTACTTCGTTTCTGAAAAACGTCGCGGCGACGACGCCAAAAAGCTCCAAGGAAGTCTTCGGCGAGATGGAGGACCACGAGTATTTTGACGACAGCGAGATGGAGGACAATGAGCGAGAGGACTGCGAGGAGTGAAGCAAGTGTCATTTCACCGCGACGCTCCACAGTCCCCCTTCCTCAACGAAGAAATCTTCTCCGGCGAGCCCGCGAAGGAAGATCTGGGACCGCGCGCGTCGGCGCTCGCGTTGGAGAGCGCGTTCGCGGGCGCCCTGGAGGCCATGGAAGAAGAGGTCCTCGACAAAGATGAACGTACCCTCGTCGCGGATACGTTCAAAATACCTAATCGCTGGATATGCGCCATTGACATTCTTATCGACAATCCCGAATGGCCAAAGAACGGTCCAAAATTTATCTCTAAGTCACGGGCCACCGGCACGTTAATTGGTCCGCGTTATGTTCTAACCGCGGCGCATGTCCGTGACAAGCAATCCATTGAAATCGGGGGGAAGCAAGAGCGCGTGGAAGTGAAGGGATTCGCCGTCAGCCCCGCGCGCAACGGCGATAACTCCGCGAATCCGTTCGGCAAGGTGAACTCGAAGGCCATACAGGTTTCGCAACCCTACCGGATCCGGCGGAAAATCACCGTGGATTCCCGAATCGTTGAAATTCCAGTGGAACAACGCGACGATTATGCGTTAATCATCCTGAAAAACGATCTGGATTTAAGCACCCACTCCAAGATGAACGGAGCGCTCGGCTACTGGGGTCATACATCGCAAAAGGCGGTGATTCGGCGGATGGATCCAACCGTCATCAACGGCAAACCGGTCGAGGTTACAGGTTACGCGGGCGATCGCTGCGGCAAGGACAAGATTTCGGGTTCAACATCGGAAAAGGAGACGAAAATCGCCTACTGTATGCAGCGCCGAAGTGACGAGTGGGCTTCCACGCAATGGAGAGGTCGCGGCACTTTACAACTGGATGGCACGTCGAGCGCGTTATTCCATACAGCCGACACTTATGACGGTCAAAGCGGCGCGCCCATATGTCTTTCAGTCGATGGAACTCTAAATCTCGCCGGCGTTCACACCGCCAAAAATGACAGTCGGAGTAACAAAGGCGTGCGAGTTACAAGGAGAATGCTCACCGAACTCTGTTCCTGGATGAATACGGATGCGGGATACAAGATCGCAACAGTTAAAAACGACACCCTCATCGTTCGATCGCAGTCACGGACGGCGGGTGAGACCGCGGAGGACTTCGAAGAATCCGAGGACGAGCCGCCTCGGGAATTCGATACCCCCGTTCCATCCAAGGATGTCAGCGATGCCATGGCCGCAAAAAAATGGGCATTGGCTCTGCAACTCGCGATTCAGCAAGGAATACGCGACGAAAACGACCTCACCAATCTAATTTTCTTTGAGCGCCACCGCGACCTGGGCGGCCGTGCGTTAGACCTAAGTAACAAGGAGGATCGAAAACTAAGCGAGGAATGGAAACGTATCTTAAAGCTTGAGGTCAGGCCGGCGATCAAAAAAGCATCCGCGAACGTCAGTCTCCAAGTGTCGGGCGACTATGTCACGGAACGCGACGCCCTCTTCGCGGGGGACAACGGTAAAAAGATGAAAGAGTTGGTCGGATGGGCGGCCAAGGAGGCCGACATAAATCCCGGGTTTTTGGCGGCGGTTTTGCTCGCCGAATGGGACAAATCTTCCCTTTACCTCAATCCCGGTGAAGTGCGTTCCTTCGTCAGCGGCACGGATGACTTTTACGACCAGCGGGAACAACTTCGCAAGAATGTGCCCGCCTATTCCAAAATCCGGTTCGACGAGAAGAAGATATCGACCGATACCAATGAGCATGGCCGCGTGGTAACCACCGTCCCATTTACATCGGGTAAGGATGCCATGCTGGCCACGGCGGTCTATTTGAAGTATGCCGAGATCAAGCTTCGCAAAGCCGCGCAACAGAACGGCGGAGACTTCGATGCGATGACGATCGAGACACGGTTCGCGTTGGTCCGTATCGCCATGGCGGCGGGACATGGCTTTATAAGTCCGGACGGTGAGTTTATAAGAATCAAGAAAGTGAAAGGGAAATGGGTGCGGGTCAAGAAAGGTCAGACCGGCGGAACGCTTCGGGGCGTGGCGTCGCGTCTGGAGAAAGTCTTGAAGGGAGGGGATATCCTCGTCCGAAAGGACGAACCGCGTAGATATCCGTCCACCGGACACATCACCAACCGCAACGCGACCATCTTGGCGGCGCAAGCCCTGCATCTGGCCGACCGGTTCTTCGGCGTACCGGCCACCGCCCCGGTCCCGCCCGCGCCCCAACCCGAAACGGAAGACGAAGAGCCGGCTTTCGAGATGCTGGTCCCAGCCGTCTCCCAGGCCGATCTACGAACTCGAATCGACGAGTACTTCAATCTGGCGAACGCATCTTACACTCTGCCGAGCGGAACCGCCGTCAGCGCCCGCCCGCAATTCCGCTATGCAAAGGCGGGCGGCATCGCTGCGGCGATCCAGCGGGTAAGCGGCATCCTCGGCACTGCGTTTGAGAAGAGCCATCCAAAGGCGATCTACATGGCCGCCTATGGACGGGCCAAGCCCAGTGATATCGCCGCGATCACCCAGGCGCTGATAGACGCCGGAGAATTTCCGGCCGTCCAAACGGCCCACCCCACCCTTGGCAACGAGCAACTCGTCAGGGCGCTGCAGCGCGATTTCAAGATGGGTATAGATTGCGCGGGCTACGTGCAGCTTGCGTTCATCCACGCTTACACCGGCAGCGACGCCGATCCTTCCGGCGTCCGTCGCCGCCTGGGACTGCACGAAAAAAGGGGCTGGGAGAAACTCGCGAATTTGTCCAGCGCTCACTTCACCAAAGTGAAACTCGTTGACGCCCAAACCGGCGATCTGTTCGTCATGAAGCCGCGGGCCGGCTCCGCCGACCGCTCCTGGCACACCGTCATCATCGTCGATCACACCGTTGCCGGCACGGTCCATACGTTCCTCTGCGACGCCTCGTGGGGTACCGATTTGTATGGGCCAGCCGCCGGTGGCGTCGCCCGGCGCGAACTCAAACACGACACTTCGTCCGGCGAATGGTGGGACGTACACCCGATCAGCGGAGCGGACGTTCACAAAAACACCACCGGCCCCTACAACGGTCACCCCATCCACGGCATGTTCCGGGGAAAGCGAAAAAAATAGTTGATATCGCGTTTAGAGCCAAAGTTTGATGAGAGCCAAACTAAACGCGGAGAGCGCGATGCACGCCGCCAGTCCCGTCAGCAATGCCGGGCGTCCGGCCGCGAGCATGGTGCGAAGGCTGGCCTCCATTCCCATTGCCGCCATGACCACGGTCAGCATGATATTGCCGCCGTCGACCAGCACCCCGGCGAGCGGAATTTGAAACGCTTGGACGGATTCTGGCGCCCATCCGGCCAGTTGGAAATGCAGCGTGGGAATCAATTGGACCGTCGTCAACACGGCCAGAAGCAGAAAGCCCCACAGGAACGAAGGGATCATTTTGGAGAGGCGAAGGTGGAACCGCTTGCCTCCTTCACCTTTGTTTTCGGAGTAAATGAGAACGAGCGCAATAAGGAACGGCGCCAGCAGCGTCACGCGAACCAGCTTCACCAGCGTGGCCAGGGAACCAGCGTCTTCGCCGAACGCGAACGCCGCCGTCACCACCTGCGGAACCGCATGGATGGACGTTCCGGCCCACACGCCGAACACCTCCTGCGGCAATTGCAGCAGGCCCCCGAGGAGCGGGAAGCATATCATCAGAGCGAGGCCCAGCAGGTTGACGGCGCCCACCGATATGGCCACGTCTTCATCCTCGGCGTGAATCACCGGCGCGGTCGCGATAATCGCGCTGGTACCGCAGATGGCGGTGCCCGCGCCGATCAGCATCGCCATTTTTGGCCGCACTCCGAAGAGGCGGCCGAACAGTAGCGAGGCGCCGAATGCGGCCGCGATGCAGGCCACCGTGATCAACAGCGCCTCTCCTCCGATGGCGCCAATCTGGGATAGATTCAGGCCCGCGCCGGTCAGGACAATCAGCGGGGGCATCAGCCGCTTTACCGTGCGGCGGCAATCGTCGAGGACCAAGGGCGTCACCCAGCCAAATGCGTGCGCCGCAATGCCGAGGAGGATGGCCAGGATGGCCGCGCTGAACGGGCGGCGAAGGCCGTGTTCGGAGGCGATTTGAAACGGCGGGAAAGGAAGGTAGTGGATGGCGTATGCCGCCGCCGCGACCAGCAAAATCAGCCAACGGTCGGCGAATGAACGCGCCGGCGAGACGGCCGCGGCTTGCGCTCCGCCGCGAACGACGACGGGCGATTCATAGACGCCCTCCATGGAATCGAGCGAAAGCAGAGCCTCGTTGCTAAGCGCCGTGCGCGGAACGGCGGGATTCGAATCGGCCTTCGATAGTGGCATCGCTAGATAAAATAGTCCTCGGCGGCCAATGGAGAGTTAGACCGGGTCAAACTTTTTTATACTCTTTTCCGCCCGAATAGAGCAAGGAGTTTACGGCGCGAGAGGGCCGGCTACGAGCTACTCCCCACCTCGCGCTCCATCTCAAACACATTCCGCTCAAACCAATCCCGGAAAATCGTTCCCGCGATTTTCGGTCGATCCGGATCGTCCGCATCGTCGATCACTGCATGAAAACTCAGCACCCGCAGCGCTTCATCGATATTCCGCGCTTTGGACCGCCTTCGGAGTTCCGCCACCGTCGCCTTGCCGTCCGCCGCCATAATCGCCTGGTAAACGGCACGCCGTTCCGACCCCATCACATCCACCCATTTCTGGAAAAGGTTGCCGCGATCTCGCGCAAAGCGCCGCGCCGCCTGCCCAATCACCGCTTCGCTCAGGTCGTCTCGCTGTTCCCACAACAACTCCAACAAGCTCTGCAGTATGTACGGATGCCGCCCCGACAAATCGAACAATTGACGCCGCAATCCCTCCGGGAACTGGATTGCCCCGGCCGCAATCAACTCATCCGCCTCTTCTTCGGTCAGCGCATGAAGCGAAATCGGGTCCAGGATGTTGACCAGCGGACTTCCCGTCGCCACCAGTTTATACATGTCCGATCCGCCGCTCCCCACCAGCCGAAAGTGCCGCCGGTAGCCGTCCACCGACAACAAGTTCCGCAGATTATTGAACACCTCCAAGTGCCCGCCCTTGTCCAGATCCAGCCGGTCCGCGCCCTTCGCCAAATCCAGCTTGTCGATCAGCAGCACCGCCAGCCAATCCCGGCCATGCCGTTTTTCGATGGCGGGCTCGGCCCGGCGCAGGCGCTTCAGGAACTCCTGATACGGCTGCATCGCCGGAGCCTCATCCCACGGCTCGACGCGGGGACAGTCCTGGACCACCTCCCGATAGAGTAAAGCGAAAAACTCGAATGCCGAATGCGGCACCTCGCCCCCAAGGTCGATGGCCCTCGCAAACGTTTCCGGTCCAATCGCTTTCTTCGCGTTCACCCACTGTTCGACTTTCAGCAGGAACGACGACCTTCCGCACAACGCGCCCCCCAGAACCGCGAAGCTTTTCCCGTTTCGGCAGCCATGGGTCACCTGACGGATTTCCTCGGCGAAGCCGGCGAATAGGTGGCCGGGAAGAAAAGAGTTATACGGATTCACTTCGTCACTCACAGTTCTCTCTTTCTGCGCAGCCAGTCTTGGAACAGTTCGCCGTTCACCCGCGGCAACCCGTCTTTCGATTGAATCACTCCGAAAAGTTCCAGATTCACCAGCGCATCCTCCCATGCGCCCGGCGGCGCGCCATCCTGTCCGGAGACCGTACACAGCAGCGCCTCCCGCTCATCCTCCCGGAGCGTGGCCCATACCGACTCTTCGAAATATACACCGATCCGGTGCTTCCGGAAGTTGCTTCGAACCCTATCGCATACCCGCCTTACTTCCGCGATGCCAACCTGCTTTCGCGTCCCCTGCGCGCAAGCTTCGCTCGCCAGAAAACGCGAGAGCATCGGATGGCCGCCGCATGCCTCATAAACCGCGTCCAACGCCTCTTCCGACCACGCAATTTCCTTCCAGGCCCCAATTTCGCGAATCATCCGGCGGGAATCTTCCCGTTTCAGAAAGCCAATGAACTTCTCCTGAAAAGACATGTACATCGGGTTCTCCCCGGTAGCCGTCTGGAGCAGGTTCTGTCGATTCACATCCGGCCTGTACGCCGCCACCAGGACGGTAAGCATACCCCGTTCCTGCGCCAGCGCCCGTAGGATCCGGAATAGCTTCACGAACTCGCGCAGCGTAGTTTCATTATTGGGTTCACGCCGGTCCGGAAACCACTTGTCTATCTCATCGAGTACCACAATGAACCGCTCGTTGCTCTTCGTCTTCCAGTGATCGTGCAGCGCGATAAACCGGTCCCTAAGTTGATTCACCGATTCCCCGGCGGCCTCCTCGGGCGGCACCCTTCCGCGCAGCCGTTTTACCTCGCCTTGAAGACGGGCCAGGATCGTGAGAAGGAGATCCGCAGCGACCGGTTCGTACGCCTGGCAATCGAGCGAAACCACCGGCACGTCGATCATCCGCAGCCGCAGTTGGCTTAACAGCGAGGTTTTCCCGACTTTGCGTAGACCAAACACACCCGCATGCTGGCCCTGCCGCAACACGACCGGCAATTCATCCAGCAGCCCGGCCCGGCCGAAGAACCAGGTCGGGTCGGTAATCGGCATCGCCTCGTCGTACGGATCGGTGCGCGCCAGAAACGGCTCTTCCATCTCGCGCAGAGTCTCTTTGGCGTTACCGTCGGCGATCGCCCGCTCCAGGCGCGATGCGTCGAGCGGAATCACCGCGCAGTTGAGCTGGCTGCTAATGCGAAACACCGACTCAGGATCGCTCTCTCGGCAAATCAAATAGACGCGAAATCGGCCCGCGGCGCCTTTCCGGTAGCGAGCGATGGACTCAATCAGCTTGTCCTCGGGCTGAGGCCAGACGGCGGCAAACGCCGGTTCGTCCCCGGCCAGCACAAAAACACCCTGTCCAATCGTTCTTAATCCGGTATAGCCGGCCTGTGGGAAGAATCGACGCGCCAGTTCGACGGTACTCCTAGCGCGGGCGCCCAATAGCAGCCCTCCCACCCCCGCCAGATAGGCGAGCGCCACAAAGCCAAAGACATTGAGATTTCGTCGTACAAACGCATAGGACTCGATCAGAACACTGGGGCGGACGACGACTCCCGGCTGACCGCGAAAGTCCGCGAGCCGGTAGCGCGTTTCCCAGGGTTCGCCAAACGTTATCTCGACGTGCTCGTCTTCGTGATCGGAGCATTCGTATCGAAGCGCCGAAGGATCTATCAGCAGCCGTTTGCCTGGGGCGGTGAGATTCACGAGAAATACATTCTCGTTTTCCGTTGCAGGCTTCCACAACCCGATCGCGCCGTCCAAACTCCCGCTGGCTAACTGCTTGCCGTCCGGACTCCACGCCACCGACTCGACGCTATCGGAATGTCCGGTTAACGTTAGTAGCAGTTGCTCGTGTCCGCTGTCCCACACCTTCACCGTCTTGTCCCAACTACCGCTGGCCAACATCGTGCCGTTCGGATTCCACGCCACCGACGTCGCGCCACCGGAATGCTCGGTCAGCGTGCGCGACAATTGCCCGCTTCCGGCTTCCCACACATTTACCGCGCTGTCCGCATTCCCGCTGGCCAACTGCTTGCCGTCCGGACTCCACGCCACCGACATCACGGCGAATGGATCCAACTTCAGCGTCTGCGGCAGTTGCCCACCAAAGGCTTCCCAGATTTTCACCGTCCTATCCCCACTCCCGGTAGCCAACCGCTTGCCGTCCGGATTCCACGCCACCGAAAGCACAAGGGCGGAATGCCCGGTCAACGTGCGCAGCAGTTTTCCGCTTCCGACTTCCCACACCTTCACTGTCGTGTCCTCACTCCCGCTGGCCAACCGCCTGCCGTCCGCGCTCCACGCTACCGACATCACGCTGGCGAAATGCCCACTCAGCGTGCGCAACAGTTGCCCGCTTCCGCTCTCCCACACCTTCACCGTCGTATCGTCACTCCCGCTGGCCAACTGCTTGCCGTCCGGACTCCACGCCACCGACCTCACGCGACCGGAATGTCCGCTGAGCGTGCCCTGAAGTTGCCCGCTTCCGCTCTCCCACACCTTCACCGTCGTATCGTCACTCCCACTGGCCAACCTCTTGCCGTCCGGACTCCACGCCACCGACCTCACGCGAGTGGAATGCCCGGTCATAGTCCGCGGCAGTTGCGCGCTTCCGATATCCCACACCTTGACCACCGTGTCATCACTCCCGCTGGCCAACTGCTTGCCGTCCGGACTCCACGCCACCGACCTCACGCGAGCAGAATACCCGGTCAGCGTGCGCAGTAGTTGCCCGCTTCCGGCCTCCCACAGCTTCACTGTATCGTCTCCACTCCCGCTGGCCAACTGCTTGCCGTCCGGACTCCACGCCACCGACCCCACATCAGCGGAATGTCCGGTGAGCGTACGCAGCAGTTGCCCGCTTCCCGCTTCCCACAGCTTTACCGTATTGTCCAGACTTCCCGCAGCCAACTGCTTGCCGTCCGGACTCCACGCTACCGACAACACGCGATCGGAATCCCCGGTCAGCGTGCGCACCAGTTGCCCGCTTCCCGCTTCCCACACCTTGACCACCCCGTCATCACTCCCGCTGGCCAACTGCTTGCCGTCCGGACTCCACGCCACCGACCTCACGCTGTCGGAATGCCCTGTCAGCGTGCGCTGCAGTTGCCCGCTTCCGGCTTCCCACACCTTCACCGTATTGTCACTACTCCCGCTGGCCAACCGCCTGCCGTCCGGACTCCACGCCACTGACACCACACTAGCGGAATGCCCGGTCAGCGTGCGCTGCAGTTGCCCGCTTCCGGCATCCCACACCTTCACCGTGTTGTCCCTACTCCCCGTGGCCAACTGCTTGCCGTCCGGACTCCACGCCACCGACGACACGCCAACGGAATGCCCGCTCAACGTACGCAGCAGTTGCCCGCTTCCGGCGTCCCACACCTTCACCGTCTTGTCGACACTCCCGCTGGCCAACTGCTTGCCATCCGGACTCCACGCCACCGAAAACACGATAGCGGAATGGCCGTTGCCAAAGTCGAACATCGGCTTCGCGCCTCGCACCGCAAACGCAGTCCACCCCACCACCCCGCCAACCACCAGCGCCAGCAAAACGCCCGCCACAGCGGCAATCCGCCAAAGCAGCGCTTTTCTGGAGTAGGCGGAGACATTCATCGGGTTAAGTCGCCCTCAGCGGGCGGCCACCGTGACCGTATCCGGGCTTAATTTGTCGCCGATCCGCAGCCGGATCCGCCGCGTTCCCGTCCCTCCGCCGGGAATCGTGAAGTTCACCTGCAATACGCCCGCCACCAGTCCCGGCGCGCCGCCCGCGTATAACGGGTCCACGTCCAGGCCGTCGACCACCACCTTCACTTGTAGCTTCGGCAGCGGCAATGGCGTCACCGTCGGCTTCCCGTCCACGCCCGCCGGAGTAGTCGCTCCCTCGCCGGTCGCAAAAAGCGTCAACACTTCGAACGCCGCCGCCGGACTCGCCGTCGTGATCAACTCGCCGGTCTGCCGGATCACTGACGCCGCTCCGCTCCCCGACGAGTTCTGCGTAAAGATCGCCGGCGCCGCCGCCGTAACCGGTATCGGCACCTGCGCCGATGCCCGGCCTTCGTACTCAACCGTCACCGCCACGGTGGTTAGGCCTTCCAACCCGTATGGAACAACCGCGCTCACTTGGCCCGCGCTCGTGGCGATCATCGCCCCCGGCGTCCCGTCAAACAGCACTCGCGTCCCGCCCAGCCGGTTCGACACGAATCCGCGCCCGTCCAACTGCAGCGTCACCGGCGCCGGCGGCCCCAGGTTGGTCCCGAAGATCGTGATAATCTCGCCCGGCGCTATCCCGCCGTCAACCACCGCTCCCCGGAAACTCGCCGCGTTCGCGATTCCCTCCGCCGTGATCACCGGCGGCGGCGTCACCGGCGGCAACGTCAGATTCACCGTAGCCGTTCCCGACCGCGAAGTCTCCGCGACGCTCGTCGCCCGTACCGTCACCGCCGCCTCCGCCAGAAAACTCGCCGGCGCCGTGTATAACCCCGATGCCGATATCGTCCCGATCGCCGGCGTGATGGTCCACGTCACCGCCGTGTTCGCGGCGCCCGAAACGGTCGCCGTAAACTGCTGCGTACGCCCCGCCGTCAGCGATACCGCCCCCGGTTCCACCGTCACCGTCACCCGGTTCTCCAGCAGCACGGTCGCCTGTCCGATCTTCGCCCCATCGGCAAGACTGATCGCCGAGACCGTCACCGCCGGGGAACCCGCGACCGTCGCCGGAGCGGTGTACAGGCCAGTCTGCGAAATCGTTCCAAGATCCGGAAAGATCGACCATCGCACCGCCGTGTTCGCCGCATTGGTTACCGTCGCCGTAAACTGCTGCGTCTCCCGCGCTCCCAGCGACACCGTCTCCGGCGAGACCACGACCGAGATTTCGCTTAGCAGCGCCACAAACCCGTTCGTCGCCCCCGGTGCGATCGTCGCCAACGCGCCCGTCGATGCCGGCAGGTTCGTCGAGTCCGTCGTTCCCGCCACCCAAATCCGGCCCCGGCCGTCACTCGCGAGTCCCAGAATCGCATCCGAGCCCACTCCGCCGTAGTAAGTCGAGAACTGGAATAAGTTACCGCCCGAACTGACTCGAGTTACAAAGCCGTCAACCCCGCCCTTCGGACCTTCCACCATCAGCGGCCCGTCATTCACCAACGGGAAATTTCCCGAGCTCGTCTGCCCCGCCACATAGGCCGCTCCGCTAACGTCCACCGTAATTGCATTCGCCTGGTCCTCCGCGTCGCCGCCCAGGTAAGTGCCGTAGATTAGGCTCAACCCGTTTGGATCCAGCTTCACCGCAAACCCATCCGGCAATAGCGACGGCGCGCGCTGCGCCGCGTTGAAACTCACCGGCATATTTACCGACCCCGTCACCCCCGCGACGTAAGCGCTACCCGTCCGGTCAACCGCGATTCCCCGCCCCGTCTCCTGTCCGTCGCCGCCAAAATAGGACGAGTACGCCAAGCTCGCCCCGGTCGCCGCCAACTTGGCGACAAAGGCGTCCGAACTGCCTCGCCGCTCGCGCTGATACGCCGTCTCCGTCACCGGAAAGTTGTCGGACCGAGTCTCGCCCGTCACGTACGCCGCGCCCGCCGCGTCCACGGCGACCGCGTTCACCGCATCCAGCGCAAACCCGCCCAACAAGCTCGAATACACGAAAGTCGCGCCATCCGCCGCCACTTTTGTCACAAACCCGTCGCCCGCCCCGCGGGCCGGCAGCGTGTCCCTGGTCGTCGATGGAAAGTCGGTCGAATCCGTCCTCCCCGCCACGTAGGCGGCCCTGTTCCGGTCCACTGCGATCGACGTCGCATTCTCGCTCTGCGCACCGCCCAGGTAAGTGCCGTAGATCAGATCCCGGCCGTTGGCCGCCAGCTTCAGGACGAACGCGTCGGTCACGCCGCTTCCCCCCGCCAGCACCGGCTGCGGCGCATTCGCGGTCACCGGAAAATTTGTGCTCGCCGTCTGGCCCGTGATGTAGATACCGCCCGCCTCGTCCAGAGTGATCGCCGTCCCGACATCGGCGCCCGTCCCGCCAATGTAAGTCGCCCATTCCAGCGCCCGGCCGGATGGGTTCAGCTTAGCCACATACACGTCCTGGCCGCCAAAGGTCTGCCCGCGCGTCGTTCCCGGAAAATCCGTCGACATGGTGGACCCGATGACATAAGCGTTCCCCGCCGCGTCCGCCGCCACGCCTCGCGCCTCGTCCGCCAACGTGCCGCCTAAGTACGTGCTGTAAGTCAACACCGGGTCGATTACTAACTCGCGGCGGCGGTCATAAGTCCCCACCGCGATGCCAAACACACCCTCTCCGCGCTTTTCAAATTGCGCCGCGATCTCCCGCCCGTCCTGGCGCGCCACCGGCTTTTGCCAACGCAGCCCGTTCGCCAGAATCAACTCGCCATTCACGCCCAAAGCCGCCGGCAACGCAAACCGGATCGCCGCCGCGTCCGCCCCCGGCGCCACTACAAAGTCGTATTCCAATTGCCGCTCGGTACCGTAGTAAACGACATCGATTCCGCGATACAACTCCGCCGTCCGCAACCGCCCGAACGTCGGCAGACCGGTACGCCATTCGCGCCGGTCGGCGCCAGTCAAATAATTCACCCGCGCCGCCTGCGGCGCGAGCGGCGTAAGCGTGAAACCAGTCGCTCCAAGCCATCGAAGCTTGGCCGTGCCCCCGCCCGTCGCCAAGGCCATGCCTTCCCCGCCGATCGCGATCGCATATCCGTTCCCTCGCACGCGATAGGCGCCGGCTTCGTGTCGCTCGAACAACATCGGCAACTCGCGCGCGCCGGCCACGGAAGCCAGCCCCGCGGCGATCGAAACAACGTTGAGAATTCTATTAGTTTGCATGGGTGTCTCGTCGGAGATTAAAGGTGAGTTTACCAGGAGCGGGGTTGATATACTTGCGAAACATTCCATATGGAAACCAGCATGAAGCGCAGATCCTTTCTCACCACCGCCGCCCTCGGCGCCGCCCCCCTCCTCGCCCAGCCGCCTCGCGACTGGACGGGCAGGATCCCCGTTCGTTATCCGGACCCCGATATCGTCGTCATCGACCCGCGCTTCAACAAGTACAAGCTCGGCAACACGCCCATCCAGCGGCTCGGCACCGGCTTCCTCTGGGCCGAAGGTCCGGCCTGGAGCGGCGTCGGCCGCTACTTGCTCTTTAGCGACATTCCCAACAACGTCCAGATGCGCTGGACCGAAGAGTCCGGCACCATCTCCACCCTTCGAAATCCGGCGGGAAATAGCAACGGCAACACCTTCGATTGGGAAGGCCGCCAAATCGCCTGCGAACACGGCAACCGCCGCGTGCTCCGCTACGAGCATAACGGCACTCAAACCGTCCTGGCCGATAAATTCAATGGCAAACCGCTCAACGCCCCCAACGATGCCGTCGTCGGCCCCGATGGCGCCATATGGTTCACCGATCCCGGCTACGGCGCCCTGATGTGGTACGAGGGCAACAAGGGCAATTTAGAGTTGAAGGAGGCCGTCTACCGCATCGACAAGACCGGCCGCATCGACAAGGTGACCGACGAAATCTACAAGCCCAACGGCCTCTGCTTCTCGCCCGACTATAAGAAACTCTATGTCGCCGATACCGGGGCGACCCACTACCCGGACGCCCCCAAGCTGATTAAGGTTTGGGACATCAACGGCTCCAAGCTAACCAACGGGAAGACCTTCTGCTCGATGCAGCTCGGCACCCTTGGCGCCGGCTTGGCCGACGGCATTCGCTGCGATATCGACGGCAACGTCTGGTCGAGCGCCGGATGGGTCGGCGACAACTACGACGGTGTCCACATCTTCGCCCCCGATGGCGTCCGCATCGGCCAGATCAAGCTACCGGAAATCTGCTCCAACCTCTGCTTCGGCGGCGCCAAGCGTAACCGGCTCTTCATGACCGGCAGCCAGTCGCTCTACTCCGTCTACGTGGAAACGCAAGGCGCGCATTTCTGCTAACTCCAAGGCTAGGTTCTTGGGTTTCCGTGGCTCCCAGTTGGGTTTCGCGTGGGTCGTTCCGGGTTATCCCGTGGGAGGTTCCAACCAGTAAGTCTATTGTTATGAACAAACGGTGGGAGGTTCCAACGTTTTAGGGGGGTAGCCGGCCCGAGTGGGTCGCACTTGCCGTTATTGCTCCGGTGGCGGACCCATTATCCTGAGCCGCTAACCGCAGGGCAGGCTCGCGGTTGAGAGCGTCGCCCAAAATCAGCGAAGGGAGCAAACTGCAAGCGCAGCAAGCCCCCTCAATTTCACCCTAGCACTACGGGCGAGGGTATTCGGGGGTTGGTTTGGCGAAGTTGTTGATTTTAAGGGAAATATAATTATTAAAAAGTTAATACTCATTTGCCGGCCAAAGTCAGATGGGTGTAATTTTCTTCCAAACGGTTTCTTTTGTTAGACTTCGACCGATAACGGAGCCGATTCAGCGATTGGCCAATCCGATGATGGCCAGTATTTAAGCGATGGCCTTTCAAGGCATGGCGAGAATTCCTAAGGAAAAACCAAGTCCCAGGCTGGTTTAGCTATCCATCCCCGGGGTATCAGCGGAAGCCACTTCGGATCATCGCGAACGGTGAGATTTTTATTCCGGGCGGCGCTTTTCAGAAACCAGGAGTAAGTTATGCCCGCAAAATCCGCCATAGGGGTCTCGTACCTTTTGGCTAAAAATGCCCATCGCGCCAAAACGGTAAAAGTTCTGTCCATGGCTTGCGCCATGTGTCCTTCGGCGAGAGATCCGCGCTAATCTCAGCGCCCCGCAAGGAGCGTGGCCACAGCAATGGAGAAACCAGGCAACAGAGGCGATTCCAGAGTGTCGCTTCCCTGTAGGAGCCGAATACCAGCCTTCGTCCGTACGTGCAACTCACCGTTTTCAGGATCGAGGAGCCAAACCTCGATGCTACCGGCAACCAGATAGTCCCGAACTTTGCGGTTCACATCGACGACGTGTTCGGATGGGGATACGACTTCCATAGCAATGTCAGGCGCAAAGGGAGCCGGGACTTTTTTGAGATCCAACTGTTGCCAATGTTCGCCAAGAAAAATGGACAGGTCCGGCCTGCGTACGGTGTCGCTAGCGATGCGGCAATCGGTCTCGCCAATGGCCCCGCCGATAGGGTTCCGGTCGAAATAATTCCAAATTAACTGAACAGACCGGTCCCGAATAATGCCATGCAATGGCGTTGGGCTCGGCAAGGAAATTAATTCTCCATCCACCAACTCATAGGTTTCGTCGCTCACCGGATTCATCTGAACGAACTCTTCGACGGTCATCAGCGTTCGCGTAGCCAATGGGGTGAACTCCTTTCCGCAATCTCACATCATCTTACCGCATGGCGGAGTCAGCATATGCCTCGCCCTTTTGGGGGCCGGGCCGGATCCAATTCCAATTTCCCCCACAGTGAGCACATACGAGGCCGGGGGTATAGTAAAGATTTTGAAAATTGTGGACATTGCAAATACAAGTCGTGGTAGAAAAGTGACGTACGCGCGATGGCTCAGTTCAGTGCCGGACTCGCGCAACGAGGCAAGGCCGACGCGGGAGTTCGGCCCGCTCCGTGGATTCGACCCGGTAGTGGGACTACTTGGCCTATCGTTCCAAGTCGTCGCGGGCACGCATTTGGAACTTGGCGAACTCAAATTGCGTTCCGCGAACAACCGCGTCAAACCTAGATGGGGCACGTTCCACAAGGATTTGCGCGCGGTTCCCCCGCACCATTTCGACGCTGGGGGCGTAGATTTCCCGGAGGCTGGCTTCCGATGCCGAGTGTCCCCCGAACTCGCCTCGATTCGCGACGCGTTTGATATGTTCCTCAACCGGCCCAGCGGCCACGAAAACCATCTCGACACGAAAGCCGTTCGCGGTGGCGCGGCGGGCCTGTTCAAAGGTGACGTCCCGCAAGGCGGTCTCAAATGCAAAAGACCGCCTGGCGGCGATGTGGTTCTCAATGAACTTTTGCATCGCCGCGCCGCCTTGCCGGCGGATTTCAGGAGTCATCCCCGTGTAGACGGGCGCGGCGCCGACTAAGCGTTGACCGTTGAGGCGGGCGCAATAGTCGTCGTTGCTGAACGGGTCAACATCCGCCATTTCCGAGATGGGGAACAGAAAGCTTTTTCCTCCACCGGATGGACCTGCAATCTTTGCGCTGTCCCTTTCGTCGATTTGTTAACGCTCTACCGGTTCCGTGTCATCATGGGCGGCCTGTTTCAGGGCCGTCCGCTAAAGTTAAGACCGTTGATCGCCGATTTTGATGACACCTCACCGCTCCTATAGCCATATTCTTGGGGCAAGCCTCAAAATGTCACTCTCGGTATTCGACAGGTACTCGTTCCAGCGTGTCGGGAAGCCCGGCACTCAGCAACAGGTTTGCCTTGTGAAGAGCTTTTGAATGCGCCCCCCTCATGGCATACTGGTCATCGGAGTACGTCTGATATATACCCTGCCGATCACCGTGCCGGAGGAGCTCATCGCGGCGTTATGCCGCCGCAATCAGATCCGAAAACTGTCGTTCTTCGGCTCCGTGCTCACTCCGCGTTTTCGGCCGGAAAGCGACGTGGACATGCTCGTGGAGTTCGAAGAGGATGCCCGGCCAAGTTTGCTGACAATGGCTCGCTTAGAACGGGAACTTTCGGAGTTGCTGGGCCGAAAGGTCGATCTTCGGACGGCGGGCGACTTGAGCCGCTACTTCAGGAGAGAGGTTGTCTCCGCCGCGTTTCCTCAATATGAACAAAGCTGACCGGATACGTCTTCGGCACATGCTCGAGGCGGCTGAAGAAGCACTCTTGATCGCCCAAGAAAGTTCTCGTATCTCGCTACTGGCGGTAATGAAGGACATTGAGATCATCGGGGAAGCGGCGAACAAGGTGTCCTCCGGACTAAAGAACGCTGAGCCTGATATCCCTTGGGGGATATCGTTGGCATGCGAAATCGGCTAATCCACGCGTATTTCGACGTCGAACCATCCTTCGTGTGGGAGACTGTGAGCCGGGATTTGCCTGCGCTCGTTGTCCAACTTCGCGATATTCTGGCTCGCGAGTAGGCTGATGACAGGGGCTGGGAGTTTACGATTGCCTGCCGGCAGTTTGTTCTCGACGAGGTTTCCATCACCTGCACTTCGGTGATGGGATCGAGGGCGGAGGTGGCTTCATCCAGAATCAGAATGGTAGTGTCTTGCAGCAAGGCGCGGGCGAGCGCCCGCGGAAAGGCTTCCGGCTGCCGGGCCGATCGGTCCCCGCCGGTGGAAACGACTCGCACAAGGACACGGAAGTACGGTGGCCGGTTAGTAGCGCACAGACTCCAGGAACAATCCCGCTGAGGGCGCAGTCCAGGCGGCGATGTCGAGGCGCGCGTCGCCGCGGCCTTGCAGAAGTTCATCGAGCTCGGCCAGCGATACCTCGCCAAGTCCTACTTTCACGGTGATTCCCACTAATCGCCGCACCATCCGCCACAGGTAGTGCGAGGCGTCGATCCGGAACAGGATCAGGTAGTCATCCTCGACGACCTCGGCCGAATCGACATGGACGATGGTCGACTCATGCGGCTTCGAAGGATCCTTCTGGGCGAAACGGACAAAGTCGTGGCGGCCAGCAATGCGCGCCGCCGCATCCTGCATCGCCGCCACGTCCAGGCGATCCTTGATCCACCATACATGACGTTTATGGAAGGCCGTTTTCCGGGTCGCGATCTGGTAGAGATACGTCCTTGCCGTCGCCGAGTGGCGGGCATGGAAGGACACCGGCGCTTCCTCAATATCGAGGATCGAAATATCGGACGGCAGCCGGTCGTTGAACTGGGTTTGAAGGTAGGCCGGTTCGTACCGCGGATGGCGCCGGTCACTCTTCCGCAGCTTCACATGGGCCACTTGGCCGAGGGCGTGCACGCCGGCATCGGTGCGGCCCGCTCCCATCAGTTCCACCGGCGTAGTCAAAAATTCTTCGATGGGTCCGCGGAGCGTCCCGGCCACGGTCCGGGCGTTGTTCTGCTCCTGCCAGCCGCTGTACCTTGTACCGTCATATTCCAGCGTTACTTTCCACGTCTTCATCGGTTTCTACCCATGATGACCTACCAGCCCGATATCATGAATTTGTATGCATTGGCTGTTATTAATGGCGGCGCTTGGCGCGATCGCGCAAGAGAAGCGATTGGACTATGGCCGGGACGTTCGGCCGATCCTCTCAGAGAACTGCTTCCACTGCCATGGACAGGACGGCAAACAACGCATGGCCGGTCTGCGGCTGGACGTTCCGGGAAACGCGGGAGCCAAGGTGGTCCAACGGATCACGGCGAGCGACGCAGCGCTGCGCATGCCGCCGGCTTCGTCCAATCGAAACCTTAGCCAAGCGCAGATCGCCACGCTGAAGCGCTGGATCGAGGAGGGCGGGCAGTACAGCAAACACTGGGCCTTCACGCCTCCAGTACGGCCCGAGGCGGCGAACATCGACGTCCTTGTCAGACGCCGGCTTGCTGCGGAGGGTCTGCGGCCCAATGCCCCCGCCGCACCCGGCGTATGGCTGCGCCGCGCTTCGCTCGACTTGACCGGACTGCCGCCCACGCTCACGGAATTAAGTTCGTTTACCGCCGCTGTAAAGGCCAAGGGCGAAGCCGCGTATAAGGCCGCCGCCAAGCGCCTGCTCGCCTCGCCTCGATACGGGGAGCGAATGGCGATGGATTGGCTCGATGTCGCGCGGTATGCCGATACGCACGGCTTCAACAACGACTCGGCGCGTTCCATGTGGCGCTGGCGCGACTGGGTGATCCGCGCCTTCAACGAGAACCTGCCCTACGACCGATTCATAACTGAACAGCTCGCCGGCGACCTGCTGCCAAACCCGACGCTCGAACAGCGCATAGCCACCGGTTTCGGCCGCAACCACGTGATCAACTCCGAGGGCGGCATCATCGACGAAGAGTATCGCGTGGAGTACGTCGCCGACCGCGTCCGGACGCTGGGCATGGCGTGGCTTGGCATGACGCTCGAATGCGCGCGGTGCCACGACCACAAGTACGACCCGATCAGCCAGCGCGACCATTACCGGTTCTTCGCGTTCTTCAACAACGTGCCGGAGTTGGGGGAGGACGGCCGCGTGGCCAACGCCGTGCCGATGATCCCGGCCCCGACTGCGGAGGAGCTGCGAAAGATGGCCGGGCTCGACGCGGCAATTGAGCGGCAAGCCGCGAAGCGCAAGAACATCGCGATTTCAGCCGTTCCCGCGAGTGGCGGCACGCCGTTGACGGCGGACACGGCCGTGCCCGTTTCGAAGCACGCGGCGCTGACAGTTAGCCTTTGGCTGCGCCCGGCCGCCGCAGACACCGATGCCGCCTTGCTCTCCTCCATCGATTACTCACGGAACATGGCCGCGACGAGCTACGGCAAGGGTATCGAGCTGCGGCTGGTGAGCGGCGAGGTCGAGTTCCGCTTTGCCGACCGCCTGGAGGTTTATTCGATCCGCGTGGTAACGGAAGGCGCGGCGCTTGCGCCCGACCGTCCTCGCCACGTGACGCTGGTTTATGAAGGCGCCAAAGGATCCCCCGGCGCCATGCGCGCGATGGCGGCCTGGGTGCGTTTCTTCGTGGATGGGCGGGAAGTGGCGACTCGCGTGTTGAACGACGGCCTCGCCTTACCGGAGGAGAAGTCCGATAAGCCCGTCAACACCAAGCTGCGCGTTGGCGCAATTCAGGGACAAATGAAAGATCCCGTGTTCTGGACGCGCGCCCTGACCTCGCCCGAAATCCGGACGCTCGCCGGGATACGCGAGGCCGATCCGGATTTGGAAGCGCTACGCGAACAGCGTCGGGCGTTGGCGCGGAACGTCGCGACCGTGATGGTGATGCAGGAGCGCGAGGGTAAGCCGCGACCGACGCACATCCTGGTCCGCGGCTCGTACAACGCGCCGGGTGACGCGGTGGATCCCGGCGTTCCGGAAGAGCTGTTGGGGGCCTGGCCGGCGGGCGCGCCGAAGAACAGATTGGGCCTCGCCCGGTGGCTCACCAAGCCCGATCATCCGTTGACGGCGCGTGTCGTGGTGAATCGATTTTGGCAGCAGTTGTTCGGCCAGGGGTTGGTGAAAACCAGCGACAATTTCGGTCTGCAGGGCGACTCGCCGAGCCACCCTGAACTGCTCGACTGGCTGGCGCGGGAGTTCATCGACTCCGGCTGGAACACGAAGGCGCTGCTGGAGCAGTTGGTGCTCTCGGCGACCTACCGGCAGGATGCCAGCGGGACGAAGGAATCTTTTGCGCGCGACCCGGAGAACCGGCTTCTGGGGCGGGGCCCGCGGTTCCGGCTGCCCGCCGAAGTGATTCGCGACCAGAGCCTGTTTCTGGCCGGCCTGTTGAAGAATCAGATCGGTGGTCCGAGTGTGTTCCCGTATCAGACCAAGGACCTCTACAAGGGCATTGTGGTGGCGGCCGACTACCCAGGTACGCGGTGGCTGGAGAGCACCGGCGATGGGCTGTACCGGCGGAGCCTGTACACCTTCTGGAAGCGAACGGTGCCGCACCCGACGATGACCGTGTTTGACGCGCCCGACCGCGAGTTTTGCATCGTCCGGCGCTCGACGACGAACACGCCTTTGCAAGCGCTTACCTTGCTAAACGACCCGATCTTTGTGGAGGCTTCGCGGAAGCTGGCGGAGCGGGCGGTCCGGGAGGGCGGGAAGAGGCCCGAGGAACGGGTGGCGTACGCGTTCCGCCTGGCCACGGGGCGGGCTCCGGATACGGAAGAAGTTCAGATTCTATTGCGAACATTCAACCGCATGCAGGCGGCGTACAAGGCCGACGAAGGCGCGGCGCGAGCCTTCCTGGCAGTGGGAGCCGCGCCCGCCGATGCCGCTATTCCGCCCGCGGACCTTGCCGCTTATGCGGCGGTGGCCAACCTGATTCTCAACATGGACGAAGTGATTACGAAAGGCTGAAGGCCGATCAAATGCCGCAAGCGCTTACGCGCGGTGATGGAGGTTCGTCGAGTGGCAGGCGTCTAGTGCCAGGGCGCCCGCGCCGGGTTAGACTATGGTAATGGCGTTAGTGATCGATAACGAATTCCTGCCTGCCACGTTGACGGCTCATCCGATGAGCGACGATGAGTTTTCCGAATTCTGTTCCGAACACCCCGACCTTTTCTTTGAGATGTCGGCGGAGGGAGAAATCATTGTAATGGCGCCGACCTATTCTTTAGCCGGGGCACGAAACATTTGGATCGCGTATCGATTGAACGAGTGGGCGAAGGCGGATGGGCGCGGTATCGTGTGCGACTCCTCAACTGGATTCCGCCTTCCGAATGGCGCCCGCCGATCGCCGGATGCCTCGTGGACGCTGAAGAGACGTATTGAAGAACTGGATCCGGTGAGCAGAGAGAAGTTTTGGCATCTCTGCCCGGACTTCGTTGTTGAACTCAGATCCGCCTCCGATCGGCTTCGGCCGCTGCGGGAAAAGATGGCGGAGTATCTGGCCAACGGGGCGCAATTGGGATGGCTGATCGATGCCGAGAAGCGGACGGTATCGATTTACCGGCCCGAACGCGAGGTGGAGACCGTCGTCGGGGTGGAGTCGCTGACGGGTGAGGGTCCGGTGGCTGGTTTTGTGTTGGATTTGACATCCGTCTGGAATCCGTTGGCCGGTTGAGCGAAGGGCTGAATCCGATGGAATGCGGAAATTTTAAACCTCTCCTATCCCGCAGAGATATGCTGACCAGGACCGGCTACGGGCTGGGCGCGGCGGCGCTGAGCGCGCTGATGGGCACATCGGCGGGTGCGGCTCCGCGCGCGTTTCCGAACTTTGCGCCGCGGGCGAAGCGGGTGATCTTTCTGTTCCAGGCCGGGGGGCCGTCGCACCTCGATTTGCTGGACTACAAGCCGCAGATGAAAGGGCGCTACGACGAGGACATCCCGCCGTCGATTTTCGGCACGCAGCGGATTACGGGCATGGTGGCGCACCAGGATCGCTTCCCGGTTGTGCCCAGCATGTACGGCTTTGCGCAGCACGGCAAGAGCGGCCAATGGCTGAGCGATCTGCTGCCGGAGACCGGCAAGATCGCCGATGAGATCTGCATCCTGCGAGGCCTGCACACCGAGGCCATTAACCACGACCCGGCCATCACCTTCATCCAGACCGGAAGCCAGTTGCCGGGCCGGCCCAGCCTGGGTTCGTGGATCGACTACGGGCTGGGCAGCGAGAACGAGAACCTGCCCGCGTTCGTAGTGCTGAACTCGATGCCGAGCAATGGCATGGCCGATCAGGGGCTGCTGGCGCGTCTGTGGGGCGCGGGCTTTTTGCCCTCCCGCTATCAGGGCGTGCAGTTTCGCGGGGGCGGCGACGCCGTGCTCCACTTGTCGAACCCTCCGGGTGTGACGCGCGAGCAGCGGCGCAGCCAGTTGGATGGATTGGCAACGTTAAACAAGCGCCTTCACGAGCGCGTGGGCGACCCGGAGATTGAGACGCGAATTGCGCAATATGAGATGGCGTTCCGGATGCAGGCGAGCGTGCCGGAATTGGTGGATGCGTCGGGCGAGCCGGAGCATGTGCACGCGCTGTATGGGGAGGACTCGAAGAAGCCGGGAACGTTCGCCGCAAACTGCCTGCTCGCGCGGCGACTGGCCGAGCGGAATGTCCGGTTCATTCAGCTTTATCATCGCGGCTGGGACCACCATGGCGGGCTGACCGAGAAGCTGCCGGTGCTGGCGCGGGACGTGGATAAGCCATCGGCGGGGCTGATTCAGGACTTGAAGCAGCGCGGGATGCTCGATGACACGTTGGTGATTTGGGGCGGAGAGTTCGGACGCACGCCATACGCGCAGGGGCCGTCGAAACCCACTTCTTACGGACGCGATCACCATGGCCGGGTATTTTCGCTATGGATGGCGGGCGGAGGGGTGAAGCGCGGGTTCGCCCATGGCGCTTCCGACGACTATGGCTTCAACGTGGCCGAAGGCGGGGTCCATATCCACGATCTGCAGGCGACGATCCTGCACTTGCTGGGGATCGATCATCAGCGGCTGACGTATCTTTTCCAGGGCCGGCAGTTCCGGCTGACGGATGTCGGGGGCCGAGTGGTGAAAGATATTTTGGCCTAGATTCTTGACAGCTACGTTCACTCTCGTATGGTCGTCATGGAGGCCACGGAGATACAGCGTCTCAACTGCTGCTTGATGTAACCGGCGCTTGAGCTTTCATGCCAACAGGTCATGAATGACGCTGCCGCCGACGTCGGTGAGGCGGAAATCGCGGCCGCCGTAGCGGTAGGTGAGGCGGGTGTGGTCGATGCCCATCTGGTGGAGCATGGTGGCTTGGAGGTCGTGCGCGTAGACGCGTTTGTCGACGGCTTTGAAGCCGAAGTCGTCCGTGGCGCCGTAGGTGATTCCGCCTTTGAAACCGCCGCCGGCGACCAGCATGGAATAGCCGTGGTTGTTGTGGTCGCGACCGTTCTGGTGGCTGACCAAGCCGCTGACTTCGACGCTGGGGGTGCGGCCGAATTCGCCGCCGACCAGGACAATCGTCTCTTTCAGCATGTCGCGCTCGCGGAGGTCTTCAATCAGGGACCCGATGGCGGGATCGGCCTCGCGGGCGAGCGTCCGGTGAATCTGAATGTCGTCGTGGTTATCCCAGGGCTGCCCGTTGCCATGGTAAATCTGCACCATTCGCACGCCCTTCTCCACCATGCGGCGTGCCATCAGGCAGCCGCGGCCGACAGCCGTGTCGCCGTAGCGCTCGCGGACCTTCTCCGGTTCCTTCGTGATGTCGAACACCTCGGGCGCTTCCTTCTGCATGCGGAAGGCGACCTCCATCGACTCAACGCCGCTTTCGAATTTGCTCTCCGATTGCAACTTGTTGAGAGAGGCCAGGAGGTCCATCTGGCGGCGCTGCTCTTCGGCCCCGCGGCGAGGCGTGATGTAGGGCACCAGCTTGCCAACGTCCTTTTCCTTCGTTTCCAGATGCACCCCCTGATGAACGGCGGGCAGAAACGCGGAGGTCCACAACTGACTTCCAATGACGGGCACACCAGGGCACAAAACGACAAAGCCGGGCAGGTTCTTGTTCATGGAACCGAGGCCGTAGCTCAACCACGAACCCATTGATGGCTTGCCCGGAAGCGGCACGCCGCAGTTCATGATCAAAAGCGACGGCTCGTGATTTGGGCGGTCGGTATACATCGAACGGATGACGGCGAACTCGTCGATGTTCTCGCCCAGGCGGGGGAAGATTTCGCTGATTTCGATCCCGCTCTTTCCGCAGCGATTGAACTGGAAGGGAGAGCCGAGCAGGTTGCCGGTTTTGCGCTCTGTTTTCAAATTCGGGCCGGCCGGCATGGGCTTGCCGTGGTGCTTCTGCAGCAATGGCTTGGGGTCGAAGGTATCGACCTGCGACGGGCCGCCATTCAGGAATATGAAAATGATGTGCTTGGCCTTGACGGGGAAGTGCGTGACGGCGGCGGCGCTGGCGAGGCCGCAGCCGCCGAAGCCCATGCCCACCGTTTGCAATAGATCGCGCCTGGTCATCATATGCCTTTACCTCACCATCAGAAATTCGTCGGTTGCCATCAGAACCTGCCAGTACTGCGGCCAGGCGTCGCCGCCAGCCTTGACGTACTGGAGGCCTAAGTCGAGTTCGGCCTTGGTGGGACCGCGGCTAAAGATCGCCCGGTAGCCCTTGCGGATGCGCTCTTCGGGCGTGGCGGCTTCCGTGTTTTTGTTCAAAGCCTCGGCGGAGTCAGCCATTAACGCGCTATTCAACAGGAAAAGGCGCTGGAGCGGCACGTCCGTGGAGACGCGTTTTTCGCTGGTGGCGTTGGGATTTGGAAAATCGAACAGGTTCAACATCGTGTCGGTGCGACGGCGGCTGACGAAGCCATAGATCGTCCGGCGGGTTTGTTTTGTGTCTTCGAGCGGGAAGGCTTTGCCGCCGATGGTTTTGTCCAAGCGGCCGGAGACGGCGAGGATGGAATCGCGGAGGGATTCGGCGTCCAGACGGCGCGCGGGAAACTGTTCGAGGAGGCGATTTTCGCCTTCGACGCTGCCGCCCGCCATCTGATAAGTGGACGACAGCATGATCTCGCGGTGCAAGGATTTCATCGACCAGTTTTGGTCCATGAATTTCGTGGCGAGATAGTCGAGCAACTCCGGGTGTGAGGGCTGTTCGCCGAGGCGGCCGAAGTTAGAAGTCGTCCGCACGATGCCTTCGCCGAAATGGCCTTGCCAGATGCGGTTGACCATGACGCGGGCCGTGAGCGGGTTGTCCTTACCGGCGATGTGTTCGGCGAGTTCCAGGCGGCCGCTGCCCTTTTCAAATCGCGGCGGCTCGGCTTTGGCGGAGAGGATGGTCAGCCAACCGCGCGGGGCTTCGTCGCCCAGGTTGGCACGGCTACCGCGGATGTGGATGCGTTCGTTCTTCGGCTTTTCGGACTCGGTCATGGCGTGAAGGAACGGGTACTGTTCGGGCAGCGCTTTTTGCGCGGCTTCAACATTTTGCTTGAGCAGGTTCAAATGCTCGCGCCACTGGCCTTCCAGGAAGCGCTCGATCTTTCCCGGAGCGTAGTGGAAAACACCGCCGGTGCGATAGAAGTCGCGCCACAGATAAAACTTTTCGGGGGCGAGAGAGAGGAGGTTCGCCTGCGAGAGATCGCGGCGTTCCTTGGACCCGCCGAGACGGATGTTGTTGGTGTCATCGACCTCCTTCTTCTCTTCCTGGACGGCGATCAGTTCAGCGCGGAAGGTATCGGGATCCGCGGCGATCTTGGCGAGGCGATCCTTCTTCTTAAGGTAGGTGCGGAAGCGCTGAATGGTCTCGGCGTCGAGGCCGTCGTAAGGCCCCTTATCTTCGGCGGCAAGCAGGTATTTGTCCGCTTTGGCCGCGAATATTTCCGCGAGTTGTTCGGCCTGCTTCCCGTAGAAAGCGTTTAGATTTTCACGAGCTTTGTCGAGCGACTTTTTCCGCTGATTCCATTGCTCGACGGCGGCCTTATCCGCGAGCGGGAACTCGTGCTGCTTCGAGCTGTTGAAGACGCCGAGCAGAGAGTAATAATCCTTCGTGGGAATGGGATCGAATTTATGGTCGTGGCATTGGGCGCAGGCGACGGTGAGGGCGAGGAAACCTCGCGTAGTAATGTCGACGCGGTCGTCCTGGAACTCGGGGCTAAGGCCATAGAGTCCGGTGCCGGCGATGAGATCGGGGTTATCCATTAAGTCGCCGGCGATCTGCGCCTTGACGAAAGTGTCGTAGGGCATGTCCTTGTTGAAAGCCTCGACGACCCAATCGCGGAAGCGGAAGGCGTTGGGACGCGGTTCGTCCATGGTGGAGTTGAGCTTGTCGTCGGAGTAGCGGGCGACATCGAGCCAGATGCGGCCCCACCGCTCGCCGTAATGTGGAGACGCGAGCAGGCGGTCGACGACATTCGCGAAGGCGCTGGGGGACTTGTCGGCGAGGAAGGCGTCCACATCGT
Organism: Bryobacteraceae bacterium; assembly: GCA_046155405.1. GTDB lineage: Bacteria > Acidobacteriota > Terriglobia > Bryobacterales > Bryobacteraceae. The sequence continues at coordinate 19,348 of JBJXFL010000133.1, read as the reverse complement.
CGGCGGTGGGAGGAAGGCCGGTGAGGTCGAGCGTGGCGCGCCGGAGGAGGGTGCGGCGATCGGCGGGCGCCGTGGGTTTCAGGTTCTTGATTTCGAGGGCGGAGAGGATAAAAGCGTCGATAGGGCTCTTGACCCAGGCTTTGTTCTTGACGGCGGGTATCGTTGGGTTTTTGACGGGCTGGAATGCCCACCATTGACGCTGTTCATCGGTAACGGCGTATTGTCTGGCTTTGGGGCCTTCGGGCCAAATGGCGCCATCGCGGATCCAGGTTTTAATGAAAGCAACAGACGTATCGTCGAGTTTGGCGCCGGTGGGCGGCATTTTGAAGCGTTCATGTTGATGAGTGATGGCTTGAACGAGGAGACTTTTTTCGGGATCGCCGGCGGCGATGGCGGGGCCTGTTTTCCCCCCTTTCAAAAGATCTTCGCGGGAGGTCATAGCCAGACCGCCCAGTTTGCTCTGGGTGTGACAGGAGAAGCAGTTCTTGGCCAGTACGGGGCGGACCTTGGTCTCAAAGAACTCAGCCGGAGTTTCGGCGGCGGGAAGACACACACCAGCCGCGACGGCGAGCAGCCATTTCATAACGGCATTGTATCGAAGTCGGGGGTTTATGGTGGAATGGGAGCCATGCTGCCGCGGGGTATCGTGATCGGGGCGGGACTGCAGATCGCGGCGTTCGTCACGGGCTATTTGAGCGTTCGATATCTCTATGCGATGGGTTGGTTTGGGTGTTTAGTCATTTCCGTGCCGCTGTTTCTGGCGAGCCCGTTCTATATTCTGCGAGCGCCGGCGCCGCTATGGATGCGGCTGCTGTTGAGTTTTTGGTTACTGGCGTATCCGCTGTATCATGCGGTGTTTTTTGCCTGGGAGTATTTGAACATGCGGCCAGAAATAGTGCTGATTCCGGCAGGGTTTCAAGGGAAGGCGACCGTACACTTCTCGGATCCCGCGGGTGCCAGGGAAGAGACGGATGGCGGTAAGTTGGTCCTGCGGATCGGTGCGAATGGCGAATTGCGGACGCAGGCGCGGCAGCGGCGTTTCTCGAACTATTGGGTGAACGTCCGGTCTGATGAACGGCGGGAATACTACTATTTGGAGCCGTCCGGGCGGCGAGTCCGGCTGGATGCGTTAAGCGTTAATGACGCGCCGGATCGTACTGGTGTCATTCACGGCGGCGGGGGTATGGAGGGCGACCGGATGGTGTGGTTGGAGCTCTATGTGGGAACGCCGGGCGCCTATCTGAAGTCTTTGAGCAGCCCATAAGTACGCCGATTCGGTATCGCGTTTGCAAACGTCCGCAGCCTGAGGAGAAAGGGACCACTTTTGTCTCACCTCTTCCGAACCGCGCGCGTTCAGCATCCGACAAACTTTCCCTGACACCATATGCTGCCGCGATCACGAGATCGGAACTCCAAACGGTTTCATCCCTTTTTCAAGGACTGTTTTCGGAAGCTTGCCCGTCCCGCAAAGGGCAAACGAACCGAAGTCTTTGTACCATTCGCCTTCCGGGGCGGAAGGGTTCGTGCGCACCCATACTTGGAGGGCCACAGATCGCCGACTGAAATCCGCCGTTCGTCGACTCGCTGAAGCAAATGATGCCAGACGCCGCGTGGCAGGTCAGAGAATTGAATCTTCGGCAATGGCGTCTTTCCCGAAGATTGTACGAATCAAATCGCGTCCGGCTTCATTCTTGCGTTCTGGTTCCACTTCTTCGAGAAAGTTGCGGTAAGCGGCCTTGAGTTGTTGCTTCGCCTCAGCTTCGGCACGGACTCCACGTTCCGCCAACTCCACCAGAGCCCGGCTCACTGTCACATGACGCTCCTTGGCAACACGGCGCACGTCCGCCGCCAAGGTTGCCGGCATCGTGACGCTCTGCCGAACAGATCTCGATGATGCCGCTCTACTTCGGGTAGCCATAGGCCCAGAATACCAACTTCGCACCACCGTGGTGCACATGGATGCGAATTCCCGGAAGGGTGCGCTAAGGCCGCTGGTGCTGTTCCCGAAGCACCTGCGGATCGTCCATGCGCGGGCCTGGCTTGGGGTCGAGAGCATTTTCTACCGTTCAAGCGTGCTAAAGTGAGGATGGAGAAGAATTGCGGGCGCGATTCTACATAGATCCAGCTACGGGCTTGCCTCACATTTATGGCCACGATGTCAGCGAACAAGAAGTTATTGATGTTCTTGAGATTCCAGAGGAGGATCGCAATGGTCGCGATGGCTCCAGGGTTGCATTGGGGCAGACGGCGTCGGGCCGGTATTTAAGTGTCATCTACGTTCCTGACCCGGCGTTGGACAGCGTGTTTGTCATCACCGCGTACGACTTAACCGGCAAACCACTCTTAGCATTCCGCCGGCGAAGAAAGAAAAAGCAGCAATGAGCGAAAACAAATATCCAGAAGGATGGGACGAGGGCAGAGTCCAGCGGGTGCTCGCTTATTACGAGGGTCAGACCGAAGACGAGGCTCTCCTTGAAGATGAGGCCGCGGGCGGGCCCTCGGAAACCGTCATGAGCGTTCCTCACGAACTCGTGCCGGAAGTGCGTGCATTGATCGCGAAGCGAAAGCGGTAGCGAATGCCTCACTACGGCTGCCGCTGATGCTGTTCGCGAAGCACCCGCGGATCGTCCATGCGCGGGCCTGGCCTGGGGTCGAGCGGATCGCGGGCCTTGGCGGGGTCGAACAGTTCGGGGCGAATGGCTTTCAGAGTGAAAGGCGTGAAGTCGGGAGTGCCAGTGAAGCAGTCCGAAAGATCCGATGCGGTCGCGTCGAACAGGTTCAGCGGCGGCAGGTTGAGCAGGCGGAACACCGTCTTCAGCAGCGCCGGAAAACTGGCGTTGATTTTCGACACGTAGTTCTTGCGGGCGTAGGGGCTGGCGACAAGCATGATTGAACGATGCGCGTCGACGTGGTCAACGCCGCCTTGGGCGTCATCTTCAGTTATGAAAACGGCCATCTGTTTCCACCAGGGACTCTTGCTGAGGAACTCCATAATCCGGCCGAGCGCGTAGTCGTTGTCAGCCACATAGGAAGCCGTGAACGGATAACCGTCTTCTGGCCGTGGCTTGGCCGTGTGGTCATTCGGCAGGTGGATGAAGATGAAGCGCGGCAGTGGCTCGTTGCCAACGATGTGCCGCTTTTCAATTTCACTAATGAACGCATTGGCGCGGAACTGGTCCGGGATGTTGGTGTTGTATCCGGGGTAATCGCGGGAGGTGTTGCGATAGAGCGGGTCCGGCATGGGCACGTTGGTGAGGAACCGGGCGCCGGTGGGCTTCAGGCCGGGGCCTTCGTCGATGCCGGAAAGCTCGAATCCTTCGCCGAAGTTGCGGAAGGGGATACCGTGGCGTTCGAGGTGGTGCCACAGCGCGCCGGCCTCTAACTGCTCTTCGGGGTGAACTGAAGAGTTACTGCCAGTGAAGAGGAGGCGGCCGGGGGCGGAGGTGGGAAAGCGGAAATTCTTCTGGCCGCCATACGCCGCCATGAGCGTCGATTCGGTCCACGCGTTTGGATAGCTGCCGACCAGCCAATGATGGCCGTCGACGGAGACCTCGGAATCCGCGTAGAAGTTGTCGGAGAACGCGAACTGCTCGGCGAGCGCATGGTGGTTCGGCGTCACGTTCACGTTTCGCAAGGAGAAGCGCTGCTGCAGCGTTCCGCGTTCGTTGGATATGACGGAATACTGGCCGTAGCGGGCGAGATCCCACGCGCCGTTAACGGGGGCGTTCGCGGCGGAGACAATGTCGCCGAAGACTTCGTCGAACGTGCGATTCTCCTTCACGATAACGACAACGTATTGGATGGCCGCGGGAAGTTTGGGCGGGTCGGGGGCTTGGTTGAAACCGTTCAACTGGAATACGCGAGCGGTATGTTTAGCGGAATCGGCCGGGTCCGGAACCGGATAGATGGAGATGGTGCCGCGACGCTGATCGGTGATGAAGCTCGAGTCGAACGCCTTGGTCATGGATGCGTTGGGACCTGTGCCGTTGCCTTTGGCGTTGGCGACGTAGATGGTCCCTTCGCGGATGACGATGCGCGTGGGGAACCAGCCGGCGGGCACGTGGCCGGTCACCTTTCCGGTTTTTAGATCGATGACGCCAATCGCGTTAATACCGGCTTCGGCGACGTAAAGCGTTTGGCCGTCTATTGCCAGCCCGGTGGGGAGAATGCCGCGCAGGCCTTCAAGGCCGGGAATGCGGAGGAGGATCTGGTCCTCCACTTCGAGCGACTTGGCGTTGATGACGGTGATGGAATCGTTGTGGCCGTTGGCGACGTAGATGTGCGAATCACGCGCGGCGACCGCGCTGGGGCTGGAGCCGCCATGTGTGCCGTTGCCGAACGGCAGCCCGGTGGGAATGAACTTCAGCACCTTCGGCGCGGCGGGGTTTTCGACGTCGATGACGGTAAGCGAGTTCGACTCCTTAACGTTGGGGCTGCCGAGGCCGGGGATTCGCACGGTCTGGCCGCTCGCATTCATTCGCTCCACGCCTTGCTCGGACTCCTTAGATGGAAAGCCGAAGGCGGCGAAGGGCAGGCCCGTGGCGCGGGCGTCGGTGGCGCCGGCGCCGGGGACGGGACTGTATTCGAACATGCCGATGTTGGTGACGTAGGCGCGTTTGCCTTCGGGCGAAAGCGTGATGGCGAATGGCAGGCGGCCGGTGCGGACGTTGGCGATGATGCGCTGTTTGCGGGTGTCGATGACGGCGACGCGGAAGTTGGCCTGATCGACCACGTAGAGCAGGTGCCGTTTGGCGTCGTGGGCCAGATCGCCGGTGTAGGAGTCGGAGAAACCGTCAGTGTTCAAATCATAAATTTGCTTGCGCCGGCCGGTGGCGATTTCGACCATGCGGACGCGGCCGGAGTTGCCTTCGCTGGCGTAGACGTCTTCGTTGTTTTCGAAGGCCAGACCCATGAAGACCGAGCGGAATTCGTCGTCGTGCTCCGGCTCTTCGTCGCGTTTACGGGTGGCTTCGCGGCGCTCAATGCGCCAGGCGCCGTTGCGATTGTCGAGGAGCGTCAGCGAGTAACCCCGCGGGCCTCCATCGGCGGAAACGACCCGCTTTCCGTTGGGAGCGACGGCCAAGCCCCATGGCCCGGGGCCGGTTTGATATTGGCGTCCGAGCGGCGCCGTGGAGCGGCCGCCGGGAATAATGGATTCGCCGCCGGGGCGCTTGGCGACTGGCCGGTCGCCGGCGGGAGGACGGTAATCGGCGGCGGCTAGTTGGAATACGATTGCGGCAAGGATAGCCCTCATGACGGTACTCTGTTCATTATGATTCGCCGTCGCCGGATTCTGTGAGCGCGATGCGGGTCTTCAAACATTCCCATGAGCGACACATCCACGAAGCTGTACACGTTTGAGCAGTATTTCCTTAAGAATTCGAGCCAGGCGGCGCGTCTGCACGGCTGGCTGGAGGAGGCGTGGCTTCCCGCGTACTCGCGGCTGACGGGTACCCGGGCGGCGCTGGTAACGGACGCCGTAGTGGCCGACCATGTTCCGCAGGTGGCGGTAGTGGCGGAATGGGCCTCGTTTGAAGAGTGGCACGAATGTCAGGGCTCGATGCGGGCCGATGCGGATATGCGCGCGGCGCTCGAGTATTGGGAAGATCATTCCGAACCGCCGTATGAACACTTCACGCAGTCGCTGTTGGAGGGTACGCCTTACTCGCCGACGCTGAAGCCGGGCGGGGATGCCGCGCGGATATTCGAATTGCGTGTTTATCACGCGCCGGCGTATCGCCAACTGCAGGCGCTGCACGACCGATTTGAAGGGCCGGAGATTCCCATCTTTCATCGCTGCGGGATTCGTCCGGTTCTATATACTTCGGCGCTGTTCGGGCCATGGATGCCGAACCTGATTTACTTTACGCCGTTCGATTCGCTGGGGGCGCGGGAGGAGGCGTGGGCGAAGTTCCAAGCCGACGACGAGTGGATCCGCGTGCGTACGGAATCGATTGCGGAGCATGGGCAGATGAACGCGTTTTTCAAGGTGGCGTTGTATAAGACGGCGGCGTATTCTCCGGTGAAGTAGTTGGCGGCGGATATGATGGTGAACGGACCTCATGAACCGTATTTACTTGCTGTTGATCGTTGCCGCCGCCGCGCAGGAGCATACTCCGGAGCGGGATAAGAATCCGTTTGCGGGTAACCCCGATGCGGTTGCGGCCGGACAGAAGATTTATGAACAGACGTGTCAGGCGTGCCATGGCGGCAGCGGGCGGGGCAGTGAGCGCGGACCGGCGTTGACTTCCGGACGATTCACTCGCGGCGGCCTGGATGGGGAGATTTTCCTAACGATTCGCAATGGCGTTAAGGGGACGCAGATGCCGGGATTCGCGGCGCTGAAGCAGGAACAGGTGTGGCAGCTTGTCAGCTATATTCGCGGCATCAGCGGCGGCGCTGTGGCGACTGGAGAAAAAGTCTTAGGCGATGCGGCGTCGGGCGAGCGGCTGTTTTTTGGCAAGGCGCAATGCGCTTCGTGTCATGGAGTAAATGCACGGGGAGGGATTGTCGGGCCGGATCTTTCGGCGGCGGGCCGGATGCCGACCGAACGGTTGCAGGCGAAGATTTTGAATCCATCCGGGGCGAGGCCTGGGCGCCGCCGGCGCGGGGATGCGGAGAGCGTTATTGTCACGGCGCGGACAAAAGAAGGGCGAGAGTTGCGCGGGATGCGCACGGCGGATGACACGTTTACGGTGCATCTGGTGACGGCGGCGGGCGAGCGCCATATGCTTACCAAAGCCGGCTTGGCGGAATTGCGGGCGGAGCCGGGAACCTTTATGCCGGCGGACTATGGCAAACGGCTTTCGGCCGGAGAAATACAGGATGTGGTCGCGTATTTGAAGACTCTGGAGGGCCGGGATTTCGCCAAGACCGTGGGGGCCGTAATTCCCGGCGGGCTGACTTATGAACGGATGAAGAACGCCTCGGCCGAGCCGCAGAATTGGCTGGCCTATTGGGGCGACTATCGCGGCTCCCACTTCTCCGCGTTGCGCCAGATTGACGGCGCGAATGTGAAGCGGTTGCAAATGAAATGGGCCGCGCAAATGCCGGGCGATTCGCTGTTGCAATCGACGCCAGTCGTGGTGGATGGCGTGATGTATACGGCGGGTCCTCCAGGACAGGTGTTCGCGCTCGACGCCCGAACCGGCGTGCAAATCTGGAAATATCAACGGCAGCGCAAGACGGTGAATCCGTACGAGAGCAATCCGTTCAACCGCGGAGTGGCGGTGCTGGGCAATCGGGTGTTCGTTGGAACGCTGGACGCGGCGCTGGTGGCGCTGGACGCCCGCACCGGCCTGCCATTGTGGGAAGTGCAGGTGGCCGATACGATGCAGGGCTACAGCCTGACCATGGCGCCGCTAGCGGTGAAGGACAAGATCATCGTGGGCGTCGCGGGCGGGGAGCATGGCATTCGCGGATTTCTGGATGCCTACGACGCGGCCTCGGGCAAGCGGGCGTGGCGCTTTCATACGGTGCCGGGACCGGGTGAATTGGGACACGAGACCTGGAAAGGCGATTCCTGGAAAATGGGCGGCTCCGGTACGTGGTTGACTGGCAGTTTCGATCCGGAGCTGAACCTCATTTATTGGGCGACGGGCAACCCGGGTCCAGACATGGACGCGGAGATTCGGAAGGGCGACAACCTCTTTAGCTGTTCGGTGCTGGCGCTGGACGCCGATACCGGGAAGCGGAAATGGCACTACCAGTTCACGCCGGGCGATGACCATGACTGGGATGCGAATGAGGGATTGGTGCTGGCCGATCACGTGATCGACGGCCAGCCGCGCAAGTTGTTATTGCACGCGAACCGAAACGGATTCTTTTACGTTTTGGACCGGACGGACGGCAAGTTTCTCTTTGCCAAGCCTTTCGTGAAGCAGACCTGGAACGACGGGTTTGACGACGCGGGCCGGCCTATCTGGAAGCCGAACTCCAAGGCTACGCCGGAAGGAACGGTGGTATATCCGTCGCTCGTCGGCGGGACGAACTGGCAGTCGCCATCATATGACGCGTCATCGGAAACGTTTTATTTGATGACGTCGGAGGCCGGGCAGCGGTTCTTCCAAACCGCCCAGGAGTACGAACCGGGCAAGGCCTACTGGGGCGGCCGGGCGATGGCGATCGACGAGCCGTCCAAGGCGGCGATAAAGGCGATTGACGCGGCGACGGGGACGGTGAAATGGCAGTATCCGGTGTCGCGCGGGTCCCTTTCCGCGGGCGTATTGGCGACGGCGGGCGGCGTCCTGTTCTCATCGACGCAGGAAGGAAATCTGTTGGCGTTGGACGCCCGGTCGGGGCAGTTACTGTGGCGGACACAGACGGGCGGGGCCATGTCTTCGTCGCCCATGAGCTATGCGGTCGATGGGAAACAATTTGTGGCGGTCTCGGCCGGCGGAGTGCTTTACGCGTTCGGACTACCGGAGTAGCGGTTATAACTCTAGTCGGCCCAAGTAAGTCATTGCGCTCAGCTTGAATCGCTCTTTGCAGCGGAATAACTGAACGTCGGCGAAGAATTCAATTTCCTCGTCGGCGACCTTCAATGGCTCCTCGCTCGGGAAATAGACGAGGATCTTAAGCGTAGTTGACTGGATTGTTACTTCGACGCGCGAAGGCTGATACTTACGGCCGAACTTAGTGCGGAGGTAGGCGGAACGCTGGATAAGAGACTCGATGCTCCCGGCGCCTTGGTGAGCGACCTCGGAAGGCACGCCGAAGATCTCGACGACATAAGCGGCCGACGATGACGCGGGCGTGTCGATCAGGCTGTTAAGCCGGTCGGCTGGAAGCTTTTCGTCCCGGAGACGGTAGAGAGCCTTGGCGTGGCGCAGCGGAAGGGCGTTGGGAAAGCGAATCAGCAAATCGGCCTTGACGGGCAGTTTGGGCTTGGGTGCGCCGATACCGCCGAGCGGGCCAAGACCCGAGTCCTTCGCTGGGTTGTGGTCCGCGCCTGGAATGTCTTTGTAGGTAATCGGCCGGACTTCGCGCTTGGTCCATTCAATGTTGACGCTGGAGCCTTTGGACCACGGAGATCCCGTGAGCAGCCGCAGGACGGTATCTTGCGACCAATCCGGAAAGGGTTTAGAGGTCCACTCGGCCGCGCCGGCGGCCAGCGCAAGCAGTAGAAAACTGAATCGATGCATCCTTACCTTTGGCGTACCTGGCGAACGTTACGTTTCGTCCGTTTATGGCTAGTGGGTCGGGAAGTCGCGAGGGATAAGCTCGGAGGCCTTCAGTTCGCTCCAGACGGGGGTGGGAACTTCGGCCTCGCGGATAAGGCGCATGGTCTCCACCAGACGGCCGGGAGTCATGGTGGATGTGACAATTTGCGTGACCGAGTTGGGAAAGTGAACGGCAAGCAAGCCGGCGACCGCCGCCGCCAAATGAAGCAGGGGCGTCGAGCCGCAAATGCGATAGAAGCGCGACATGAGTGCGCGTTCCTCCGCTGTGGCCACCTCGTAGTTATAGAGGAATGGCGGGGCTGTCAGCGGGTCTTCCGTGAGCGTGAAGGCTTGGCCGTAGTTGATGCCCATGAGGGTGACTTCGAAGTGGTCCGAGTGGCTGGTCTCGATGACTTTCATCAGCGGGCCGAGGATCGAAGGGCAGAATGTGATGCCGGCATAATCGAGCGCGCCGGGTTCCTGGGCGATGAATCGATCGACGAACGCCGGTTCTTTGATGCCGAGGCCGATACGTTCCACGAAGCCGGCGGTCTTGGCGGCCTTAAGGTAATTAATAGCCGGGCGGATGTCCGTTTCCCAGTTAAGCCCGACCTGCTTTTCCATGTCGGGCGGATCGTGGAGCGCGACGCCCGCGAGGGTTTTGCCGCCATATTCGATGCGCTCGCGGCAGATCTGCTGTTCGACGCCTTTCGCGGACGGATCCCACTTGTCGGTGAGACCGTGGTAGCGAGGGGGGATGCCTTGCAGGAGGGCTTCCGGTTGGTGCTCAACCGCGGAGTCGATAGTGAGACCCAGATAGCGCAGACACTTGGTTTGAAAACGGATCGAATTGGGATCGATGTTCAAGGCCTGAAAGGCTTGGCCCAGTTGAAGAGTGGCCCGGTAGAGGACAGCGGAATCGAACGCGCGAATGCCGAGATCCCACGCGGTCTTGACCATCGGGACGACGTGCTTTTCGACATCGACGTAACCGCCGCCCGGAGCGGGACCGAATCCGAAACGGTGACATCCAAAGACGAACGTGTCGGCGGATACTTCTCTTTTGACAGGCATGAGACATCTAGAATATCAGGCGTTTGACGGGATCCACTCTCGATGGCGTACATGGCAATTAGTACAACTGTGCCGCCATGAATAACAGTTACTTCTACATATACATCGCAACGAGTAGAAGACCAAGGTCAAACGCGAGAAACGAAAATCTTGGGCGCGGGGTCAAACTACCGGTCATGAACGGCACGCCGTTTACGAGCCGCCTGGAAGCCGCTGGCTGCGGCCGATCCATCAGTTTCGATTATGCAATACCCCCAGATCGCGCTCAATCGCGGCGGCGAGCGGACCCTGGCCCCAGCGCGTCGCCTCCGATTTCGCGCGCTGTAGAATTTCGATTGCTCTCGCTCTCGACCCGGCGCGGGCGTGCGTCGCGCCAAGCGCGTAGAGGAAGCCGGGTGTTTGCTCGTCGCTCGGCTCGATGGACTTTTCGAACTCGCCGATCGCCTCGGGCCAGCGTCGCCGGTTGGCGAGAATGCGGCCGAGGTGATAGTGCGCCAGACGCAGGCCGGGCTTGGCGGCAAGCGCGCGGCGGTAGAGCGCGGCGGCGCTGTCCCAAGCGCCGGTCGTTTCGATTAGCGCCCCAAGATTATCGAGCGCTTCGGCGTGGGCGGGATCGATAGCGACGGCGGACTGGAACGCCATTCGCGCCTCCTTGAATCGCTCGGTCTGTGCGCACAATACGCCAAAATTGTAGTGGGCTTCGGCGTTCTTCGGTTCCAACGCGATGGCGTTGCGGTAGGCGGCTTCGGCATTCTCGGGCCGGCCAAGACGGGCGTACAGCGAGATGAGATTCACCCAGGCCTGCGTGAGCTTTGGATCGGCGGCGAGGACGCGTTCCTGGAGTTCGGCGGCCTGCGGCAGTTGGCCCTGCCGTTCGAGCGACTGGGAGGCGCGCAACAGGCCGGTGGCGCTCACATCAAGGGCTTGCACGGCGGCCATGGCGGGATCGTCGATAGGCGGAGAAAGCAATTTGTCGCGCTCGTAGTTTTCGAGCGTGGCGTCGGCTTGGGCGCGTTGGCCTTGTTGGCGATAGACGGCGGCGAGCGAGAACCGCGCCGCGCCGTAGCGCGGGAAGAGCTGGACGGCTTTTTGGAAGGCGGCGATGGCTTCGGGGCCTTGCAGGCAGCGTCCGAGGCCGTAGTAAGCGGCGGCGTTGCCCGGGTCGGCATCCCGGACTGCTTCGTACTCCTTGCGGGCTTCGACGGTCTTGCCGGCGGCGTAGAGAGCGTCGGCGAGTCGGAGACGAGCGGGGGGAATCGACAACGCGGCGCGAAGTGGTATCACGGCGTCGGAATAGCGGCCGTCCGCGGCGAGGGCGACACCCCAGTAGTAGGCGTAGCCGGCGTTGGCGGGGTCGAGGGCGGCCGCGCGTTCATAGGCGCGCGCGGCTCCGGCGAGTTGATTGTGCGCGTGAAGGGCCATGCCAAGGCGGGCGGCGAGCGCCGCGTCATCGGGCTTGGCGCGGGCGGCGGTCAGGGCGCCGTCGATGACATCGCGGACGGCGGCCTGCATGCCGGACACGTCGACGGCGGGCAGATCAGGCGGCGGTTTTTTCGTCGCGCACGCGGCCAGTAGCAGCGCGGCCAGGGCCAGCCAGCGCGTCATTTGTAGTGGATTTCAAAGTGTTTGTTGGTGATGAAAACCACCACAACGTCCGTTTCCGCGGTCGCGCCGTGCTGCATCGCTTCGCCCTCGGGGAACCAGACGAACTGGCCGGGGGAGTAGCGGCCGTCGCCGGTGGCGAGCGTGCCTTCCAGGATATACATGCCATGCGCGCAGGGGTGCGTGTGGGTGGGGTTCATCACGCCGGCCGGATATTTGACGAGGCGGACTTCCATGCCGGTATCCGGGTCGGTGTACAGGTTTTTGCGGAAAACAGGGTCTCCGGTGGGGGTGATGGTGCGTTGTTCCCAGGGCTGGTTAGGAGCGTCGACGACGATGGCCATGATGAGATTGTAGCCGCTACGGGCCGCGGCCGGTCTTTGCGCTAATGTTCCGCTGGATTCCCGCCGATAGACGGTTTGGATGAGCGCCGCTTCCATCGCCCGGCCGGGGCCCGCCTGGATCATCTCGCAACGAGATGATTTGGTGTGGTTTATCGGTTCGGCGTTAGTTGGCTACCTGGCGCTGGCACTGATGTGGAGCGGCTTTCCGGTGTTCCCGATCCTGGTGATCTGGATGCTGGGAATCGACGGCCCACATGTCCTGGCTACGGTCACACGCACCTATTTTGACCGTCAAGCCCGGAAAGAACTGGGGCCGGCGCTGTGGGTGATCGTTCCGTTTATGCTTGTTGGGCCGATTGCCGGGTATTTTGGCCACCTTTCGCTATTTTTCGTGTTCGCCGTCTGCTGGCAACACTTCCACATCGTCAAGCAGCATTATGGTTTCGTAATGCTGTATAAGGCTAAGAACAAGGAGCGGAACCGGTTTGATTTGAAGCTGGACCGGTGGTTTTTGATCGGTTCGCTCTGGGTGCCGCTGGCTGGGTTTGTGATCGCGACGCGCGGTTGGTTGCAGCCCTGGGCTGGTATGGTTTGGCAGGGCGCGGTGGTGCTCTATTTGGTACTGGCGGGGGTCTGGATCGGGCGGCAGGCGGTGAAATATGTCCGCAACGAGACGCTAAATATACCTAAAGTCGCGCTAATTGGCGCCGTCGTACCGCTCCAATGGCTCGCTTTTCACCACGCCACCGAAAATGGACCGGACGGAATTATCCGCGCCGCGATCGCCCTCGGACTTTTTCACAGCTTGCAGTATCACCGGTTGCTCTGGTTCCATAACCGGAACCGATATAGCGTTCCCGATGCCCGCGAGCGCAATGGGCTGGCGGCACGGCTGTCGGATCGGGTCTGGATCTACATGGGAGTCGCGATTGGCTTGAACTTCCTGCTCGCGGTGCTCCCGGTGGCATATTCGCCGTGGCGGGACATGGCGGTGGCGGCGACTTGGGGATTTGCGTTTACCCACTATTTTCTGGATTCCAAGATTTGGCGCGTTCAGGGAAACCGCGAATTGGCGGTCGCTTTGCGGCTATAGCCATTCCTTTTTGAGAAAAAACGCGCCGGCGGCGCACTACCTACGTTAGAGAACTCCATGCACGCCGCCGCCACTTCCCCTCCCTCCCGGATTACGCCCGAAGACGAACTGCACTGGCTGGCGCTGCGCCTGGTGCCCGGATTGGGTACACGACGGGTAGTGAAGCTAATGGAGCGGTTTCAATCGCCTCAACTGCTGTTTCGGGCATCGGTATCGGAGCTGGAGGCGGCTGGCGTGCCGCCGGGTGTGGCGAGGTCCGTCGTTTCGGGGTGCACTTTCGACGACGCCGTGGAACAGCAGAACCAGATACGAGCCCGGGGGGCGGTTTTGGTCACCTATCACGATCCGCTCTACCCGGAGGCGCTACGCGATATCCTGGATCCGCCGTTGACGCTATTCGCGCGGGGCGACCTGGCGCTGTTGAACTATCCCGGTATCGCGGTGGTGGGGACACGGAAGCCGACGCCATACGGAATGGCGGTCGCGGAAAAGCTGGGCGGCGATCTGGCGGCCGCCGGTTTGAACGTAATTTCCGGCATGGCTCGGGGAATCGATTCGGCGTCTCACCGGGCGGCGCTGGCGGTCGGTGGAAAAACTACCGCCGTTTTCGGCTGTGGCGTGGACGTAATTTATCCGTCGGAGAACCGCCGGCTACATGAACAAATCTGCACAAAGGGCTTGGCGATCTCCGAATTTCCGATGGGCGCTCCGGCTTATCCACAAAATTTTCCGATACGGAATCGAATCGTCAGCGGGATGAGTGCGGGGGTACTAGTGGTCGAGGGGGCGCAGTACTCCGGGTCGGCCATCACCGCCCGGCTGGCGATGGACCAGGGGCGGGAGGTGTACGCTGTTCCAGGCAATATTACAAGTCAGGCGTCATGGGGGCCTAACCTATTGATTCGACAAGGCGCGAAGTTGGTTTCGACGGCTCAGGATATCGTCAATGAGCTCTCCCCGGAGATACGCCGCCGAATCCAAAACGGCGCGGGAGCATCCTATGATAACGGGTCCGATTCCGGCCCGAAACGGTCGACGCTTCCTTTAGGCCCGAACTCGGTATTAGGCGATTTATTGCTCGCCAAAGTGACCGTCGACTCGCCCACGCATATTGACGACCTGTTAGGTTGTCTGGAAAACTATTCGTCGTCTGAGATTGTCGCGGTCCTTTTTGAGCTGGAACTTCTTGGGCTGGTCCGTCAGCTCCCCGGGAAGCAGTTTGTAAAGGTCTGGTAGCAATCCTTACTTTTCAAGCGGTTAAACTGGAACAAGTCACCATGTCCAAATCTCTCGTCATCGTCGAGTCGCCGGCGAAGGCGAAAACAATCGGCAAATATCTCGGTAAAGGCTTCGTCGTCAAAGCTTCGCTCGGTCATGTAAAGGACCTCCCGAAGAGCGATCTGGCGGTGAATGTCGACCGGGGCTTCGAGCCCACCTACGAGGTGATCGAAGGCAAAAAGAAGCTTATCGGGGAGTTGAAGGCGGCCGCCAAGGGCGTCGACAACATCTATCTCGCGGCTGACCCCGACCGCGAAGGGGAAGCGATTTGTTTCCATTTACAGGAAGAATTGCAATCGAAATCGGCGAATGGCCCGAAATTCTTCCGGGTGATGTTCAACGAAATCACGAAGAAAGCCGTGGACAAGGCGTTCGAAACGCCGTTGCAGGTGAACACGAGCCTGGTGGACGCCCAGCAGGCGCGGCGCGTTCTGGACCGGCTGGTCGGGTATAAAATCTCGCCGCTGCTGTGGGATAAAGTCCGTCGCGGCCTCTCGGCGGGACGCGTGCAGACGGTGGCGCTGCGGCTGATTGTCGACCGTGAGCGCGAGATCCTGGCGTTCAACAAGGAAGAGTACTGGACCATCGACGTTTCGCTCCACGCCAAGAAAGCGCCGGTGTTGAAGGCCCGGCTGGCGAAGGTGGACGGGGAGAATCCGGCCATCGGCGAGGAGGCGCGGGCGAAGGCGATTCTGGCCGACATCGATGGCGCTAAATACCTTGTGCAGGCCGTTGGGACCAAGGAAAAGAAGCGCAACCCGGTTCCGCCCTTTATTACTTCGACGATACAGCAGGAAGCGGCGCGCAAGCTGCGCTTCAGCGTGAAGCGCACGATGGTGCTGGCGCAGCGCCTGTATGAAGGCATGGAGATGGGCGACGAAGGCGCGACCGGCCTGATCACCTACATGCGAACCGATTCCGTGCGTGTCTCCGAAGACGCTTTGGGCGAAGTACGGAGCTTTATCGGCGAGAAATTCGGCGACCGATACCTGCCGGAGAAAGCCAATTTCTACAAGGGTAAGAAGGATGCGCAGGACGCCCACGAGGCCATTCGCCCGACCAGCGCTTTCCGGTCGCCGGAGAGCGTGGCGCAGTATCTGCAGGAAGACGAATTGAAGCTTTACCGGCTAATTTGGATGCGCTTTGTGGCGTCGCAGATGACGCCGGCGCTGTTTGACCAGACGACGATCGACGTGGCCGCGCCGGGCAAGTCGAAGACCGCCTACATGTTCCGGGCGACCGGATCGGTGGAGAAGTTCGACGGCTTCCTGAAGGTCTACGAAGAGGGCAAGGACGCTAAGGACGAAGACGACGACGAGACGGCCAGGAAACTGCCCGCGGTAACGCAGGGCGAAGAGTTGAAGTTTAAATCAATCGATCCCGAGCAGCACTTCACCGAGCCGCCGCCGCGGTTTACCGAAGCGACGCTGGTGAAGGAGTTGGAAGCCAAGGGCGTGGGCCGGCCGTCGACCTACGCTTCGATTCTCTCGACGATTCAAGAGCGCGAGTATGTGAAGAAAGACGGCGGCAAGTTTGGGCCGACCGAGCTGGGAACCGTGGTGACCGACCTGCTGCTCGAATCCTTCGGCGACATTTTCGACGTTCTCTACACGGCGCGCCTGGAAGAAGAACTGGACGAAATCGAAGACGGCAAAATGGACTGGCGCGTGGCGATGGGCGAGTTTTACGAAAAATTCTCCGCCGATCTGGAACGCGCTGCCGTGCAGATGACCGACATCAAGCGGATGGAAAAGCCGACCGACTTCATCTGCGACAAGTGCGGCAAGGCGATGGTGATTAAGTGGGGGCGGCATGGCAGCTTTATCGCCTGCACCGGCTACCCGGAGTGCACCAGCACGCGCGAACTGCCGACGACGGCCACCGACGACCTGGGCGAGCAGGGCGAGGACGAGTACTGCCCGAACTGCGGCCGGCCAATGGTGCTGAAGAAAGGGCGCTTCGGCCAGTTCATGGCGTGTACCGGCTATCCGGATTGCAAGACGACGCGGCAACTCGGCCAAGGTGAAAAGCAAGCCGACGTCAAGCTGGACGAGCTCTGCCCGGAGTGCGGCAAAAATCTGGTGACGAAGTCCGGCCGGTTCGGCGAATTCACGGCCTGTTCGGACTACCCCACCTGCAAGTACGTGAAGCAGAAGCTCGTGGGCGTGAAGTGCCCGGACTGCCATGAAGGCGACATTATCGAACGCCGGTCCAAACGAGGCAAAACGTTCTACGGCTGCAACCGCTACCCCAAGTGCGAGTTCGTCGCCTGGGGCAAGCCCATCGACCGCGCGTGCCCCGATTGCGGCAGTTCGCATCTCATCGAGAAGTTCCTGAAGGCCGGCGCATTCGCGCAGTGTCCGAACAAGGAATGCAAGTTCAAAGAACCGATCGCGGAAGCGGAAGCCGTACCCGCATAACGAGCGGCTCTTCATAAACCCAACAGAGGATAAACACGACAACCATGTCTGAAACCGAGCAATTCTACCGCATCGCCAAGCTGCCCCCATATGTGTTCGCCGTCATCAATGAGATGAAGGCAAAGGCACGCGCGGCAGGGCAGGATGTGGTGGATTTCGGCATGGGCAACCCGGATGGGGCGACGCCCGACGTGATCGTCGAAAAGCTGGTGGAAGCGGCCCGCCAGCAGAAGAACCATCGCTATTCCATGTCGCGCGGTATTCCGCAACTGCGCGTTGAAATCGTGAAGCGCTATCGGCGCAACTACGGCGTCGCGCTCGACCCGGAGAAAGAAGCCATCGTCACCATTGGCGCCAAGGACGCGATCGCCCACCTGCTGTTCGCCATCATCGCGCCCGGTGACGGCGTGGTCTCGCCCAACCCGGCCTACCCGATTCATCAGTACGGCGTCATCATGGCCGAGGGCGACGCGATTATGCTTCCGATGCCCGACTCGGCCACATTCCTGCAGGGCCTGGAAGATCTATACAAGAACGGGCCGAAGAAGCCGAAGGTGGTACTGATTTCGTTCCCGCACAATCCGACCACGACCTGCGTCGATCTGAACTTCATGAAGGAGATCGTGGCGATGGCGCGGGCCAACGGCTCTTGGATCGTGCATGATTTCGCCTATGCCGACCTGGGTTTCGACGGCTACAAACCGCCGAGCATTCTGGAGGTGCCGGGCGCGAAGGATATCGCCGTCGAGATTTTTTCGATGTCGAAGAGCTACAACATGGCCGGGTGGCGCGTGGGCTATTGCCTGGGCAACGCGAAGATCATTTACGCGCTTTCGCGCATTAAAAGCTATCTGGACTACGGCACGTTTCAGCCGATTCAGATCGCCTCCATCATCGCGCTCCGCGAGTGCGAGGAGGAGACGATAAAGATTCGCGATGTGTACCAGGAGCGGCGCGATGTGCTGGTGGAAGGGCTGAATGCCGCCGGGTGGCCGGTGGAAAAGCCGCAAGGCTCGATGTTCCTTTGGGCGAAAATTCCGGAGCGCTTCGCGCATTTGAGTTCGCTTGAATTTGCGCAGGAGATGATGGAGAAGGCACTGGTCGCCGTCAGTCCAGGTATCGGATTTGGGCCGATGGGCGAGGGGCACGTGCGGTTCTCGTTTATTGAAAATCCGCATCGCACGCGGCAGGCGGTGCGGGCGATTAAGCAGTTTCTGCGGGATTAGAACCCGGCTTGGTATAGAGCACAGCCGCGGAGCAAGTCGCCAGAGACGTTGCGCGAGTTCTTCAACACCGGCGCTGGCCGAACCTTCCGACAATGCACGTGGGCGGTTACAGAACTAGGAATGGGCGGGGTCGGCCCGCCAAATCTCTATCAGACCTCTTCCCATTCACGAATCGTAATACCGGCCTGGCGCAGGATCTCGCTCAGTAGCGAACCGTCAATGACGTTACCGCTGTGCGGATTGGGTATGCGCACTTTGAGCGCATCTCTCATCATGAACTGATGCCGCCCTCCAGAAACCGGTCCGGAAAAACCAAGCTTGCGAAATTTTCGAATCAGTTCTCTCCTGGAAATCGACCTGGCCATTCCTCAAGCGGCCTGAACGGTCAGACGAACACGGCCCATTCTCGGGATGGGGTCGCCGTCGCGGATCTTCAGCACGAGCCACTCCTCAAGGACCTCCTGAAGTACGTGGCGGCATTGCGCTAATGTGGGCTCACTCGCCCACACGCCGGCCAAGCCCGGAATCTCCCCAAAACACGACCCATCCTCTAAGTTCTTGTATTGAGCCCGTCTCATCGCTTCCTGGAGGTAACGCGTGACCATCGGCTTTATGATATCGCTAATTCAAGGCGCCAGCATAGAGTCAAGGACATGCGCGAGACGGCATACCAGGGGACTGGACAATCCCGGCCTGTGGAGCTTAGCGATGACAGATTCTCGTGTCGATCAGTAGGGGCCGGCGTGGGCGTGGTGTATCGCACCGGAGAAAGCAAGCTCGGACGGGTTAGGACGTAGGTTGCTGTCGCCTTGCCTATTGTGCCAGGTAGTGCTGATCGAGAGCCTGCCGGACCAGTGTCTTGATGACCGTTTGGCGGCTTACGTTGAGTTCCCGAGCGGCCTTATCCAGTTCCTCCAACATGCCGACGGTGACGTCCACGTTAACCCGCTGAGTCGGCTGAACCATGCGGGCTTGGTTTTTGAAGAAATGGGAAACGTCCTTGTTCCGATCAGCCAGCCGCGCGATCGCATCGGCGGAAACTGGGTCGCCGAATTTACGAGTTTTCTTCATACTTCCACAGAGTAACAAGATGCGGAATCTCAACCTATTCGCCTTCCCTGAATTCAGAGATGACGGAATACGACCGGTC
>JBJXFL010000129.1:0-30626 GCA_046155405.1 Bryobacteraceae bacterium | reverse complement strand
GAATCTCCCGCAACGGTCTCTCGCCCGTTTAGCCGAACTGGAAGTATCCATCCGAAAAGATTTGAACCCGGTCGAAGCGTACAACTTGGTCCCCGGTCATTGATCCCCCAAAACGGTTAAGCACCCGCCGCCGAGATCGTTCTCAAAGTGAGTTCTCTACCGCTCGCGTTCCGCATCGCCCCACTCACGAAAGGCGCTGGCGTTTTTTTCTTCGGCTTTGTTCCGCTCGTTGTCGAGTCCGCCACGGATCGCTTCTTCAAGGCCCGCGTTGTCACCCCGCTGGAAACTCCGCCTGGAGCCTTCGTAGATCCGCTCGCCCGAAACGCGAGACCAATCGAGGGCGTATCCGTTCCGCAACGCCAGTTGCCTGATGAACTCACGCTGCGAGCGTCCGTTACCGTCGCGGAAAGGGTGAATGGCGTTAATCTCGCCCATGTAATGGGCGGCGCGATTTGAAAACCGTCTGAGGCCGGTACCGCTTAGGCAGCGTTCCTTTTGCAACTCGCCCAATGCCTTGTTGAGACTTGGGAGAATATATTCCCGGAATGCAAAGACTCCATCAGGCCGGGAAATGTTCACCGTCCGAAACTCCCCCGCCCAAGGGAAGACGTCTTTAAAAATGTGATGGTGGATGGCCTGAAGATGGGTCGTATCGAACGCTCCCGGTAACGGTTTGTGTTCAAGCTGGCGAATACGACGGCTAGTCGCTTCGGCTTCAAACTCGTTCGGCGTATCTGGATCGCGGATATCCCGAAGGTTCCTAAGAACGTTCGTTCCCGGGTAAACGTACGGGTCCATATTTTCGGTCGAAGTACATATCGAAGCCACGGTCCAGTTCTTCGGAAGTCACCGCTCCGTCGACATAGCGCTGGAACATGGCCTTCGCCTCATCCGAAGGTTCAAGCCCTTCGATGCGTACGGTCGCGAGCGCGTTTTCGACTTCTCTAGCTCGCTTAGTACGCGCTCGATCCAGGGTGATGACCGCCATCTTCGTTATGCACCCATTATTCTAACATTTGGCCCGTCGCGCGCTCGGTGCATGAAAGCGGGACGGAATCCACCATTATGGAGATTGAGCATGGCTGAGAGGAATTTCGCGATCCCGGCGCCGGTGGAAGCGTCCGAACGGGTGGAGGCGTTGGACACCGTGCGCGGGTTTGCGCTGCTGGGCATATTGTTGATGAATATTTGCAGCTTTGCGATGCCGGCGGCGGCGGAGGGAAATCCGACGGTGTGGGGCGGGGCGTCCGGCGCCAACTACTGGTTATGGTGGGTGCAGGCAGTATTCTGGAGCGGGAAGATGCGCGCGCTGTTTTCCATTTGCTTCGGCGCGGGCGTCATTTATCTGACTTCGCGCGCGGAAGCGAAGGGCTCATCGGCCGCCGACGTTTACTATCGGCGTACCTTTTGGCTGATGTCGTTCGGCATGATTCACGCCTATTTGCTTTGGTATGGCGATATTCTCTACCCCTACGCGCTATGCGGGTTGCTGTTGTATCCGCTGCGCAAAATGGGCGCGCGGGCGTTATTGGCGATTGGAATCGCGATGATCGCCGTCACCTGCGGCCTTACCTGGCAGCAGACTCGCGAGACGAAGCAGGCCCGCGACAGTTATCGCGGCATTCCGGCTCATGCGGAGTTGGCAAAGGAGGTGGAGGGAGCGCGCGGCCCGTACAAGGGGATGCTGCGCGACTGGCAGCCGTCGAGAGAGAAGGTGGACGCCGAATTGAAGGCGTATCGAGGCAGCTATGCGGAGGCCTTCTCTCACCGCTCCGGGGTTCGCATGGCGTGGGACACGCAACCCTATTTCAATCTCGGAAGCTGGGATTTCCTGGCCTTTATGCTGATTGGCATGGCGCTGGCGAAGTGGGGAGTGCTGGCTGGATCCTGGTCAAAGGGTACGTACGCGTGGGTGGCCGTAGGCGGCATAGGGGTCGGAACCGCGATTGGCGCGTGGGCGGCAAACCATTTGGCCGCGTCCGGATTCTCGCCCGTGGCCGCGATGGAAGGATATACGGTCTACCAATTGGTCCGGCTCTCGATGGGCTTGGGTTATCTGGCGGGGATCGCCGGCATCGTGCAGGCGGGGTGGCTGGGTTGGCTAATGCGGCCCCTGAGCGCCGTCGGGCGAATGGCGTTTTCCAACTACATCATGCACACGCTGATTTGCACGACGCTGTTCTACGGCCACGGCTTGGGTTGGTTCGGTAAGTTGCAGCGCTACGAACTTTACTACGTCGTGGCGTCGATCTGGCTGTTGCAACTAATCGTAAGCCCGATCTGGCTGCGCGCTTACCGCTTCGGTCCGCTGGAATGGGCCTGGCGGTCGCTCACGTATTGGAAACGTCAGCCGATGCGAATCCCCGCGGTTACTTCCGGACAATCACTTCCCGTAGAGAATCCTGCGTGAGGAAGAACTTCACTTGATCGAAGTTCCGGAAAACGATGCAACCTCAACCCGTCCACGGAGAGAGGAGTGCCAGTAAATCGCGGCTGCCGTGCACTACATGCAGAATCCAGACGGTATCGCCCCCCTCGATGCGATACACGATGACGTACTTCTCTACCGGTAAACTATAGAGGCCTTTGCGCAGGTCATGGTCCCGCCTTCGGCCGATATAAGGATTTTCTCCCAGCAGGCCAACGGATTTCATGAGCCGATCGATAAAGCGGTCGGCGTACAGTTCGCTGTCCTCAGCGATTTACCGCCCAACGTCGAGCAGGTCGCGGCGGGCACGTTGTGTAAGACGGTAACGAGGCATCAAACGCGCGCACGGGCTTCGCGTTTCAGGTCCTCGGCAAGTTGAGGCAGGGTAGCGTTGGTGTACTCGATGTAGCGACCGGCGTCGATGTCGTTCTCGGATTCATCAACCGCCATGAGAATTTCTACTCGCTTGCGCTCATGGTCCTCCCACATAACGAGGGCTTCTTCCACGGCCTCTTCGGGACGCTGTAAGCGCCCGCTTTCAATAGCGTATCTGACAAACGCTTTCTGACCGGGGGTGAGATTGATTTCCATCGGCGGCAAGGCTCTCTTTTCGAATCTTCATTATCGCGCAATTCATTATTATATCGGGGCCGCCGCCCGTAACGAAAAACGCCACGCTTTGACGCTCGGAGGCGCCGTTTGGGCGAATTGCGTTTTCCAACCGCATCATGCACACGCCGATTTGCACGACGCTGTTCTACCGCCACGGTTTCGGCTGGTTTGGCAAGTTGCAACGCTACGAACTCTCATTACGTCGTCGCGTCGATCCCCGCGGTTACTTCCGGACAATCACTTCCCGTAGAGAATCCTGCGTGAGGAAGAACTTCACTTGATCGAAGTTCCGGAAGAGCTTTTCCAGTGAGCGGGTGGAAAAATACTGGGCCGGCTTGCGATGCGCGCGGGCAACGAGTTTGACGCGATTCCGTTCCTGAATGCGATAGGAGAACGACGGGACCTCAACCACCTTCTCGTCGGTGTGAAAGATCGTAAGCAGTTGCCCACCCCGATGGAGAATGGCGTGCATTTGACTGACCGTGGCTTCCAGCATGGCGGGTGACAGATATTGAAGCGAGTCCCACGCCAAAACGCCATCGAGCGAATCATCGTCGAAGTTCAACACCTTCGCCTGGAAGGAATCGACGCGGTCTTCGTCGTCCTGATTGGCGTAGAAATCGCCGTCGCCGAACGACTCATCAAGCGAGCGGACAAAGTTGTCGTAGCGCAACCTATGCCCCATTTTATTGAAGAAGTCGGTGTTCTCCTGGTTGGAAACGCCGAGGTCCAATATCATCAGGCCCACTTGCCCGTGAAAGGTCTGGAAGAACTGGTCGAGGGAACTGCTTGTGCGGGACAATTCCCGCAAGTCCGGTCTTTCCGGGTGCGGCGCTCTAGCCGGCGCGAAGACCCCATGAGGAGAAGAATCTTCACCGCCGAACAGACGATTCCAACCTTTTCTGATCACAGGCTTCGACGATTATTTGGAGTTGATACCGCTCGCGGAAGCTCCCAGGCTCTGCTGTATCGGCTTCTCGACGACAGGTTTCGGCGACGTTTCGGGGGCCTTGGACTGATCCGCCTTTTCATCAAGGCGAATCATTTCCAGGCTGCCGCGCAGGTCGGCGCCCTCTTCGATGCTGATCTTGGCGTAACGAATATCGCCGACAAGGTTTGCCCCTTTGCGAATGTCGACGCGGCCGGACGCTTCGATATTACCCTTCAGCAGACCCAGCACAACAACGTCTCGCGCTTTGACATTCGCAACCACGCGGCCATTCGGCCCGATGGTGATCCGATGCTCCTGCGCCTCCACGCTGCCTTCCACATTGCCGTCGATCACCAGATCCTCCTTACTCACGATCTGACCTTTCACCAAAACCGACTTGCCGAGGGTGGCCGTACCGCGCGGCGCCTCCGGCTCATAGCTCTTTACAGGCATGTTCGACACGGGCATCGCCTCTCTTCCAAACTCCGGACCGCTGGGCGTACCGCTCGGCGGCCGCGTGACTTCTTCTTCATCTTTACGTCGATTCCACATTGACAGTTTCTACCTCCTACCATATCCCGGCAAAACTCAATCGTAAACCTCATACCTCCAAAAGGCAATGCTTCAAACTAGTTACACTCGATTCCGTGAGTTCTATTCCACCGCCCGAAGGGTTATAGACCTTGCGGATATTCGTTGCAACAGATATATTTTGGATATGCCCGGCCGATTGCAGTCCGAAATTCGTCAAAGCCGCCCATTCCCTCACCCAGCCGAAGAGGCTTTCCTGAATCTGCAGCGAACGGCCGATTTGCTGATGCGCGGAGTTGAGGAGACGCTGCGCGCGTTTGGCCTCAGCCACGCGCAG
Organism: Bryobacteraceae bacterium; assembly: GCA_046155405.1. GTDB lineage: Bacteria > Acidobacteriota > Terriglobia > Bryobacterales > Bryobacteraceae. Next base: position 25,787 of record JBJXFL010000129.1, on the reverse strand, counting down.
TACAACGTTTTGCGGATCCTCGCCGGGGCCGGCGCCGAGGGACTTCCCTGCGGCGAAGTAGCCGCCCGAATGGTGACCCGAGACCCCGATATCACGAGGCTTCTGGACCGTATGGAGAAACGGGGACATGTGCGGCGCGGGCGCGGCGTCGAAGACCGGCGGGTGGTCCGGGCGAATATAACGGCGGAAGGCGCCGCAGCGCTCCGCGCGCTGGAAAAGCCAATGCGGGATGCGGTTCGCGGCCCCTTGACGCCGCTTGGCGCGGCCAAACTGGAGCAGTTGACCGGCCTGCTGGAGGAGATCCGAATCCAAATGGCCGTTAACGCATCTATATAGATGTTGTAACGACTATCGTCTGGAGGATTATATGATTCGCATTCGCCGCTCCGCCGACCGGGGCAAAAGCAACATCGGATGGCTGGACACCCGCTACAGCTTTTCGTTCAGCCGCTATTACGATCCGGAACACATGGGGTTCCGCAGCTTGCGCGTGATTAACGACGACCGAATTAGCGCCGGGGCCGGCTTCGGCCGCCATCCGCACCGGGACATGGAGATCATCACGTGGGTGATTTCGGGCGAACTCGCGCATGAGGATTCCACCGGCTCCCGGGCGGTTTTGAAGCCAGGCCATGTGCAACGCATGAGTGCCGGAACGGGCATCGTTCATAGCGAATTCAACGCTTCGGCGACCGAACCGGTGCACTTACTGCAGATTTGGATTGAGCCGGACGAGATGGGCATCGCGCCGCGGTTTGAAGATTTGGCTATTGCGCCCGAGGAGGTGCAAGGGAATCTCCGTTTGATCGCGTCGCCCGATGGGCGCAATGGAAGTTCGGTGATTCAGCAGGACGCGCTGGTTTACATTTCCGCTTTGACCGAGGGGCAGGAAGTGGCGTTACCGTTGGGGGAAAACCGCCACGCGTGGGTGCAGGTGGCGACAGGTCAGGTGGAATTGAATGGGACTCCGCTCGAGACCGGTGACGGCGCCGCGGTGAGCGCGGAGACGCTCTTGACGCTGCGCGGGACCGCTAAGAGCGATATCCTAGTCTTCGATCTCGCATGACACTCGCACTCGCGCTTCTCCCTCTATTGACGCTGGCTCCCGATAACGGCGGCGCGCCTTGGCGGCAGCCGCAATTGGCGATGGATGGCACAATGGCCGTCGTCGCCTACGGAGCGGGCAACGACGTGTTTGCCGCCGTGTCGAAGGATGGAGGCGGGTCGTTCGGCAAGCCGGCGCCGGTGGGTAGTGCCGGCGTGATTTCGCTGGGCCGGCATCGTGGTCCGCGAGTGGCGATCAGCGGCGGGGCGATCGTTATCGCGGCCATCGCCGGAGAGAAGGGCAAGGGTCAGGACGGCGAGTTGTACGCTTGGCGGTCAGGGGACGGCGGCAAGACATTTGGGAAAGCGGCGCGTGTCTCCGACGTGCCGGGGGCGGCGCGCGAGGGTTTGCATGCGTTGGCCGCCGGGCCGAATGGGCTGTTCTTCGCCACCTGGCTTGACCTACGGAAGAAGGGCACGCGACTGATGGCGTCGTTATCGCGGGATGGCGGGACGACTTGGTCCGCGAACTTTCCCGTTTATGAATCGCCCGCCGGCCACATTTGCGAGTGCTGCCACCCATCGGCGGCGATGGCGGCGGATGGGACGATCCACGTGATGTTCCGCAACTGGCTGGGCGGGTCGCGGGACATGTGGTTGGCCACGTCTCGCGACGGCGGGAAGACGTTCGCGTCCCGGAAGGTCGGCGAAGGAACGTGGGCGTTGAACGCCTGCCCGATGGATGGGGGCGGGTTGGGCGTGAAGGCGAATGGGGACGTTGTAACGTCGTGGCGCCGTGAGCAAAAGATTTATTGGACCGATGGCGCCGCGTTTCAGGCGCCGGGTTGGGCGGGAAAGGACTCGGCGCTGGCGCTCGACGCGAACGGCAAACCGGTGATGGTTTGGACCGAAGGAATGCGGTTAATGTTCTATGATGGCGCCGTGCAGGAACTGGCTCAGCATGGGGGATTTGCGTCGGTGGCGGCTTCTTCGGCGGGCGTGCTGGCGGCGTGGGAAGCGGGCAGCGGAATCAGCGTGCAGCGTCTTCGCTAGCGGGGGTTACGGACTGTCCCGCGCGAAGCGGAACATCCGTCGCAAGCACCACGCGGTCGCCGGCGGCAACGCCCTCCAACACCTGCGCGTGCGTGATGTTGGTGACGCCGATTTTCACGGCGCGCCACTGCAACAGATTGCCGGATAGAACATACACGCCTTGCTCGCCACCCTCGCGGCGTAGACACTCCTTGGGGATCGTCACGGCGTGCGCGGCTTCGCGGGAGCGAATGGCGGCGTTGACATTGGCACCCGGCGGCAACGCCCTTTCCGCGTTCGCGATGCGCACGGGCACTTCGCCCACCTGCCGTGTTCCCAAGGTGACAATCTGTACCGGCATTTTTTCGACGCGGCCTTCCCATTGGCGCGCAGGCATCGCGTCCCAGGTGATCACCGCGGGCATTCCGGGCGCCACACGGCCAAGCTCCGGCTCGTCGATAAAGACCTTGACCATTAACTCGTCCACCCGGCCGATGTTCGCCACGAGATCGCCGGGATTCAGGAACGCCCCGGCGCGCGCGTCCACCTGGTACACCACGCCGCCCATCGACGCTCGCAAAATTCCCTTCCCTTGCTTGTCGCGAGCCGCGGCGACACTCGCGCGCGCCTCGCGCAGACGCGCTTCCAATACACCGCGATCCGCCGGAGTGAACAGCACCGAGCGGCGCGCCTGCAGGGCGTTACGCTGCTGCTGAACTTGCGCGATACGATCCTCCAATACTTGCGCTTCCTGCCTCGTGGCCGCGTTTTTCGCGATCAACCGTTGCACCGTAGCCAATTCACCCTCAGCCTGCCGCCTTTCCAATTGCAACTTCGCCAACTGCCCGTCGATGTCGGCCAAATCCGACGCGCGCCCACCGCTTTGCTGTACGTTCAACTCGGCCTGCACTTGCGCCACCCGCGCCTCCGCGGCTTCCACCGCATTCTGGAACTCCGCGCTATCTATTTCAGCCACCACGGCGCCGACCGCCACTTCCTGGCCTTTTTCAACGCGCAGCTTCGTCAACACGCCGGCACGCTCCGCGCGCACAGCCGCGTACTCCACCGGTTCCACCTTCCCGTTGGTCAGTAGCGTGTCCACCAAAGGCCCGACCTTGGCGACTGTGTAGCGCACCTCCGCCGGAGCGTTCCTGATCGTCACCGCCCACCAAATGCCGGCGGCGAGCACCGCGACGGGCAACAGCCACAGGACACGCCTCATGGAATGAGAACAGTCTTTCCGGCACGCCAGCTCTTGACTGTTTCCAGCGCCTGGTTGGCCTCTTCCAAAGGAAAGCGCGCCGTGATTTCGTTAGCGAAGAGTTGCTGCCAGTGCGGAATCTCCAGCATTCGCAGCCCGCGATCCACGTGACGCGGTTCAAAACCCCAGCTCCCCTGCACCACCAACTGCTTGCGCGTGATCGTGTGCGGGTTGAAGGAGATGTTGCCCGCGTTGGCGTACTGGCCAAGTACCAGAAACTTTCCGCCATCTCGCGGCAGTTCAATGCCCTCATTCACCGCGTCGGGATAGCCGACGCATTCAATCACCACATCGGCGCCATACCCGCCCGTAAAGGCCAGCGCAATACGCTGGCGTTCGGCCACATCCGGCACTTGGGCGATGTCAATCGTCTGATCGGCGCCGAAATTCCGCGCCAGTTCCAAACGATGCGGCGGGCCGCCAATGGCGAGAATCCTGGTCGCGCCGGCTTGCTTGGCAACGGCGATTGCGGCCAGACCGACTGGCCCGGTACCCTGCACGATTACGGTATCGCCCCATTCCACCGGACAGCGCTCAATCCCATGTATCGCCGTCGCCAGCGCGCAGCCTGCGCCCACCACCGCATCGGACGACAGGCTCTCCGGCAACCGGAAGATCGCCGTGCCCGCGCGCAGGTGAATCTGTTGCGCATACCCGCCGCGCAGGTGCGGGGCCGTGTCGGCGCAATAGGAGATGCCATACGCTTTGCGGCTCAGGCAGCGGGTGGGCTGCCGCTTCACGCGGCAGTAGTAACACTCGCCGCAGACGATGCTGCTGGCCCATGTCACGCGGTCACCGGGGTTCAACGGATTACCGCGCCAGTCGTGGGTCAGGCCTTCGCCAACTACCTCCAGGCGTCCCACGGTTTCATGCCCCAGAATCACCGGCAGCGGGATAGAGAGTTGGCCCAGCCAAAGGTGCACATCCGTGCCGCAGATCCCCGCGATCTCCACCCGTACAAGCGCCTCCCCCGGTCCCGCCGAAGTCAGGGCCGGATACTCGCGCATTTCAAGCGGTTGTTCGTACGCCGTCAGGACGGCCGCTTTCACGGTGCTCATGGTTTATTCGGCCTTTGCGCAATGGTGGAATAGGAGCTGCCACTCGGCGAGTTGAACTTGTTGGAGAAGGGACTGTTGAGACGGCGCCGCCCGGTCGCATGCGCCGACGAATTCGAGCGGATCCCAGTGGGACCCGCTCTGGTAGCCCAACGCGGTCGCGGCCGCGTGCAGACCGGTAAACACCGGATGCCGCCCAACGCGACGGAACCAGTAACCGGCATTCCCCGCGTCCGGCTCCATACGATGAAGGATGGCGTGCCAGTAGCTGCCATCGGCGGTCTTTAGATCCTGTGCGATGACGTGCGATTCATCGAAGAACCCGCAATAGAGCCATAGACCGGCATGAGCCTCCTCCGGTTTCGACGCGTGGGGAAATAATTCGCGCGCGGGACGCCGTAAGAGCGCCGCCAGCCCGGTGTCGGTATTTCGCGGCGAGACCAACGGCATTGGCCGCCGGCCATCTCCGGCCAGGGCAAGCAGATTCGCGGCTTCAGGGCCGTACAGTGCGGGGTTCCACTCCATGCCAAATCTCATTGTGCCAGATGCCCGGTACCGGGCATGGGTGTTGAGAAATCGCCGCCCGGAGCCGGGCATGGGTAACATGAAGAGGATGGATTGCCGAGCGGGAAAGATGCGCCGGGGGTTGGTACTCGGCGGAGGCGGATTTTTCGGCGCGTTCCAAGCCGGCGCGTATGAAGCGCTGGGGGAATTCGACTGCGTGGTGGGAACCTCCGCCGGCGCGTTAAATGGCTGGGCCATAGCCAGCGGGATGCCGCCCGCGGAATTGCAGGCATTGTGGCGGGAGGCGGCCGGATCGGTTCGTACGGGGATGCATTTCCCGCGCTATTGGGGCGACGGAATTCTAGATACCGGAAACCTCGAAACCATGGTGCGGACGCTGGTCAGCGACTGGCGGCCGCGCATCGATTTTGGCGTTGTAGTCAGCCAGGGTTGGGGATGCCGCCCGGTTCTAATAACCGGCAACGACGTCGATGCCGATACCATTCTCGCCTCTTGCGCCGTGCCGTTTCTGCTTCCGGCCAAACGCGTGAAGGGACGCCTTTCGATCGATGGCGGGCTTCGCGATGTATGTCCGCTGTGGGCGGCGCGGGCCATGGGCGCGGAGGAAATCGTCGGAGTCAATGTCTGGACGCACCTGCCCGCCTGGTGGCCGGGCCATGGCCGCAACGGATATCGCAATCAGCCGGACGTCACGATGATAGAGCCCCAACGCGCTCTGGGTCCTCTCCGCGACGGCGCCCTTGGCACGCCCCGCCAAGTGGCGGCGTGGATCGATGCGGGGCGTCATACGGCGAACGCAGTTTTTGCGCGACAATACAATTAAATGCCAACCTACCGGATTTTTCGGATGAAGGAGCAGTCGCGCCTGTCGTTTCGCGCGGCTCCGCATACCAGCGGCGAAACCGCCGTGAAGTTGAAAGACTATGTGGAGGCGGGGCCGGTGGAAGCCGTCAATGCCTACGAAGCTTGGGAACTGCTTCGCGCCACGGATCGGCCGTTGGAAGTGGGCGATATCCTGGAGAGCGAGCTCGGCGGGATTCAGATCTGCAAATACATCGGTTTTGACGACGCTAAGTGGATCGTCCCGGAAGTGAAGTCAACCATGGAGGGCGTCCCCATCACCGGCGGCGTACCCACACCGGACTTCGCCGCGGGTAAACTCTAATTATGGAAAGCGGCTATCGGCCGTCCCCGCATGAGTCCCTCACGGGGACTGCCGGCCGGTTAAACCAATATGGCTTGGTCGCGTATATCGACGGGAAACTCGGGGATTTTCTACTAAAGCTGCGCCAGGAAGTCGTGCCTGGCTGTCAACTGCGATCACACGTTTCGATACTTCCGCCGCGTCCGCTGACTGGCTCCGAAGCCGAATCCACCGAATTTCTGCAAGCAAGCAGCCGTCACCTCGCCGCATTCGAGGTGTCCCTTAGCGACGTTGAAGTGTTTCCGGTGACGAACGTGATATATGTCGCCATTGCGGCCGGTCTCCCCGAGCTGCACGCGATGCACGACAAGCTGAACAAGCGGGGATTGCGATATATCGAACCATTTCCCTACCACCCGCACATTACGCTCGCGCAGGAACTTTCAGAGGCGGATCACCCAGGCGCGCGCCAACTTTGTGAGGCGCGCTGGAAAGAGTATGTCGGCTCGCGCAACTTTCCGGTCGAGATACTGACGTTTGTCCGGAATACGGCGAACTGCGGTTGGCTGGACGTGTCCTCCGCCCGTTTGGAAATGGCCGGCTCGCGGCTTTAGGACTGGCGGTCGGGGCTGGTGCGAACGATCACGGCTCATGGGCCGTCTCATCGCCGGCGGCCGGGTAGAACGGGGAGCGACCCCTCAGTACGAAGGTTGGTTGGAGGCCGCGACGGCGCGAGTTTCCTATGCGGGGCGGTAGGCGGGATTCGGTTTGGGTACGACCGCTTTGGCGCGTTGTAGAAAACCGTCGATCAGGGCGTTCAGTTCGCGGACTCGCTTGGGCTCGCCGGCGGCGAGGTTCTGCGTCTCGCCGATGTCGGCGGACAGATTGTAGAGTTCGAGCTTGTCGGACTGGTCCGGATTTTCGCAGTAGAAACGAATGAGCTTCCAGTCTCCTTTTCGGACCCATGTTCCCGGCGTGTTGCCCGTCAGCGGCGTGTAGTGCGGAAAATGGCAGAATAGCGTGTCGCGCTTAAGGCGTCCGCCTTCGAGAGCGGGGCGAATGTCAATGCCATCGAGCGTTAGGCCGGGGCGCGGTTTTATGCCGGCCACCGCGAGCAACGTGGGGTAGAAGTCGACGCTTTGAACGAGTTCGCCGCTGACGCCGCCGGGCTTGGCGCGGCCAGGCCAGACGACGATGCATGGCTCGCGGGTTCCGCCCTCGTAGAGCGTCGCCTTGCCGCCGCGGAGTGGCGCGTTGCTGGTGGCGGGGAGCTTGGCGAACTCCGGGTGCATGAGCCCGGGCTTGTCGAGCGGCCAATGGACGCCGCCGTTATCGGAGAAGAAGACGATAACGGTGTTATCGCGAAGACCAGCGGCGTCGACGGCGTCGGTCAAGCGTCCGACGGCTTGATCGAGACTCTCGACCATGGCGGCGTACATGGGGTTTTTCTGCGGGGAATCGGCCTTCACGCGGCCTCGGTATTTTTCGATCAGGTCGGCTTTGGCTTGCCACGGCGCGTGGACGGAGAAGGCCCAGTAACTCATGTAGAAGGGCTTTTCGCGATGCCCGGCGATGAAGTCCGCCGCCTCCTTCGCCATGCGATCCTCGATATGTTCGCCGGGTGCGCCTTTGTCCGGCCAGAAGGCCCAGGGCGCGAGATAACCGCCGCCGGGGCTGGGGCCGGGCGTGTGGGGCAGGTCGACGTCGAAGCCCTGATGGGATGGATCATAGGGGTCGCGGCCTAGATGCCATTTCCCGAAATGAGCGGTGGCGTAACCGGCTTCGCGGTAGGCCTCGGCGAGTGTGAAGTAATCGGTGTGAAGGCGGGTTTTTGTGTTGGGGGCTAAGGCTTTTTGTGTTGGCGGGGCGTTCTCGGCGATCGTCTGTTCCAGGACAACTTGCGGCAAGTGGGCCATGGGTATGGTGATACCCAGCCGGGCCGGCCATTGGCCGGTGAGGATGCTGGCGCGGGTTGGCGAGCAGAGCGGGCAGGCGGCGTAGGCTTGGGTGAAGCGTATGCCGCGGGCGGCGAGACGATCGATATTCGGCGTCAGGCAAAGCGTGCTGCCATAGACGCCGGTGTCGCGCCAGCCAAGGTCGTCAGCCAGGATGAAGATCACGTTGGGCGGGCGCGGGGGCGCGGCTTGCCCGGCCAAGGGGAGAGCGCCGAGGAGGATTTGTCGCCGGGTCATCGCCCTTGAGGCTATCAGATCAGAGCGGGAGGCCGGCGGAACGGAGATCGGCGCGCACGCTGTCGAAGTACGTGGACCGCAGTTCATGAATGCTAGTAGCGCGGGTTTGAAACTTTTTTTCGAGCCAGAGGAACGTCTCGTTGGCGGTGCCGAAACCGGCGTGGACGATGGCGAAAGGCGTATCTCCGGCCAGTCATCTCCATGAGCCGTTCCAAGATTTTGCGTGCCCTGATTTTGGCGGACCGAGCGCGCTAATTGTCGGCCGTCAACTACGCATGCGCGTCATCGCGTACAGCCCCGCCAGCAGGAAAACGACGTTCGGGCTCCACGCCGCTACAGTGGGCGGCAGTTGATTCAGATTACCGACCTGCTCAAACAGTTGATTCACGGCCAGGTATGCGATTGCAATTACGAAGCTCGCGCCGACCGCGGCCATCGCCCCACGGTTGCCAACCCAGAACGAAAACGGCACGGCGATGATGGCAAGAATAAAGGGGAAGAACGGGACCGAGAACTTGCGGTGATACTGCACGCGCAGGCGAACCGTGTCGAATCCGCTTTGCCCAAGCTCGCCGATGTAATCTGCCAACTGGTGAAAATTGAGCTGTTTATACTGCTTCTCTTCAGGCAGAAAATGTTCCGGCGTCTCCGTCAGCTCGGGAAATGTCGTCACTTGCCACGTCTGGTAGTCGCGCACGTTATCGACGTTGCGCGACCAGCCATTCTGAAAAATCCATGTGCCGATTCCCGGCTCCCATTGCGCCCTCTCGGCGTATATGTGACGCCGCAACCGGAAGACCTTGGTGTCTAAATCGTAGATGTGAACGCCGGCCATTACCCGCGCCGCCGGATCGAAGTACTTGTAATGGAATATGCGCGAACCCTTACCGTAAATCCACTGCCGGTCCGGACGCAGGAAAGTGCGCACGGCGCGGCCCTTGATCTCATTGCGAATGCCATCCTGAATCAAATTCGCGTCCGGCACCACATAATAGTCAAATGCGAACAGCGCTCCCGACAGCGCCAGACACACGATCAATACCGGCAGCGCCAGCCGGTATAAGCTCACGCCGCACGCCTTGAACGCCGTAACTTCGTTCTGTTTGGAGAGCACGGCAAAAGTAATCAGCACCGCCACCATCGCCGAAATCGCCGTGGAATCGTAAATCAGTTTCGGGGTCAGGAACAGGTGATACGTCGCGACGCGACTCATCGGAATGTTGTTGCGCAAAATGTCGCTCAGCAGTTCGAAGAATGTAAACACCTGCGTCAGCAGCACGAAACTGGTCAGCCAGAATGAAAAGTAAAAGAAGAAGGTGCCCAGCAGATAAGTGTCGATGACCTGCGGCAGAATCCTGAACGGCGCCACGCCCTCCAGCCGCCTAGTCCGGGACGTTTGCCACGTCCGCCATCGGGACGTGGTGCCCTTGAATGTCTCGGCGAACCAGCCGCGGACATTACCGATCCAGTCGGCGTCTCCAGGTATTTCCAGTCGCAACAACAACACGAGCCCAATTACGGCGAACACCACATTGGGCGCCCACGCCGCCACCGCCGGCTCCAGCCGCCCCTGCTTGGCAAGCCCAATCAGACTCACCTGCGCCATGAAGTAAAGGAACGACAAAAACACCGTGGTCACGAACGCCGCCGACTTACCGGACTTCCTTGACGATACTCCCAACGGCAGCCCGACCAACGCCAGCAACAGGCATGCCGGAGGCAGCGAATACCGCCGCTGCAGTTCGATATCCGCGTCCCGCGAACGCTTCGCCTCCTCCCGCAATGGCTCGGTATCCAATCCCGTGTACGCCTTGGCGCGCTGTTGCTCCGGCGGTTTGGCCTCCAGCAGTTGATCCAGCGACGGAAAGCGAATATTGAAATACCGCTCCAGCTCTTTTCCCACTTCGTGCGTACTGCCATTCAGCAACCGGAGTTGGATGGAATTGTGGACCGAGTCCGGCACCGCCAGCGCGTCGGTGGCGATGCTTATTCGCGGAGCGTCCCCGGACGCCTCCTGCGTCCCGCGCTTTCGCTGTTCCGGCGGCGTCATGTCGGCGATGAACACGTTGCGCCAGCGGATTACCGGCCCGGAAATCACGTCCCCCACATACAAAGTCTTGTTCGGAAACTGTTCCGCGAACACGCGCGGCTGGATCTCCGCCGTCATCTGGTCCGCGGCGATCCGGTTAAGAACGCGAATCGTCTCGCGCACCGCCCAGGGATTGATCCACAGGGAACAGGCGGCGGAAACCGCGGTGCCCAGCATGGCGAATGTCACCACCGGAATCATCAATCTCCGGGTCGACACCCCCGCCGCGCGCAGGGCGATAATTTCGCCATCGCTCGACATGCGGCTCAGTCCAATCAGCACGCCCACCAGCACCCCTACCGGAATCGTGAACATCAACACAAACGGCATCACCAACAGGAACAAATACCCCACCGTCGCCGCCGGCGCGGCGCCGCGCACCAATTGCTCGAACAGCAGGCTCGCGCTGCGCAAAAACAGCACGAAGGTGAACAGCAAAGTGCCGACCGCGGCGCCGGCGACAATCTCGCGGAATACCGACCTCGCTAACAGGCCCATCGTTCGCTATTCGCCGCTATCCAGCGGCGGCGGCGCCACGACCGGCGGCCGAGGCCGCTCCTCCTGCGGATGTTCCACATCGATCTCATCGAATAGCAAAGACGGGCAAGTCACGGAAGCCCCCACCACGTAGCCGCCGGCACCCATCAGCGCCAGCGGCGCGCCATTGAGCAGATATTCCACCGGCTCGGGGTCGTTGCCCGCCGCCAGAATGTCACGCAACAGGCGAACGTTCAGGCCCCGGAACCGTACGCCCCGGATCGCCTCTTCCCGGCCGTCCGGATACACCCGGAAGATCTCCAGCGGCGAACTCACCGGCCGCGACGAACCCGAACCCTGCATGGCATTCGCCAACCGCCGCAACTCCACGATACTCGCACTCGACGGATAGTCCATCCGGCGCACCAAAATGCCATATGGCCGGCGCCGCTGCTGGACCAACTCCAGCATTTTTTTCTTCAGATCCACGCGCGAAAGGCCGTCGCGGCATTGCACCAAAAGATTCGTCGGCACGGCGGCCGCCGCGCCAAAACCGCCCGGCATCCGCCCGCGCCCATTGGAACCCTCGTGCCCGCGCACCGGTTGGCGCGAATAGAGCATCGTCTTCAGCGTGCCCTTTTCGACCAGCGTCAGCTTTTCCGGCGCCACACCCTCGTAGTCCACTTCGTTGTTGCCAAACAGCGGACGTCCCTTCCACATTGCGTTCGGATCGTCGATCACATCGATGAAATCCGGCAGCACGCGCCCATTCAACCGGCTCTCCAGTTCCGACGGCGGCATGTTCACCGGCCGTCCCGGAACCGAAACCGGATCCCGTATCGCCTGCAATTGATTCCCAAACACCTGCGCGAACATTTGCCCGGCCGCGAACGATTCAAACAGCACCGGTCCCGTATACGCCTCACCAACCGGCGCATCGACCAACGCCGTCAAATGGCGCGCCATCGTTTCCATTTCCGCGCGTATCGCCGCTTCGGGCGGTAGCCCTTCCAGCCGGAATGCATGGAAGAAGCGGTTATTGCGAATCACCGCTCCATCGGCGGCAAACGCCTCCGCCCGAACTCGAATGGTGCATACCGTTTCCGGCGCTCGCACGCGCGACCCTTCCGTGTTGGCGAAGTAGAACGAGGACGCCGAATCCTCCACCTCCACTCGTGAGTCCAGCACTTTCGGATACGAGGAAAATAAGGCCGACAGCCGTCTCGCCACGTTGGTCCACTTCTTCTCGTCCACGTTCGGCTTCGCCGCCGGCAGCAGCTTCACCAGCGGCGGTTGTTTCGCAAAATCGTTTAACTTCTCCGAAAGCGTAATATTCTGCAGCGCGGACTTTTTCAGCGTAATTTCCTGCACCGCGGCCTTATAGGCACGGTCCGTCGCGAGCCACAAATCCTGCTGGATCTGCGTACGGCTGAACTCAAGCGGCCAGCGATTGCTGTCGTAGCGGACGCCGCGCGCTTGTCCCGTAAACACCGCGTTGGTGTTGTCAAACTCGTAGCTGCCGACGCGAACGGTGATGCGCGGCAACCGGTACGTGGAAAGCGTCGAGTTCAACAGTCCGCCAAGCGTCGCCTGGCATGAGAAATTCGTCCCAACTTCCACGTTGTACTCGATGTAATAAGGTTTCTCACCCGCGATCGACAAGCGAAGCGAACGCTCCAGTTCCGCCACCATCGCCTCCAGAAACGGATCGTCGATAATAGGCTGGCCGCGCAGCAGCTCGCTCAGCGCCGGCAACGTCAAAAATATACGGCGCCTCACTCCGCGCCTCCGGTGGGATTCGGGCGCGGCAATAGCGGCGGCCGGTCCTGCGAACGGTTCTTCCGCTGCACCTCTATCTCGCTAACCAACAACGCCGGCGATGACGCCGATACGGGAACGCTCCCCGATTCGGCGCCGCAGTAGCCGTTAAAAACTTCCAACTTATCCGAGGTCGCAAGGATCTTCGCAAAACTCGCCAACGGCGTGCCGACAATGTCGGCGCCGCGCACCAGTTCATCCGGCCGCCCGTCCGCATACACCCGGTAAACGACCAGAGGAATCACCGTGAACGCCTGCAGACCCGCACTCCGAGTCGTGGTGTACCCTCCCGTGACAGATTCAAAAAACAAACCGTACGGTTTACCCTGCCGTTTGATCTCCTCAATCAGCATCTTCCGCAATTCCGCGTGAGGAACTTTCTTCGCGGAATCAACCACCAGATTTGACTGCCGCGCAACTATTTCGGCCCCCGCCTGGCGTCGTCCATGTCCATTGGATTCCGGAAACCCGGCGATCGGCGATCGGGACATCAGAAAGGTCTTCAATACACCTCTCTCCACCACCGAGACCCGCCGCGACTTCACGCCCTCGTCATCGTAGTCGTACCAGCCATACAAATCTTCATTCGCGTAGTTTTTCAGGGTCGGATCGAAATAGACGCTAAGAAACTCCGGCAACACCTCCTTATTCACCCGCTTGGTGAATGTTTGTCCCTCGGACTCGTCCTTCTGCCGGTGCCCTTCAATCCGATGGCCGAAAATCTCGTGAAAGAACACGCCCGACGCACGTCCGGATAGAATCGCCGGTCCAACGAAAGGATCCACTTCCGGCGCTTTCAGCAGCCCGCGGAGGTCCGCAATCACTTTGTCGATCTTCGCCTCCACCACTTTGGAGTCCGGTAACCGTCCCGGTTCTTCCGCTTCAATAGTGTCGTTCGTCGCCAAGTCCATACCGTCGTAGGCCTTGGCGCGCGCCGTAATAAGTATCCGCGCAAATGTGCGTCCGTGCTGAAGACGCGTCCCCTCCGTATTGACGAAACTCTTAACCTCCCGCTGGAATTGAAACGATACCGACGAATTCAGAATCTCCTGCGCTTGCGACATCTTGCGCGACCAGGCGCGCAAACGTTCCGCCCACTGCTTTTCGTTGATCTTGTATTCCGGTACCGCGCGGAACTCCGTCGACGCCGGAGCCGAAGAAAAATCGTCCGATGGGTCGACCGCGTCCACCTTCACCTGCGTATCGGAAGTGATGTTAGTTAGCCGCTGCGATGCCGAACGATACACGGAATCCGTATCCAGCCACAACCGTCGTCTCAACGCATTCGGATTGTCGTCGAGCGAAATGACGTTGCCCATGGTGAACTGGGCGATGTCCCGCGGCTGCCGGCGGTAGTTGTCGAGCTTCGGAGAACCCACCCGAATCGTCACGTCCAGATTTCGAAGATGCCGTGTGTCGCGGGCAGCCAGCAACCCGGAAGTCGCCTCCAGCGACGTAATTTCGGTGTCATTTACCGCGTACGCCGCGAAGTACGGCTTGGGGTTTCCCTTTTCTTTCAGCGTCTGGAAGTTTCGATCAAGCTCGGAGGCCAAAATCTCCACGAGTTTCGGCGTCTCCGCGGAGTGGACCGCACTCGCCGCAAACGCGATGACAACAAGCGAACTCCGCACACTCCGAAACAAAGGCTGCGCGACTAACGGCATATCTCGCCAGCATATCATGCCGCTTGCGGCAGCCCCCCGGTTTCCCCGCTCAATCCCCTTTATTTACGCGCTTTTCAGCATCTAGCTGACGGGAGCCATCTCCAGCAAGCCCTTCTGCCGCATCACCGATAGCGCCAAGCCATACCGCCCACGGACGCCCGTCTTTTCAAAAATATGCTTCAAGTGAATCTTCACGGTGCCCGGCCGAATGCCCAGTTCCCGGGCGATCTCCTTGTTCTTCATCCCCTGCTCCACGAGTTCCAGCACCTGCTGTTCGCGCGGCGTCAATTCGCTCCGCGACTGGCGCTCCATCCGATGGGAATCCCGGAACACGGAATCGGCCATCCAACTCGATCCGTTCGCCACCGCCTCCAGGCAGGCGACGACCGTAGGAATATCCGACGTCTTGCGCAGAATCCCTTTGGCGCCCCCTTGAAGGAACCGCAATGCCTCGGCCTCGGTAATCGAAACACCCCAAATTACCACTTCCGTGGCCTGCTGGGACAGCATCCGCGCCTGTGGCACCCAGTCCATAACCGCTTGAATTCCTAGCGATTTGTCGATCAGGCAAACGTCCGGCCGCAGTTGCCGGACCAGTTCGCTTGCCGCCTGCAGGGTCTCCGTTCGCCCTAGAAACGTCATCTCTTCAGATTGGTTGAGGATAGCCTGGAGGCCCTCCGCCGTTACCGGTTGCGATTCACAGACCGCAATCGTCTTTTTCCCGTTAATGTCCATTTGTTTATCGCGCCTTCCTAAGGGCTATTACCCTCTGAAAGCGCATATCGACTCTCCCGCGAAAGGTCTTAAACAACTTCCGTACTTATCTGCCGCCACAAGGCGGTGAGCCTTATGTTTTTCCTTTTTGCAGCCGATGAGAAGATTACAAGGGCCCCGCCTTACTAGGCTGGCTTCGGGCCCCTACAATCAGAAGGGGAGTTCAGTTGGCAGCGGAATCGTGGCGCATAGTTCTGGTCACCCCCGGACGGAAGATCACTTCCGAACTGCTGCCCATCGTGTCGGCCGCCATCCCGTCCGCCCAAGTTATTGAATTACAAGGATATCCGCTGGATGGGAAACTGGGCGACATCGGCCGTAGCGGGGTTATCTGCTTTCTGGATCTCATAACCGATCAAGACGCTGGACTTGAGTCGCTAGCCAAGATTGTCGAAGTAATGCCGCGCGTTCCGGTCGTAAGCCTGGTCCCTGACAGCAACCATCAAATCATTCTGCAAGCCCTTCGGATTGGCGCCAAGGACTTTCTCACCCAACCGTTCACCAGCGACCAGTTCCGCACGGTCATGGAGAAACTGGCCCTCCTCATTCCGGATCTGGTGGCCGAGCAGGGGAAAGTTATCGCCGTCATTCCGGCCAAGGGCGCGTGCGGCGCCAGCACCATCGCCTTCAATCTCGCCTCGCAACTGAAAAAGGGCGGTTCCCCGCGCACGCTCCTCGCCGACCTGGACCCCGTCACCGGTACTCAGGCGTTCCAGATGAAACTGAAGCCCGCTTTCAGCTTTATCGATATTCTTAACCAGGGCGCGAGCCTCGACGCCGACGTCTGGCGCGGTGTCGTCCAAAACTACGCTGGGATCGATATCCTGCTCTCGCCGCAAAATCCAATTGATGGCGCTCAAGAAATGGGTAACACCCGCCCTATTCTGGACTTTTCCCGGCGCCTCTATGACTTCGTCGTCGCCGACCTTGGCAACGCCTATGGCGAATGGGCGCTCAGCGCAGTCCGCGCCTCCGACGAAACGTTGCTCATCACCACCAACGAACTTCCGGCCTTGCAAGCGGCGCAGCGCGTAATGAATTACTACGAGAACCACGCGATCCCCCGGCAAAAAATCCAACTCGTCATCAACCGTTTCAATCGCGAAGTTGGCCTTACTAAAGAGATGATCGAGACCGCGCTCCAGTCCGACATCCTCCAATTAATCCCCAGCGACTATGAAAGCGTGCAACGCGCGTTGCTCGATGGCAAGCCCATCCAATCGTCCTCCGCCATCGGGAAGCAGATCGCCCAAATGGCGGACCGGATTCTCGGGCTTGACGTCGAAAAGCAAAAGAAGAAGGCGGAGAAATCTCGCTCCAGCGGAGCGTTTTCCGGCCTGTTCGGCCTGTTTTCCCGCAGTACCTGATATCCTCTTGTTTTGTTCCTGTTAACGGTAGAGAATGCCGCCGGGTATCTGCATGACGCAGGTTGGCCCGGCGCCCTTCAGGCCTCCATTCAGCCGCTTGGCGGTGGCGTTTCCAATACCGTCCTGCTGGCTACCGGGCCAGCCGGCCGCATAGTCTGCAAGCAGGCATTGGAAAAGCTCCGCGTCGAAGCCGACTGGCGTTCCCGGCCCGAACGCACGCTTCGCGAAGCCGATGCAATGCAAGCCGTCGCCCCCCTCCTCCCGCCCGGTGCCGTCCCTCGCGTCCTGTTTATCGACCGCGCCAATTGCATCTACACCATGGATGCCGCGCCTGTTGGCGCTACCGACTGGAAAACCGCTCTCCTTCGCGGCCAAGCCGACCCCGCCCCCGCCGCCGCCGCCGGGCGAATTCTCGGCGCCATCATCCGCGCCACTTGGCAACACCCAGCCTGGGAAGCGCAGTTCAACGACCAGACTGTCTTCGACGAACTCCGCCTTGACCCCTATTACCGCTTCACCGCCGCCCGCCACCCCGATTGCGCCAGTCACTTTAACGCGCTCATCCAAAGCTGCCGCACTCGCCGCGCATCCCTCGTTCACGGCGACTGGAGCCCAAAAAACCTGCTCGTCCCCAACAGCGGCGTCATGGCCATCGATTTCGAAGTCGTCCATTTCGGCGATCCCTGTTTCGACACCGGCTTCCTGCTTTGCCACCTCCTCATGAAATCCATCCATCTCCCCGCCCACGCCACAGCCTTCCAACGTTGCGCCGCCGCCTTCTGGGAAGCGCTCGACCTGGAACGTGAAATCGACTGGATCTGGGACGGAACAACCGCCCATCTAGCCGGCCTGCTCCTAGCCCGCGCCGACGGCAAATCGCCAGCCGAGTACCTCACGGCGCTCGAGCGGGATCAACTGCGCCGCCTCGCCAAGATCCTCATAAAAACGCCCGCGAATTCCCTCACCGACCTCTGGCAATGCCTCTAACGATCCACGCCCTTCACGCCTGGGAAATCCTCGATTCCCGCGGCCGCCCCACGCTCGCCGTGGAGGCGGCCCTTTCCGACGGCACCGCCGCCATCGCCCACGTCCCCTCCGGCGCCTCCACCGGCTCCCATGAAGCCGTCGAACTTCGCGATGGCGATCCCAGTCGCTACGCGGGCTATGGAACCCTCCGCGCCGCCGCTCACGTCAACGGCGAAATCGCCGCCGCTCTCGCCGGCCGCAACGCCGAAGACCAGTCAGCCCTCGACCACGTCCTGATACAACTCGACGGCACCCCCCAGAAATCCCGCCTCGGCGCCAACGCCTTGCTCGGCGTCTCCTGCGCCGTCGCCCGCGCCGTCAGCTTCGCCCGCCGCGAACCGCTTTTCCAAACCCTCTCCCTTGGCAAACCACTGTTGCCCGTTCCCATGATCAACATCCTCTCCGGCGGCCTTCATGCCGGAGCCAACATCGAGTTCCAGGATTTCCTCGTCATCCCCCACGGCTTCGATAGTTTCGCCGAAGCCCTGGAAGCCACGGTCAAAATCCACGCCGTCGCCGCCCGGTTAATCCGCCGCGCCGGCTACACCCTCACCGGCGTCGCCGACGAAGGCGGCTGGGGTCCTCTCCTCCCCTCCAACCAAAAAGCCCTCGCCCTCCTCACCGACGCCATCGAAGAGTCCGGCTTTGAACCCGGCGCCCACGTCTCCATCGCCATCGACGTCGCCGCTTCCCACTTCTACAACAACGGAAGCTATGAACTAAAAACCGAAAGCCGATCTCTGACCAGCGAAGAGCTAATCGACCTCCTGGCCAATTGGACCAAGGATTTCCCGCTCGTCTCCATCGAAGACGGCCTCTTCGAAGACGACTGGCAAGGCTGGCGTCAACTTACCGAAAGGCTAACGAAAACCACGCAACTCCTGGGCGACGACTTCTTCACCACCAACCCCACCCGCCTCCAACGCGGAATCAATGAAGGTTGCGCGAACGCCGTTCTCGTCAAAATGAACCAGATCGGCACGCTCACGGAAACCTTCGAAGTCTGCCGGCTCGCCCGCCAAAACGGCTACGCCGCCGTCGTCTCCGCCCGTTCCGGCGAAACCGAGGATTCATTCCTAGCCGACCTCGCCACCGCCACCGGTGCCGGTCAAATCAAAATCGGCTCCATCACCAGGAGCGAACGGCTGGCCAAGTACAACCGCCTGCTCGAACTCGAAGCGCGCCACCGTCTCCCCTGGCAAGGCCGGGAGTTCCGTAGCGCAATCCTTCGAAAGCGATAGACTAGAGCGATGGACACGCCGCTGGAACAGCACAGCGAGGAATTTCGGCTGGATCGCACCCACTTTTCCGTCGTAGGCTTAACTGATCCTGATGACGCTGTTGCATATTGGCTATCCCGTCCAGTCGAGGAGCGATTGCGGGCGCTTGAACTCCTTCGAAGGACTTTCTATGGCTATACCGGCGCTAGCGAGGGACTTCAAAGAGTTCTTGAAGTCGCTCAACTCGAACAGCGTTGAATACCTGTTAATCGGCGGATACGCCGTCGGTATCCACGGCCACATCAGGGCCACCAACGATCTCGATATTTGGGTCGGAATGACTCCGGAAAACGCCGCGAGAATTCATGCTGCCGTCCGCGAGTTCGGGTTTATCACCCCACAGCTAAAACCCGGCTTGTTTCTGACGCCGGATAGTATCATTCGCATGGGTTGTCCCCGGGATCAGTCTGGCTCGTCTCCGGGAAAACAAGGCCGCCAGCGGGCGAGCGAAGGACTTGGCGGATCTGGAAAATATGCCTGATTCAACATAAGGATTTAACCGAAAATCGAATTGATCGGAATAACCGCCTGATAAGCGGAAAGCTCCAACGCCGCTACTGTGAACAAATCGCTCCGGCTGTACCGGGAAAGCCTTCGCACGGGCGGATCCGCCACGAATACGAACTCCACGGCCGCCCGCTCATAGTCGGCGAGCTTCCTCATAAGCTCTTCATACCGGTCGTCTGGCGATACGATCTCAACGACCGCGTACGGCGGATCGCCTGGGATTACCTCATCTTGCTCCGAAGCGAAAAGCGCGAAATCAACAATCCGAAACCGCTCCGGCGCGACACGAAGTCGAATCTCCGACGCTCGGAACAACTGCCGCCGATCTTCCCAGGGCTTGAACACATCTGACAAACGGACCTGTGTGCGGCTATGAAGATAGTTTGGCACGGGTCTCGCCACCAACTCCCCGTCAACGTAGTCCGGCTCCGGGTCTTGAAAGCTGGTACGCAGGTACTCTTCCTTGGAAGTCAGCGTCTTCGTCGCCATAGGGTTGAGGTTAGCATGCCCAATCCTCGTTGAACTCCCTCCGTGCGTGGCGGAGCATGATCACCTGCAAGCACAATCGGCGCCGCGCTTTCGCCTCGTGTAGTCGACGGAATTGGGATCCGCAAGGATCAACCGAAAATCGAATCAGTCGGAATATTCGCCTGATACGCGGAAAGCTCCAACGCCGCTACCGTGAACAAGTCGCCCCGGCTGTACCGCGAGAGCCTGCGCACTGGCGGATCCGCCACGAACACGAACTCCACTCCCGCCCGCTCAAAGTCGGCGAGCTTGCTCATAAGCTCTTCATACCGGTCGTCCGGCGATACGATCTCAACAACCGCGTACGGCGGATCGGCTGGAATTAACTCATCTTGCTCCGAAGCGAAAAGCGCGAAATCGGCAACCCGAAACCGCTCCGGCGCGACACGTAATCGAATCTCCGAAGCCGCGAATAACTGCCTCCGGTCGTCCCATGGCTTGAACGCATATGACAAACGGGCCTGGGTCCGGCTATGAAGATAGTTTGGCGTGGGTCTCTCCACCAACTCCCCATCGACGTAGTCCGGCTCCGGACCTTCAAAGCTGGTCCGCAGGTATTCTTCCTTGGAAATCGGCGTCTTCGTCGCCATATGGTTGAGGTTAGCACGCCCTACTCCTTCAAATTAATAGTCCCCCGGCACCCGGCCGCCCCGCACGTGCAGTCCACCCTATCCACATCTTTGTCGAAACGATAGTCGATCGACAACTCTTCCCCAGGCTGTATGTCCCGCTTGGCCCGGTAAAGAATGTGGTCCTTCAAGATCTGCGAATAGCAGTTGGGCTCGCAACTGTGGTTGATGTACTGCGCGCCGCTCCCGCCCACTGCTCCGTCAATCGTCCAATAGCTGTTCAGAGTGAAGAGATAGTTGTGCTCTCGCTCCGCAAAGCGGCGCTTCGTTTCCTTCCGGCTGATCTTTTCGCCGGTGTACTCGATGATTTTCCGCCCCTTCGGAATCAGTTCATCGGCATAGATCCCCCAACGGTGAATCGGGGAATATCCCACCCGCAACCGAAACCGCGTTGCCTTTTGATCGATCACTGGAGCCGGACCGGACTCTGCGTTACCCCGCCGTGTAGACACACGCGCCGCCTTCGCACTCATCCCATTCCTCGTTTAGCGCCCACCCGTGCGAATCAAAAATCGTCGTCCCCCGCCGGCTTATTGCTCTTTCCCTTACGGCGAACAATGATTGCAACGATGCAAAGAACGGCCAGAATGCCGGCTATGATCTGGACGGTAGTTGTGTCCATGGTCGGGACTTGCCTCCGAGTGAAATTCGAATTAGCCGATTATACGAGATCGGCGGGGCTACTGGACTTTCTGTTTCAAAACGTCCACCATCTCCTGCACCGCCGCCGCGCTCTTCGCCATCGCCGCTTTTTCCTCGCCCGTCAACTGCACTTCGTAGATCTTCTCTATACCCGAAGCCCCCAGCTTCACCGGCACGCCGAAAAAGATCCCGTTTAACCCATACTCGCCCTCCAACAATGCGGCGCAAGGCAGAACTTTCTTCTTGTCCTTCAGTATCGATTCCACCATTTCCACCGTCGCCGCCGACGGCGCATAGTACGCGCTGCCCGTCTTCAAATACTTCACAATCTCCGCGCCGCCGTTCTGCGTCCGCGTCACAATCGCGTTGATCGTCTCCGCGTCCAGCAGTTCGCCCAAAGGGATGCCGCTCACGTTGGTCAACCGCGTTATCGGCACCATCGTATCGCCGTGGCCGCCCAGGACCAGCGCCGAAATGTTCTCCACCGAGACCTGCAACGCTTCACCTAGAAACGTCTTGAAACGCGCCGTGTCCAACACGCCCGCCATGCCGATCACCCGCTTCTTCGGCAGCCCCGAAACCTTCCACGCCGCCCAGCACATTACGTCCAGCGGATTCGTCACGAGTATGAAGATTGCGTTCGGCGAATGCTTCACCGCATTCTCCGCCGCCGATTTCACAATCTCGTAATTCGCCATCAGCAGGTCGTCGCGCGTCATGCCCGGTTTCCGCGGAAAGCCCGCCGTGATCACGACAATGTCGGACCCGGCCGTCGCTTCATACTCGTTCGATCCGGTGATCGACACGTCATAGCCCTGCACGGGGCCGGACTGCAAAATGTCCAGGCCTTTGCCCTGCGGAATGCCCTCCGCAATGTCCACCAACACGACGTCGGCGAGTTCCTTGTCCGCAATGCGCAACGCGCAATTCGCCCCGACGTTGCCGGCGCCTACAACCGTTACTTTTTTTCGCATAACCCAAGAGTCTATCTCAGATTCTGTCCGTGACGCCCCGCTACAATGAAAATTCATGGCTCTCCCGGATTCCGCCGCTGCCTTCCTCGACCGTCAGAAGCAGCGCCTCCGCCGCCTTCCCGCGCCAAAGCGCATCGTCTTTCCCGAAGGCGCCGACCCCCGCACCCGCGAAGCCGCCGCCCGCCTCGCCGCCGACGGCCTAGCCAAGCCAATTCTCATCGAAGGCCCATCCGATGACCGCTACTGGCGGATTCTCTACGAACGCCGCCGCGCTAAGGGAATCACCGAACTCGAAGCGCGCGCCCTGTCCGGCCAACCGCTCTATCACGCCGCCCTCATGGTCGCGGCCGGCGATGCCGATGGCTCCGTCGGCGGCGCCGCCAATTCCACCGCCGCCACCGTTCGCGCCGCTCTCCATGCTGTCGGACCCGCCCCCGGCGTCAAGACGGTATCGAGCGTCATGTTCCTATGTGTCGCCGACCGCTCCTTCGGCCACGACGGCGTCCTCGCCTTCGCCGATTGCGCCATCGTCGCCGATCCCGATTCCGTCCAACTCGCCGAAATCGCCATCGCCGCCGCCGCCAGTTTTCAATCGCTGACCGCCGCCCCGCCCCGCGTCGCCATGCTCTCCTTCTCCACCAAAGGCAGCGCCGAACATCCCTTCGTCTCCAAGGTTCAGGAAGCCGTCCGCGTCATTCGGGAACGAGCGCCCCAACTCACTGTGGACGGGGAACTGCAAGCTGACGCAGCGCTCATTGCCAGCGTCGCCGCCGGAAAAGCCCCCGGCTCCCCCGTCGCCGGCCACGCCAACGTCCTCATCTTCCCCGATCTCGCCAGCGGCAACATCGGCTACAAACTCGTCGAACGCCTCGGCGGCGCCGCCGCCTTCGGGCCATTCCTTCAAGGATTGGCCAAACCCATCAACGACCTCTCCCGCGGTTGTTCCGCCAACGACGTCTATTCCGCCGCCCTCGTCACCGCCCTCCAATCCGCCGGAGTCTGAACCCATGCTGCCGCTTATCTATCACGACGCCTACGACCTTAACATCGGCCAACACGTCTTCCCTTCCCGCAAATACAAACTCATCAAGGAAAACCTAGGCCGCCCCACCGTCGCCCCCGAGTCCGCCGCTGACGAAGATGTCCTCCTCGTCCACACCAAGGCCTGGACGGAAGGTCTCCGCGACGGCACGCTCCGCGACATTGAAATCCAGCGCCTTGAAATTCCCTGGTCGCCCAAAACCGCCAGGGCGTTCTGGCTCTCCGCGGGGGGATCTATCCTCGCCGCCCAACTGGCCCTCAAACACGGCGGCGCTTATAACATCGGCGGCGGCTTCCATCATGCGTTCCCCGGCCATGGCGAAGGCTTCTGCGCCATTCACGACGTCGCGGTGGCCATTCGCAAAACAAATCGCCGCTCCATCGTTGTCGACGTTGATGTGCATCACGGCAACGGTACCGCCGCCATCTTCGCCAAGGATGAGTCGGTATATACCCTGTCGATTCACCAATACAACAACTACCCCGCCATCAAGCCCCCGTCGGACTGCGACATACACCTCGATGACGGCGTCCGCGACGAAGAATATCTCAAGAGCCTCCGCCCCGCGCTATTGAAAGCCCTCGACACCCACAAACCCGAAATCCTCTTCTACGTTGCCGGCGCCGACCCCTACGAGCACGACCAGCTCGGCGGCCTCCGCCTGACCATCGAAGGTCTCCGCCGCCGCGACGAACTCGTCCTGGGCGAAGCCGCCAAGCGCAAAATCCCCTTCGTCGTCACCCTCGCCGGAGGCTACGCCGTCGACGTCAACGACACCGTGACCATTCACGCCAACACCGCCCTCGTCGCCGAAGCCGTCCTGCAATCGCCCTGATCCCATCCACAAGCATTCCCGCTTTGAAACCGAGTGAAACTCCTGCCCGATGGCAACGGACTCTTCGCGGGAGCCTCGCCGCCGTTAACGGCGAAGGCTATCGAAGGCGTTCGAAAGTCTCCAAGTCGATCCCGAGCTGTTCAAGGATTCGGTAGAACAAGGGCGGGCCGATCTCACGCCCGCCATGAATGGGAATGGTCGTCGCCCGGCCGTCTTCGTGTCGCCACCGCTCGTGACTTCCGGTTTGACGTGCGCGCTCGAACCCGAGTTTGGCGGCGACGCGCTGTAGTTCGGATGCTCGGGCGCTAGGCATGCACGATTTCGGTCGTGTCGCGCGGCAGAGTCCGGCCGCTGGCGCGGTGTTCTTCTTCGATCAATCGGAACACCTTGGCGAGCTCACTCACCGCCTCTTCCGCCGTGGGCATCAGCGCGTGGCATCCGGCGATCGCAGGGATTTCCGCAACCCAACCGTCAGGTTGGTTTCGATAGATCACGAGCTTGTAGTCGTCGAAGCTCATTTAACTATTGTATGTAGTTCCGTAGTTCGACCGCGTGCAAAAGAACCAAGGTCGCCGAAAACGTCGCAACGCGGAGTTTTCCGGCGCCAGTTCCCTGCCCACCGGCGGATCCATCCGCGCCGCCCAACTACGTCGCTCCGGTCTACACTTTCTTCGCCGTGTTAAGCCCTCCGTGCCAACATAGCTGAGACAGTACCGGCCATCTTAATTAAAGAGCAGGGCGGGAAAGAGAACGGGAATGATCAGGCAGCTTATGGATGAATTGAAGAATGGGACGGGAGCCGGCGCGGAAAAACGGCCGAACCCGGAGGTACGGCCAGGCGCCCAACGGCGCAGTTTCTCGGCCGCCTACAAACAGAAGATCCTAGCCGCGGCCGACGCGGCAACCGAGAGTGGCGCCATCGGCGCCTTGCTCCGCCGGGAAGGTCTCTACTCCTCCCATCTCACCCATTGGCGGCAGGAGCGAGATGCCGGAATCAAACAAGGCCTTACTCCGCGGACCCGTGGTCCCAAACCCCATGCCGATCCGTCGGCCAAGGAGATCCAACACCTCCGCCGCCAGAACGAGCGGTTGACCGAACAATTGCGGAAAGCTGAAATCATCATTGATGTTCAAAAACAGTGGCTTCCCTCTTGGGTCTGACCCTGGCCACTCCGACACCCGAGGATCTTGCCTGATGGCATCGGCCGGAGCGCTCGCCCTGGAGGTGGGAACCGCACCGGCCTGCCTCGCCCTCGGCATTTCGCGCGCTTCGTTTTATCGCCACCTGGCTCCCGTCCATGGCCCCGCTCCCGCCCGGCCCAGGCCGCCCCGCG
Organism: Bryobacteraceae bacterium; assembly: GCA_046155405.1. Lineage (GTDB taxonomy): Bacteria > Acidobacteriota > Terriglobia > Bryobacterales > Bryobacteraceae. The sequence continues at coordinate 548 of JBJXFL010000129.1, read as the reverse complement.
CCTTGGCCGATGCGGAACGGGAAACCATCCTGGCCCATCTCTACAGTGATCGATTTCAGAACCATTCGCCCGTGGAAGTGTGCGCCACACTGCTCGATGAAGGCCATTATCATTGCTCGGCGCGCACCATGTACCGTTTGTTGGCCCAGGCCGGCCAGACGCGGGAACGCCGCGATCAGCTCGTTCATCCGGCTTACGCAAAACCCGAACTGTTGGCATCGGCGCCGAATCAGCTTTGGAGCTGGGACATCACCAAACTGCTGGGACCGGCCAAGTGGACCTACTTCTACCTGTACGTCATCCTCGATGTCTATAGCCGCTATGTGGTCGGCTGGATGCTCGCTCATCGCGAAAGCGCCGAACTGGCCAAACAACTCTTCGCCGATACCTGTGCCAACCAGAACATAAAGGAGAATATGCCGACCATTCACGCCGACCGTGGCTCTTCGATGACATCCAAGCCGGTAGCGTTCCTGCTCAGCGACCTGGGGATCACCAAAACCCACAGCCGCCCCCATGTCTCCAACGACAATCCGTACTCGGAAAGC
>JBJXFL010000126.1:0-97735 GCA_046155405.1 Bryobacteraceae bacterium | reverse complement strand
AGCAGAATCTGTACGACCATTCTATTCGGGTACCACTGATTCTTGCGGGACCGGGGGTGCCGGCGGGCCAGCGGACGGACACGCTGGTCTACCTGTTCGACATCTTCCCGACGATGTTCGAGATGCTGGGGGTGCCACTCCCATCGACGGTGGATGGCAAAAGTCTGGTTCCGGTGTTGAAGGATCCGAAGCGGAAGATGCGCGACGGGATGGTGTACGGCTACCGTCATGTGCAGCGGGCGCTGCGGACGACGCGCTGGAAGTTCATTCGCTATAACGCGAATGGCGTCCAGAATCGGCAACTGTTCGACATCGCGGCCGATCCGTGGGAGATGAAGAATTTGGCGGAAGACGCAACGTTGAAAGAGACGGTCACGCAGCTCGATCTGCTAATGCGAATCCTGTTGAAGGACGCCGGGGATCCACTCGATTTAACCAAGCCCGATTGGGGTTGGAAAGGCTGACTAGGCCGAGGCCTTTTTGTGAGTGAAAAAACCGAGCTCCCGGTGCGTCAGGAGTTTCGTTGCGTAGAGGATCTGGCCGGTGTGCTGAGAGAAATGTTCGGTGGTCCTGAAGATGGCTTCGAGTACCGTCATTTCGCGGTTTTGAACGGTGATCTTTTCGGCGAGGCGTTCGTCGCTCAAGTCTTTGACGATGGCGGCGGCATCGGCAACGACAGCCTTCAATCGCTCGCGGAGAGAGTCGATATCGATACCGCCTTGGGCGTTGAATTCGTCGTCGCGGACGCGCGTGTCCGTCTCGTCCAAGATGGCGTGGCGAGTGTATTGGCGGAGATTGCCGCAGAGGTGGAGGACCAGATTGCCGATGGCGTTTTCGTTTTCACTGGCCCGCACCCAAACCTGCTCGGGCGTAAGTTTTGCCAGGCAGGCATCAATGCGAGTGGCGTGCTGGGTGAGCGTGGCGGTGGCGATAGAGGTGAAGGCGGGTCCGATCATTTGAAGGCCTCCTCTACCTGTACCACGAAGGCGCGCGCGATGATCGGGGCGGCTTTTGCGGCACCAAAATCAATTTATTTTTTCTAAGGCCCGTTTCGTTTGTATTGTTGGACTTAGCTTGGTTCAAACCTGGGTTCGCTCAGCATTATTTTCCGAGAATCGTTCCGGTTTTTTGGGCATGGAACGGCGGTGAAGTATAGGCGTTGGCCGCGGGCGCTATTCCGCGGCGCTGTGAATTTCGACGCCTGGAAAAGGACAAAGGTTTCGTTTATCGCCGGGTTTCTTCTAAAGCCGCCAACCGCGGGGCAGGCTCGCGGTCGAGAGCGTCAACAACTTGGGCAGTACCGCTCGCGGGTGAGGCACCAAGCTAATGGAGCGGAACTCGCGCAAAACGGACTCGGTCGCGGCTGGCGGAGCGTGAGAGGTCGTCGTTGGTTGGGGGCCGCGACCGGCCGTTCAGCCCAACTCGACACTAACCAATGATTTGCGGTCGCGAAGGTAGAGGCGAGTGCCGACAAGAACCGGCGGCGTCCACGCGAGGTTCGTTAGAAGTTCGGCCTTCGCCAGAATCTTGAAGCCTTGCGGTGTGGGTTGAGCCAGCATCAGGTTGCCATCCTGATCGAGGGTAATAAGTTTCTTGTCGGCCCAGACAAAGGTCGCTTTTGAGAGGACGCGGTCCTGCCAGTGGATTTTGCCGGTAGCCATGTCAACGGCGGATAGAACAGCCACGGAGCCCTTGCCGCCGCTGGAGAAGTAGATTGTTCCGTCAACGCAAATGGCATTCCCGTGATGGAGGCGAAGCCGGTTGGCGGACCAGACCTCCCTTGCCTCGGTCCGAAGGCCGTTCCGTTCCAGTTTGACGACCTTGGCGCCGGCGTCGTATTCCGAGGAGACAAAGAGGAGGTTGCCAGGCGCCCAAACGGGCGACGCAACCGCGATGCTGTAGCTCGCCTTGAAAGGGATGCGCCATTGCAGGTCGCCGTTGTGGGGATTGACGGCGAAGACGTAGCCATCCATGAGGGCGACAAGCTGTTCGAGACCGTCAACGTCGATGAGGATCGGGGATGAGTAGACATTGGGATAGTCGTTGGCGGCCCAGGCAACCGCACCGTCGGACTGACGGAAGGCAATAAGCGATTTACCTTTGCCGCCGCAGGGCACGACGATCATGTCGCGGAATGCGATGGGACTCGATGCGTAACCGTAGGCGAGGCGTGTGCCCTGATGATCGCTCCAAAGATCCTGCTTCCAGAGTAAAGCGCCGTCCTTGCGGGCGCGGCACTCAATGCGGCCGGTGACGCCGGCCGTAAAGATACGGTCCGCCGCAACCAGCGGCGTCGCGTAGGGACCATGGCCCATATCGGGCGCCTCCGAGCGAAAGGTCTGGCGAGTCGTTTGCTCCCAAATTGTTTTGCCCGTGGCCGCGTCCGCGGCGATTGTAGTCTCGCCGGCGGGGCTGCCGTACAACGTGTACAGGACACCGCCGTCGACCGAAGGGGAGCTGTAACCGTCGCCGAGAGGCCGTTTCCAAACGACTTTAGGGCCGGTGGCGGGCCATTGGGACCGGATGGGGAGACTGTCGGGAACGTGGAAATTTCTGCCGGGTCCGCCCCATTGCGGCCAGCGCGCGGGCTTTTGTTGCGCGCGCGCGGCAACTGTAGATAGAAGGAGGTATTTTCTGCGCGTCATTCGTTCCTTGACGGTTTTGAATGAGAAAAGTTCCCTCGTTTTCGGAGAAAAGGAAACGGTGCGCGACATCCTCGCCGTGGAGAGCGGCGAACTCGACACACAGAGAACGCGTTTGTTACGCTTGCATCCTGAAGACGCAATATGAATGTAGGACGGTATAAGGTCGACGGCGAACTTGGGCGGGGCGGGTTCGGGGTTGTCTATTCCGCGATGGATCCGGGGTTGGGGCGGCCGGTTGCGATCAAGGGTCTGTTGGATCCTGGGGCGGATCCGGCGGAGTTGATCCGCGAGGGGCGCGTGCTGGCGGGCCTGAGTCATCCGAATATTGTCTTTGTGCTTGACGCCTTCGTTTGGGATGGGCGGCTGATGATTGTGATGGAGAAGGTGGCGGGGACGTGGTTGGGAGAATGGGTGCTGGGGGATCCGGCGCCAGAACTATTGGAACGAGTTCTGATATTGGAACAAATGGCGGACGCGCTGGGCCACGCGCACCGGGCGAAGGTGCAGCATAGGGATTTGAAGCCCAAGAATGTGATGGTTACTCCCGACGGTGTGGCGAAGGTTTTGGATTTTGGGATTGCGAAACGGCGGGATGTAGCTGGCGGCGCGGTGGACCCGAGCAGTGCGCTGAGGGGAACGCTGTCTTATATGGCGCCGGAGCAACTGACGCAGGGAAAGTCGGGATTCGCGAGCGACGTATTTGCGTTCGGCGTGGTGGCGTACGAGTTACTCAGCGGACGGCATCCTTTCACTGGGGATACCGAGTTCTTAGTTCAGAATGCGATCGTGAACTTAGCGCCAGCGGCGCTGGGTATGGTGGTCAGCGGGCTGCCTGCGCCCGCTATCCGGGTGATCGAGAAGTGCTTGGAGAAGGCGCCGGAGCGAAGATTTGCCATTTTGACGGAGGTGGAGCGGGAACTGCGGCGTGCAGTGTTTCCATTGAAGCAGGCGGAGGCGCGGCGGTTAGCGCTTGAGGGGCTGTCGGATTTGAATCGTGGCGACCGGGCGCGCGCGGAGAGATGGGCTGAGGGCGCGGAGAAGTTGGACAGGGGGTGCGGCGAATTACGGACGTTGCAGGAGAGGTTGGAGGAGGGGCCGCCGCCGCAGGATCCGGGTTATGTGCGGATGACGCAGCAGATCCGGCAAATGCTAGCCGCCGAGGGACGGGAGAAGAAGGCAGCCGCTGCGGCGGTGTTGGAGGCGGTGGCTGCCGGTTTTGGGTGGAATCAGGAGCTTCGGGCACTGCAGGCGCGGATCAATGCGCAGGAGTTGACGGTTGTGGATCCACAGGGCCAAGTAGTTACAGAAACCGATCCACTCGCGCCGGTTCCGGTTCAGCCCGAGCCGCGTGCCGATCCTCCGCCCGGGCGGAGTCGCCTTTGGATTGCAGTTGCCGGTGTGCCAGTTGTGGCGATTGGCGCGTGGCTCGTGTCCCAGATCGGCAAGCGGGTTCCCACTCCGCCGGCGGCGCCCTCGATTGCCGGCTGCGCCGCCAGTCCCGCGGAGTCCGCAAATCCCGGCGACGCCGTATACCTGCAATTCAAGACTACCGATGCCAGCTCCGTCAGCCTCAATGGTCAGGACGTGATTAGCCCGACCGCAGTCCGACCTACGCTGACGACGGGCTACACGCTAGTCGCGCGGAATGCGGCAGGCCACACGGCAAGCTGTGAAGTGACCGCCCGGGTCCGCGACGCCCAACGCAATCTATTGGATGTGACTACAAGCCGCAAGGACGGTTTACGCTACGTCCACATTCCGGCCGGGACATTCCGGATGGGATGCTCGTCTGGAGACAGCGAGTGCTCGAACGACGAAAAACCGGTGCACGAAGTACGAATCCGCAAAGCATTTTGGATGGGCCAGACAGAGGTTACCGTGGAAGCGTATAAGCGCTTTGCAGCCGCAACCGGGAAAGCGCTGCCGAACCTAAGTTTCGGCGGCGCTTCACTGCCAATGACCGAGATCGATTGGAACGAAGCCAAGGGGTACTGCGAGTGGGCGGGGTTGCGGCTGCCCACCGAAGCCGAGTGGGAGTATGCAGCGAGAGGCGAAACCACAGGGGCGCGGTATGCGGCGCCGTCGGATGTCGCCTGGTACGACGCCAATTCGGGGGGCAAGCCTAATCCTGTTGGGAAGAAAACTGCGAATCAGTTCAAGCTTTACGATATGCTCGGAAACGTCTATGAATGGACGGCGGATTGGTACAAGAATACATACGCCAGTTCAGGTCCGGTAACCGATCCTACGGGACCCTCCACCGGAGAGTATCGCGTGTTGCGGGGCGGGTCTTGGGACAGTAATGCGTCCGTCGTGCGCGCTTCGTACCGCTACAGTATCCCTCCTACGAGCCGAAACATCGGTTTCGGCTTCCGTTGTACCGGGGAACTACCCGCCCCTTGACCCTTTGTCCTTTTGCCTTGACCCTGTAGCTTTCGAAACTGCACAGGGAACGGGCGGAGAACCCAATGGCAGGCAGTTGCCTGCCACTGCGGCGAAGCCGTGGAAATTTTTTTCATAGCACGTGCGGCGATTCCCTACGCGTGGCGCCGCGCCATGTCCAAAACGGCGTCCGTCAACTCCGACTGCCCTTAAACTGCTGGATAGCGATCAGCGCTCGGTCCGAGCCGCAATAAAAGCCCTCCTGCCCGGTAGTTGAGGGGTCCGGGGACTTTGGCCCAAACGACCGGTTGGGGAGTTCGACTTTCTCCGACCGAAGAGTTTGATTTCTCGTTTACAGGCGGACTCCGAGCGAGCCTTTCTGGCGGAGGAAGCCCATCGATCCGGCTCCAATTTTTGAATTGAAACCGCCTCTGCCGCGTCCGCTTCGGAGCACATTTTTGCGGCCCACCCGCCGAAAAACGGCGAAGTTTATCTCGAGGAACCCGGCTACTCAAACGGTATGTCCACTTCGGTGTAACTGCCAGCTTCGGAGGGATCCGTGAGGACAACTCGTTCACAGTTACTTATACCTTGAACGCCGATCTTCGAGTACGAAAGCTCGCGCTTTGAACACTTTTGGTCGCGGCTAAGTCTTCCCCTGCGCGGCGATGAGCATTGAGTTCATGCAACCGATCAAGTACGCCAAGGCCGGGTTAGCCCGATATCCTTCTCCAGAGGCTCTCCCTCCCGCACCGCGTCCACCGGGTTCCGTTCTCGGGTTGCTTCCCACGCCCGGAATATGATCGGGGATCACGATCCCCTCAAACTTCACCTCAACCAGCGCCCGCATCGCCTTACTCATGTCGTAGTAGCCGTCATCTATCATGGTCTCGGTGAAATGCGGCAAGGGCGCGCTTACATTGCGGAAGTGGATCTTGAATAGCTTTTTCCTGCCGCCAAAGTACTTAATCATTTCCACCGGATCCGCGCCAGTCATCTTCCCGCCCTCCAGCCACGATCCAATGCACAAGCACACGCCTATGTTCGGGCTGTTGGCGATCTCGATTGCCCTTTTGTACCCTTCAAAGTTCGAGAAGATACAACGCGGAACGCCAGCCAGCATCGGTTGCGGCGGGTCGTCCGGGTGGATGCCGATTCGCACTCCCGCCTCCTCGGCCACCGGAACCACCTTCTTAATGAAATAGGTATAGTTCTCCCAGATCTCCTCTTTGGTGAACACGCGGCCGTGGGAGAGTGGTTGGGTGAATGTCTTCCCGGCCCAGTTCCCTTTCCAGTCGGGACTGTTGGAATTCCCGTCTCGAGCGCTGTATCCACGCGGGCTTATTACGCGGCCGCTCGACCATATGCCGTTACCCATATGAGCGTATGTCGAGTAAGGAATTCCGGCTTTGCCGAGATAGCGAATATAGTTCAGATATTCTTCAATCTTTTTATCCCGTCCCGGAAGGTTCAGCGTGACCTCCTCCATGTTATGGAGACTGCCGCTCGGCCCCACTCCGCTCCCGATGTTATACACCTTGAACCCGCCGGCTTCCCACTGCTCCCGGATCTTAATGAAGCCCTCGGCGGTTGCCGTTGTGGGACTCGCCCCGAGGCTGACCCACGTCACCCCAAGCTGCTTCAGAAACAGGAAGTGGTCTTCGGAGGCCTGCCCACCGCTGACACCGATCTTGATGCCCGGCGGGATTGGCCGCATCGCGGCGGAAGTTGGCCCCGCCGATGCCAGCAACGCCGCTCCGCCCAGCGCCATGCCGGCCAATTCTCTTCGATTGCTCTTCGATTCCTGTGCGCTCATATACCGTTCTCCTATTAAAACTCCGCTCGAATGGATATCTGCATGTTCGCCTGCGCCGTCCCAAAGTTGGAAAAATCCCCCACAACACCCGTAAACCGGCCAAACGCATTGGTGTTGTTCAGGTTGAATTGGGTATTGGGTGCGCCAATATTTGGATTCTTGTGCGGCAAGTTGTGGCCGTCCGCGCGGAAACTGAGTCTAAAACGTTCCCCAACCGGATTCCAGCTCTTGGTGATGAAGAACTGCATCCAATAGAGCGGCGGCGCCTGCAAGACCCTGGAGCCCAGCGTTCCGATCGTGTACGCGGCCGGATAAGCAAAGCTACCGATCTTGATGTAAGGAGTTTGCGCCGCGGTGGGAAAGCGTTGACCCATGTCCCAGTCGGGAACCTTCGCCTGTTCAATGGGCGTCAGAGCGTTCACGCGCGACGCCGCTAGATAGCGGTTGGGGCTTCCCGCATGAGTGACCGAAATCGGCGCTCCGGACAGGGTGTTTTCACTTATGTTCACCTTCCAGCCTCCCAGCAAAGTGTTCACAATCCCGCCCCGATTGAGCCAGCGTTGGCCCTTGCCGACGGGCAACTCGTAAACCACGAATGCGCCGAAGGCTTTCTGCTGGTCGTAGGAGGTCCGGGCTTTCCCTTGCCGGTTGTAGTAGCCGAGGGAATCGTCATTACTTAACGACTTCGAGAAGTTAAAGCTCGTGTTAAACAGCAGCCCTTTTCCGAAGCGTTTCTCAAGCGAGATATTCCCGCTATGCCAAGTGTTGTGATTGAAATTCGACAACAGATTGACGGTGCCAAATTGCGGGTAGATCATGTAGTTCTGCTGCGCGGTAAATACCGTATCCTGCAATGCCCGGTCTCCGCCCAAAGCGATCGACAACGGAATCCCGTTGATGTTCCACGCCCGTTGCAACCCTACTCCCGCCGCCGCCTGGTACTGGGCGTTGATCACCCACGTATCGCCGGGCTGATACTGGAAGCCTCCCGACCAGTTCATGACATAGGCGTTGCGCAGATTGGGGTCGCGCCAGGTGGCGTTCCGGCTGCCAAAATTGGCGCCCGTATAGGGAACCGTGCCGTCGGCATTCACCACGTAGTTGATCGGTCCCGGGCCGTTTGCCAGCAGAAACTGGTGCCGCGGGTCGCCTACCGGCTGCAGGATGTTGAAGACGCCGGCATATTCGTCGAAACCGCCGCCGTTGATGCCGTCTATGACCGTGTTATCCACCGTCATGATGCCATACGACGCACGGAACACCCACTTCGGCCGAAAGTTGTACGCCAAGCCCAATCGCGGTTGAAAGTTGTTCAAATCGCGCCTCCCGATGAGTCCTTTCGGATGTGTGATCGCGCCCATCCGCCCGGTCACGGGGTCGGTCGCGGTTGGATCGAACTGCGATTGCTGGTTCCACTTGGTCGTATAGGGCGAGAAGTAGGTCCAGCGCACCCCGAGGTTCAGCGTCACGTTGGGCAGCACTTTCCAATCATCCTGGAAGTACAGTTCGTGGTCCCACTGGCGGGGCATGAAAATGGCGAGTTGCTTGGTGAAGGTGGCGCTGGTAACCGCCCCCATCAGGAAGGCCGCGAAATCGTTCCCCGTATTCTGGGCGAAAGGAAGCGATGTGCCTCCGCCAAAATTGTACTGGCCCGAGGGCAGCGAGGTTGCCTTGTCACTGTATCCCGAGCGGATCATCTCGTAGCCCATTTTCAGGCTGTGGCGGCCCGCGATCAGGGTCGTGTTGTTCTGCAGGATCCTGTCCTCACCCACCTGCCGCGTGTAGCCCATCGGCGCAATGCTATAGCCGATGTTGAAGTACGGAAAGGTTTCGGTAGGAACCCCGGGAATGCTGATGGAATCGGTGACGGACTGCGGACGCTCGGGATTCGATGAAGCGCGGCGATTGTAGCCGATCCGGAATTCGTTGAATAACCGCCGCGAGAGGATGGAGGTGAAACTGATGACGCCGTTGATATCGTCGGTAGGATTAATTTCCCGCGAGGCATTGTATAAGGCATTCGCGAAGTTGTCCCCGTTCTGGCCCCGGTGATGTCCGTGCGAATAGCGGAAAAACATCTTGTGGTTTGACGAGAACTGATGGTCGATCTTTTCGTCCCAGCGGTCCCGGTTCAAACATCGGCACGTCTCTGCCCGCTGCAAGTTTCCCACCGGTCCCGTCCGGGCCGGAGAACCCACTTGGTTCGGCGCCGTCCAGATCCCCAAACCGAGGAACTTGAGCGCCACCGGATCCATGAGACTTCTTGGAACCACGTTGTTAGGCAGCGGATCCCGCGTCCACATCGTGCCCACTTGCCGGGTGGAGAAGGGGTTATAGATCGGCAGCCCGCCGCCCGGCGCTTCCCGGAACGAAAAATCGCCGTTGAGCATCTCCGGCGTCGGCACGGTGGCTACCCTGACGTTGATGGTGCGCTCGTGGTTGATGGCGTAGTCGGACAGCCAAAACGTCTTGTTCCGGCCATCGTAGAGCTTGGGAATCACCACCGGGCCATGGACCACCAGATCGAAGGTTTGGTAAGACCACGGCACGTTTGGCCGCTGGATCTGCTCTAAATAATGCCGGTGCACCCACTTTCCATTCAGATAGCGGTCTTCAAAAGATGCATGCAACTGATTCGTCCCCGACTTATAGACCATCTTCATCGACCCGCCCGCCGAGTGCCCGTACTCGGCGGATACGCCCGTCGTCAACACCTTTACTTCTTCCATCGCGTCCGTGCTGCCTTGGATGACGCCATCCACCTGGTTCACAACGCCTGTATAAGGCGACTTGGCGCTGATTCCGTCCATCGAAAAACCGATGTTGTTCTGGGCTTGTCCTTGAACGTGAAAGCCGGCTTGGCCCAGCACCCCGATCACCCCAGGCATATACTGCAACAGGTAAACCGTGCGCTTCATCACCCCGGGAGTTTCCACCAGGGCTTCGGCGCCAATAACATGGGAGCTCACAACGTTTTCGGTATTCAACAACGAGGCGGAGGCGCTCACGGTAACGCTATCGTTCACGGAGCCTAACTCCATCGTGATATCGACGCGCGGCACTTCGGCGGAGCGGAGCGTGATGCCTTCGCGGACATACTCTTTAAATCCCGGCGCGTTCACCTTTATCCGGTAATCGCCGGGAGTCAGGTACGGAACGTAATAGGCGCCCTCCGCGGAAGTCGTGTTTTCCGCGATAAAGGCGGTGGCGATGTTGACCACGGTCACCTTCGCCGCGGCCACCACCGCTCCGGTAGAATCCCTGACGGTGCCAACCAATGTGGCGCCGCCGCCGGTTTGGGCCATCACCGCTCCCGCTGCGACAATTAATGTCACCACTCCACGGAACGCCATGCGAATTGCGGGACGGCATTCGGACGCGAGGGGTGCGAGGCGATTGAGCTTTGTCGCGAGTTCGCTTTCCATCGTTTTTCTCCTGGAGCCGGAATAGAGTAGGTCAAGCATATACTCGGGTATTTTTGAAGTCAATTAATCGCCGCGGCATGGGTGTGCGACGCACAAGTATGGATTCAACAGTTTTCTTTTTTTGGCGGTAGAATCCGAACGTATCGAGACTTCGCGGAATCGGGAAGCGCTGGTTTCCGGCTTCGTTGGAGGCGCGAAAATGCACGGGCATCGTCCGGCGAAAGACGCCGACGATCTGCGAAAAACCGCACCTTCACGCCCGCCGAGACGTGCGCAATTCGGCCCGCGCTCGCGTAAGGCTCTGGCGCAGACTCGCCGGCAGGGCCACGGAGAGGAGCGCGAATTGAATATCGCGGGCCGCCTGGGCACCCGTGAGGGAGCCGAGGTTATCGGCGGAGCGGTTGCAGTTGGGCGCGTTGAAATTCGTCTTGTTGAGGAAGTTGAACGCTTCCATGCGGAACTCCGGCTTCCGGCGTTCCGTGAGGTGGAAGTCCTTGTAAAGTCCGAAGTTCATCTGATGGTAGGTATGCGCGCGGACGATGTTGCGGCCGGCGTTTTATATCGGCCGTTTCGCGTTCGCCAGCGGCTTCTGGGATAAGCTATAGCCATCGCGATGGCGTTCACGACAGGCGAAAAACTCGGTCCGTATGAGATCCTCGCGCTTGTCGGTGCGGGCGGAGTGGGGAAGAATGGTAATCGATAGACGTGGATTTTTGAGCGCGGCGGCTGCGGCGGCGGTTACGGAGCGTCCGAACATTGTGTACATCATGACCGATCAGCAGCATGCGGGCATGATGAGTTGTACGGGAAACCGGTGGTTGAAGACGCCGGCGATGGATTCGCTGGCCGCCTCGGGCATCCGATTTGAACTGGCCTATTCCGGGAATCCGGTTTGCGTTCCGGCGCGGACTTCGATGATGACTGGGCGGTATCCGAGCCACTTCGGCATTCGCGGCAACAACGCGCCGACACTGCCGGATTCTGTCTTGCCGACAGCATTGGGGAACGTCTTTCGCGCCGGAGGGTACCGGACAGCGTTCGGCGGGAAGACGCATTGGCCGAAGCCGATGACGGCGGAGAGTATTGGGTTTGAGTACATTACACGCGACGAGCGCGACGAACTGGCGACGGAGTGCGTGAAGTTTTTGCAACAGAAACAGGACAAGCCGTTCCTGCTGGTGGCCAGCTTTATCAATCCCCACGATATTTGCTACATGGCGATTGATGCCCATGCGAAGGCCGAGGGGATGCCGATGGTTTATCCGAAATCGGTGGTGGAGCGGGAGCATGTGGCGGCGGCTTCGCGGGTGCCGGCGGGGGCCTACTGTCCGCCGCTGCCCGCGAACCATGGGCCAACGGTGGGTGAGCCAGGCGCGTTTACGCGGTTGACGGGATTCCGGAAGCATGTGCGGGCGCATTGGTCGGCGGACGAGTGGCGTTTGCACCGGTGGACCTATTGCCGGTTGACGGAGGGCGTGGATGCGCAGATTGGACGGGTGCTGGCGGCGGTGGACAAGAATACCGTGGTGATTTTTGCGAGCGACCATGGCGATATGGACTCCGCGCACGGGTTTGAACATAAGAGCCTGCCGTATGAGGAGTCGGCGCGGGTGCCGTTTATTGTGTCGTGGCCGGGGCGGGTGCCGGCTGGGAAAGTCGACCGGAAACACTTGGTGGGATCGACGATCGATCTGTTTCCGACGTTGTGCGATTTTGCCGGGATCACGCCTCCGGCGGGGCTGCCGGGGCGGAGTGTGAGGAAGTTGGCGGAAAAAGGATCTGAGGCGGATTGGCGGACAGACCTGGTGGTCGAGTGCGGGGATTCGCGGACGTTGCGGAACGGGCGGTATAAGTACTCCATTTGGCAGGGGCCGGGGACGCGGGAGATGTTGATCGATATGGAGAAAGACCCCGGGGAGATGAGGAATTTGGCGGCGGAGCCGGGGATGGCCTCCACGCTGGCGAAGCTCCGGGCGCGGTTGCGCGCGGAGATCGCCAGTCGTGAGGACAAGTACGGGGAATCGTTGTTCGCGGCCGATTAGAACGCGTAGCGGAGCGCGAATTGGATTTCGCGCGCCGGTTGCGTGCCAGTGATGGAACCGAAGTTCGTGGCGGAACGGTTGCCGTTGGGAGCATTCAAATTCGTCTTGTTGAAGAAGTTGAACGCTTCCATCCGGAACTCGAACCTCTGGCGTTCGGTTATGTTGAAATCCTTGTGGAGGCCGAAGTTCATGGCGTGGTAAGAAGGCGCGCGGACGATGTTACGGCCGGCGTTTCCGAACGGCTGGGTGATATCGGTGGGGAGCGACACGGTGTTGGGGTTGAGCCATTGGGCGACGGTGCGCTGCCCCTCGGGCAGGACGGGATCGCCAGATATATTGGGCCGGTAGGTGGGAGCGCCCGAGGTCTGGAAAGTGGAAGACGGGCCGTACGTTAGGTTGACAGGGACCCCGCTGGTGGCGAAGTTGATGACCGATAGGCGCCAGCCGCCGGCGATAAGGTCGGCCGGCTTGCTCCAGGAGTCGCCGAACTTGCGGCCTTTGCCGAAGGGGAGGTCCCAAAGCAAAGTGGTGGTGTTGTTGAACGGCTGATCGTACCCGGAGAGGCCCTTCTCCTGGGCAAGATTAAGATAGTTCACGCGCGAGTTATCGCCGTTAGCGGTTTCGAGGTGGCCGGAGGCGTTGTCGATAGCCTTCGACCACGTGAAGGAGTTCAGGAAGTAGAAGCCGCCAGAAAACCGTTTCTCGATTTTGGTCTGGAAAGCGTGATAGTCGAGAAAGCCGCCGTTGAAGGCGATCTGGACGAAGCCGAGCGTCTGGATGGGACGGCGGGCCTGCAGGGCGAGCGCTTCCCCGGTCCGGTTCGGGCGGGCCTGATTGTAGTCGCCGAGGATCATTAGCTTGTCGGCGCTGGCGCCGACATAGCCGACGTCGAGAACCCATTCCTTGGCGAGTTCCTGTTGGATGCTGAAGTGCCAGTTCTTGTTGTATGCGGTTCGGAGATCGTTCGGGATGTAGTTGGTCCGGGTATTGGTGGCCCTGATGTTGGCCAGGCTGAGGAAGTTATTGGGGTAGCCGAGCGTGGTGGTCCGGAAGCAATCGTTGGGGCCTTGAGAGGGGCTAGTGCAGAGCGCCTGACCGTTGGTAACAGCGGGCGGGAGTTGCGAATCGACGATGGGGTTGAGGATGAATGGCAGGTTATAAGCCAGCAGATTCTCGCCGCCCATGCGGTTGAAGTGGATGAAGCTGACACCGTAGGCGGCGCGAATCACGGTTCTGGGAAGGAGCGTGTAGGCGATGCCGAGGCGAGGCGCCCAGTTGTTCTTATCGGGCTTGATGAGAGACCGTTCCTCGATGGATCCGGACTTGGCTTGGATGAGCGTGTTGGTGGCGGGATTGAGGCTCGAAATCGCGTTGTCGCGTTCCCATTGAGGGGTGGCGAACTCATAGCGTACGCCGAGATTGAGCGTTAGCTTACGCGAGACCTTGAAATCGTCCTGGAAGTAGAAGAAGTTCATCCATTGCCGGTAGTTGACAATGTTGGCGCTGTTGAGCTGATAGGCGCTGCGGGCGCCGAAGAGAAAGTCCGATAGGAACTGAAGGTTGTTGTTCGTGGCGCCGGGGGCCAGGGAAAAGCGGCCGTTGTAGGTGTCCGACCCCGATTTCGGATTGAAGTCGTCAATCTCCGTGCCGATCCTCTGATATTCCCAACCGGCCTTGAGCGAATGGCGGCCGGCGATACGGGAGTAGTTGACCTTGGGATTGACAACGAATGGGTTCTGAAACTGGGGGTTCGAGTTCTGCACGCCGAAGGAAGTGTAGCCGGTGACGTTTTGCGAATAGAGACCGCCGGTGAAACGGGGATCGCTGGGCGCGTTGGGGATGTTGAACTTGGACGCCACGGTGGGCTCGCCGACGAAGATGGGGAATTTGCCGCCTTCGGAATCGGAGATGCCCATGCGGAATTCGAGGAGGCTGGCGGGCGTCACATTCCAGGTACTGCCGAACGCGACCTGTTTATTGAGGACGCGGACGTTGCCGTTGGAATTACCGCCGGACGGTCCGGGAATGGCGGGAGGCTCAAAGTTCTGCAGCAGGCGATGGGAATAGCGGCCGAAGAAGTTGAGCTTGGAGTTCAAATAGTGGTCGTAGCGGATATCGCCCTTGTCGTTCCGATCGGAGCGGCGAGGCTGCGATTCGTAGTTGTTGGAGAGGCCGGGCCGATTGGGCGCGGGGAGGCCGGCAAGCACTTCGCGGGCGAAAGGCGTGATGTCCGCGGATGGGATGACGCCATTGCTATAGACCACGCCGGTGATGGGGTTTCTGACGGCGATGCCAAGGTTGCCGGCGCGCTGATCGAGCGTGGGCAGCGTGGAAAATGCGATGCTCTTCGAGATGCGGCGATAGCCTTCATAGTCGGCGAAGAAGAACATTTTGTCCTTGCGGATAGCCCCGCCGAAGGTGCCGCCGAACTGGTTCTGGATGAGTACCGGTTTCTGATTATTCACAGGCTTGAAGAAGCCAGTGGCATTGAGCACCGTGTTCCGCAAGTACTCGTAGGCGGAACCGTGGAACTGGTTGGCGCCGGAGCGGATGGAGGCGTTGATGACAGCGCCGCCGGCGCGGCCGTATTCGGCGGAGAAGTTGTTGGTCTCCAGCCGGAACTCCTGGACTGAGTCCGGCGATAGCTGAACGACTTGATTGGAGAAGCCCTGATTGGAGGTGCCGTAGGCGTTATTGTCGACGCCATCGATCACGAAGTTGTTCTGCGAACTGCGCATGCCGTTGACATTGAAAGAAGCGTCGCGCGAATTGGAGATGTCGCTGCGTCGCACGCCGGGGGCCAGAAGCGCAAGATCGGCATAGGCACGGCCGTTAAGAGGTAGATTGACAACCTGTTGGCTGCCCACCACGGTGCCACGGGAGGATGTATCCGTCTCGAGGGCGGCGGCGGCGTCGGTGACGGTGATGCTGTCCGAAGTTGAGCCGACTTCGAGTTTCAAATCGACGCGCTGGCGAGCGTTGACCGTGACGGAAAATGTGTTGGCGGCGGCGGTTTTAAAGCCTTTCGCGGTAGCTTCGAGTTTATACTCGCCGGGCTTGACGTTGGCGAATTGGTAGCTGCCGTTGGCGTCGGTGCCGGATTTTTGTTGGACGCCGGTGCGGAGGTTGGTGAGCGTGACGTCGCTGCCGGCGACAGCGAGGCCGGCGGCGTCTTGAATGGTACCGAGCACCTGTGCGGTATCGAATTGGGCCAGTAACAGGCTGGCGAACAGGGCACAACAGAGTGTTAAGCGTTTGAACAAAGTAGACTCCTCATGGACCAAGCGTAGCTTGCCTTCATTTCAGCACCGTTCCCGGATTATTACAACTGGATGACAAAGTGCGCCCACCGGTTGATTTGGCGTACGATAGTGCAGCTATGTCTCAGATCAAAGGCCCCGCCATCTTTTTGGCACAGTTTATGGGTGATGCCTCGCCCTTTAATTCACTGCCCAGCATTACCAATTGGGCGAAGTTCCTCGGCTACAAAGGCGTCCAACTCCCCTCGTGGGATATCCGGATTATGGATTTGGCCATGGCGGCCGAGTCGAAAACGTACTGCGACGAATTGAAGGGCCAGACGAACGGCCTGGAGATCACGGAACTGGCGTCCCATCTGCAAGGCCAGTTGGTCGCGTCGCATCCCGCGTATGACGAAATGTTCGACATTTTCGCGGCGCCGGAGGTTCGGGGCAACCCGGCGGCGCGCAGCGAATGGGCGACGGCGCAACTGAAAATGGTCATGAAAGCGTCGGCCAACCTGGGGTTGACGGTAACGCCATCGTTCTCCGGCGCACTGATGTGGCCGTACATATATCCGTGGCCGCAGCGGCCGGGCGGGTTGGTGGAAGAAGGTTTCAAGGAACTGGCGAAGCGTTGGAGGCCGATTCTTGAATATGCCGACCAGTACGGTGTCGACGTGGCCTATGAACTGCACCCCGGCGAAGATCTTTATGACGGTGCGACGTTCGAGCGGTTCCTGGAAGCGACGGGCAACTCCGCGCGCGTGAACATCAACTACGACCCATCGCATTTCATACTGCAGTGCCTGGACTACGTTGGGTTTATCGACGTGTATGCGTCGCGGATCAAGGCGTTCCATGTAAAGGACGCGGAGTTCCGTCCGTCGGCGAAATCGGGCGTCTACGGCGGCTATTTGGGTTGGAAAGAGCGTCCCGGGCGGTTCCGTTCACTGGGCGACGGCCAGGTGGACTTTAAGCAGGTGTTCACGCGGCTGACGGCGGGCGGATATAACTCCTGGGCGGTGTTGGAGTGGGAGTGTTGCTACAAGGACAGCTCGCAGGGCGCGGCGGAAGGGGCGCCGTTTATCGCGTCGCACCTGATCGATGTCCCGGCTAGAGCGTTCGACGATTTTGCGGGCGCGGATTCGGATGCGGCGCGGAATCGGCGAATACTGGGGTTGGGGTGATGTAACTGCCCGGGAGCGATCTATCTCCGTGGAGCCGCTAACCGCGGGGCAGGCTCGCGGTCAAGTGCGTCAACAACTTGGGTAGCACCGCTCGCGGGTGAGGCACCAAGTTAATGGAGAGGAGCCGCATGGCCCAACGCTACGACGTCTCTTTGAAATCGCTTTTCCTAGGCGATGGCGAGGGCATTATCCGCAGGTTACTCTTCGGCGGCAAGGTCGTTGAGTTCCTGGCCACGGAACAGCCGCAAATCTTCAACCATCGCGCCGACCTTGTTGTTCGCACCGAAGACGGTTTGCTTCATCATGTCGAGCTTCAAGCATTCAACGAGTCCGGCTTCGAGTTGCGGATGCTCGAATACTACGGCTACCTGGTGCGTTTCCACAAACAACACGTCGCCCAGGTGGTCCTTTATCTGGGTAGGGAACCGTTGCGCTTGGAGTGTGCCTACACGTCCCCGTCGATTGACTTCCGGTTCGAGATAGTGAACCTGCGGGAGTACGAAGCCGGACCGCTGTTGGCCAGCGAGGATTGGGCCGACAACTTACTGGCACTATTGGCAAAGGGCGAGCCGGAAAGGGCGCTGGAGGTGATCTTGCCCCGCCTGCGTACCATGAAGAGTGAAGATCAAGACCGGGCAGCGGGCACGCTCATACTGCTTTCGGGCATACTGGGAATGGAAGAGGCCGTAAGCGACAGGCTGAAGGAGGTCGGCATGATCGATGTGATGGAGAACAAGGTTCTTGGTCCGCTGATCCGGCAGCAGTTCGAGCAGGGCGAACAGAAGGGCCGGCAAGAAGGCCGGCAAGACCTGCTTCAGGAGCAGTTGACCGAGAAATTCGGTTCTCTACCGGTATGGGTTTTGGAGCGCCTACAGAGCGCATCTACTGAGGACCTGCATACTTGGGCTAAACGCATCCTCGGAAGCACAACGCTCGAAGACACCCTGCGCTAAAAGCAAAGGGCGCAGGTTTTTCCATGACCGGGAATATCGCGTCTGTGCCCGTGGCGAGAGAGACTTGTATAATAGCGGGCACTATGAAGCAAGTTCTTCTATTGGGTTGCGGCGCGGCCGCGATGCTCTTCTCACAGCCCACGCTGCCGATTAAGCTGGTATCGGAGTGGGTCAAACTGCCAAAGGGGATGCACCTGGGCGAAACCTCCGGGGTGGCCACCGATAAGGACGACAACGTCTGGGTGTTCAATCGTGGGAAGGCGCCGGTCCTGAAATTCGATAAGACGGGCAAGCTGCTCGACGCGTGGGAGAATCTGCCGGTGACGTCGTCGCACGGCATTAAGATCGATCCGGACGGGAATGTGTGGACTGTGGATGTGGCGGCGCACTCGGTGAAGAAATGGGCGCGCGACGGCCGGATGTTGATGCAGATCGGCAACCCGGGCGGCGCGCCGGGGAACAACGAATCGAAGGACGCGTTCAACCGACCGACGGGCATTGCCTTTGAACCGAATGGCGACTTCTGGGTTTCCGACGGTTATGTGAATTCGCGGGTGGTGAAGTTCAATAAGGATGGCGAATACGTGATGCATATCGGCGGGAAGAAAGGTACCGGCGATGTCGAGTTTGACATTGCCCACGACGTGGCCCTGGACAGCCGCGGACGGGTGTATGTGGCGGACCGGGAGAACAAGCGCGTGCAGATTTTCTCGCCGGAGGGTAAGTTGATCAATAAGTGGACGCACTTGGGCTCGCCTTGGGGACTGGCGTTTAATGGCAAAGAGAACGCGTTCTATGTTTGCGACGGGTATGCGAACAAGATCACGAAAGTGAATATGGAAGGCCAAGTACTTGGGACGTACGGGCAGTACGGGAAGATTCCGGGCCGGTTCGATTTTGTGCACCATATGGCCGTCGATTCCACTGGCGCGATCTACGCCGCCGAGATCAAGAATTGGCGGGTGCAGAAATTCGCGTGGCAGAATTAAGATTCGGGAGCGGGACGGGCGTGGAATCGCCAACCGGGCGCGCCGGCGGCGGCGAGCGGGACCGGCAACGAATTGTGGCCGCGGTTTCCGGACGCTGGCCGGAACGAGTTCGATACCGCGGCCGAGGCCACGTCGTAAATTGAGATACACTTTGACAAGCGGATGGAGAGTCGAATCCGGGTACTTGTCGCGAAGCCGGGGCTGGATGGCCACGATAGAGGTGCCAAGGTTATTGCCAGGGCGCTCCGCGACGCGGGTATGGAGGTCATTTACACCGGCCTCCGGCAGACGCCAGAAATGATCGTCCACGCCGCGATGCAGGAAGATGTTCAGGTGATTGGCCTATCGATTCTCTCCGGTGCGCATTTGGCAATTGTGCCGCGCGTCCTGGAGCTCCTTCGCCAGAATCGGATGGAAGATGTCGCTGTCATTGTCGGGGGAATTATTCCCGACGAGGACAGCTTGAAGTTGAAACAGCTCGGTGTGGCCGCGGTTTTTCCGCCCGGCTCTTCGTTGGAAGAGATCGTGTCCTTTATCCGTTCAGCCGTCAGGCTGTCGTGAAGAAGCCGAACGCCCACGCCCAGCGCTAGGAATCATAAATGCAGGAACGCCAGAATATAGCTGTATTCGTCGATTACGACAACATTGAGATCGGTGTGAAGAGCACGCTCCGTCGCGAGTTTGCGGTCTCACTTTGCCTCGATGCCCTAAAAGAACGCGGCGACATTGTCGCCAAGTTCGCCTACGCCAACTGGTCGCGCCAGGAAGGCGCGGTGCGCCAGATGGCGGAGAATGCCGTGCAGATGGTGCAACGGCTGCCATCCCCGCGCGGCGACAAAAACGGCGCGGATATCAACCTCGCGCTCGACGCGCTGGAGATGGCTTTCACGCACAAGAACGTGAACTCCTTCGCCATCATCTCGGGTGACAGCGATTTCATCCCGCTAGTCAACAAACTGAAAGCCTATGGCAAGACGATTTATATCGTTGGCGGAAAGGCTTTCACCTCCACGATCCTGCAGCAGAACTGCCACGAGTTCATCTCGTATGAATCGCTGCTGGACGATTCGAAGTTCCCGGTGCGCGAAGGCCCTCCGCCCAGCCGGCCAACGCCGATCCCGTCAGCCACCGCGTTGCTTGCGGCAACCTCCGCCGCCGCCGCGCAACTGGCCGCGCAACAGGGCGTTCCGCCGCCACCTCCTCCGCAGCCGCAAGCGCATGTCGAGAGCCACCGCCGTGGCGGCCGCGATCACCGCCGCCCCGCGCCGCTCGAGTTGCCGCACGCGCTGCCGTTGGTGGAGCGCGCGCTGGCCACGCTGCGCCGCCGCGGCGTCCAACCGCAGTTGGGCCTGTTGAAGAGCACCATGTTGCAACTCGACCCCAGTTTCAATGAACGGGCGTATGGCACGGGGTCGTTCTCCGATTTCGTGGACAAACTGGAAACGAACGGCTACCTGGCGACAACCGGCCCCGAAGGCCGCAAGACGATTGAAGTGAAGCAGGTCCCCGAAGCGGTTGCCACACCGAAGAAGGAAGAGGCGCTGCCGATGCTCCGCCAAGTTGTCGACATCTACAAGTTGGACTTGGAAGATGGCGCCACCGCCGATATTCTGGCCGGCTGGATGACGAAGATCCATCCGACCTTCGACGTACAGAAGTACGGGTTCCAGTCGTTTGGCGAGTTCTTGAACTTCGCCCAGGACAACTACCTCGTCCGCATTGAAGCCGACGCGGTACGCGGGCTGATCGCCTATCCAGGCGCCGAACTCGCTTCGCCGCGGCCGGCGCCCGAAGCCCAACCCGAACCGGCCGCCGTCGCGACCGCATCCGCATCCGCTTCCGCGGGCGGCGGCGAAGCAACGGCGCCGGAAGGCTCCGCCGTGGAAGCTTTGGTCGAAGCGGAGCAGGACGAAAAGCCGAAGCGCGGGGCGACCCGGAAACGGACAGCCGCCAAGAAAGTTGCCAGCAACGGCTCGACGACAGTCCGCCGTCCGCGCGCCCGCAAGCCAGTGGAGTAAACCATGATCGAACGTTTCAACATTCCCGGCGCCGTCACGCCGCGTGGGCCATACTCCCACGCGGTGCGCGCCGGCGATTTCATTTTCGTATCCGGGCAGGGGCCGCTCGACCCGGCTACGAACGATTTTTCGTTTGGCACAATCGAGCACGAAACCCGTGTCGTCCTGAACAATATAAAGCTCATTTTGGAAGCCGCCGGCGCGTCCATGACGGACGTCGTAAAGTGTTCGGTCTTCTTGCGCGATGGGAATGACTTTGCGGCAATGAACGGTGTATACGGAGAGTTTTTTGGCGGGAACAAACCGGCACGCACGACGGTGGAGTCGAAGTTCGCCAATCCTACAATGAAAGTGGAGATTGACTGCATCGCTTACAAGCCAAAGGGATAGCGCGGCACTGGTTCTCATCGACCTCCAAAAGGCGATCGACGATCCATCCTGGGGCGTGCGGAACCATCCGCACGCGGAACGGCGGGCACAGCGCGTGCTGGCCCTGTGGCGCTATCTGGGCTGGCCGCTATTCCACATCCGGCACGATTCGCTCGATCCCGGCTCAACCTACCGCCCCGGCCAGCCGCTCCACGATTTCAAGCCGGAAACGGCGCCGCTCCCCGGCGAGATCGTGCTCGGAAAGAGAACGTGCAGCGCATTTGCGAGTACGGATCTATGGATTCGGCTGCGCGCGGCGAACGTTTCGCGCGTGTTCGTCTGCGGGGTGATTACCAATAACTCGGTGGAATCCACTGTACGCGCCGGCGGCGATTTTGGCTTTGCGATGTTTCTCGTGGAGGACGCTTGCTTCACGTTCGGCAAGGGGCGCTGGACAGCGCAGGATGTGCATGAAATGTCGCTGGCAAATTTGGAAGGGGAATACGCCGTCATCACCGATTCCACTCGCGTGATTAGCGAATTTCTGGAAAGTCAATATGAGGCGCCGAACATGGAAGTCGCGCTGCGGGCGGCGGAGGCCGCAAGCAAATCGAACGCCGGCGAATCGGCGGTGTTGGCCGCGCTGTTATCGGAGATGGGCCACCTGCCGCTGCGCGCATTGGGGTTCAGTGAAAGTGTCTGTGAACTGGTGGAGCAACGTGCGCTGGAGATCAACCCCGGCCCTCCGCCACCCGGATTCGGCGCCTATCGCGCGGCGGTGGAAGCTCACCTCAACGCCACGCCCTCCCAGCAAGTGTGAGGCTGGAGGCCCAGCGTCTTCACCACCGTCGGCGCCACATCGATATTCCGCACCGGGCTCATGATCTCGCCTTTGGCGATTCCCGGCCCCGCAAATACCAGTGGCACTTCGAGCTCATTCGTTGTGTCGTTCCCATGTTTTGTCCCTGTTCCTCCGTGGTCGGACACAAGCGCGATTAGAGTCGTAGCAAGCGGAACCGTAGCGACGAGTTTGCCGATCAACCCGTCTATCTCCTCCACCGCCTGTTTATACTCCGGACCCTCCCAGGTCTTGCCGTGCCCGGCATGATCGACGTCGTCCAGATGGACGAACAGCAGCCGCGGCTTGCGCTCTTTCCAATAGGCGATTGCGGCGTCCGTGGCTGCGGGTGAGCCCTTCACGTGCCGCACATAAGTGGCCGAGTTTTTCTCCACCAGCCGCCCGAACCCCCGCCAATCATGAATCGCGGCTAACGCCGCCTTTGGGCGCCCCGCATGAATCACGCCGAAAAGGCCCGGGAAAATGCCGTCCGGCCCTTTGCATGCGGGCGCGATTTTGAAGTTGAATCGCTCCCATTCATTTGAATGCACCCCGTGTATTTCCGGACCGGCGCCGGAAAGCAGGGACATCCAATTTGGGGAGCTCACCATTGGCATGACGCCGCGCGATTTGAGCGTCCATGCGCCGCGATCCATCAGGTTGTGGATGTTGGGCGCGCTGGCATTGCGAACGCCGTCGGAGGATAGGCCGTCCACGCCGATAATCAGGATATGCGAGATGGCGGCGGCGAACGGAAAAGTCATGGCAAATGTGAATACACGGAGCGTTCGAAATCGCGAAGCATGCCCATGGCCGCGTCGTCGCAGAATGGGAGGAAGTTCATCAGCAAAACAGCGCCGATGGCGCGTTTAGGATCGATCCAATAAAACGTATTTCGAAGTCCCGCCCAGGCCAAACTGCCAGCCGATCGGCCGCCCTCATAAGCCTTGGGATTGATCAGAAACCCCAGACCGAATTGATCCCGCTCACCGGGATGGAAGTCGACGTTTCGCGAGCGTTGCGGCATGGTTGTATGAATCTTGCCGGCATCGAGATCTCCCGATTGGTTCGATGACATCAGATGGACGCTTTGGGGTTGCAAAATTCGGTCGCCAGTGGGCGATTGGCCGCGATTCAGAATCATCTGCGTGAAACGCGTATAGTCCTCGGCGGTGGAGAACAGTCCGCCGCCTCCATTGAAGGCCGGAGGCACGGGCGGCTGTACACGGGGTGCCTCTTCCAGCACGCCATCCGCGCCGCGCTGAAAACTACTCGTGAACCGGTCAAATTTTTGTAGGGGTACCAGAAAACTGGTGTCGTCCATTTTCAGCGGCTGCAGGATATGCCGCTGGAAGTAAGCCTCCAGGCGCTGGTTGCTGACGGCTTCGACGATTCTTCCCACCCAGTCGACGCTGGTTCCATAGAGCCATTGAGAGCCAGGCTTGTTCACCAAAAACGGCTTGTCGAAAGCACCGATTGTCAGAATCAGTGGATGGGTCCACGCGTAACCGAAGCCGGCGGTGTGCGAGAGTAACTGGCGCAGAGTGACCGCATAGCACTCGCGGCTGAACCGCGGCGTGCCGGCATCGTCAAAGCCTTCCAATATAGGCAGTTCGCGCAACTCCGGAAGATATGCGTGCGCCGGGCCATCCAACGCCAACACGTTCCGTTCCACGAGTTGCAGAGCCGCGACCGAGGTAACGGCCTTGGTCATGGAAGCGATCGCAACAATCGAACGGCCATCCACTGGAACGTTACCGCCCGTATCGCGGCGCCCATGCGACGCGCGCAAAAGAACGCGGTCCTTACCGGCGACAATCGCCACGGCCACGGGAATTTTGTGACGCTCCACAGCCGCACGGAAATGGTCTTCGAACCCCGTTGCGGAAAAGGATCCCGGCGTGGCGGCGGCCACGCCGAGAGCGACGGCGCCGCGGCGATTGATCTTCCTCATGTCGATTAAGGATCGCACGCCGACTGGCAGCTCGCGATTCGGATAATATTGTTCTGCGATGCGACGAATCCAGATACCGATTAGCCTCTCCGGGATTGCTTGCGGACTGGCGATAGGACAGACGTTTTCCCTGGAAACGATGGACGGACTGCGCGCCAACAAGGTCATGGCGGCGCCGGCCGTTCACAAAACCATGAAGGGAATCCGCGTTACGGAGCCCTCCGGCTCGGCCGACGGAAACGAGGACCGGCTTCTCCTGCTTCCGGTGAAGGATTTTGAAAGCGGTACGATTGAAGCCGAAATCAGCGGCGAACCCGGCAGCGGCGCCGGGCAAGGGGCGCGCGGCTTTGTGGGCGTTGCATTTCGCGTAGGTGACGACACATCTAAGTTTGACGCCTTCTATCTGCGGCCCACCAACGGCCGTGCGGAGGACCAGGTGCGCCGCAATCACTCGGTGCAGTACATCTCCCATCCCGCCTGGCCGTGGCCGCGGCTACGGAAGGAAGAGCCCGAAAAGTATGAGAGCTACGTGGATCTCGCGCCCGGAGAATGGACCCGTGTGCGCATTGAAGTGGACGGTATAAAAGCGCGGCTGTACGTGCATGGCAGTGCACAGCCAACGCTGGTGGTGAACGATTTGAAGCAAGGTGCGTGGAAGGGTCAGGTGGGATTGTGGATCGGACCTGGCACGGTTGGACATTTTCGAAACGTAAAGGTGACCAAGAAATGAATCGACGCGATTTTCTATCTCTCGCGGCAGCTCCGGCGCTGCCCGCATTGGCCTGGGCGCAAGAGAAGAGCAGGCTCAAAATTACGGACATCAAGATAGTCAGGACGCGGCCGCGTAAGCCGTATCCGGCCTTTAAGGCGGCGGATGGCGCCTGGTCCACGCAGTTTGTGGAAGTGGCCAATCCTGTGTCCATCTATCCGGAGTTCAAGCCTCGCCGCGAACTGTTCGGCGCCACGAACGTTCCGAGTTTCACGGTGGAAGTCACCACCGACAAAGGCATTAAAGGCTATGGCAACGGCGGCCCGGGCGGCGGGCAGATTGTCACCGGCCACCTGGCCAAACTGATGATGGGGCGCGACCCCTTCGACATCGAGCGCAACTGGGACATCTGTTGGCGGGCGACAATGTCCTATGGCCGCATGGGCGTGACCATGAACGCCATCAGCGGATTTGACATGGCGTTGTGGGACATCGTTGGCAAGGCTCTCAATCAGCCCGTCTATCGTCTGCTGGGCGGGGAGACGAAGGACCGCGTGCCCACCTACTGCACCGGGAACGACATTGAACAGCATGTGGAGTTCGGCTACAAAATGCTGAAGTTGGCCATTCCGCATGGCCCCGCCAGCGGCCGGGCCGGTATGAAGGAAAATGTCGAACTGGTCAAGCGCGCCCGCGCCGCGCTGGGTCCGGACGGGGAAATCATGCTCGATTGCTGGATGGCGTGGACGGAGCGATACACGATCGATATGGCCGAGATGATGGCGCCCTACCGTGTGTACTGGATGGAGGAGGTGTTGCAGCCCCACGACTACGCCGGCTTCGGACGCCTGAATACGACCATCAAATCCACCCGCATCGTCACTGGCGAGCATGAATACGGACGCTATGGTTTCCGCTATCTGCTGGAGGCTAACGGCGCGTCCATCTGGCAGCCGGACATCCAGTGGTGCGGCGGACTTACCGAACTGCGGCGCATTTCGGCGATGGCTTCGGCATACGATATCCCGGTCATCCCGCATGGCGGCGGCCTCAACGGTTCTATTCACTTCACCATCGCCAATGTCAACGCGCCGTGGGCCGAATTGTTTCTGCCCGCGCCCGGCGGACCCAAGGAGGTCTACCAGCTCTTCGAAGAAAACTACAGCATTTCGCGCGGCCCCGACGGCATCTACATGCGCCCGCACGAGCGTCCAGGCTGGGGCTGGGACATTGAGGTTGCCGGGTGACGTTCGCGGCGGCCCTGGTTGTCATCTCACTTACGCCGTGGCCCGATCCGTTCGATTCCGCCTTCCTCCGCCGGGTGCCCCGGGCAACCAAAGCGGAGGAGGTGGAGTACCGGCCGGCGCCTTCGCGCGATTGGGTTCACGCCGTGCGCCGGATGCACGAGGACGCCCCCGCCAAGCAGCAGTACGTGCAGTTCTTGAAGGACCTTTATGGCTACAATATCGGCCGTCTGAATGAGTCCTACGGTCTGGACGCCGGCTCCTTCACGGAACTATTAACGTACGACTATCGCCGCCTGGACACGCAGCGTCCCGCCGTTCGGCGCGACGACGAATCGTTCTTGATGATCCTGAAAACGGCTGCGCTCGACGCCGCGCGCCAAAAGCGATAATCTCTCGGAGATCGGATTATGAAATACTCTCTCGCCTTGTTAGCATCGTTCGCCTTGTTGTCGTCCTGCTCCTCGAGTTCGGACAAGCCGGTGGAAGCGAAGAAAGTCGAAGCCCCGGCTATACCAGCCGCGCAGCCCGCCGGTGACGGGGGGATCCTTCGTGTCGACGCCGCGCTCGACTCACTTGTTCCCGCCACCGCCAAGATTGAGAAGGTGGCCGGCGGCTTCCAATTCACTGAGGGGCCATTGTGGTTCAAGGATTCCGGCAACCTGTGGTTTAGCGATGTGCAAGGCAACGTGACAAGGCAGTTAGCGCCGGACGGGACCGTAACCGAAATTCTCAATCCCGGCGGCTATGACGGCAAAGACGCTCCGGAAGGCGCATTCATCGGTCCCAACGGCATGACGTTCGACAAGGACGGCAACGTGCTTATTTGCCAGCACGGTAATCGGCGAATCGCGCGTCGCAACAAGGCCGGCGTGTTGACGACGCTCGTCGACCGCTTCGAGGGAAAACGGCTCAATAGCCCCAACGATCTCGTCTACAAGACCGACGGCTCCCTCTACTTTACCGATCCCCCCTATGGCCTCGTCAAGCAGGACGAAGACCCGAAGAAAGAACTCGCTTTTAATGGGATTTACCGGCTTCAGGGAGGCAAGTTGGCGCTCTTGAACAAGGAAATGACCCGGCCCAACGGCATCGCGTTTTCACCCGATGAACGCTGGCTCTACGTGGCCAATTCGGATGCGGCACGGAAGGTGTGGATGAAGTTTCCCGTTCAAGAGGATGGCGCGCTTGGCCCGGGCCGCGTGTTCGCCGACGTGACCGCCGAGCGGAGCGAAGGGCTGCCCGATGGCCTGAAAGTGGATAGCAAAGGGAATGTCTGGGCCACGGGGCCGGGCGGCGTCTGGATTTTCAGCCCGGATGGGAAGCATCTGGGCACAATCAAACCGACCGAAGCGCCCGCCAACTGCGCCTTCGCCGAAGACGGCGGCGTACTGTGGATGACCGCCCGCACGTCCGTTTACCGCATCAAATTGAAATAACGAGGATATCTAACAATGAATCGCCGCACCGCTGTCATCGCCGCACTCGGCTCCGCCGCCGCGCTGAGCGCCCAACCGAAAAAAGGCGCCGATCAGACCATCCAACTGCACGTGGATATGAGTGTCGACCCGGCCAAGGAAAAAGACTTGAAGAAGAACTTCAAGGAGATATTCAAGCCGGCTATGTCCAAGCAGCCCGGGTTCCTGCATGTCTACATGCTGAAGTTGCGGGAGGCCAAGGCGGGCAAGGCGCCGGATGGCGCGAATTACCGGCTTGTCATCAACTTCAGATCGGAGGAGGATCGCCTCAACTGGGTGAAATCGAACGATCATCAGAGCGCCTGGCCTACCATCGAAGGCACGTTCAAGGTGAAGACTTACACCGCTATTCTTTACGATCAGCTCTGAGCCGCTAACGGCGGGGCGGGCTCGCGGTCGAGAGCCGCCGAGCGGTGAATTCACCAAATCGAACCCAATTCACGAACTAACCCGCCCGTCCCGTTCGCTCCAGCCAACTCCGAAGCATATGGGTGAAGTCGCTAACACGGACGTCGCCCTCCAGTTCCTCAATCGAGTACCGCATCTTGCGCCGCCAGTTCGGATACTCCCACGTCGAGCCCGGCAGATTTTGCTGCTCCGTCTCCTTCGTCAAATCCTCCTGGTTCAACACAAACAGCCGGGAACTCGCCGACGCCAGGAAGCCGATCACCGCATTATGCAACTCGCCCGTCAGCTCCACGGACATCGCCGCATCCCGCGGATACCCGTCCGGAAGCAGACGCAGATCATGCAGGACTTCGATTAACTTGTGCTTGTCCTCCAACCGCGCCCGCAATTGCTCGCGATAAGCGTCCTCGTCATGTAACAGTCCGGCGCTCGTGCGCGACTCGATATCCCGCCCCAGCCAGTAACCGGCCAGCGTCGGTAAATCATGCGTGGTCGAACTGACAACCGCCTCAACCGGATACTCCTCCGGCCGCTTAAACTTACCCTCTTCTTTCTTCTCGAAGTAAAGAAGCCGGTAACTCAAGACGCCAAACTCCGCGAGCCCCTTGCGCACGTAGTCTTCAACGGTGCCAAGGTCCTCGCCAATCACCATCACGCGGTTTCGATGACTTTCCAAAGCCACGATCCGTAACAAATCCCGCCACGGCTCAAGGACATAGGTGCCTTGCGTGGCGTCCTTCCCCTCCGGAATCCAATAAAGCCGGAAGAAGCGCATCACATGGTCGATCCGCAGCGCCCCGCCGTGCCGGCTGTTGTTCCGGATCGCCGCCGCAAACAGGCGGTAGCCATCCGTCCGGTGGCGGTCGGCGGCGGGAGGCGGAAAGGACCAATCCTGCCCCTTTGGTGAAAAGTCGTCCGGCGGCGCCCCTACCCGGCATCCGTTCGCGTAGAACGGCCGATGGGCCCAAAGGTCCGATCCGCAACCGTCCGTCGCCAGCGCGAGATCATGATACAACCCGATCGCCATGCCAGCCGCCACGGCCTGCGCCTGCGCACAGGCCACCTGCTGGTCCACCACCCAGTAGACGTACTGCCAGAATTCCACCCGCCGCCATTCGCGCCTCGCGAACTCAGCCACTTCGGCCGAGTCCGGATTCTGAAACGCCACCGGCCATTCCGGCCAAATCCACAAATTCTTGTCTCGCCGATGCAGATATTCATCGAGCGCGCTGTACACGGCGAACCGTTCCAACAGCCGGCCCTCTTTGCGCCGGAACGCGTCAAACTCGCTCCGCCTCGCGGCTCCGCCCGACAGGAACTGTCGATAAAGAACCTGCAAAAACAACCGTTTCAACCGCGCCACGCCCTCGTAGTCAACCAGATCGGCCGCGCGTAATTGCCCGATCCGCCGCTCGGCCAGCCGCCGCAGCCTGTTCGCCAATGCCGAGTCCGCAAACTCCGGTACCGCCTCGATATCGAGGTAAAGGAAATTGCGGTAGAACGTAGAAGCAGGCAAATAAGGACTGGTGTTGTACGGCGAGCGATTCGCTAACGCGTGCAGCGGGTTCAAAGCCACAAAGGACGCCCCCGCCTCTCTCGCCGCCCAAGTGGAAAACCGCTGCAAATCCGCAAAATCCCCACACCCCCAGTTCCGCTCCGACCGTAAACCATAAAGGCTGATGGCAATCCCCGCCAACCGCCTATCGCCGCTAATCGCCTCCGGCCGAAAAACGCGGTCCGGGCAGTGAATCAGCTCACACCTTGCCGTGATGCCATTCGCGACTAAACAGGCCTTGTGATACCCATGCGGCAAGCCATCGGGCAACGGCAACCGGGCCCGCGACCAGACAACGCCGTCAACCTCCAATGTCTCAAGAACAGTCAACTCCCCCATTCGCCCGCCGGCCCGCAGGGTGCCGCCGGCCTCCAGCGAAACCGTCAGCGATGTGGCGCCATCCGCCCCCGCAATGAAGGCAACGGGCAGCCACGGTTCGGCCGTCGAGCTAACTACACAGGAAGGAAGCAATGACAGCCGTTCGCGAGCGAGCCATTCGCGCAACGATCCATCAACCGACACGACGGACGAGACATCCACGCCAATGGATGCCAATACCGATTTCTGAACATCCTCATCCGGCCGATGCTCCCGTCCCCAGATATCCCAATAGACATCCTGGACGCCGTGCGCCGCCGCCACGCGCCGCAATGCGGAGCCGATATCCGGCGAAGGGAATTCGTACCTTGTCACGACTGGCTCATTGAACATGTAATGAACCAGTGTCCCCGACCCGCGAACCTTAGAGCAACTCCCGCCCGCAAAAGGAGCACGAAGGCTCCGGTGCCGGAGTTAGACTCTCCGGCGAATAGCGGCGCCGAAGACTAAACCTAAGCCCAACAGAACGAACGTGGACGGTTCCGGGACTACGCCGCCGGCGGTGATATTGACCGTGGCCGACACGGGCAAGTCCGGAAAAATAGAGTCAAGATTGGAATCGAGCAGTTGAATGTTGCCGATGGAGACAGTGGCAGTGCCGACGGAAGCCGCGGTAAACGAAATCGCCGCCAGAACGCCGCTTCCCGAAACGCCGGTGATCCCTGTCCGGCTGTTCGCCATCGCGAGGATGGTGGCCGTTCCATTGTTAATGGCGCCGACGATTCCCGAAGTGCCCTTTGTCGTCCTTCGCCAACTCGCCGATGGAAGAGTTTAGCAGGATTGCGGGTGCTGGGGAGGATCGGACGAGCGGACCACCTTCAATAGAATTACCCGACCGTAAGCACCGCGGCGCCCCTGATCACATCGTTCTTCAAAGACTGTAAAGCCCGATTCGCATCCGCCAATGGGTAGACCTCCACGCTGGTGCGAATCGGAATCTCCGCGGCGAGCTTCAGGAAATCACGCCCATCCCGCCGGGTGTTGTTCGCTACGCTGCGGATGACCCGTTCCTCGTAGAGCAGTTCGTAGGGTATTGCGGGGATGTCGCTCATGTGAATCCCGCCAAGGACCAGCGTGGAGCCCTTGTCCAACGCGCGCAGGGCGGGTGGAACTAATTCGCCCGCGGGAGCGAAGATGATCGCTCCGTCGAGCTTGGCGGGAGGATCGGCGGCCGCGTCGCCCACCCACGCGGCGCCAAGTTCGGCGGCAAGGCGCTGATGACGGGCATCGCGCGTACAAACATAGACCGAAATGTCCCAATGGCGGGCGACCTGAATCGCCACGTGACCGGCCGCGCCGAAGCCGTAGAGTCCAAGGCGTCCGCCATGCGGCACCCCGGCAAGACGCAGCGAGCGATACCCGATGATGCCGGCACAAAGAAGCGGAGCGGCTTGCACGTCCGTCACGCCAGCGGGAAGCTCGTACACATATTCGTCGGGAGCCACCGTGTATTCGGCATAACCTCCGTCCACGGTGTAACCGGTGAAATCGGCGCTTTCGCAAAGATTCTCCGCGCTCCTGACGCAGTAAGGACACACGCCGCAAGTCCGGTGCAGCCACGGAACCCCGACCCGCGTTCCAAGCGGAAACCGCGTCGCGCGGTCGCCTCGCGCTTCTATTGTGCCGACCACCTGATGACCGGGGATGACTTGGCTCTTTCTGGGAGGAAGTTCGCCCTCGACCACATGAAGGTCCGTACGGCAGATTCCGCAGGCCCGGACTCGAATGAGAACCTCACTTCCAACCGGTTGACGATTGGGAACGTCGCGATAAAGTAGCGGCGACGCTTCCACCGGCCGGGGAGACGACAACAGACAAGCTTTCATGGCGTACTTCTCCCCGGGGGCAACTGAGCGAGGCTGAAAAAGTGGGTCCGTTAGGCCGCAATTACGCAACCGCGAATCTTTCCTTCTCCATTTTGGCAATGCGAGGCTCGTCCGTTTTAATGGGACTAGCTTCGACGGGTAAATCCGCCTTCCTGGCGACAATCCGCAGAACTCCGTCCTCGAGCGTTGCGTTAACCAGGTCCGTGTCGATAGCGGCCGGTAGTTCGTAACGTCCAAAAAGCGCGCGCTCCGTCAGGCTGAACCGCTCGGGGTCGCCCGACTCGTATTCCTGGACCGCGGCGCCCTCCACGGTAATGGCTTGCGGTTCCGCGTGAACCTTGAGCTGATCCGCGGTGAACTCGGGACGTTCAATGCGGATTCGTATCTCGGTACCGGCATCTTCAATCCGGGCGATCGGTAGCATACCGCACTCCCGCTCGGCTTGGAACCAATCGTCCAAATCGTGGCCGTTCTCGTGGCCCCGCCGGTCAAAGAGCTCGTGGGCTCGAGTGCGTACCCGTTCCATCAAGCCGTTCAATTTCTCCGTCAGTAACCGCGTCGCGATTTGATTGTCCGTGATCCGATGGACCGGGATGAATTTGGGTTTCATTTGCGACCTCCAGCAAGTCTTATGCACTTAAGGCGCCACTCGTTTCCCATAGATATCAATGAGAATGCTGGGTCTTTAGACGCAAAATCCTTCCCGACTGGGTTTCTTGCCGCAGGGCGGCTACGGAGAGTACCCCGTCCATCGGCCGACTAACGCACCAACCAGATACGAAACGGATCCGGCGGCGCCGCCAACGCCCAGCATCTCCAGCCCTTTCTTCCACCACGAATCGCGGGCCAACAAAGTTCTCGCGGCGCCGATGGCGAACAACGAGACCCCTCCGAGCACGGCGGTCACCGCAAAACGATGGCGCTCCAGTCCCGGCAAAAGGTATGCGAGCAGCGGAATGGATCCAGCCGCCACAAAAGCCGCAAACGTCGCGAGCCCGTGCCGAACGGGGTACGGTTCGGAGATCGACCCAGCCGTCTCCAATTCGGCGGCGCTTCGCGACCGGATCGCCAGGTAGTTGCTCGCGCCCATTGAAAAGCCATCGGCGAGTAAGTTTGAAAGGCCCAGAATCAGGACAATACGAGGCGAGAGGCCGGCACCCGCGGCGCCCGCGGCAACGGCGAATGTGGTGACGATTCCGTCGTTGGCGCCGTACACAAAATCGCCAAGATAATGTTGAAGGATTTCACGGTTCGAACGTAAATCCGGATGCGGCGTTTTGGCCGTTTTTTCCGCCATTGACGTACCAGGCGCACGCCATCGGGCAACATGAGGCGTGCGAAATATACTATAACGTATGCGGGACTGCGTGACCCCGCGATCGCCAACGCCGCGAACGGCATTCGGTGTTTTCCCGTGGAGCGCGGATACGGCGAGGAGGGAGAGAGCTCAACCATGGCGAACCACAAAGCCGCCGGCAACGCCACTCCCCCGTCCCGCGGCCAGGAGGAAGATAAAGGAAGCGAAGCGAGACTTGAGCGCCGCTTCCGGCACCTGCTGGAAGCGGCGCCCGATGCGATTCTGGAAATAGACCGCGATGGCCGCATCGTCCTGATGAATGCGGCAACGGAAAGGCTGTTCGGATATAGCAGGGAAGAGTTAGCCGGCCAGAACGTGGACATCCTGGCTCCGGACGAGGCGCGTATTCGTCACGCCCACCACCGCGCTGACTACAGTTCTCATCCGCTACCGCGCCCGATGGGAGGCGGCCTGCTGTTGCAGGGTCAGCGCAAGGACGGAACACGTTTCCCGGTTGAGATCAGTCTCAGTCCCTTCGAGTCCGACGAGGGTTTCCGGGTAGGAGCGATTATCCGAGATGTTACGGACCGGGTGAAGGCGGAGGAGCGAATCGGCGCTCTTCAGGCCAGATACACCGGGGAACTAACCGCGGCAAATCGGCAGTTGGCGATTAGGAACCGTGAAGTGGAGGCGGCCAACCAGCTCAAGAGCGAATTCCTGGCCAGCATGAGCCACGAGCTTCGAACCCCATTGCATACGATCATTGGCTTCGCGGAGCTGCTCAGTGAAGGGCTGGAAGGTTCTCTGGGTGAAAAGCAACTGCGGTTCGTGAACCACATTCTCCGGGATGGCCGGCATCTGCTGGAGCTGATAAACGATATCCTGGATCTGAGCAAGATCGAGGCCGGCCGGCTTGAATTAAGACTCGAGGAGTTCGAGTGGACGGAAGCTCTCGCGGACGTCGTTGCCACCATCCGGCCCCAGGCGCTCGCCAGGGAGTTGGCCCTAAGTTTAGGTGAAGTGCCGCCGCGGCGGCTTTGCGCCGATCGGGTCCGCTTCAAGGCGATTCTGTACAACTTGCTGAGCAACGCGGTGAAGTTCACTCCATCGGGCGGGAGGGTCTGGGTCACGGCCGTGATCGACGAGCGGACGCTCGCCGTCTCCGTCCACGATACCGGCATTGGAATTTCGTTGGAGCGGCAGACTCGCATCTTCGACAAGTTCTATCAGGCCGGCATGACGACGAAAGGCATTCGCGAAGGGACTGGGCTGGGACTCGCGATCGCAAAGCACCTCGTTGAACTTCACGGTGGAACCATCACCGTCGAGAGCAGTCCGGGCTATGGCAGTTCCTTCACTCTCAGAATTCCACTGGCGGCCGGCGATCCCGATCTCGCCGCAAACCGGCGGACAACTTCCGCCGCGAAGCCACTGTTGCTGATCGTTCAGCCCGACACGCCAGCGCGGCAAGTTCTGGTAAATTACCTCGAATCTCAAGGCTATCGCGCGGAGGCGGCCGGCGGTCCCGATGAAGCCTTGAGTAAGGCTCGCAATCTCAACCCGGACGCTATTGCGTTGGACTTGACGATTGCGGGGGCCGACGGCTGGACTACCCTTCGTGAGTTGCGCCGGACGCCGGAGACCGCCGGTATCCTTGTGCTGATCGTTTCCATAATGGAGAAGCCGCAAGGCATTTCCACGGCCGGCGCGGCTGCGTATCTGGTGAAGCCTGTGGACCCCGGGATTCTGCTGGCCGCTCTCCGCCGGCACGTTCACACCCACCCTGGAAATCCGTCGAAGCTTCTGGTCGTCGATGACGAGCGGCAGTCCCGCCAACTGCTGCAAGGAATACTGGGAGGAGCGGGATACGTCCCTATCTTGACCAGCGGCGGGCGAGAGGCTTTGGATACTTTGGCCAAGACAGAAGTGTCGGCCGCCATTGTCGCCTTGAGGATGCCGGAAATGGACGGGGTTGAACTTATTTCCCGCGTTAGAGAGCATCCCGGATATCATGAACTACCCATACTCGCGATGACCCCCAAGGAGCTTTCCGCGCTGGAACTCGAAGTGCTACGCCGGGATACAAGAGCCGTTCTCCTCCAAGGTACGACGAGCCGGGAAGATCTCGTTTCTGAATTGCGCAGACTCGTGCCAACGGCTTGGGCCGCGGGTGAGGGATGAAGAGAATACTGATCGCCGACGACAAGGAAAGCAGCCGCGAACTCGTCAGAACTGTCCTGGAACATGCCGGATGCATGGTGGAGGAGGCCGCGGACGGTGAAGAGGCGCTGGCCATGATCACGGCCAATCCGCCCAATTTAGTCGTACTCGACCTGCATATGCCCGGCTTGGACGGATTCGCGGTGATGGATACGCTGCAGCGGGACGCCCGGTACGCGTCACTCCCCGTCGTCGCGCTGACAGCGAGCGCCATGCAGGGAGACAGGGAACGGGCGTTATCGGCCGGCTTTATCGATTACCTGACAAAGCCTATCTCGCTGGAACACTTACGAAGCCGTTTATTAGACCTGCTCGCCGGCAAGGAATGATCGATGAGTCCTTCTTCCCGATCCGATGTGTGTATCGCCATAATCGACGACAACGCCGGCAGCGTCGAACTGATGGCCAACGCCTTGGCCGGCGAAGGTATAGAGATCATCACGGCCACGGATCCGGAAGACGGCCTTGATCTTATATTTCGCCGCCATCCCCAGATCGTTATTACGGATCTTGTCATGCCCAAATTGAATGGCATGCAGGTTCTTGAGCGAATCATGGAATTCGACCCGTCCATAGATGTCATTCTGATGACAGCCCACTACTCGACGGAGTCGGCGGTCGAGGCCATAAAAAAAGGAGCGGCCGATTACCTGAACAAGCCGGTGCCGGTGGCGACGATACGCGAGCGGACGAAAGGCCCGATCGCCCGCGCAAGGCAAGTGTTGCGCGCTTCGGAACTCGAGCGCGAGTTGTCGGATGTGAGCCGTTTTCACGGTCTGATTGGACGAAGCCCGAAAATGCTCGACATGTTTTCGACGGTAAGGCGGGTGGCGCCGCATTACCGCTCGCTGCTCATTACCGGGCAGACGGGGACTGGCAAGGACCTGATCGCGCGCGCCGTCCACCAACTCAGTCCCGCGTCGCCGGGGAACTTCGTGGTCGTAAACTGTTCCGCTGTCGTGGAGACACTGTTTGAAAGCGAACTGTTTGGCCATATGAAGGGTTCCTTCACGGGAGCGGATCGCGACAAGGTGGGCCTGGTCGAGTATGCGAGCGGAGGGACTCTTTTTTTGGATGAGATCGGCGACATGCCGCTCTCGACCCAAGCCAAGATCCTGCGAGTTCTGCAGAACCAGGAAGTCCAACGCGTCGGCTCCCTGACCCCGCGTAAGATAGACGTTCGAGTGATTGCGGCTACTAACAAGAACCTGCGCGCGGCTATCGCCGGACGAACATTTCGGGAAGACCTATATTACCGGCTGACGATGGTCGAAATTCATATTCCATCGCTGGCGGAGCGTCCGGAAGATCTTCCTTTGTTAATCCACCACTTTATTGAAAGGTTCTCGGATCAATTCCATAAACGCGTTCGAGGGATTACTCACCGCGCTCAAATCGTGCTGCATCGCCACGGGTGGCCGGGTAACGTCCGGGAGCTGGAAAACGTAATAGGCCACGCCAGCATGATCGTTATGGGAGACATGATCGACGTCGTCGATCTGCCCGAATATCTGCGCGTAAGCAATCAGTTGGATCCCGCCCTCCCGCACTCCGCCGCGAACGAAGCGGCCCCGATGGCCGACTCCTTGGAGGCGAACGAACGAATGCTGATTGCCGGCGCTCTTGAAAGGGCAAACGGCAATCAGTCCGAAGCCGCTCGTATATTGAGGATCGGCCGGGACGCGTTGCGCTACAAGATGAAGAAGTACGGTTTTGCCTAATGCCGATTCTTCAGACGCGGACGACGGGGCACGGCGCTCGCCGTACGATCGCGTATCCGTGACCGCCCAGCCCGCCCGGCAACTCCGGCCCGCCGCCTTTACCAATTACAATCAGATCCGCATTGAGCGCCTTGGCGGCATGAGCCACTTGACGGGAAACTTCTCCGACCGCGACATGCACTTCCGCCGAAACTCCCGTCCGCTCAAGCGCATCTTGCATCGCCCCGCGGGCGAATTCAATGGACAGCGGCGGTCCGCTGGGGTCCAGTAGGGGGAGCAGCCCTTCCTCGAGCGGCGCAATCGCGTGCGCCGCTATGAGTTCGGCTCCCAACCGGCTCGCGAGTTCGGCGGATCGTTTCAGTACTTCATCGGTTTCCCAGTCCAAACCCACCGCGCACATAATCCGCCGCAGCTTAAACCAATCGTTCGGATGAATCGCGTTCTCCAGGTGGGGCCCGGTCAAAACCGGGCACTGAGAATCGTGTAGAACCTTGGCGGTTACAGACCCAAACAGCATTTGCCGGAAGGGACCGAAGCCGCGTGTCGGCATAACAATCATTCGTCCATCGCCCTCTCCGCCGTAGGCGGCGATGCAATGCGCCGGGTCCCCGGCCAGCACGCAGACGTCGGCGGGAACGTGAGGTATGTACTGCCGCTGGAACGCGCGCAGGGCGCGGTTTGCGAGTTCCTTTCGCCGTTCCAGCTCCGCCTCGTCTTCCACGTAATAGCGATCCAGTGGACTGCCGCCCGGCGGAAGACTTTCAACGACGTGAAGTAGGGTCAGCCTCGCCCCAAGACGGTCCGTCACAGCGGCCACGTAGGGGCACGCGTCCACGCCGCGGCCGGAGAAGTCTATTGGGAATACGATCTCCTTGATGTTCACATTGCGCTCCCGGCCTTTTCCTTGCAATCGGCTGCCCTTCGTCGCGGCGATACTGGCCCGAAGCATGCACGTCCAGGTGAGGAGCTACACCATCCGTGGGAGGTACGGCGTGAAGAAAGTTGTGATGTGGCTGGCCCTGGTTTTGGTCGGCGGGTTGGCCGTTGTCTCCGTGATTGTGCAGGTGGAGGGAGACTATGCCCACGAGGCTCTCGGCGGCGAGGGTAAAGCCAAGGCGCTTGTCCTGTTTCATCCCAGCCGGGACGCTCGTTTCAGCGACGATCTCTCGCTGGCGTTCGCGGCCGGTCTGATAGAGGCCGGCTTCACCGTGGAGCGGGCGACGCTGACGCGGCGCACGCCAGCATCGCCCGAGGGCTACAGGATTGTCGGGGTGGTGAGCAACACGTACTATTGGACGCCGGACCTGCCGACTCTCCGCTACCTGAAGCGGGCGCGCCTGCACGGGGTCGCCGTCGTTGGATTGGCCGGAGGAGCGGGGGCGACCGGACGGTCGCAACGAGTGTTGGATGAAGCGCTTCGCGCGACGGGCGGCAAAGTCATTCAGACGCGCTCGTTTTGGCTCTGGCGGCCCAATGACGAGCGTCACATGAATGAGCCGAACCGTGAGGTAGCGCTGCGGCGGGCGAGACAGTTCGGCGTCGAGTCCGGGAGAGCGGTTATGGCGGGGGTGAAGGCGCCACACCCTGGCCCTACAAGTGCAAAGAGGTGACTGGGGCCTTACAATGCGCACTCTGGTTGCACTCTTTGCCATTGGACACGGCATCGCGCACCTTCCCGGTTTCCTGGTGGCGTGGCGGCTGCGGACAATGCCTGAACTCCCCTATCGCACGACGATTTTCGCGGGATTGATCGAGATCGGAGATCTTGGCGCCCGTATGCTTGGCGGCGCCTGGCTCCTTGCCGCGGCCGCCTTTGGGGTTGTCGCGGTGGGGATGCTTCTTGGTGCGCCATGGACAAACGCCATCGCTATTGCCGCGATAGTCTTTTCGATGCCGCTATGCGTTACGGGCTGGCCGGACACGCGGTTCGGGATCGCGGCGAATATTGCGCTGGCCGCAAGTGCGTGGTTCGGATGGGCGAAATGAGTTCAAGCTCGCATCGCCGAACGATTTATACGTGGCTCGCGGGCGGCGCAGCCTTGGGTTTCGCATCCTACGCGGCCTATGTTGGCGTCACGTGGCTTCGCTACGGAGGACGCAGGCCCGCGGGAGCGGATGAATTGCTCGATCGTTTTATGCCCATATCTGAAGTGACGGATCGCCACGCGATCCGTGTGGCCGCGCCCGCGGAAATCACCTTGCCGGCAGCCATCGAGTGCGACCTCGCGGACTCCGCGATCGTTCGCGCGGTCTTCAAAGGCCGCGAGGCGATTTTTGGGAGTGAGGTGGAGAGGCCCCCCGCTCCACGCGGTCTAGTCGCGCAGGTCAAATCAATCGGTTGGGGCGTTCTGGCCGAAGTTCCCGGCCGCGAAATCGTACTTGGCGCGGTTACAAGACCGTGGGAGGCCGACGTTGTATTCCGCGCCATTCCACCCGGCGAGTTCGCGAACTTTCACGAGCCCGGCTACGCCAAGATCGCCTGGACGCTCCGTGCCGATCCGATCGCCGCCACCGGTTCGATTGCGCGCACGGAAACCCGCGTGGCGACCACCGATCCAGTGGCGCGCGCCAAGTTCCGCCGCTATTGGTCGTTGGTCTCTCCCGGCATCCTGCTCATTCGCTGGGCCATGCTTCGGCTCGTGAAGAAAGAAGCAGAGCGCCGCTTCCGGGCCGGGTTAAGCCCGGAACCGGCAAGGCGCGGACGCCTTACGCGCGCCCGTTGACCCCGTTTACTTCGATCGCGATCTTTAACACTCCGTCCCCTCGCCGAGCGAAAAGATCGTAGGCATCGGCAATCCTGTCCAGGCTGAACCGGTGGGTTAGCAAAGGCGCCAGGTTTAGCCGGTGCGCTTGGACCAGACGTATCAGGCGCGCCATGCGCTCCTTCCCTCCAGGACAAAGCGTGGTGACGATTGTCCGGTCGGCAAGCCCGGCGCCGAAGGCTTCCAGGGGTATTTGCAAGTGTCCGGAGTAAACGCCCACGCTCGACAGTGTTCCGCCCGGGCGAAGCACGCGTAACGCGTTCTCAAACGTTTCCTGTGTGCCGAGCGCTTCGATCGCTACATCGACACCGCGGCCGTGGGTTTCCGCAAGGATCGTCTCCACCGGTTGAGCCGAAGACAGGAACATATGAGTCGCGCCCAGGAGACTCGCCATCTCAAGGCGATGAAACTCGGAATCCACCGCGAAGATTTGCGCGGCGCCGCGCAACTTAGCGCCCAGGGTCGCGCATAGTCCGATGGGTCCTTGCGCAAAGATGGCGACGGTGTCGCCAAGCCGGATGTTGCCGCTTTCCGCGGCGGCCAAACCCGTTGAAGCGATGTCGGCGAGCAATAACACCTCTTCATCCCGAAGATCGCCGGGCACGACCGTCAGGTTCGCTTGCGCGTACGGGATTAGGACATACTCGGCCTGGGTCCCGTCGATCGTATTCCCTAGGCGCCATCCTCCGAGAGCGCCACCGCATTGAGCCGAATGGCCACCAAGGCACGGTTCGCATTGTCCGCACGGCGTGATCGCACCGACCAGAACTCGCTGACCGATTTCGTAACCCGTCACGCCCGGACCTAGCTCATGAATGATACCGACAGCCTCGTGACCTATCGTTAAGCCTGGCTTCACCGCATACTCGCCTTTAACGATGTGGACGTCCGTCCCGCAAATAGTGGTGAGGCGTACCTTGATAACGGCCTCGCCGTAACCGGGAATTGGAATCGGCTTCTCTTCAAGACTAAAATGTCCGGGGGCGTGAAACACATTCGCCTTCATGAATCCGGGCGCCATTGTGGGAAGGTTAAGTGGTTCAATGGCAAGTGTCATATTTATCTCCCTTCGCTCTCACGAATTCATTTGCAATTGACATTCCCAGGCGGACTCCACGCCGTTTCAACGAATGCGAGCCGCGTGCAAAATGACGTGGGTCATATGACACAGCGCTTGCGTCCGTTGACGCAGCGCGGAGGCGAGGACTATGCGCGGTGCCGGACGACGAATTCCGCGGCGGCGAGGCCGAGGGCCAATATGCCGAAAGTGGACGGTTCCGGTATCACGGAAGGGTGTGGCTATTTTGGAACGACGAGCAAACTGCTTAAAATCAGACAGTTAGAGTGATTTGGCCTGTCGCCGACGGTTGCTTAGACGGGGGATATCGGGATAACCCCTGTTTTGCCATCAATTGTGGTGCTTGGGTTGTGCCAAATTAGCCTGAAGGCGAAGGATGCTTTGGGAGAGTTTTTCGAGGCGGTTGAGCAGGGTTTTCAATTTACGATTTTGCCGGGAGGCCGCCTGATAGAGGGGAGCCGCCTCCGGCGAGAGCTTCAAATTGACGGTTCTTCCGTTGGCCTTGGAGGTGAGTTCGAAATAGGGTCCGTGACGCTTGGCGGGGTCTGAAGCGCAAGCGCAATTGGCTTTGCCGCACTTCATCATCCGTTTCAGCACCGTCCCCTTGCAGAAGTAATCGAGTTGTTCGAGGCCCCGCTTGAGTTCGAGGAAGCGCCGCGCTTGACGTTCCAGAGCGGCACTGGATGGCGGGCGCCGGGCTTCGCTTTTGGCGGCACGGGTTCGTGGCATTGTTGTTCTTACGGTAATAGTACTGTAAGTATATGACAACGGCAACCGCCTCTCCCTCCGGCTCTACCCCGCCGGCCCTCGAGTTCGCTCTGCTTCAGTCCTGGCTGGGTTCCTCCGGCGCGCTCCAACTGCCCCTCCACCAGATCGAGTCCCAGCAACAAGCCAAAGGCCGCGAGGTGCAACGCCCGCTCCTCCAGACCCATTTGCAGCTTCGCGGCAACGGAGATGTGGGACTCGCCTTGCGCCTCCAACCGCCGGACGACGAGGCGCTCTATTCCCATCGCCGGCTTGGGGCCCGCTCTCTCACCACCGTCTTCGGAACGGTGGATCTCCTCCGCATGGGCTACTCCCGCCCGGGCGCGCCCAGCATCTTTCCGCTGGATCGGGAACTTGTCTTGCCTGCCCGCTCGTTCTCCTATGAACTCCAGCGGCGCTTGGTCAAGGCCGCCGTGCAAAACCCTTTCCTGGAATCGGTCCAAACCATTGCCGACCTGACCGGCGTGGCCGTCTCCAAGCGCAGCCTGGAGGAGATCCTGCCGGATGCGGCGCAGGACTTCGATGCCTTTTACCGGCAACGTTCCCTTGCGCCCGCCACCGGCTCGATCCTGGTGGCGGCCGTCGATTGCAAGGGCATTCCCATGGTCAAGCCCGGCCGCGCCCAACCAACACTGCGGCCGGTCTCGGCCAAAGGGCCGCGGAGCAACAAGAAGCGCATGGCCACGGTAGCCGCCGTGTTCAC
This sequence comes from Bryobacteraceae bacterium, assembly GCA_046155405.1. Lineage (GTDB taxonomy): Bacteria > Acidobacteriota > Terriglobia > Bryobacterales > Bryobacteraceae. The sequence goes on along the minus strand of JBJXFL010000126.1, from coordinate 55,731 downwards.
CCGCGAGCCTTGGGTGCGTACCCCGCAACAGGTTATTGAAAACCTGTTTCCTAGTTGCCGCCGGACTCCGGGCGACGGCCCCACTCCCCCACGCCCCGAGAACAAGCGGGTGTGGGCCAGTTTGCTGAAGGGCAAAACGGCCGTCGTCCAAGAGGTGGCCGAGGAGATGGATCGCCGCGATCCGTCCGGATCCAAGACTCGCGTGGCTTTGACCGACGGCGAACGCGCCCTCCAGATTCGCGTCGACCGGAAGCTGAGCGTAGCCTTAATTCTGGACCTGATCCACGTCTTGGAGAAACTGTGGAAAGCCGCCTATGTCTTTCATGCCGAGGGCAGCCTGGAAGCCGACCTGTGGGTTCTCAACCGCACCCTGCGAATCCTGTTCGGCGATGTCGGCCAGGTCGTCAAGGGGATTCGGCGGAGTATCACCAAGCGCGGCCTGTCCGGCGCCAAGCGCAAAACACTGGCGGGGGTTGCCCGATATCTTAACCGAAACCGCACCCGAATGCGCTACGACGAATACCTCGCCAACGGCTGGCCGATCGCCAGCGGCCCAGTCGAAGGGGCATGCAAGAACCTAATCAAAGATCGCATGGAGCGCTCAGGCATGCGCTGGACCGAGCAGATGGCGGAGGCCATCGTTCAGCTCAGAGCCATCTATCTCTCGGGAGACTTTGATCGCTATTGGGAATTCCACATCGAACAGGATCAGCGGCGCCTTTATCCCGCCGAGCAGAATGACGGCGTCGTCATGACTCATGGCTTCATATAAGACACGGACGGCGGTGGCGGTCGACTTACCGATTTGGCGAGAGCCGAGAATCATGATGCGAGGGTTGGTTTCGGTCATGATTTCGGTTTGGAAGGCGTCGGGGTGGAAGTCGAGGGCGACTTCGGCCCAGTTAATGATGGTGGGTTGAGGCTCCGGCTCGGGCTCCGGGTCGGGAGTCTGATTCGTGAAGGTCGCGGGGATGGGTTGATCGCCGGCTTCGACGACGTACGGGCACTACCGATCCGCTTAGCGGATCCGGCGCCTGACAGGGAAAACACGGCATGTAGCGTCGTGAATCCTTGTGAAAATGGTCGAGGTCATTTCGTGGCGCCCGGATCTGTCGCTCAAGGATGGGCGCGGCGACGCTTTTAAGCTAAATGTGACAGGCCATTGTTTTTAAAGGCGAAGACGGGCAGTGGGTGGCCGAGTGCTTGAGTCTGCCAGGCTGTGTTAGCCAAGGGCAAACGCGCGAAGAGGCGATTGATCATAGATTCGGCTGTATGTCGCGGTGCTGAAGGAGGACCACCTGCCAGCACCCGAAGAGCGATTCGACACGCTGCTGGTTGCGGTTCGAGCAAGCTTCCGAGTGTTCCGGCCGGGACTGTGTGAAAGCGTTGGGGAAAGCCGGTTTTCGCCTGCGTCGCCAGGAAGGGAGCCACATGATTCTTCGCCGGTATGAACCGTTTGCGCAAGTCGTGGTTCCGGACCACAAGGAATTGCATCGGGGCACGTTTTCCGCCAGGGTACGTCCATTAGCCTTCCCTCAAAGCCTCTGCGATTCTCGTCGAATGCTCTAATTCCCGGCGGAACACCGGGGATAGTACGTTACGTCTACAAGTGGCGAGGACTCGGATCTCTCTACCCTTCGTGGCGTCCATGAAGCCAGGCGCGGAGTGGCGATTGCGTAACCCGCAGCGGCGTGAGAGACAATGAAGTCGTGGCGCAGGCGATAACGAGAGATCCGGAGATGATGCACAGTGTACCCGTGTTCCGAGGGACACGAGTACCGGTTCAGACGCTGTTCGACTATCTGCAAGGCGGCGACACGCTGGAAGACTTCCTGGAAGGATTCCCAACAGTTTCCCGCACTCTGGCATTGGGAGCGCTTGAAGATGCCAAGCAACTCTTGCTGGCAAGCGCCTGATGCGTCTTTTGATCGACGAGTGCGCCGACGAACGCCTTCGGCTTCTTTTCCCTGCCTACGAGTGCTAAACGGCCCGCGTCGTCAATCTGGCGGGAGTGAAGAATGGATGGCTCTTGGAGGCTGCTGAAGCCGCCGGCTTCGATATCCTCATTACCATCGACCAGAACATTCCGGATCAACGGAATCGAGCCGAACGGAGCATCCCGTTGGTGATTCTCTGCGGCCCGGCAAACCGCCTGCGCGATTTGGCGCTAATAATACCTGCGGCCCTTTCCGCGCTCCGTTCGATCGGGCGCGGCGATGTGGTGAGAATCAGGTAGCGTCGGCCGGGGTCCGGCAGTCCGCGCCGCAACGGGACATCAACACAACGGGCGTTAGATTTGCAAGTGACACACGCAGCCGAGTCAACTCCTAAACGCCGTGCGCCTGCACCTGTTAGTTGCGCGAGTACGATGTCGGCCAGAGACCTCGCCGCGTTCCGAACAGAGGACCTGTTCGGCTGGTCAAGTTCGGTCTGAACCGGTTCGCCGGCTTGGCGCTCTTCGCGGACCGCTGTAGGCTGTCAGTATGGCTACGCAGAACTACATATCCGACGAACTGACGCACTTCGTCGGCAGGGCGCTTCAGACAGATGAAGAACGATTTCGTGTTTTCCTGGAGATCCTCGAGTACCGTTGGCTGCGCGCTAGTTACCGAGAGAAGTTCGGGGCGGGTTTCACCGTCCGAAGCGCCGGCGGAAAGGAACTGTCTAGCAATGACTGCGTCGTTTCAACGACACTGTGTTTCTGCGACATACCAGAAAGCGAGATGGCTATACACGTCAGCAAGTACGGTCCATTTGGTATTGCCTTTCCAAAGGCATTTCTACTTCGTCACGGAGCGTCTCCGGTGTTCTACGTGGCTCGAAATGCATCGACATCTAACTTGGAGCCAGGTATCGGCGCACGCATGCTGGGCGAACGGTTCGACGAGTTGCACAGAGAGATGGCGGAAGTGCTCGGCGCCTTCAACGATTTCGTGTGGGAACGTGAACCTGCGTCACTTGCACGCGTTCCAGGGCTTCGTGTAACGTTTGAGCACAGTCCTGAAGGCACACCCAAAGGACAACAAGCACTCGGAAAACTGAGTTCCTTTTGCAGCGATCTCGATAAGCTCGTATTTTCGTACCTCAAGTTCTTCACCGCCGAACTACCTTACGAACACGCCGATAACTATTACATGGAGCGGGAATGGCGGAAGCGAGATGGGTTGGCTTTCGACGTCGAGAATGTAGCCAGGCTCTATGTTCCCCCTCATTTCAGAGAACAACTTTTGGCGCGACACCCTGAATATTCCGGAAAGCTCGGCACTGTGTAGCATCTAGCTAGTTACGGGTGTAGCCGGACGCCCTTGCGGGTCTGCATGGTGCTTCACTTGTCCGTATCGTCGGCAATCCGCAGAAGTGAATTCGCAAACTAGGCCCTCTCCCAGCGTACAGTCGGCCATAGCTCCCCATGATTCTCGGAACGCCCACGCAACCTCCAAAATCCGGAAACTAACGCAGCCCCAACGCCGCCGCGATCGCCTTCTCCACCACCGGCATCATCGCCGCATACCCCGCCGCATTCGGAATCAGCCCATCGACAGTCAACTCTTTCTTCATATTCCGCCCCTCCGCAAGCACGGAATAAAAATCCGCATACACCGCCCCGGACCGCGCAGCATAGCTCTTCAACCAACTATTCAACCCGATAATCTTCCCCGGCGGCCGCCGGGCCGATAGGATTTGAAAGCAGTCGCAAATCGGCGTCACGGACGCGAGCACAACCTTGATTCCATGGAGCTTGGCGAGCTCCGTCATCGTTTCAAAGTTCTCTGTAATCGTGCCTTCCGTCGCCGGTCCGGCATAGCCCGCAAAATCGTTCGTACCGCCCATGATGACGACGACTTTGGGCTTCAGCGCAATCACATCCTGCCGAAACCGCACCAACATTTGGGGCGTAGCTTGATGCGTGATGCCGCGGTTGATATAAGGCTTCCCGGGAAAAAAGTCCGCCCACTTTTCGAAGATGTCGTCGCCAAAAAAAACGACGCGGTTCACCCCCGGCGCGGGCGGGCGCAACTCGGCATTGTCACTGCCATAACGAACGAGTTGGCCCCAGTCGCTGAGCAGCCGTAGATACGCTGCGTTCTCTTCTTCCAGGTGCGCGTGCTTCTGGGCCGGCAAAACCGCGGCCAGTCCAAAACACAGTACCGCCCACCACCAGTTCATTTTTGAATTCCGAAACAGTACAGCGTGCCGTCGAACGTGTTGATGTAGATCCGCCCATTGGCCACGGCAATCCCGCTCCAGTGGTTAAACTTTTCAATCTGCTTGCCGCTGTTCCAAAGCTCTTTTCCGGTCTGCGCGTCAAGCGCGAAGAGGACCGCGTGGGTCGACTTTGGGATGCGGCGCTCCGCGCGGAAATCCAGGCCCACATCCGGGTACGCCTGCGCCGTATTCTCTCCGCTGCCATAGCCAAATACGACGCCATTCGCGATCACGGGCGGTTCGGCCTGATCCATATCCCGTGAAATCCACGCCGAAGCCAATTGCGGCTTGCCGTCTTTTCCATCCACCACTTTGAACGCCGCCACCGCGCCCTTTTTCACCACTCCATTTTCAATCGGCGCCTTGTATTTAGAGTGCTTCGGTCCCCAGAACGGTGTCAGCACCCAGCGGGTTCCCTTGCTATCTTCCCAAGATGTCAGCGAGCCCCAAATGCCGGCCTCGGCGAAGTCAACCATCTCGTTGCAGATCAGCGGCGTGCGCTGCAGCGGCGTCCGGTGATCGTCGCCGCCGATCGATTCCGTGTCCATGAAGTAGAGGCGGCACTCCTTGCTGGCATCCACCATGTACTCTTTGCCTTTATAGTTGAAAATGGTCGGCGTCACCTGCATGTCCAGGTCTCGTTTCACGAGCCATTCGGCGTTCGATGGCCCGTAGTAATCCACCAGATCGAGCGACTTCGTTTCCTTGTTCTGCCGCACGCCGATCATCCCGTTGCCGTAAACGCCATTCTCCGGATCCCAGCGGCCGTCGCCGGTGCCGGTGTACATCGTGTCGTGGACGGCGCTGATGGCCGGACCCGATCGTCCCCACATTCCGCCGCCGGCCGGACCCCAGCTACCCACCTTGTTCGTCGCCAGGTCGTAGGCATACGCCGTGTTCGGATTGCCGCCGCAGCCCTGCGCCGAGTGGGTGTAAACCACGTTTTTCCAAAGATTCATCGCGTACGGTTTACCGTTGGGCGGCATGAATTTAGCGGGGGCGGTGATATGTTTGCCGTCGGCGGCGTTCAGTTGATGAAGCCGCCCGTCCCAACTGGCGGCGTAGATGGTGTACTTGCTGGGAGCGCCGCCGGGGCCGATAGTAACATTGGCGGTCATGCCGCCGGGGCAGAGCACGCTGGGGCCGCGGCTGCCCGCCGGCTCTTTGAACGTGCTCTCAAACTTCGTGTGCCAGAACCGCTTGCCCGTGGCGACGTCAATCGCGTAGACATTGTCGGAGACGCCGGCCTGGATCACCAATTGCTTCGGGCCGGACGGAGTGTCGACACTGCCAATGACTAGCGGCGGAAGCAAATTGTGCATCGCCCGCGTTTCGTTGTCGAACTGGATCTTCCACAGCATCTTGATGTCTTTGGCTGTGGTCACGCTCAGGATTTTTTCGTCCTTCTGCCAATTGTTGCGTTGCGGGTCGCCGCCGTCGGTCAACCAATCGGCGCCTGGGGCGGCCAGGCCAGCGAGAAGAACGGCGATCACAAGGCTTTTCATGAATCCGGCTTTCCAAGCGAGGAGTCTGGCTCCCCGTCTTTTCACGACACTTTGAATCATTGAATATATAACAAACCTGGGCGATTTGGGTATATGATTTATGTTCGGTCATGCCCATCAGAGGAGTGTTCTCGATGCCCCGTTTCACCCGTCGATTTGTACCCGCCTTATTCGCGATCGGTCTGCTGCACGCGCAGCGCGGCGGCGGCGACTGGATGACTATCGGCAATGACGTCCAGCGCTCCTATTGGCTGCGTAGCGACGGCAAGATCTCCGAACAGACCATACGTAAGCCGGGTTTCGAAATGGTGTGGAAGATGAAGCTGAAGAACACCGTGCGCCAACAACAATCGCTAACGCCGCCCGCGCTGCTCGACTTCTACATCAGCTACCGCGGCTTCCGTACGCTTGGCTTCTTCGGCGGTAGCGGCGACACGACGATTGGCGTCGATACCGATTTGGCGCGGCTGGAATGGCAGAATGGCGCCGGCACGTCGAGCGCGGGTCCCGGCACGGCCGCCTGCCCAGGCGGAATGACATCGACCATCACGCGTCCCGCTCAAGTTCCCTATCCCTTTGCCGGCGGCGGCCGGGGCGCCGGTCGCGCCAACCCAGCCCGATCCGGCGTGGGAGAGCCGTTTGAAGGAGCGGTGACATTGAAGCAAGCACTGGCGCCGCGGCCCGGTCCTCCTCCTCCGCCTCCGCCGGCGAAACCCGGTGTTCGGCAGGCGACGCCCCCGAATCCGTTCTCGCGCACGCCGCTCTTCGTCAATGCCCTCACCGGCGATGGCCTCCTCCACCAGATGTATGTCTCCAACGGTGAGGAACCGAAGGTGCCGCTCAAGTTCCTGCCGGCGGGCGCCCACGCTCTCGGGCTTACCGTGTTTGATGGCGTGGCCTATGTGGCGACGGTGAACGGGTGTAACGGCGTGGAGAACGGCATTTGGGCAATCAACCTGGAATCGCAGAGAGTCTCGCATTGGCGATCCCCGGACAAGAATGTGGTGGGTACGGCGGGCTTCGCGGTTGGACCGGATGGCGTCTTGTACGCGGCCACCGACTACCGTTTGATTTCGCTCGCCGAGGGCACGCTGGATGCGCAGCAGTTCTATCTTCCCGGTGGAGGGGAGTTTGTCTCGTCTCCTGTCGTGTTTGAACATAAAGGAAAGAATCTGGTCGCCGTTGCCACCAACGATGGACGGGTCCATGTGGTGGAAACGGAGGGCATGACGGGCGTCGCGAAGAGCGATGTGGTCGCCAAACCCGGATTTGCGGTGGGTGCATTGGCCAGTTGGGAAGACGAAGCGAAGGCTCGCTGGATTCTGGTGCCAACGGGCGGCGCCATCGCCGCGCTGAAACTGGTGGAAGAAGGCGGAGAATTGAAATTGCAGAAAGGCTGGACGTCGCGGGAAATGGTCGCGCCGTTGACGCCATCCGTGGTCAATGGCGTCGTCTTCGCCGCGGCTGCCGGAAACGCTCGCGGCGCCAAGGCCATCCTCTACGCATTCGATGGCGCCAATGGGAAGGAACTTTGGAACAGCGGGACGGCGATTGCGTCGTACATTACCACGGGCGGTCTGTCGGCCGGCGGCGGCCGCGTCTACCTCAGCACGGTGGACGGAGTGCAGTACGCCTTCGGCTTCCCCATGGAGCACTAAGTACAATATTGGTATGCGTTTCTTGTTGCTATTAGGCGCGCTCAACGGAGCGCTTATGGCGCAGTTGCCCGAAGGGCCCGGAATGGCGGAGACGGCGCGTACCTGCAAGGGCTGTCACGAGGTTGAGCGTTCCGTCTCGCTGCGGCAGGACAAGGACGCGTGGAACATCACCATCACCAAGATGGTCGGTTTCGGAATGAAGGCGGCGGAGGCCGACTTGGCGATTATCGCCGACTATCTCGCCAAGTATTATCCCGCCGACGCCCTTCCGCCGCTGAACGTGAACAAGGCGACGGCCATCGAACTGGAGAGCCGGTTGGGCATGCGCCGTTCGCAAGCCGCCGCGTTTCTGGCTCACCGGGAGAAGGTCGGCAAGTTCAAGACGTTCGCCGAATTGAAACAAGCGCCCGGTATCGACCCCGATAAGCTGGACGCCAAGAAAACGCAGATCGTTTTCTAACGCGATACTCTAGTGGGTCATGCCCACTTCACGTCGAACGTTCCTCTATGCATTGACGGCGGCCGCCCCACTCGCGGCGCAGACGGCGACGGATTCGGTCCGCCTGGGCTTCATCGGCAGCGGCGTTCGCGGCAAACAGTTGATCGATGAATTCATGGCCGTTCCGGGCGCCCGGGGCGTGGCCGTGGCCGACCTTTACGACGGCTGCCTGCAACGGGCGAAGGAACAACTGGGCGATGGCGTGCAAGCCATTCGCGACTATCGCGCCGTGCTGGACAACAAGGAGGTCGATGCCGTCGTCATCGCGACGCCCGACCACTGGCACGAGAAGATCGTGCTCGACGCGCTATCGGCCGGCAAGCACGTCTACATTGAAAAGCCCATGACGTGGTCACTACGGGAAGGGCCGCGAATCGTCGCCGCCGCGAAGAGCTCCGGTAAAGTGTTGCAGGTGGGGAGTCAGGCGAAGACGTCGGCGCTGACGGCGAAGGCGAAGGAGTTGATCGCCGGCGGCGCGGTGGGCAAAGTGAACATGATTCGCATGGCGAATCACCGGAATTCGGCGGAAGGCGCGTGGCAGTATCCGGTGCCGCCGGATGCATCGGAAAAGACCATCGACTGGCAAACGTGGTTGGGCAAGACCGCCAAGCGCCCCTTCGATCCGAAGATCGTCTTTCAGTGGCGGCGGTTCTGGGATTTCTCGGGCGGAGTCGCGGCCGATCTGTTCGTCCACCAATTCACGCAGATGCACGAGTTGATGGGTGTGCAGGCGCCGGTTTCGGCGGTATCGGCCGGCGGGACGTACAAATGGAAAGACGGCCGGACCGTGCCCGATGTAATGAATTCCCTGCTGGAATACAAAGAGGGGTTTGTGGTGGACGTCTACGTGAACCAGGCGAACGGCATGGCCCCCCGCGGCATTTTCATTTACGGCGACGAAGGGACGATGCAGCTCGATTTCCGCCGCATCGAATTGACGCCGGAGCCGAAGGAGAATGTGGCGCAAGAGTACGGAAGCCTGAACTTCCCAAAGAAGCTACGCGACGATTATCTGGCGAAATTCGCGGGTGAAGAGCGCCATCCGCGCCCGGAGCCGAAAGAGATCCCGGTTGAGCGCGGCCAGTCGCACAACTGGTTTTTCATCGATTCCATTCTGAACAATAAACCCAGTCGCGAGAACGCCGAGGAAGGGCACTTTGCCGCGGCCGCGGCGCACCTCTGCAACCTTGCCTACCGCCAGCAGACTCGCGCTTCCTGGGATCCGGCGACGGGTAAGGTAACGTTGTAGCGGCATGACGGGCGGGGAGTGTTTACTGCGCACGCTGGTCGCCTCCGGGGTCGAGGTGTGCTTCATGAATCCGGGCACTTCGGAGATGCACTTTGTGGCGGCGCTCGACCGGGTGCCGGAGGTGCGCGGCGTCCTGTGTCTCTTTGAAGGTGTCTGTTCCGGAGCGGCGGATGGCTACGCGCGAATGGCGCGTAAACCGGCCGCGACGCTCCTTCATCTAGGCCCCGGACTGGCCAATGGATTAGCGAATTTTCACAATGCAAGGAAGGCACGAAGCCCGATTGTCAGCTTAGTGGGCGAACATGCGACGCAACATCTGCGTTTTGACGCCCCTTTAAGCGCCGATATTGACGCTTTTGCGCGTACTGTAAGCGCAAATATCGTGCGTTTAGAGTCACCTTTGGCCATGGGAGAGACCGCCGCCGAGGTGATTTCAGCCGCGCGACGCTATCCAGGGCGTATTGCGACCCTGATCATTCCGGCCGATTTTTCGTGGTCTGAAAGCGGCCCAATTGGCTTTCCCCCCGCCCCGGCTCCTCCGCCGCGCGCTCCAAAAATGGCGCCAATTCCCGGTGAGGGCGCTGGCTTCATTTTGGGCGGCCAGACGCTGATGGGAAAGGGGTTACACCTCGCCGCCCGCCTAGCCGCCGGCGGCTACCGCGTCTATGCCGACCGCAACGCGGCTCGCGTTGAAAGCGGCCGGGGCCGCTTTCAACCGCCGCGAGTCCTGTATTTCCCAGGCCCAGCGCAGGCGCAACTGGCGGGATTAAGGGACTTAGTGCTCGTCGAGGCCAAAGCGCCGGTCTCCTTCTTCGGCTATCCGGGTGAGGCGAGCTATCTGGCGCCTGAGGATTGCCGGGTACATACACTGGCGGGAGTGGAACAGGATGGGTTAGCGGCGCTGGAGGAATTGGTGGAAACGATGGATTTGCCCGTCGGTTCGTTTGTAGATCCGGAGCCCGCGGCGCTTCCCGGCGTGGATGGACCGTTAACGCTTGATTCTATTGGGGTTGTGATCGCGGCGTGGCTGCCGGAGGGGGCCATTATTTCCGACGAAATGGTCTCATCGGGGCCACCGGTTTTGGCTCAATTAACCAGGGCGAAGCGGTTTGATTATTTGCCGGTTACGGGCGGTTCTATCGGACAGGGAATGCCGGTTGGGGTGGGAGCGGCGATTGCCTGTCCGGACCGGAAGGTCGTTGTATTAGAAGGAGATGGGAGCGCGATGTACACGCCGCAAGCTCTGTGGACGATGGCCCGGGAGGCACTCGATATCGTCACCGTAATTTTCGCTAACCGGCGATACCGGATTCTCGATATCGAAATGCGAAGGACAGGAGCGGATGGTTTCGGAGCTAAGTCGAATGATATGGTTGACATAGCGCGACCGGAGCTGGATTTTGTCAAGCTGGCGGAGAGCATGGGAGTTCCCGGCTCGCGGGCCGCGACGGTGACGGAATTTGTCGCGCAGTTTGGCGCCGCAATGCGCGAGAAGGGGCCGCGCGTTATTGAGTTGATGTTGGCTTAACGGCGTACAGGGCTAAGGCTTCGGATGTGCGTAGGTAGCGGTCGTAGACGCGGAATTGCCGGACACTGGGCGCGCGCCGGATTTCGGGCGTTCCGTTCACGCGCATAAGGTTCGGGCTAAATCGGCCCCAGCCGAACTGGCGGGCTTCGCCGCCGTCGTTCAACTGGCCGTTGATAACGAAGCTGATGACCTTCGGGCCGCCGTCAACGATGGCGACGATGTGCTGTATTATGCCGGCGGCGATGGATCCAGGATCCGACGCCCAGCGATTCTCTGTGCGACCGTCGGCGAGAATGATCTCGACGGCCTTTTCGCCGGTGACACGGAGGGCGAATCCCCGGTTGTCGGGGGTCCGGCAGTCGATAAGGAACTGCCCGGGTTGCAGAACGGGGAGGTTGACCCAGAGGTCGAGCGAGAAGCCGGAGCGGAGATCTTCCTTGCCGTGGTCGGCGCGGCGGGAACGTTGGTAGAAGGGTTTCGGTTCCGAATTTTGCGGCGCGAGCGGGGCGGTTGGATTCCAGAGGCCTTCAAGAAGTTTGGGGTCAATTTCATGCACGCGGGCGACGTCTTTTTGCGTTTCGGTGAGGTAGTATTTGCCGCCGTCTTCGACCAGGTCCGGGTAGCTCATGCGGATAATGGGATCGTCGTCGTAGAGTACGATCTCGGGCTGGGACCAACGGATGATTTTGCCGTTGGGGCCGTCGGCCTCGACGCCGCCGGAAAGCCAGACGGGATTGCGGTCGTCATAGGACCGGCCGCCGTGGTTGTGGAACCAGTAGAGGTAATTCCCGTTGTCGGCGCGCCAGGCGAAGTTGGCGGCGCGGGGGTGTTTCATCAGCCGCCCGTCGGCGTAGCGCATGTATTGGGAGGGTTCCCAGGTGCGGCCGCCGTCGCGGCTATAGGTATGTGCCGAGTGGCCGTCGACGGTGCGGAAGACGCAGAATAGGGACCCGTCGCTCATCACGGAGAATGACTGCTCTTCGGCGATGGGGCCGCCGCCCTTTGGCGTGCGGATACCGATGTCGCCATCGGGGAAGGTTTCCCATTTGATCTTGCTCGGGTCCGGCTCGGTGAGGATGTTGGCGCTACGGAGGAGGACGCCTTCACTGGAAGTGAAGAAACCTTCGCCGAAGCCTCCGACTTTATGCAGCGGCACGTAGCCGGCGCCTTTGTAGGTGAACGCCTTGCCGACGGTCCAGAAGAATTTGATTTTACCGCCGTAGGGATTCTTACGGTCGATTTCGAAGTCGCGCTGCGGGACTTCGTAACGCTCGCGGGACCAGGTGCGGCCGTGGTCGTCGGTGTACTTGAAGACGAAATGACCGAGGCTATCGACCCGGCGATTAAAACCGTCTTTGTAAGTGGGTTTGTCGGCGATAACTTGGCGGATGTTGTCGGTGTTGTGGTTATAGAAGACGTAAACGCGGCCGGAGTTCGCTTTGAGCATCACGGCATAGGAGGCTTCGGGGCCGTCGGCGGGCTCGATGTCGACGGACTTCTCCCAGGTCTTGCCGCGGTCGGTGCTGCGGAGACTGATGACGTGTTGGCCGCCGGCGCCTTCGATGCCTTTGCCAGTGGTGATGACGGTGAGCCATGCGCCGTCGTTAGTTTTGACGACATAGGGTTGATCGGCGTAGGACTCATCGGGGATGACGGATCCGCTGACGATATTGCGCGGGTCGGTTGGTTGGGCGAGCGCGATGGACGTAATGAGGAAAAAGAGGCGCATGATCAGAAGGCCAGTTTCAACGATAGCTGGACTTGGCGTTCGCCGCCGGCGGCGCTGATGACTCCGAAACCGGCGCTGCCCAGGCCTTGTGCAGGACGCGCGAAATACGGCGTGTTGGTCAAGTTGAACGCTTCGGCGCGGAGGACGGCGCGAATGGGTTCGCGGACGTTGAACGATTTTTGAATGGCCATGTTGTAGGCTACCCGTGCCGGGCCGCGGACATCAGGCAGGGTGCGGGCAACATTTCCGAAGGAGAATGGCACGGGAACAGTGAACTGGTTGGTGTCGAAGTAGCGGAGCAGGCGGGTCTGCGGGTCGCCGGACAATTCGGCGGATGTACCGGTGGAATTGGCGCGGAGAACGCCACCGCCAACGCCCGAGTTTCCGATGGAAGAAATGGCGAGCGGGAAGCCGGTATTCGCGGAAAAAGCGCCGGACCAGGACCAGTTGTTGGTGATGGCCTTGATCACGGGGTTGGAACCGGCGGCGGGGAGACGGACGGTATGCGAGACGACAAGGCGCTGCGAAACATCGCCTTCGGAGACGGAGCGTTCGGCGGCGAGGTTGTAGGCATTCTGCACCGGTGGGACGAAGGCGTTTTCTCCGAATATGCGGCCGGAGCCGTTGTCGATGAGCTTGGATTTCGTATAGACGACGGTCATGCTGTAGCCGCGGGCGAAACGTTTTTCGGCGCGGACCTGGAGCGAATGGTAGCCGGAGGTTCCCATGTTTTGCGCGACCGCCGGAGAGTTGGTATTCACACTCGTATACTGCGGATAGGGGCGAAGCAATTGGCTGCGGGCGATGGTGCGGTTGGCGAAGAGGCCAATGCCGGTGAGGCCAAAGAAAGGATTCTCCACGGTCTGGCTGAGGGCGGCACCGAGGGCCTGGTATTGGGGATCGATCTGATTGAAGTCGAGCGAGACGGGGATGTGAATTCCGCGATTGCCGGCGTAGCCAAGCTCGAGGAGAATACCGGCGAACGCCTGGCGTTGAATGGTGAAATTCCACTGCTGGTTGTAGATGTTGGAAACGTTGCCGCGGTCCATGATCTGCAGGCCCTGGCCGAGCTGGAGCTTGTCGGCTTGCGTGGTTAGGGACGTGAGCAGGCCGTTGGGGAAAGGGTCGTCGAGAGAGCGGGCGAAGCCGACGCCGTCCGAACTGGTCGAGACCCAAGGGGTGGTAAGCGAGAAGCCCGGCGTGCCGAAATTGCTGGCGGCCGTGGTGCCGAAACGGGGCGCGAAGAAGATACCGTAGCCGGCGCGGAGGATGAAGACGGGGCTGAGACGGTACGCAAGGCCGACGCGGGGGCCAAAGTTTTTGTAGGTGCTATCGTACTGGCCGCGGGGTTGCCCATCGCGGCCGGCATAGCGGAGCACACCTTTCAGAGGTCCGATTCCCGGGACCTGAATGGGGAAGGGCGAATCGAAATCGAAGTTGGCAAATCGATCGTACTTCTCCATGCGCGGCTGATCGTATTCCCAGCGCACGCCGGCGTTAACAGTTAGCTTTTTGAACTTGACCTGATCGTTGATGAAGAGGCCGGCGTAGTAGTTTTTGACCCGCAGAGCGGGGACCGAGATGACGGAACCGCTGCCGAATCCGACGAGGAGCGAAGCCAAGCCGTTGCCGGCTCCGAGCGCGGCGGCGAGGGGATTGGGGCCTTGGGTTTGGGACAGAGCGAAGGAGTACGAACCGGAGGGCGCTCCGCCCTGATAGGGAGTCTGATCATAGAAGCGGATATCGGCGCCATAGACGAGCGTGTGCCGGCCGTGGATTTCGGTCTGTTCGCCAACCATGGTGTAGACGCCGTTGCCGCGGCGGATACGATCGCCGGAGGCGGGGCCGAGTTGTCCGTAGTTGGCGACGGCGATGGTGGGGAAGAGTTGTTCATCGACCTGGGCGGCGACGCCGGCGGGGAAACCGAGCGCAGTGAGACTGACCTTGCCGTCGGCGAGGGGAATGCGGCCTTCGAAGCGGCGGGTGGCGCCGATACGGAAGTTAAGTATTCGGGTGGCGGAGAGGATGGTGGTGAGGTTAATGGCGGCGTTGTGGACGCGGTTGACGGTAATGCCGAGAACGTTGTCGGCAATGTTGTCGTAGGGTCCGGTAGTGCCGGTATCGCCGGAGTTATAGGTATAACGGCCGAAGAGAGAATGGCGCGCGCCGATGCGATGGTCAATGCGGGCGGAGACCTGATTCGAGTTGACGTAGCTGCGAGGCGCGAAGACGAAGTTGTTGATGAGCGCGGCGGTTTCGCCGGTACGGTTTGGCTGCGGATAAAAGGCGACCAGATTCCGGCCCGTTTTAGATTGGCGTTCGAGCGGGACTCGGGCGTCAGGGAACGGAGTGCGAACGAAGCCGGTACCGGCGGCGGTTGTGGTGAGGGGATCGTAGATAGTTACGAGGTTGCCATTGGCGGCGCGGGTACGAGAGAAGTCCCCGGCGCGTTCCGGGGTGGTGGGCACAGTGAGGATGCCGGCGCCACCGGCGATGTCTTCGCGATGGCCCTGATAGTCGGCGAAGAAGAACGTTTTATCGCGAACGATGCGGCCGCCCATGACGGCTCCGAACTGGTTGAAATGGAAGACGGGGCGCGGCTGGTTGCGGGCGTTGGAAAAGAAGTTGTTGGCACGAAAACGGTCGTTACGGAAGAACTCGTAAACGGTCCCGTGAAAGTCATTCGACCCGCCCTTGGTGACGACGTTGATGACGCCGCCGCCGGAACGGCCATATTGGGGGCCGAACGAGTTGGTGAGCACCTTGAATTCCTGCGTGCCGTCGGGGTTGGGCGAGAAGGCGTAGTTGTTGTTTTCGGGCAGCATGATGGAGACGCCGTCGACCAGATACTCATTCGTGCGGAAGCGGCCGCCGTTGATGGAGATGTCGGATTGCACGAAGAGCGGGGTGCTGACATCGCCGGTGGACGCGGTGCCGCCGCTGGCGCGCGGATTCACCTGCACTCCGGCGGTGAGGCCGGCGAGGTCGAAAATATTGCGGCCTTGGATGGGGAGGTCCTCGACGGTGCGCGTGGAGACGGCTTGACCGAGGGAGGCGGTCTCGGAATCGACGAGAGGCGCTTCTCCGGTGACGGTTACGGTGACGTTCGATTCACCGATTTGGAGTTGAAAGTCGGCGCGAATGGTGGATTCGACTTGGATGGTGAGCCCATCGCGGACGGACTGTTTGAAGCCCGTGGAGGTGACGCGGATGCGGTAGGGGCCGGGGCGAAGATAGAGCGACTGGAAGAGACCGGCGGCGTCCGATTCCGTCTTCACGGATTGGTTGGTGTCGACGTTGGTGATTTCGACGACGGCGCGGGGTACGGGCGCGCCGGAGGGATCCGTAATATTGCCGAGCAGGGAGCCGGTGATGTTTTGGGCGGCCACCGTCAGGGGAAGCAAAAAGAGCAGGAGTCGAATCGACATGGCGGATTCCTCTTCATTCACAACTGGTACAACAGTTTGACTTTTCGAGCGTATGTCAACGGCGGCGCACTGTCAATGGGGTATCGTAAACTGTTATGCCAGTTGTGAACGCACCTTTCGGGACGAAGCTTGCCGCGGTGGCGTACGAATCGCTGCGAACGGCGATATTGGGAGGCGGGCTGCCACCGGGAACGCCGTTATCCCGGCGGAGATTGGCCGAAGAATTGGGCATGAGCGCGGTGCCGGTGGGCGACGCGTTCGGTCGATTGGAGGGGGAAGGGCTGGTGGAAAGCCGGCCCCGCGCCGGGACGCGGGTGCGGATTGCGACGGCGGAAGAGATTCATGGGAACTACGTGTTGCGGGAGGCGTTGGAGACGCATTCGGCGCGGCTGTTCGCCGAGTCGGCCAGGCCGGCCGACTGTGAACGGCTGGTGCGGGCGGCGGAGCGCGTGGATATGGCGTACAACGCGTTGGCGCTGGCGCGGCGGTATTCGCCTTCGCGGAGGGCCCGTGTGGAGCGTTCGCACATTGACTTCCACATGTTGATTGCGAAGGCGGCAGGAGTGCCGGTGTTGACCAACGCAATTGAGCGGAGCCGGGTGCTGTTGTTCAATTGGGTATTCACGGCGACGGCGGCATTTGAGGCGTTACCGGAACGGTGGCATCGGGACTTGGCGGAGGTGCTGGTTAATGGGCCGGCCGACGACGCGGCGAGGGCAATGCGCGCGCATGTGCGGTTCCGGCAGGAGGAAGTGATTGCGCGGTTCCGGGCGTTGGCGGTGGAGCCAGCGGCAAGTTCGCGTATGACGCGCGGGCCGCGGAGGGGGGCGGCGCGGGGGTAGATGGAGCTACCGGTTGAGGCGGGAGGGGCAGATCGGCGGAGTGTATCCTAGATAGGTGGAGGGTCACCGCGCGATGAACATTCCGCTGGAAATTGCAAAGCAGCTAGAACGATTACCACCGTCTAAGCAGGAACAGGTTCTCCGCTTCGTGGTGTCGCTGACTGCCGTTGCGCCAATCGGAGAGAAGGGCACGGCGTTTCGTGCGTTTTCAGGCAGTCTTGATTCGGTTTCGGCTCAAGAGATAAGAGAAGCGATCGAGAAAGAGTGCGAACGAGTTGACCGCAGCCAGTGGTAGGTTCCTTCTGGACTCGAATATCATTATTGCGGCACTTGAAGGAGATGAATGGGTGCTGTCCAAACTGGATCGGGTGGTGGAGGTGTTCGTTCCAGCGGTAGCACTTGGTGAACTATACTTTGGGGCCGCCAAATCGGGCCGGCCGGTTGAGAACACGGCCAGGATCGAACGCTTCGCCGCTGACAGAGCAATTGTGGCGTGCGACCACGGCGTCGCTCGCGAATACGGACGATTGAAGCAGCGGTTGAAGGAAAAGGGACGGCCAATCCCAGAGAATGATATCTGGATCGCGGCTGCGGCGTTACACCATGGAATGACGCTCGTTACGCGGGACGGCCATTTCGGAGAGGTTGAACATTTGTTGACGATGAATTGGACACCTGGGGTTTGATCTAGCTTTGCGTGAAAGCGATCAAGCGGTTTTGCTTCGGATTTCCAAGTTGGGTGTTAGGCGGCCCAGGAAAACAACTAACGCCGGACAGAGTGGGGCTCGACGGCAAGCGGTAACCCAGCCAGTGCCTCGGAAGATATACTCATTCTCAAGTGTCCCGGCTCTTCCGAAATACCGCCATCGACAAGTCACTACGCCTCGGAACAGCGGATTGTCAACAATCATCGAGGTCCTTCCCCATGCGCACCGCCACCCTGCTTCTTCTCGCCGCCTGCGCCCTCCAGGCCCAGAACTCCACCCGGCCCGGCCGTTTCCATGTAGAGCACCCCACGCTGCTGAACCTGGGATTTGAATGGGCCATTGAGGGGGACGCCAACCGGAATTCGACCGTCGAGGTCCGCTTTCGAAAGGCGGGCACGGCCGCCTGGCGTCCAGCGCTGCCGCTGCTGCGTGTAGGTGGGGAGCGCGTCTATCGCGACCGCGAGAGCATGAACTATACCGTGCCCGAAGGCTTCGCGGGCAGCATTCTGAATCTCGAGCCAGCAACCAGCTACGAATGCGAGTTCACGCTCCGCGATCCGGACAGCGTCACCGGCCAGGCGCAACAACTGGTCACCGTGGCCACTCGGGCCGAACCGAAGTCCTATTCGGGGGGACGCGTCCTCCACGTCTATCCGCCCGACCACGCAGGCCCGCGCCAGGAGCCCAGTTTTATTGGGCTGAAGGCCGCTTATTACGGCGAGGGCCGCGGCGACTGGACCGCCGTCCGCATGACCAAAGCCCAGCCCGGCGACACCATTCTCGTCCATGCCGGCCTTTACCGTCCGGAACGTCTGAACTACGTCGACCCGCTGAGCGCGCCGTTCACCGGTTCCTGGTCTCTCTCCCTGAAAGGCACGGCCGAGAAGCCCATCACCATTAAAGGCGCCGGCGATGGCGAAGCGATCTTTGACGGCGCGGGCAACCACAAGCTGTTCGATGTCATGGCCACCCACCACCATATCTTCGAAGGACTGACGTTTCGCAACACGGAGGTTGCTATCTTCGCGGGTGAGAAGGAAGTGATGGGCGCGGTGGCCCTCACCGTCCGCAACTGCCGATTCGAGGACATCGGAGCGGGTGTGTGGACCGAAAACGCCGATTCCCGCGACTTCTTCGTCTCCGACAATCTTTTCCTGGGCCGCGAGGACCGGATGCGCCTCATCGGTTGGAACCAGGCCGGTTCGCGCGCCGCGGGGATCTACCCTTCGCATCAACTGCGCAGCTTTTTTGCCATCAAGGTTTACGGACCCGGACACGTGATCGCCCACAACGCAATCGCCTATTTTCACGACGGCATCTGCATCTCCACGTACGGTCCGCCGGACGCCGATCCCGAGCGCCGCGCCTCCTCCATCGACATTTACAACAACGACATTCACCTTTCGAACGACGACTTCATCGAGTCCGACGGGGGCACGCACAACATCCGCGTCTTTCAAAATCGCGGCGTGAACGCCGCCCACAACGGGTACAGCTCCCAGCCGATTTTCGGGGGGCCGGTCTACTTTTACCGCAACCTGCTCTATCATGTTCCCGCCGGCGGCGCCTTGAAAATGGGCGCCGCGCCCGCCGGCATTTTCGTTTACCACAACACGCTGATCGGGGAGCAGACCGCGCGGGATCCCTACTCGAACGCCCACTTTCGCAATAACCTGTTTCTCGGCCGCGATACGCCGAACCGCGGCGTCATGACCTGGGCCAATGCCACGGCCAACTACAGCAGCGACTATAACGGCTTCCGCCCGAATCGCAATGTGCCCCAACAGTACAGTTGGCTCGCGCCCACGCCTGGGGTAAAGGATTCGGCTTGGCGCAGCTTTGCCACACTCGCGGAGTTTCAGAAAGGGGCCGGTCAAGAGGCCCACGGCATCGAAGTCGATTACGACATCTTCGAGAACCTCGCGCCGCCAGACGCGGCGCGCCGGCACCATGTGTACCATTCGGCGGATCTTAATTTCCGGCTGAAGGCGAATTCGAAAGCTATCGACTCCGGCTTGGTCCTGCCCACCGTCAACGACGGGTTTACCGGGAAGGGGCCTGATTTAGGGGCGCTCGAGTTCGGCCAGAAGGAGCCGCACTACGGGCCACGCTGGATCACCTGGAAGCCGTTTTATCGGTAGGTGCGGCGGGATAGGCGGTTGCCGAGCCGGCCGAATTGCTGTCTGTACCGCGGGCCGCCATGAAGATACGTACTCGACCGCTTGCCGCCGTTTTTTCACCGGCCATTCGGGGATTTCGATGGAAATCGGCCTATTGCGCGTCCGAATTACCGACATGAGCGTATTGCGACCAATGCGAATTGCCGATTCCCAGGACACAATTTGGAGCGAAGGGAATCGGTCCGGGACGCCAAACCGATCAGGCTGGGATGCGAGATAATACCAGCATGCCAACGGTTCGAAGCGGATTCGTCCACCAAGAGCAGCTTGATGCCGAGATCAAGAGTGCGGTGCGAACGCTGGGTCCGGAGACCGTTCACGTTACCTACAGTGTGCGCGAAGATTCAACCGGTGAGACCTCCATTTTTTTTCGCATCGTTTTGGCCGATTCCGCGGCGAGAGAGGAAGCGCTTGCCGAAACAACAGGCCGGGTTGCGGGCGCACTTCTCAATCAGCTACGACCGATCGAGAATTGGGGGCTGCACCCTTACTTCAATTTCCGTAGCCATTCCGAACAGCAACGACGGTATGATCCCGATTGGGTGTAGATGGCTTATCACGATGATCTGTTGAGCCAAGCGCCGCACCTCGTTCATACCGCACCACCGACGCAAGCGAGCCTTCGCAGGGCAGTCTCATCCTCCTACTACGCCGTGTTTCACCTGCTGATTTCGGAGGCAACCTCCAATTGGAGTAACGTCAAAGTACGCGCTGCGCTGGGTCGCGCTTTTGATCACGGCACAATGAGGTCGGCGTCAAATCGAATCTTGAATCCCCGAGAATTTCCTTATGCCGGGGAAGACCCGCGGATTGTAGCGAGCCTGCGGTTTGTTGCGCTGACGTTTACTCAGCTTCAGGAGGATCGCAATTTCGCGGACTACAATCTCACCAGGGAGTTGGATCCAACCAATGCCCTCAATCAGATAAATTCCGCCGGGAAGTTCTTCAATATTTTGCCTTCCATCCAAAATGCCCAGATTACGCAGGATTATTTGGTCTCCCGGGTCGTTAAGAATCGCTAGGTCGTTGCCGTCTCACGAAGCGGATTGAAAGCAGCGTCGCGCTACTTGCCCTTCCGATCGTCGTCGCCCGCGGAATCGGGGGCGACGACATTCTACGGTACAGGCCGCCATCGTCAGCCGCCGTTGAACTTCCGAACTGGGAACGCGACGGCCGATCTACCAGTCCACCACCGAACCGTCGTCCGCATCGTAAGCCGTCCGATATGGCCGCGGCTCGCCCACTTGCGCCATCAGATTGTTCTCATCGATCGTGATGCCCAGGCCCGGATCGGTCAGCAAAGGCCGGTAACCGTTCACCAGCGGCGGCATGGGCTTGGCGAGAAGGTCGCTGTACTCATTGTCGCCACGTTCCTGAATCAGGAAGTTTGGAATCGACGCCGCCAGTTGCAAACTCGCCGCCAGCGAGCACGGCCCTTGCGGATTATGCGGCGCGAGCGGCGTGTAGTAGGCCTCCGCCATCCCCGCAATGATCTTCAACTCCGTGATCCCGCCCGCATAACAAATATCCGGCTGCAAAATCGTCGCCGCGCGCTTCTCCAGAATCTCCCGGAAGCCCCACTTCGTGAAGATCCGTTCGCCCGTCGCGATTGGGATGTGCGTCTTCTTCGCCATCTCCGCCATCACGTCCACATTCAGCGCCTGCGCGATCTCTTCGTAGAACCAGGGATTGAAAGGCTCCAACGCGTGCATCAGCCGCATCGCGGTCGGCGGCTGCACCATGCCGTGGAACTCCACGCCAATATCCACGCCGTTTCCGACCTTTGTCCGCAGCGCCTTGAATCGCTCCACCACCTCATCCACGAACTGCTGCCCTTCGTTGTATTTGAACGGCGCGCGTTTGGTTCCGCGCAATCCTACCTTGATCGCGTTGACGCCAGTCTTGTCGTTAACCTGTCCATACACGCGCACCTTGTCCCGCGTGTGCCCGCCCAGCAGCTTGTACACCGGCACGCCATACACCTTGCCTTTGATGTCCCACAAAGCCTGGTCGATGCCGCTCGAGATCGCCGTCTTAATCGGCCCACCGCGGTAGAACGCCCCCCGATGAATTGCCTGCCAATGATGCACCACGCGGCACGGATCCTGCCCGATCAAATAGTGCCCAACCTCCAACGCGCCCGCCGCGCAGGCCTTCGCGTCGTCCTTCAACATCTCGCCCCACCCGGTCACCCCGGCATCTGTCGAGACCTTCACGAACACCCAGGAATTCTTCAAGACAAACGATTCAATCTTCGTCACCTTGATCTGGTCGTTCGGCCCGACCGCCGCGGCGTCGGTCCGCTGCGCCGTAAACGCCGCGTCCATTCCCAACACCGCCGCCGACCCAAACATCCCGCGAAATAGCGAGCGCCGGTCTATCTTGTTATGCGTCATGAAATTCTCCTTAAAACTGCAACCGCAACTGCACCTGGTAGAACCGGTTCAGCGAAGACGTCTGGCTCGTAATCCGCCCAAAATTCGTCGAATTCGGTGACAGATCCGGCGGGCTCATCTGCGAACGGTTCTGCAAGTTTATCGCATCGGCCCGGAACTGCATGCGCAGCCGCTCCACCACCTTGAACTCCCGGAGTAGATTCCCATTCCACTGGCTTAATCCATCCGCCCGCAGCCCATTGAAAAAACGCGGGAAGATTCGGACATGCGGGCCCGTCGGGAAGTTGTTCGCGTTCCGTTCAAACGGCAACGCCGTATTGAACCACTGGTTCAGCGTCTTTTCCTCCAACGACGCCTCAGTTTCAAACTTGCTCACGTCCCCGTTATAGATCAGGTTCCCCCACGCCAGCAGCGGTCCCGGTTGAAACTCATACGTCACCGCCGTCTGCCAGCCCCCCAGTACGTGATTCAGGAAACCCGACTGGAAGTACGCTCGTCCCCTTCCAAACGGAAATTCATAAATCGCCGTCGCCGTTATCCGGTGCGGCCGCGCCGTATCGCTCGGCCACCAAATCGTCGGCGACGTATTGAATTCGTTCTCCAGAATCGTCTTGTTGTCCTGGATCATCCGCGTATAGGACGCGTTCAAATTGAATCCACGCGACATCCGCCGCTGGAAATTGAACTCCAACGCATGCGTCCGCGCTTGGCCTACCGGCGACGAATTGTTGTTCAACCCGTTCATGTGCACGTTCGGCCGCAGCAGCGCGTTCTTCGCTATCGTCGGACTCGTGAACCTCCCCAGCGTCGACAAATTCTGGTACAGCACCGGATTCGACGTCTGCAATTCCGCGAAATTGCTCAGCAAAAACGGATTCGGCACCTGCCGGTTCATCTCATTGGCGATCGCGTTGTTCCGCACATTCCCGGTCGCCCAATAATTTTCGGGCAATGGATCCTCCCGCCGGGTCAGCAATATCCGGTCCGACCATTGCCCCCAGTACGAAGCCTCCACCATCATGTTGCCCGTCAATTCCCGCTGTACGCCGACGCGCCACCGCTGCACCCTGGGATGGCGCCGGTCGTAGTCGGTGTACGTCCACCCCTGGCCCACCCGCGCCATCGCGCCCAACGCGTCTCGCAGCGGCGCATCGAACCGCGTCCCGTCTTGCCGCACCGGGAACGGATCGGTCAACGGCGAGATGCCGGCCCCGGGATTCCCGGCATTCCAGGTCTGCCCGAAGTCGTTCGTCAACACCGTGCTTGTGGGCCGCGAAAATCCAGACTGATCCGGGCCCTGGTTCATCGAATTCAACGTGTCGAAGTACACGCCATACCCCGCGCGAAACACCGTTTTCGAATTGGCCTGCCACGCCGCCGACAGTCGCGGCAGCCACATCAATTCGCTCCGCCACAGGCGGCGGTCCACGCCGTTCACGCCCGCATACACGCTGCCGCCCTTCACCTGGAATTGGCTCGCGGGCAATTCTGGCAGCGGGTTCCGCGCATACGCCGCCTGCGCCGCCGCCGAAATCGGCAAAGTCAGGTTCGGATCGTAATAAGCGATCGCGCGATTGTAGCGCTCCGTCGGTCCCTGTTCGTATTCCATCCGCAATCCCAGCGTCAGCGTCAGGCTCCGCGTCACCCGCCACGTGTCCTGCCCGTACCAGGCATAGTATGGACTCATCATCGCGAAAGTATCGTTTGTCTCCACCTGCATCACCCTCGGCACACCGAGCGCAAACGCCGCCCACGTCAGCCCCAGCGTGCCCGCCGGATTAAACCCGTCTTCGTCGCGGCGCACGTACGTATTAGCGAATGCAAAGTTACCCGAAGTCAGGCCGCCGTTCTGAATCAGTGTACGGTAATGCTGACGGAAGTCGATGCCGGCCCGGATGGAATGGGAATTCCGCACGTGCGAGATGTTGTACTTCACGGCCTGCTGCCGTCCTTGCGGACCCGCGTCCACCGGAGTGCTCAGCAGCAGGTCGCCGTTCCACCCCGTCAATCCCTCCCACACCACCCGAGGCAGCACACAACTCCCGCCGCACTTCTGGTCCATGTAGGCGGGCAGCCCCACATCGGTCGGCTTGTACTTCCGCGTCCCCAGCCGCTGGTTCTGCAACAAAAACCGCGTCGCATCCACGCTCAAATTCATCACCGTCGAGGCGCTCTTCGTGTATGTCCAGTCGGCCGCTCCGCTTAACGCCGGCCGCTTCTCGTTCCAGGCCATCAGACCCGGCTCGGTCTCGTAGGTGTAGTCCTGCGCGTCTTCCAGGAAGTCGCTCTTCAGCCACCGGAAAAAGAACCGGTTGTTAGCGCTCGCCTGATAGTCGGTGCGGTTATTCCACGATTCGTACGTCACATTGTTCGGCATTCCCGTCGCCAGATAATTGTTCACCGGCTCCTGCCGCGGATCCGCCGGATCGTTATTCGGCAGTGGAATACGCTTCGAATAGAAGTCGTACATGGGATTCTGGAACCGCTGCCTCGGGATGATGTTGCCCGCGAATGGCGTCCGAATCACGTGCCCCGGCCGCGCCGGATCCGGTCGTGTCGTCAACGGGTCGTGGACCTGATACCGCGCCGGATTCACCGCCACGTTCAACAGTCCCGAAAAATCGCCGTTTCGCTGCGCCACCGTCGGCACCGTGTAGTTGATCTCGCTCGGCCGCGCCGCCTGCTTATTCTTCAGCCCCGAATATCCCAGAAAGAAGAACAACTTGTTCCGCCCGTCGATCAATTTTGGAATCACGACCGGTCCGCTCACCGTTCCGTGATAGTTGTTTGTGTGCCCCGCCGGCAGCATCGGCCGGCTGGCCAGTTCATCCGCGCCCGCCGTATTCCCCGCCGCCCGCAACGCCGCCACCTGCGCCCACCGGCTTTGCTTCACGAAGAACGACGCCGCGTTCCACCGCTGATTGATGTACTGGTACGTCGCCGTTCCATGCAACTGGTTCGCGCCCGCCTTCGTCGACATCGAAATGTTCAGCCCCGTCGAATGCCCGAACGACGCATCGAAGTTCGAGGTCTCAATCCGGAATTCGTCCACAATGTCCGGACTCGGCATAATCGCCACCCGCCGGTCCGTCCCGTTCGTCGACGCTCCGTCCATCGACCACTCGTTTCCGCCCACGCCCCCCGGCATCGTATACGCCGAGCCGCCGCCCACCTGCCCCTGCACCAGAAACTGCGTCGTCCCCGGTACCTGCACCCCCGGCGCCATTCGCGCCAGCATTGAGATATTATTCCCCAGCACCGGCAGGTCCATAATCTCTCGATGGGTAACCGACCGCCCCGTCGTCACCGCATTCGTATCCAGCATCGGCGCCTCCGCCGACACCGTTACCGACTCCGTCGTCCCTCCCACCTCCAATTGCACGTCGATCTGTAGCCTGTCCCCAATCCCCACCGTTATGCCGGACCGCACCGTCTTCTTGAACCCCGCATTCTCCACCGTCACCCGGTACTCGCCCGCCAACAGCAGCGGCGCCTCGTAGTAGCCGCTTGTATTCGTTACCAGCCGTGTCGAAGTGCCGGTACCGGTGTTCGCGACGACGACAGCCGCCCCGGCGATCGTCGCCCTTTGCGCATCCGTCACCGTGCCCGATATGTTTCCGCGCGTATCCTGCGCTATCGCCGGCCCGCAAACCAGGACGGCAAAAACACCAACTGAGAGTAGTCGCACTTTAACCCCTTCAAACAAGCGGTGGTGTTGTTTATATATCAATCGACAGGGTTACGCAAGGGAGGCTATTTTCCCCTCGCGCCTTCCCACGCAGGGCATGACTGCTATGCTGTGGATGAGCAACTGGTACCCGTGTTCGCTTGCCACTCCTATGACCATAACCGTTAAGAACAAGGCCCCGATCGTTATCCCGTCGTCTATCCAAAAACAAGCCGGTCTCAAGGCTGGCGATCGTTTGGAATTTAAGGTTTCCGGTAAGATCATTACCGTTCTGCCCAAGGTCGACGATCTTGACGACGGCTACACCGCCACTCAGCGGCGAACTATCGATGCCCGTTTGGCGAAAGCGGACGACGACATTCTTAGGGGGCGGACTTACGGCCCGTTCTCATCGGCCGATGAAATGATTGTTTCAATGAAGGCTGAACTGAGGAAGCGACTTCAGCGAACCCCAACTCGCAAGCGACCGCGCGACCTTGAGAAGTCACGTTGATAAGCACGTGCGAAACATTGAATACACGTAAACGGCGATCGATGCACTCGCTGAGGCGCCGTCGGCCGTTCAAAAAGCCTTCTTCAAGCAGATGAGATTTTTGGGGGACAACCTCCAGCACCCTGGACTGCACGCCAAGAAGTACGACGAATCCAATAACCGATGGCAGGGACGTGTCAACCGAAGCTGGCGGTTCTACTTCAAAATCGTTAAAGACACGTACATCATTAGGACATTATCCCGCACCCGAAATAGGGTAGCGCGGTCGGCATTACGCCGCCCAACGCCGCCAACTCCGCGTCCAACTCCTGGTCAACAGCCCTCCCCCGGATCACCGCCAGTACCCGTCGCAATATACTCATCGTTTCGGTTCCTCCGCCACCGGCGCGAACACCCGCCCCATCACGTCCGTCAACCGCTTCCAGTTGGCGGCATCGGCGGCCAGTTGTTTCGCGCCCGCCCTCGTAATCGTGTAGACCTTCGCCTTCCGGTTATTCTCCGAAGTGCCTCATTTGGCACAATCCAGCCCCGCCGCTGCATGCGCACCAGCGACGCATGGATCGTGCCCTGATTCGGCAAAACTTCATCGCCGCTCACCTGCTCAGTCCGCCACGCGATTCCGTACCCGTGCAAAGCCCCCATCGTCGCCAGCGTCTGCAACACCATCACATCCAACGCGCCCTGCAACAGATCCATCTTGCTCATGTGGTATGTCCACATAGCGGTTGCCACCATTCCCGCACGAATGCCGGCCCGAGTCTAAAAACGGTCTGAAAGCCCTACCAAAGCGCTTTCAGCCCAAACTGCAGGTCGCGCATATCCGTCCGCGTGGCTCGGACTTTCCCGAAGTTCGGACTGGTCACGTTGCCGTCCGGCAGTCCCCAGTTCGGATGATTCGGCGCATTGAACATCTCAAACCGGAACTGCAAACGCACTCGTTCGCCAATCGCGAAGTCCTTGATCATGGAAGCGTCCAAATTGATGATGCCCGGACCAATCACGTTGTTCCGTCCGGAGCTACCGTATGTTCCGAATGGCTGCAGCGAAAACGCTTGCGTGTTGAAGAATCGCTCCGGGTCCTGCCGGCCGCGTTCCAACGCAACCTTTTGCCCATTGAC
This sequence comes from Bryobacteraceae bacterium, assembly GCA_046155405.1. Classification (GTDB taxonomy): domain Bacteria; phylum Acidobacteriota; class Terriglobia; order Bryobacterales; family Bryobacteraceae. The sequence continues at coordinate 28,505 of JBJXFL010000126.1, read as the reverse complement.
GTTCGCCCGGTCCAAGCCATTGGCCGTGTTCGATTGATCCCTGCCGGAAGTGACCGTCAACGGGAAACCGCTCTGCAAAGTGAGTATCGAACCGATCTGCCAGCCGCCGGCCAGTAGCCGCGCCGCTTTTGAACCCGAACGCCCGAACGGCAGTTCATAAAGGCTCGAAAACGTAAAGCGGTGCCCGGCGTGGTAACTCGAAAGCCCTCGCTCGCATTCGTTTATGCAGAAACTGTCCTGCGGAAACAGCACGTCGCCGTCATGGTTCCGAATCGCGCTGCCCGTGTCGATCGATTTCGACCACGTATACCCGGCGAGCGCCGTCAGTCCCTTCGAAAGCCGCCGCTGCGCCTTCAGCGCCAAGGAGTGGTAGTTCCCCCTGCCGTGGCCATCCACCATGAAGATACGGCTGAATTCCGGGAAAGGAAGCCGCGCCACGGGCGAACCAATGGGCGATGGACGCGGATTGTTGTAGTCGCGATAGGATTCTATCTTGCGGCTTACACTTCCCAGATAGCCGCCCTCAAACACCGTGCCGCCAACCTCGCGTTGCACGTTCAGCAGATACTGCAGGGAGTATGGCGTGCGCCGCGCATGATTGTTCGCCAGCACGGCCGGAGTGTTGATCTGCACGGTGGAGCCAAGGTCGCGGAACGGCCTCGTCATCGTCAGATCCGGAATATCGGTGTTGGAAGTGTCATTGCGGCGTCCAGCCAAATTGCGCGAAAGATCGAACTTCGGATTGCCGGTGTCCTGCGAGTAGAAAGCGCCGAAGCCCGTGCGGATACTCCAGCGTCCTGGATTCCAGGCGATGCCGATCCGCGGCGCCCAGTCGTTGTTGTCGCGAAGCACCAGGCGATCCCCCAGCCTGCCGTCCCGCGCCACCCGAATCGCCGGATTGAACCGCAACAGGACATCCTCGTAGAAATCGCCGGCGCCGGTGCGGATGAACGTCGGATGCCGCTCGGCTGGTTCATTCGGAACCACCCCGACAAACGGCATGTGCAGGTTCACCGCCTTGCCCGCCTTGTCCAACCACGGGGGCGTATTCTCATAGCGCAATCCGAAGGAAAGCGTCAGATTCGGGCGCACTTTCCAGGTGTCGTCGATGTAGTAATAGTGGCTCAATGCGCGATACTTTACTTCGGCCAGCGCCACCACGCCCTGGGCGCTGCGGTTATACCCCGTCAGAAATGCCGCGAACGAATCGCCGGTCCCCGCCGGCGCCGCCGGATTCTGCGTCGTGATCGGGTCAAAGCCCAGGAAACCGCGCGGAAACTGATTGCCCACCTGGTTGTAGCGATCAATGCGAATCTCCCCGCCGAAGCGGAACGAATGTTTTCCGCGAACCCATGAGAAGTTATCCACCACTTGATAGATGTGATTATTGTTGACGTAGGGACCCTCGGTGGAATCGCCGAACGTGGAGTACGGCGCCAGCGAGACTTCCGGAATCCCCCAACCTATCGGAGGCGGCGAAGGCATGCCCGGCAGCCCCAACTCGGCATTGACGTCGCGCACGCCCGCAAGCTCGCGCGCCGTCGAATTGTTGAACTGGTTATAGCCGAAACGGATCTCATTCACCGTCACCGGAGAGAGAACCCGCGTGTTGGTCACCATTGCCTGGTGAACCCCGGTGAGCAGTTTGGAGCCGTTGAGCAGCAGCGCTTCCTCCAGTTGCAATTCATCGCCCCAGGAATAGCGCCCAAACCAGGACGAGTTCGCCGACTCCGTCCAGTCCACCCGCTGGATGAACTGGTCTTTGTCGATCACCCGCCTCCGCCCGTTCTGAAAGTTCGAGGAAAGGCTGCCGGTGGCCACATTCGGCGCCGGGTAAAACTCCAGCAGCTTGATCGCGGTCGGATGAAACCGGCTGCGCGGAATCACGTTGCCTGGAAATTGGGTCGCCGTAATCGCGGTGCCCTCCCGTGCCCGTGTGACGGGATCGAAGATCGCGCTGCGGCCCGAGAAATCGCCCTCGCGCATGGCTTGCGACGGCACGTTATAGATGCCCCGAAGCTGCTTGCGGTCCCGGTACCCCTCGAAGTTCGACATGAAGAACAGCCGGTTCCGGCCATTGAAAATCTTCGGAATCCAGACCGGACCGCTCAACGTGAACCCGTACTGGTTCCATTTGAACGGATCCTTCGCCGGCCGCAGCGCCGTGAACGCATAGTTCCTCGCGTCCAGTTTCTCGTTGCGCAGAAACTCGAATAGCGCTCCGTGGAACTGGTTGCCGCCGCTCTTGGTTGAAACGTTGATTTGGCTCACCGCGCGCCCGAATTCCGCCGGGTAGACCCCGGTCTGCACCTTGAATTCCTGCAGTGCGTCGATCGACGGCAGAATCACGTAGGTATTGAAATTGACGTCGGTATTCTCGATGCCATCGAGCGTGAACCGATTGAACATGCTTCGCTGTCCGGCCAGCGAAATGTTCTGCTGTGAGCGTGTGCCGCCCTGCCGCGCGTTGGCCTGTCCGGAGTTCGCGAATCCGAAACTGACATTCGGACTCAGCGACACCAGTTGCAGGAAATTCCGGCCGTTCAATGGAAGTTCCACAATTCGTTTGTTCTCGATCACCGTGCCCACCGTCGCATTCTCGGTCGTGAGCATTGCACCGCTGGCCGACACTTCCACGGTTTCGGTGACCGCGCCAATTTCAAGCGAGAAATCGACGCGAGCCGTCTGCTGCACTTGCAGTTCTATACCGGTCTTACTGACCGCTCGGAAGCCCTTGGCCGCCACCTTCACGCTGTATTGTCCAGGCTGCAGGGACGGAAAGCTGTAGATGCCGGCTTCGTTGGAAGTGGTGGTCCGGTTGCCGCTAGTCGCGGCGTTGGTTGCGGTAACCGCCGCGCCGGCGACCAGCGCGCCTGTGGCGTCCGCCACCTGGCCGGTGATTTCCCCAAACGTTTGGGCCGGGGCGGTTACCGTTGCAATGAATAGGAAAGCGCCGATTCGGATTCGCATTTCGATTTCCGGCAGGCATAGTATACGCCAAATCGCGGTGCGAAGTTCCTGTACTATTGGTCCAATGGACCCAGCCGCGCTCCGCGAACACTATGCCCCGGCCATCGAGCGCGCCCGCCTGAAGTCCCTGCGCCGCCTGGACGGCCACTGCCGCAAATTCATAGCGCTCTCACCGTTTCTTTGTCTCGGCACCAGCGGCCCCGAAGGCGCCGACGTCACCCCGCGCGGCGACCAACCCGGCTTCGTCCACGTCCTCGACGACACCACCGTCGCCATCCCCGACTGGCGCGGCAACAACCGTCTCGACTCGCTAACCAACATCACCGCCAACCCCGAAGTCGGCCTGCTCTTTCTAATTCCCGGCGTCGACGAAACTCTCCGTGTCAACGGCCGCGCCGTAATCAACTTCGATCCCGCAATAATCCAAACCTGGACCGTCAACGGAAAGCACCCTACATCCGCCGTCGTCGTAACGATACAAGAGGCCTTCTTCCACTGCGGCAAAGCCCTCATCCGCTCCCGCCTCTGGCACCCCGACTACAAAATCGAGCGAACCGAACTCCCCACCTACGGCCAGATGCTCAAGGACCAGATCGAAATCCAGGACTCCGTGGAGACCATCGAAGAGTCCATCGCCGACGCCTACAAGAACAGGCTTTACTAACTCCCTCCTTCATCGCCACGGAGCATTGCCCGGAGCGGTCCCGGGCCACCCCAGCGAATCGATCCGATCATCCCCAAAAACCATTCGTTTTCCGACACCCCTTTCCACCGGTTCGCAAACTTACAGACTACCTGGAGATTTCCGCGCTCATAGTGGCCCCCGGAATCGATTCGATCCAGTGAACAGCGAAGTTCCGAATCGCCCTCGTCGCCGTCGAATAACATCCGAAGGCCTGTCAATGCACAGGCCCCGTCCTTCCCGTGAATCAGTTCCGCTATATAATTCTCCAACGCCTTACGGTCTTGGAAACCCGTTGTTTTGTCTTTCTTGGTGACAATCGACGCACTCCCGCTTTGCGCAATCGTGTCGAATGCGGTCGCCGCCATTCTCGCTATCGTTTTCTGACGGCTGTCAAATACCGTGACCGCCCCATGTTTAGCTTGCGCGGCGCGCTTGTCCCAGTCGGGCCGGCTATGCCAGCCAATCAGGTCGCGGCCACTCACCAACGTCTCGGCATAAGTGGCATTGTCATCGGAAAGTTGCTGGAACGTCCCCTCGGACGATAGAAACTCCTTGGCTCGGGGATGCAGTTCTTCCCAGCGCAACACCCTTCCCCTTCCATCCTGGTTTGACCATCCCGAACACTTTTTGTAGTAGACGTAAAGCTTGGCTTTGCCAGACCGCGGATTAGGATCGTCGACAACTTCGACCTCTGGAGCCGCCTCCACGGAATTCGCCCACCATAACTCGTCTCGTTGCCGGTGAATCCACAGGTCACCTTTTGTCTCCATAAGGATCGTATTCAGGTTGTACCATCGGGACGCGACGGGCTTGATCACGGGCTCCCGGAAGCGAGCGTCAGCACTCTCTCCGCCTCGCGCATGTAGCCCTCTTTGTCGCCTTGTTGCCAAAACGCGTGCACACGGGCATCATCCATCACCGCTAGCGCGCCTCGCTGCAGGCAATTCGCCCAAGCCCAGTTTTCCCGTCCAAAGTTGGCAATGTAGACTCGATTCACTTTTTCTCCCGCATTCGGTCGTACTCAGAATATCGAAAGAGGGATATACGCTTCACTCGGATAAACCCGATAGGCTGGGGTCTTGACGGCACTCCTGCCCGGCGAAGGGCGTCCGGAATGCCACCGATCAATATTGCCCAGGTGGCCATCCCGGCACGCAACCATTGCATGGCGCAATCGCTGCAGGGCCTCAAATCAAGGCGGCAGACGAGTTGCTCAATGTCAGTCAGCTATGGCAGCCGCATACAGCTAGGAAATCTTGGCGTCACCTGAGTCAAGCCACTACCCCTCTATCGAAAATCGACTTTTGGCTGTTTTAGTTCGCCCCCAAAAACCCGTTCACGACACTTCCCACGTAGAAACCAAAGGACTTAGCCCAAAACCGCTTGACAACGTGTGCTAGACTGAAAGTATAAGAGGCCTCACGCCCGGAAAGACTCCGGCGCTTGGGGCCTTTTTCATTTCCAAACTTCGAAAGGATCGTCATGACTACCAATGATTCGGAAGCGCAACAGATACGTCTGGCCCGTGAAAACGTCGACAAGTATCGGCCCGCCGACACGCTTGAACACGAAATCGTTTATCAAATAATCGCCTTCCAATGGGCCAACCGTTGCCTGGAATCGTTTTATCTGTCCAGCACCGAGAAGAGGCAGTTCGCGGCCAATACCAGTCTGATCGCCGCGCTGGAACGTCGCCTCGCCTTCATCCAATCCAATTGGCCGAAGAAGATACCCGAACGAACCCAGGATTTTTCGCCGCAAAGCGTTGAAAACAAACAAAACGGCGCTAAAAAAAGAAAAATCGTTTTCAGCCCCGCCGGCGAACCCGGATTACGATAAACCAATGCGCCGCCGCGAACTCCTCCAAGCCGCCGCCACCTTGCCGCTGCCGCAACTCATCGCGACGGAGAACCGTAAACCCGGAACCAACGCCTGGCAACTCACCAAGGTCTGGCCCAACAAAGGCAAAGGCTTCCGCTCAGCCCTCATCGAAGGCCACTGCGGCCGTCAAAGCGTCCACGCCGGGGAAGCGCTGACCATCCACGTTTCCGCCAACCCGGCCCGTCGCTTTACCATCGACATCTTCCGCATGGGCTACTACGGCGGAGCCGGCGCGCGCCACATTACCCAACTCGGACCCTTTCAAGGCAAGCCCCAGGATGACCCGCACATCGGCCCCAATCGCCTTCGCGAATGCCGTTGGGAGCCGGTAACATCGGTCAACATCCCGAGTAACTGGCCCTCCGGCGTCTATCTCGGAAAACTAACATGCGTGCCGGAGTCCAACTCGGAACACCCGTGGCAAAGTTACATCGTCTTCATAGTAAAGGACCGCCGCCAAGCGGCCATAACATTCCAGTGCAGCGATAACACCTGGGCCGCCTACAACCGCTGGCCCGACGACTACTCGCTCTACACCGACCCACGCCACTCCTGGGCGCCCTCGGTCGCCGCCAGCTTTGACCGGCCGTACGCCAAGTACGCCCAGATCTTCGACCACCCGCTCTCCATCGGTTCCGGCGAATTCCTTCTCTGGGAATATCCGCTCGCCTACTGGCTCGAAATGCACGGCTACGATGTCACTTACACGTCGAACTCGGACATGATCGACCCCGCCCAGTTCCAGCGCAGCCGAGTCTTCTTGAGCGTCGGCCACGACGAATACTGGGACCCGCGCCAGTATGAGGCGGCCATGGAATCCGTCCGTCAGGGTGTAACTCACTTATATCTCAGCGGTAACTCAGTCATGGGCGTGACTCCTTTCCAGAACAGTCACGACGGCCGGCCCAACCGCGTCATCAGCCGCGAAGGCGTCTACGGCGGTATCTATGGCGGTCTCGATAAGTTCTTCAAATATCCATTCCCAAAGGAGGGACCGAAAGCCAACTTACTCATGGGAGCCCATTCTGTCTTCCCCTTCAACGGCGGCGGCGACTGGATCTGCACAAAGCCCAGTCATTGGATGTTCCAGGGCACGGGCATGAAGAAGGGCGACCGCGTCGAAGGCCTCATCGGATGGGAGTTTCACGGCGATCCCGCCCCCATACCCGGCCTCGAAATCGTGGCCGAAGGCGACGCCCTCTCCGGCGGCAAAACCCCCAGCCATTGGACCGCCACTATCTATCCCGGGCCTAAGAGTAACTTCGTCTTCAACGCCGCCACCATCTGGTGGTCCCAAGGTCTAAGTACTCCGCCGGGACACATTCTGCCCTGGTCCCATTGGGTCCGCCCGTTAGGTCCCGATCCCAGAGTCCAGCGAATAACTAAGAACTTACTAGACCGTGCACTAAGTAAGTAACTTCCGAACCGACGTGAGTAACACGTCCTCCACCGTTGGCGCCACTCGAGACACCGCCGTGGTCTCATAACCGCCCTCGTCATAGGCCCGCCGCGTGCCAATGTACATCGGCCCATAGTCGCCATACGCCGCCATAGCTACCAGCTCCCCCGCGCGTTCCTTCGCCGCCGCCAGTTGGTACTCTACGAATAACTCGCCGGGCATATGCAGGATCGACACCGGCCCCATTCGCAGCGCGGTCAGGTCAACCCGCCTCCCCGCCTTCACCAGCCGGTAGTAAGCCAGATAGCGGGCGTTGTTAGCCCGTTGCTTCGCATCCAACGCCGCGTCGCCAATGGCCGCCATCATCTCGGCCTCCGCAAAGCCCTTGCCCTCTCGCAAGGGCAAACGCACGGGCTCGACACTCCACCGTACCGCCTCCATCGGGACCGGCTTCTCCGCCGCCTTCGCCCGCGTCATCGCCAAGGCCATTCGCTCCGCCAGCACCGGCCGCATCTCGGGAGCGCCGTCGTTGTACTTACCCGCGCCGATGTTACCCGCCGCTCCTGTAAAGTGGACCTGGAATGTATCGGTTTGCCTGTCCCGCGCCATACCTACAAAGTCGGCCGAGATGGCGCCTTTCCCGTAATAACTCATCGGATGCGTGGCGTAGTAACTCAGCGTAGCCGCCCGCTTGTCTCCGCTCCAGAAGCTAACTGACTTGAGCATCGAGTCGATCACCCCCTCCGGCGCCCCGCAGTGCGGCGAGTTACGGCAAGCCGTCATCCGCCCAAAGACCACCCTTCCCTCCGGCCCCAGGATCCGCCGGTTTGAAGCCACGCCCTCCACCGCCGCCGCCCCGCCCGTCACCCCCGTAACGGGTACCGGCTTGGCTCGCTTCACCGCCGTCGCCACTCGCAGCGCCGCCAGCCGCGCGAACTCGTTGTCGCAGAGCGCGACGCCCGCCGGCAGCAGCGCGTGCGCCGACAGGTCATCCCCCGGCGCGTCGTGCTGATGGACCGTGTGTAGCGCCACCCGCTCCGGCGTTGTCCCCGCGGCCTTGGCCAACACCGCCAGCCACCGGTCCCTGCTCGCATTGCCGATTCCGAGCCAGTCCACGGCACAGAGGACGATAGGCCGTTCGCCGGAAGGCAGCAGTACAATCCCCCGTGCCCATAGCTTGTCCGTGACCGCCACCCCGCTTGGCACTAAGCCATAACAAAGCGGCGCGCCCAACGGCGGAGTAACATCGGCCACAAACGTCCCCACTCGCAACCCGCGCCGCGGCAGCGCGAGGCTCAACAAAGCCCGCCTACTTACTCCCATAACAGTACACCGCGCCCTTCGTTCGAATGATCACTCGCCCATCCGCCAGCGCGGGTGTCGCCAGCACTTCCTCTTCCACCTCGTTCACCGCCAGTAACTCCTGCTCTGGTCCCGCCTTCAGGACACTCACCTTCCCCGTATGGCTCGTGATGTAGACCTTCCCATCCGCCGCCACCGGCGACGCATAGTAGCGGTCCGCCTCCCCCCGCAGCCGCGCCTGCTTATGCAGCTTGCCCGTCGCCGCGTCCAGCGTCGTCAACACCCCGCCCTCGTTAATCATGTACAGCACGCCCCGGTACACTAACGGCGACGGCAACTGCGGGATCGACCGCTGGAACTTCCACGCCAGCCCGCCTCCAATCTTGCATGCCAGCAAGGCGTTCTCCGCCCGCATGGTCCGGATATACTGGTCCCACTCCGCCGCGTCCAATGACCCGTTCGAATCTAGGTCCAGATAGATCCAGACATTCGTAACATGAGCCGACGGCGCCTCTGACTTACTCAACCGCCCATCCGCATTTCCATCATGCCCTTTCAAAGCGTCCACGAAGGACGGGATGGCCAGTAACTTCCCCGCGTCGTTCTCCGGCGTATTAAACCCATGGACTAACACCAGGTCTCCATATAACACCGGCACCGATTTCATCTCCGCCGGTAACCCATCTACTGCCCACGCTACCCGCCCCGTCGCGATCTCATACGCTTCCATCCGCAGTGAGCCCGGCGCCAGCACCCACCTGCCGTGGACCACCGGTGTCGAATGGCCGCTCAGCGCCTCCTTTCGCGCCACCTTCCAAACTTGCTCTCCATTCGCCAAGTCGAACGCCGCCGCATAGGATCCCTGGCTCTGGTCCACGATCAGGATGACGCGGCCTTCCGCGATCACCGGCGACACGCCCATCCCATAGGCGTTCGTAAACGGCCCCAGCGGCGTCCGCCATCGCTCCTCCCCAGTGACCGAGTAACTCACCAACCCATAGTCCGGAAAGAACGCCACCACTGACTTCCCATCGGTAACTACCGACGGCGACGCCGAGTGGTTCAGCTTATGCAGCGCCTCCGCCCGCGGCCTATCCACATACCGCTTCCACAGCGACCGGCCGTTCGCCCGGTCGAGAGCGACCGTGACGAACCGCTCCCCCTCCAATCCTGTCACGAAGACCCTCGACCCCATGACCACCGGAGACGACAGTCCCTCAGGTACAGCCGCCTTCCAAACGGTCTTGAACGTAACCGGAAACGCCCCGCCTTCCTCCGCCACGCCCGCCCCATTCGGCCCCCGGAACTGCGGCCAGTCTCCTCCCGCAAGCAGCGCCGGAACTAGGAGGAGACGGTGGAGTCGCATTCCCGTTTATACCGCGTCGCCATCACCGCCAACAAGACCGCCGACGCCATCGACACCCCCATCATCCACACCACCATTCCCGCGAACCCGATCGTCTCCTTCCAGATCCCCGCCATGTAGATCATCCCCGCGCTCGACAACCCGCCCATCATGTTCAGCACGCCGCCGCCTAATCCCCGGTTCTCGCTGCCGATCACGTCATACGCCGCCGCGAACGCATTCGCCGCCAACAGCCCGGCAAACAACCCAAAGCCCGCCGAGAAGAACCGCGCCTCGCCGAGCGTCCCCGCCGCGAAGGTCCAGTAGGCAAACGGCGCGCTGCCGAACACCCCCGCCGCGGCTACGTACAATCGAGCCGGCCGCCAGCGTCGGCGCAGCCGATCCGCCAACGCTCCCCCGCCAAGGATTCCAAGTACCTGGCTCACCTGAACGAACACGGTCGCGTTCCAACCGCTGTCCGTCATCGACAAGCCGAACCGTTCCTGCAGGAACGTCGGATACCACGCCAGCAGGATCCACTGGATAGCGCAGAACGCCGCAAACGCCACCGACAGGGCGATGTAGCACCGTGACCGGAACAGCCCCGCCACCGAACCGCCGCTCCGCGCCGCGACCGCCTCCTCGCCCACGCCCGACCCCCTTACTCCCCACCACAGAACCAAGCTGTAGACCAGCCCGATACCGGCCGCCATCGTGAACGCCTGCCGCCACCCGACGTTGTCCGCCGCCCAACCGCCATACCATCCGCCAACCAGGATCCCGGCGAACATACCCGACTGGTGGAATCCCAATGCCTTCGACCGCGCCCCCTCCTTATAGTGGCTCGCAATCAGAGCCAACGCCGTTGGGAAGTACAGCGCCTCGGTCACCCCCATCACGCCACGCCACGCCAGAAACGAGTTCTCGGATCCGGCCAGGCCGCACCCCAGCGTCGCCACGCTCCAAAGTACTAGGCTCGACACCAGCAGCGCGTCCCGCCGCCATATGTCGGCCAGCCTTCCGGCAATCGGCATCGACAGCGTATAGACCCACATGAAGACGCTGCCGATAAGCCCCAGTTTCGCCCCCGCAAATCCCAGGTCCGCCTTCAGCGCAGGGAACATGCTGTAGACCATCTGGCGGTCCATGTAGTTCACCGCGAAGGCGATCCACAGGTAGGCGACGACGGGCATCAGCGTCTCATCTCCGCCACGTACGTGCGCGTGACGCTACCGCTCAGCCCGCGCTCCGGCTTCAGCGCGGCGATCCACAGGTAGGCGACCATCGGCATCAGCGTCTCAGCTCCGCCACGTCCGCGCGGGAGAACTCGGCCAGCGCGTCCAGGTTCAGGTCGATGCCCAATCCAGGTCCATCGGGAATCGGCAGCATACCATCGGCATCCAGCCGCCAACCGCTCACGCACAGGTCGTCGATGAACGGCGACCCGGTCAGATACTCGACCAGGTCCGTACCCGCGAAGGCCGAAGCGATCTGCAAATCGGACGCCAAGCCCACCGTCGTATTCCACCCATGCGGGATGAAGCGGACGCCATTGTCGATAGCCATTTGCGCCACTCGCCGCTGCTCGCTCAAGCCCCCGCACTTGGTCACGTCGGGCTGCACGATGTCGAAAGCGCCGGCCGCGAGCCAAGGCGCAAACGACTGCCGCCGTGTCAACACCTCGCCGCCCGCGATCGGCACGCTCGCCGCTCGCCGCAGCGCCGCGTAGTCGGCCAGCGCATCCGGATGCAACGGCTCCTCGAACCAATAGACATCGTAATCCGCCAGCATCTCCGCCGTCCGCAGCGCCCACTTGTAGTCGCCCGGCCAATAAGCGTCGGAGCCGCCCGCGTCCACCATCAGCAGCGACTCGGCCCCAACGGCTTCGCGCGCCGTTCGGACAATCGCCTCGTCCGTCGCGTTACTCTTACGGCCAAACGGTCCCCAGCCAATCTTGAACGCCCGGAACCCCTGCGCCTTCACCGGCAACAACTCCACCGCCATCCGCTCCGGCTCACGCATCAGCAGCGAGGCATATGGGCGCACCCGCTCCCTGTATCGCCCACCGAGCAATCGCCCCACCGGTTGCCCGCAAGCCTTCCCGAGCAGATCCCAAAGGGCGATGTCAACGCCGCTGATGGTATGGGTAATCGCGCCGCCCCGCCCTAGCCAGAACGTATGCTGATGGAGCTTCTCGCTGACCCGTTCCGGTTCCAACGCATTCTCCCCAATCAACAGCGGGCGCAGAATCTCAAGCGACGCCTTCACCAGCGCTTCGGACGTAAACACTGATCCCCAGCCGATACCGTCATCGGTGAGCACGGCAATGATGGTGTGGACGCAGTCCTCGGGCTGCAGCTCATTCGACCAGCCGCCTTCCGGCGTCCGGCCACGAAGTCCATAAGCGCGGACCTCCCGGATCTTCAAGCGGGCCTCGATCCGCGCGGGAACACCCGCGGCTGGGGCGTGTAGGCGAAGCCATCGTCCAGCGGGTACAGCGGCCGCCTGCACACGGTATGGCCGAGGCCCTTCACGTTGGCGCTCGTCGAGCCCGGAGCGTCGATGCTTAGCACGTGCTCGGCGCCATCGTTGAAAAACCGCGGCTGGCAGAGCGGGCTCTTCACCACCGTCATATCGAACGCCGCCGGGTCCTGTCCGTTCGCCAGAAATAGCGTCCGGTCATAAAGGCTCACCGGCCGTGAGGTCAGGACTAGTGTATAGACCCCCGCCTGAAACACCGCCGTCGGCCCGGCATACCAGTGCTCGCCGTGAGACTCGCTGCGCAGGTGGCCATCGGAAAGTACGCGCACCCGGCCCGTTAACGTGGTTGGCGTAAAGCGCGGGTCCAGCGCGCCCCCAACGTTGACGGTAAGCTCTGCGCCAATGCCCGCCGCGAAGCACGCCTTCGCGGCGGGCTCATCCACGATCGGCGCCAGCACAGTTCGCGCGCACCCCTGCCGGATCAACTCGGCCAGAATGGCGTTCGAATCGCCCGAAGCGCCGGAACTGGGCGCATCGGCCGCATCCACCAGCACCACGCGGCCCGTCGCGGCAACCGCAATCCGGACGCTCTCCTCCAAGCTCAACAACGGCTGCTGCATCCGCGCTCGCTCGGCCCAGAACTCGTTGGCCATACGGCAACCCAGCTCACAGGCCGCCGTCGCATCGCCATCCGCCGCCAGGAAGACGTTCGAGGCCAAGTCCGGCACGTCGGTAAACGGGTTGCCGATGAAGAAGCCGCCCGAGAGCCCGCCGGGACCGTTCTCAAAATCGATGGCTTGGCGGACCCACTGGCCATAGATGCCAGTCCGGGTAATGCACTCCTGCCCCCGCACCAGTGCCGGGATTGGCACGCGCACCAGCACCGGCTTGATGCCGCCATCGAGCAGCCGGATCAACAGCCGTGCCGCGCGTTGCCCCGTCTCATAAAAGTCGGTATGCGGATTGGTGTGGAAGACGGTCACGACGTCCGAATGCCGCAGGATACGGTCGGTCAGGATGCCGTGCAGGTCGAGCGAGACCGCAATCGGCATCCCCGCGCCAACGATCTCCCGCGTGCGCTCCAGCAGATACCCCTCGCAGTCGTCGACATCCTCCGCCGCCAGCGCGCCATGCAGGGAGAAGTAGATTCCATCGATCTGCCCGGCCCCGCGCACGGCCTCCAGGAACTCCCCAGCGATGCGAGCGAACGCCGTCGCGGAGACGGTTCCCGTCGACGTGATGCCGCGCGCGGCATAGCCGCCCACGAGTTCATAATCGGGCCGCGTCGCAAAGACGCTGAGCGCCCCGCCCACTTCGGAGCGGACGGGCCGATGATAGCTCAGTATGCTGTCGCCGCGGTCCGTCAGGAAGTCCGCGTATTCAGCGACGACGGGGTTAAAGGATGAGATCTCCTGTTTGCATTCGTTGATCAGGATACGGGGCATGGCGGCTCGCCATATTCTGACATGGAACGCGCGCTAGCCGCCAATCGACACAAGCGTGTCCGCCGGCCGCATCACCGTCACCGGCGACTGCAATTCGGGCATCGGTTTCGCCGAGAACAGCTTGCGGGTCGGAATTGCCAGCCAGCGCGCCATTCGCGTCGCTCGTTCGCGGCGGGCGGAGTCCGTGGAAATGCCCGTGTTCGCGTACATCTGCCGGTACAGCTTCGAGATGAACAGGAACCCCAAACGGCCCTTCAACGTTGGCACGCACTTGGAGCGCTGCCAGATCTCTTTCAGATCGTAGAACTGGTCCCAGACGCCCTGCGTGCGGGCGCGGAGATCTTCCGAACTCATCGTCGGGTGCGGCGTAAACATCTTCGGGCGGACCTCATGCGGGATAAGCCAATAGCGTGTAATGGGGATGCCCTGCACCTTCGGCACATTCTCGCCAAGGCCTTTTTCCCAGCGCTCGAAGTCCACCGTGCCGGGGAATGGCGTCATCATGACGAACTGGGCGAAGGTCAGATCCGCGGCCTTGGCCAGGGCGGCCGTGGCCGCGAAGGTGTCTTCACGATCCGTGGGAAGGCCGAAAATAAAGCTGCCCAGCACATGCACGCCATGAGCGCGAAAGGTCTTCAGGCGCTCAGCGAGGCCTTCGCCGGATTTGTTGAAGTCCTTGAACACGGCCTTCAGCCCTTCTTCGGTGACCGACTCGACCCCGACCAGCGCGCCGAGAATCCGGGCCTTCTTCATGGCCACCAGGAACTCGACGTCCTCCCCCGCTTCCATCGTGATCTGCGTAAAGAACACCATGTCCCGGGGCAGCAGCGCGAGTTTGGCCATCAGGTCAAACCGCTCCTCGCGGATCTCCTTGAGTTCCGCCACCCGGGCGGCGTTCCCCTGCTTTTCGGCAAGCTGGATGTCCGTGATCGTCACCGGGTAGAAGTTGTCGTCGGCGAGCGCGATGAAGCGGTAACCGAGCCGGCGGAGCTGCACAATCTCGTCAATGACGATGTCCGCCTCCCGCTGCCGCGGCTTTTGGCCATCGGTGCGCCACACCGAACAGAACGAGCAATGCTTGGGGCAGCCGCGGACAGTTTGGACTGACGCCCACATGTACTTGTCCCGGCCGGCCAGATCCCAGCGCGCCGGCAGAAACTGCTTCCCTGAAACACGGCCCCCATCGTAGATCCGGCCAGCCCGGTTATTGGCGATATCGTCGATAACCTTACCCCAAATTACGTCGCCGTCACCCTTAACAACCACGTGGGCGGCGCCGAATTCGAGCGCTTCCTCCGGGTAGAGCGTGGCGTGGACGCCTCCGTAAACAACTGTGGCGCCTCGCTCCCGGCAGTTTCGGCCTACCTGCATACCGCGCAGGGCGTTACCTGTGTGAATGCCGATGCCGACGATGTCGCCGGGTTGGACATCGTTTAGATTTAACTGCTCCAGGGTTTCGTCGGTAATGACCGGATCGCCATATTTTGCGGGGGTCGCGGCGGCCAGAACGTACAGCCAACGGGGAGTGATTACGCCGATACCAAAAGACGAGTCACTGGGATTAACAAGGTGAACGCGCATCCAAATAAGCCTCTTGCTTCCCGGTGAATCAGGTTGTTAACGGGAACATCCGAGCATATCAGATAATCCGAGGAAAAAACCGTCCAACCGTCTGAATATAAGTCTCATAAGTCTGGCCGAAGCGGGCGAGCAGGAAGCGTTCCTCGATCCGGGTGCGGATGGCAAGCAGCAGAAAACAGAGCCCGAAGCAGAGGGGAGCGAGCCAGTTTCCCTGGATAAGCCCAAGGGAAAGGCCCATTGCGATAATTCCGACATACATGGGGTTGCGCACATAGCGGTAGGGGCCATGGGAGACGAAATAGGCGGCCCGCCGGGTGACCACCGTGTCAGTGAGGTTGCGGCCAAGACTGACGAACATCCAGGTCATCCAGGCCACGGTCGCGGCGAGGAGAGCGAGGCCCGTCCATTGAAAGGCCGGAGGCAGGGCCGGTGGCTGCCGAAAACCGGTGAGAGCGGCGCCGAGCGCGATAAGACCCGCCAAGCGAATCCCGATCAGCAGCGGCCAGCCTTCCTGGCGCCGGTCGATGGGTTCCCGGGAGCGGGCGGCTTGGATACGGTGGTAGATGCCAATAGGCATGAAGACAGCGAAGAGGACAGCGGCGAACATATAAACCATATATTCCTTTCTTAACTTAACTATAGTTAAGCATGAAATGATAGGCATTGCAAGAGGTTTTCGTGACACGATTTGAGGGAATTGGTAAGTTGGAGGTTAGCGCCATGGCTATTTCGCCCTTTATTCGCCAGAAAATTTGCCGCCGTGTGCTAGTGTTGATACTGGCGACAGCGTTGGCCTATGCGGTCGAACCCCCGATCCGCTACGAATCCAGCGTGGACGCCATGGGCTCCACCTTTTCGATAGCCGCGTGGGGCAGCGACCGTGGAAGTTTGGTGGCCGCTGTTGAATCGGCATTGGAAGAGGCTCGCCGCCTAGACCGGATGTTATCGAATTACCGGCCGGAGAGTGAATGGAGTGTAGTGAACCGAAGCGCCGTCGGCCGTGGAGAGACGACTGTCAGCCAGGAGTTGTTTGACCTGCTGGCGGCATGTGTGCGGTATAGCGAACAAAGCGAAGGTACTTTTGACATTACGGTGGGACAGTTGATACGGGTCTGGGGATTCTACAAGGGTTCCGGCCGCATGCCACACCGCTCGGAAATTCGCTCGGCGCTGGCACGCACCGGTTATAAGAACCTCGCGTTGCAAACAACGGCACGAACAGTCCGATTTGAGGTTGATGGCCTCGAAATCGATCCCGGCGGGATCGGTAAAGGGTACGCCGTGGATAAAATGGCGGCGATATTGCGCTCGGCGGGGGTGGCTGGCGCATTGATCAATGCGGGCGGCAGTTCGATGTACGGTCTGCACGCGCCGCCGGACGAACCGCGGGGGTGGCGGGTTGTAATCCGCGATCCCAAGCGCGCCGAACGCCATGTCGCGGAGTTGTTCCTGAAGAACGAGTCCATGTCGACATCGGGTAGCTACGAGAAATTTTTTCAGGTGGGGAAGCGAATCTATTCGCACATCATGGACCCGCGTACGGGCTATCCGGCGCAGGGCATGTACTCCGTCTCCGTTTTGGCGCCGCGGTGCATTGACTCCGAGGCGTGGACGAAACCAGTTTATATTCAGGGCCGCCAATGGGCGGCGAAACATTTACCGACCGGATTTCGCGCTTATTTGTGCGAAGACCGGGGGGAGGCCCAATGCGCGTGGCTCCAATGAGCAGCCGATTTCTTGATGCTTGCCGCCGGCGTCCGACCGACGTTCGGCCAGTCTGGTTCATGCGGCAGGCGGGCCGCTATCTGAAGCAGTACCGGGAGATCCGGTCGAAGCACTCGATTCTGGAGATTTGTAAACGGCCCGATCTGGCGTCGCAGGTGACGCTCCAGCCGGTAGAAATTCTGGACGTCGACGCGGCGATCATTTTCGCCGATCTGTTGCTGCCGGTGGAGCCAATGGGGCTGAAGCTCGAGTTCCGGGCTGGAGAGGGGCCGCATATCGACAATCCTGTGCGGGATTCCGGTGACGTCGACGCGCTTTCCATTTCGAACACCGACGACCTGGGATATGTCGGAGAGTCGATCCAACTGGTCACTCGCGCGCTGGCGGGGAAGGTTCCGGTGATTGGATTCACTGGCGCGCCTTTTACGTTGGCCAGCTACATGATTGAAGGCGGTCCGTCTCGAAGCTTCCTGCACACGAAGCGGCTGATGTATTCGGACGAAACGCTGTGGCGCCGCCTGATGGGCAAGATCGTCGACGTGCTGGGTCCGTTTGCGATCATGCAAGTGGCGTCGGGCGCCCGCGCGATTCAGGTATTCGATTCGTGGGTGGGCGCTTTGTCGCCCGACGACTATGTCCGGTACGTCGCGCCATATTCGCGAGCCCTGATTGAACGGATTCGTTCGACAGGCGTTCCGGTCATCCATTTCGGTACCGGCGCGTCGGGCTTCTTCCGCGAGCTGCACGCCGCCGGCGGAGACGTGATGGGCGTGGACTGGCGGGTAAACATCGATCAGGCGTGGATGGACATCAGCTACCGTTCGGCGGTGCAAGGAAATCTGGACCCGGCCGCGCTGTTCGCTCCGCTGCCGGAATTGAAGGCCAAGATTCACGAGCTGTTGAAGCGCACCGGGACGCGGCCGGGCCACATCTTTAATCTGGGCCACGGCATTCTGCCGGAAACGCCGGTCGATAACGTGAAGGCCGCCGTCCAGATCGTTCGCGACTTTAAACCGTAGGAGGGTCCGGTGCCCTCCCATGTGGTCATTGGCGGCGGCATAACGGGATTGGCTGCGTGCTGGTACCTGGCCAAGGCCGGGCATCGGCCGCTGCTGATTGAGAAGGAAAAGCGGCTGGGCGGTGTAATCCGCACGGACCATGTGGAGGGCTGTCTGGTGGAGGGCGGCCCGGACAGTTTTCTCGCGTCCAAACCGGCCGCGATGGAACTGATTCGCGAGTTAGGGCTGGAGAACGAAGTCATCGGCAGTAATGATCACCGGCGAGTGACCTTTATTGTGAAGAATGGCCGGCTGGCTCCCATGCCCGACGGACTGATGATGATGGTGCCGACGCGGATCATGCCCTTGATAAAGAGCCCGCTATTTTCGTGGGGCACGAAAATCAAAATGGGTCTGGAGTATTTTCGCTCGCCGGTAGCGAATCCGCCGGAGCGGAGCGTGGCGCAACTGGTGCGGGAGCACTATGGGCAGGAGGCTGTCGACTATCTGGCCGAACCGCTGCTGGCGGGCATATATGGCGGGGATCCGGAGGAACTGAGCGCGGATGCGGTGCTCGAGACGTTCGTCGATATGGAGAGAAAGTACGGGAGCCTGGCAAAGGGAACGCTGGCGATGCGGGCCGAGCGGGCGAACCAGCCGGGCGGGCCTTTGTTCCGCACGTTGAAGGGCGGCATGGAGCAGTTGACGCAAGCCATTACCTGCCAACTGCCTGGAAAGATGGAGCGTTTTCAGGACGAGGCCGTGGCGGTCCGCAAGTCAAACTTCGGCTATGAAGTGGAGCTGAAACGAGAGAAAATCTACGCGGACCACGTTTTCGTCTGCTGTCCGGCGCCGCCGGCCGCGCGGATTCTGCAACCGATCGACGAGCGGTTGAGCGGACTGCTGGCCGGAGTCCGATACAACTCCTCCGTGACGCTGGCGATGGGGTATGAGCAGGCGGATGTCGAGGGCAAGATCGACGGTTTCGGCTTCCTGGTGCCCAAGGTGGAGCGGAAAAGGATTGCGGCCTGCACCTTCGTAAAGACCAAGTTCGACCACCGTGTGCCCTCGGCGAAGGCGCTGCTGCGGTGCTTCCTGGGCGGCGCGGCGATCAATGTGCCTGAAGGCCAATTGATCCGGGACGTGATGGCGGAACTAAAAGATCTGCTGGGTGTATCGGCGGTACCGCTCTTCACCCGAGTCACCCGGTGGAATGGGGCGATGGCGCAATATGGGCTGGGACATAAGCGACGGATGGCGGAGATCCGGGATCGGGTGGCCTCCCATCGCGGGCTTTATTTGGCTGGCAACGCGTACGAGGGGATTGGCATTCCGGACTGTATCCGTGGGGCGAAAAGCGCCGTGGCCGCCTTGTAACCCGCCGCGGCATTTGGTCTTCTATTATGTATGCCGACTCCGAATCGTTTACTACCTCTGCTACTCACAGTGCCGTTGCTGGCACAGACAGATAATGCGCACGCCGCCCGGCTGGAAGAAGCGGGCGCGGTGCTGCAGGAAATTATGGACATCAAGGAGAAATCGATTCCGCAGGATTTGCTCGATAAGGCCGAATGCGCGATTGTCGTACCGGGCGTCAAGAGCGGCGCCTTTATCGTGGGTGGTAAATATGGCCGCGGCTACGTGACCTGCCGGAAAGAAGGCGGCGGGTGGAGCGCGCCGGGCGCCGTTAAGGTGGAGGGTGGCAGCGTCGGATTCCAGATCGGCGGATCGGAAACCGATGTCGTGATGTTGGTGATGAACGAACGCGGCGCGAAACGGCTGTTTGAAAAGAGCAAGTTCACGGTGGGCGGCGAGGCGATGGCCGCGGCCGGTCCGCTCGGACGCACCTCATCGGCCGAAACCGACGCGACGATGCGGGCTGAAATTCTTTCCTGGTCGCGGTCGCGTGGCGCCTTCGCCGGAATTTCGCTGAAGGGCAGTACCATGCGGGAAGATGACGACGCCATCAAAGGGTTGTATGGCAAGAAGATGAAGAATTCCGATATCGTTTACGGCACAACGGCTCCGCCCGCATCGGCGGACAAGCTGTTGGGCTTGTTGAACAAGTACTCCTCGCGTAAGGGCAAATAGTTTTCCCTTCGGCGTCAGGCACTACGCCGCACCCCTCATAAGTGCGCGATCATGCCAACACCATCGAATTGCTTAGAATAAAGAGAGGCATGAAGTTCCCAGTCACAATGAGCCAGGACGAAGACGGCGTTTATATTGCCGAATGCCCCTCGATCCCGGGCTGTGTCAGTCAAGGGCAAACAGAATCGGAGGCGGAGTCGAACATCGCTAGCGCAATCCGTGAGTGCCTCGCTGTCCGGGCCGGGTTCGGCATGCCATTGGGCGTGACTACGCGCGAAGTCGAAGTTATTGTCTAATGGCGGCTGTTCCGCTTCTTCGACCGCGCGAAGTTGTTCGCGCGTTTGAATATTTTGGTTGGCGGGTCGCGCGGCAACGTGGTAATCATATCGTGATAACGAAGGCGGGCTCTCCGGCTACCCTATCGGCTCCCGATCATACGGAAGTCGCGCGCGGGACGTTGCGGGCCTTGATCGCTAAGCGGCGGTCATGACGCCGCCACGCGCATTCGCTGGACTACAAAGCCGACTTTTAACCCCGTCCACCGCTGGGCAGCCAACTCTGCCAGGGAAGCACGTTCGCACGCTTGGCCCACGATTCCCAATTAGCCGACATTTTGGCGACCCGCGCCGCTTCCTTCGTAGCCAGATTGTTCAACTCGGTCCGGTCGTTGTCGATATCGTAAAGTTCCCATTCGCCGCCGTGCCGTCTAACCAATTTCCAATTGTCCATCCGAACCGCCTGGTTGCCTTCGTGCTCCCAGTAGATAGCCGGGTGACCGCGCCGCTTCTTACCGTCCAGGACGGGTAGAAGACTTTGGCCTTCGAGCGGCGTGATCTTCTCGGCTTTGAATTCGACGGGATACGTTGCGCCGGCTACATCGACGCACGTCGCCATGATGTCGATCAGGTGGCCGGGCTGGCTGGTGAGCGAGTCCTTCGCCGTGATGCGCTTAGGCCAGTGCGCGATTAAAGGACTCGAAATACCGCCCTCGTGGACGAAGTGCTTGTAAAGGCGGAAGGGCGTGTTGGATGCGTGGGCCCATTCGGGACCGTAGCTCTGATAGGTGTCGGCGCCGCCGGGCATCACGTTGGGGTCGTTGCCCACCTGAACCGGGCGGCCGTCCCGTGTTTTAACAGGGCGGATGGAGGTATTGGGGTTACTGTCCGCCGCCGTCCGCGGCCCCATGCCTTCGGCGCAGCCGCCGTTGTCGGCCAGGAATAGGATCAGCGTATTGTCGAGTTCATTTTTCTCTTTCAACTTGGACACGATCTTGCTGATATTCTGGTCGAGATGGTCGATCATAGCGGCATAGACCGCCATGCGGCGTACATGCCAATCCTTGTTCGGAATGTCGTCCCACTTGGGCACCTCGGGCGCTCGGGGAGAAAGTTCCCACTTGGTTTTGACGACGCCCAGTTTCTTCTGCCGCGCATGGCGTTCCGCGCGAAGGGCGTCCCACCCGGCGCGATAGCGGTCCTTGTACTTCTCGATGGTCGCTTCGGGCGCGTGCATCGGCCAGTGGGGCGCGGTGAAGGCGACGTAAAGGAAAAGTGGAACGCCTTTGCCAGTCAGCTCGTCAATATAGTTGGCGGCGTGTGTTCCGAGTTCGTCGGTGTAATAAAAGTCTTTTTTGTCCGGCTGGATTGGCGTATTGTCGCGGGTCAGGGTGTTGGGATCCCAAAAGCTGCCGGCGCCGGCGATGGTCCCGTAGTATTTTTCAAACCCGCGCTGAAGAGGCCAATTATGATTGTCGGCCGTTTGCGGGGTGACGTGCCATTTGCCGCACATGGCGGTGCGGTAGCCGGCGGTCCGCAGGACTTCGGCGATGGTGACGGAAGTGCGGTTAAGGTCCCCGCTGTATCCGGGGCGTTTGTAATCGACCATCATGTGGCCGATGCCGGCTTGATGCGGGTAGAGGCCGGTCATCAGCGACGCGCGTGTGGGACAGCAGCGGGCGGTGTTATAGAATTGCGTGAAGCGGAGTCCGTTTTTCGCGAGCGAATCGAGCGTGGGCGTCGCAATTTCGCCGCCGTAAGGGCCGATGTCGGAGAAGCCGAGATCGTCGGCCATAATAAGGACGATATTGGGCCGGGGCGCCGTGGCGGCCAGAACCGCGGGAGCGGCGGCGGCCGCGCGTAGGAAGTCTCTTCGTTTCATTAGGACACCCCGCGAAGCGTGAGAATGAAGTACCGCGCTCGAGATTTACCGATGTTGCGCCAGCCGTGTTCGATATTGGACTCGACGTAGGCGACCGAACCGGGGCCAAGGGTGGAGACGGTACCGCCAATGGTGACTTCGATCATGCCTTCGTTGACGATCACCATCTCCTCGTGGACGTGCGAGTGCGGCGGATGCGGGGCCAGACCGGGGCCGAGTTCGGTCTCGTGCATCTCGACCCGGAAACCTGTGTGGGTTCTCCCATCCAGCACCGGGCGGGACTTATTTTGGCCGTTGCCGCTGGGGCGAACCGGGAGGTCTTCGTAGCGATAGGTTTTCGATGGGAGCGCGGGCGTCTGCGCGCTGGCCGGAATGGCGGCCAGCAGGAAGGCAAGGTTGCGTCGGTTCATGGTTTTTTAGTGAAGAACTTTGGGACGATCAATTCCTGTGTGTAGCGGTCATGCTTGCGAAGGGCTTCCATGGCCTCCGGCATCCGCATTCGTTTGACTATAGCGCGGAGTTGCTCCTCTCCCTGTTTGCCCCAGGCGGCGCGCTCGGCGGGGGTTGATGGAAGGTCTTTGTCGCCGCCGCCATGGGACATGACGTCGGGAACCCAGGAGCCAAGAGTGAGCGAGCCGGAGAAGCCGAGACGCCCAAGAGCGGCCAGTCCGTCGTTAGCGGGGATCGGCCCGGCGGGCTCGGATTCCCTGGGGCCGTAGTCGCCGCGGAGAGGAAGGTCGTCGATATGGCCGGCTAGCGAATGGGCGCCGTAGAGCGTCCGGGAGCGTTGGTCCGAGCTGAGTTGAAGTCGCGGGAGATACGTGTCCATGTTGATGTAAAGGATCGGGACGTGGCTCTCTTCGAAGAACTCGCGAACCAAGGTGCCGACGGTGAGCGGCGCCGGACCATGGCTGGCGGAGAGGTAGACCTGGCGGCGAAAGCCTTGACGGAGCAGGGAGTGAGCGAGATTTTTGAGGAACGCGGTGCCTGCCTGGGGAGTGGTGTAGATGGAGGACGGCGCGAGAGTGGTGGTGCCGGGATAAGACCATACCAGACCGGGCATGTAGAGGCCGCCGGTCTCCTCAGCCATCAGCATGGCGTAGGCCATGGGCCAAGTGTAATCCCGGTTGCTGGGCTGGATGCCATTGGTTTCCACGGCCCCGACTGGGATGAAAATGATGTCGGTTCGTTTGAGAACTTCGGCCACCTGCACTTGGCTGAGGCGGGTCAAATCCCGCGTGTGCAATTTGCGCACCTGCGCCGGCAGGGGCGTGAGGGCGGCGAGCAGAACAATTAATACGAGCGGCATAGGTGCCTCATATGATATGAAATTGGCCATGGGTTGGCTGTTGTTAATACTCGGCGTAGTTCCTTTGTGTGCGCAGAGAGCGCCGCTGTTCAAGGACGAAATTCTCCCCGTCCTGGAGAAAAGTTGTACAAGCTGCCACGGCGCGGACAAGAAAATGGGCGGGTTGGACCTCAGCACTTTCGCCGGCGTAATGAAGGGCGGCGCGAGCGGTCCGGCCATTGCACCGGGGAAGCCCGCGCGAAGCTTGCTGTGGGTGATGATTGAGTCCAACAAAATGCCGATGGGCGGTGCGCTGTCCGCGGCCCAGAAGCAACTGATCAAAACGTACATTGAGCAAGGGCGATTTCCAGCGGGGGAGACGGACGCCGAGCGGGCGGCGAAGGAAGCGGCGCGGATTACGCCCGAGGCGCGCCAATGGTGGTCGTTCGTTAAGCCGGTGAAGGCGCCGGTGCCGAATGTGAAGGGCTTGGCGCGGACGCCGATCGATGCGTTCGTGCTGGCGAAACTGGAAGAAAAAGCCTGGAAGATGCAGCCGGAGACGAACGGCGTCACCCTGCTGCGGCGGGCGTATTTTGGGCTGACTGGGCTGCCCCCAACGCCAGCGGAGGCGAAGGCGTTTCTGGATGACCGGTCACCGGACGCATATGAGAAGTTGATTGACCGCCTGTTGTCGTCGGAGCGGTACGGAGAGCACTGGGGACGGCACTGGCTCGACGTCGCGGGCTATTCGGACACACGCGGGGACGCGGGCGATTCCGAGCGTGAAGTGTCGTGGAAGTACCGCGACTACGTGATCCAGGCCTTCAACAAAAACAAACCGATTAATCGCTTTTTGCTGGAACAGATCGCCGGGGATCAGCTTGTGAACTACAAGCACAATGCGGTGCCAACGCCGGAACAGATCGAACCGTTGACGGCGACGGGTTTCCTGCGCACCACCGCCGATATCACCGATAACCAGACGATCTATGAAGTGGACAAGTATTTCGACGCGCTGCAAAAAGCGATGGAGACAAGCCTGTCGTCGGTGCTGGGGCTTTCCATCGGTTGCGCGCGTTGCCACGATCACAAGTTCGATCCGCTTTTGCAGCGGGACTACTACAAGCTCACAGCCGCCTATCAGGCCGTGTGGGATCCGGAGAACTGGCTGGCGGGAAGTTTGAATTTCGGGCCTTGGCCCAGCCGGATGGTGCTGGACATGGCCCCGGCGGAGCGTGAGGGGTGGATTAAAGATGTAACGAGCAGCGGCGCGAAAACGCTGCGGCGGCTGGACGATTTGTTGGAAGCGACCTATCAGCGCTTTCGCGCTGAGCTGCGCGCGGGGCGGGAGTTGCCGCCCGAACGGCGCGTACAAATCCGGCAGGCGATTGAGGACGATCCGGATTTGGAAGTAGACCGGAACGCGCCGCGCGATTTTGTCAGCGACGTGGAATTGGAGACGCGGTATCCGGAATTTGCCAAGTGGAAGGAAGCGATTGCCACGTTGCGCGCGAACCGGCGGAAAAAGCAATCGGCGATCGATCCGAACTATATTGAGGCGGCGTGGGATGTGTCGAAGACGCCGTCGCCAACGTACATTTTGCAACGCGGCAACTACTTGGCGCCGGGCGCGGAAGTAAAGCCGGGATTGCCCGCGGTACTCGACGATCCGGCCAAGCCGTATGAGTTTCCGGACCCGGATACGCGGCCGGAATGGAACCATACAGGACGCAGGTTGACGCTGGCGAACTGGCTGGTTTCGCCTGAGAATCCGCTGGTTGCGCGTGTCTTCGTCAATCGCGTTTGGCAGTTCCACTTCGGCGAGGGGTTGGTTCGTTCGGTGGACGATTTCGGCAAGCAGGGCGACAAGCCAACCCATCCGGAGTTGTTGGACCATTTGGCCGTTACGTTCCAGGAAAAGGGTTGGGATTTGAAGTGGCTGACGAAACAGATCATGCTTTCGCAGGTGTATCGGCAGGGTTCGGCGGAAGTGGCCGAGTGCCTGGCGGAGGACCCATCGGCCAAGCTGTTGTGGCGGAAGGCGCCCGTCCGCTTGGAAGCGGAGACGATTCGCGATTCGATGCTGCAAGTGAGCGGGCTATTGCAAACGAAGATGTACGGGCGTCACGAGCCGATCAAGCGCGGCGCCGACGGACAGTGGCTGGAAGACGATGCGAAGGGCAATCCGAACCGGCGCAGCCTCTATCTGCAACAGTCGCGGACCAGACCGGTGGCCTTTCTGCATGCCTTCGATGCGCCGACGATGACGGCCGATAATGAGACGCAGCGGTTCCGTTCGGCGCTGCCGTCGCAAGCGCTGGCGCTGATGAACAATCCATTGTTATTGCGGACGACCAAGGCCTTTGCGGACCAGGTGTTGGAGCGGAGCCATGGGGATGTCGATTTGGCGCTACGGTTGGCGGTAAGCGCGGCTTACACGCGGCCCGCGACCGAGCGGGAATTGGCAGTTGGCAAGGCCGCTTCGGCCGCTGGGCCGGAGGGGCTTCGGCTGTTCCTGCAAGCCCTATTCGGCGCGAACGATTTTCTGTACAGTTATTGAGGAGACACCACGCGATGAAACGATTCTTATCTCGCCGGCAAGCGCTGCAGGAAGCCGCCATCGGCTTCGGAGGATTGGCGCTCAACTCGCTGACCGCGTTGGGCGCCACGCAGAAAATCCACGATTTGCGAGCCAAAAGCCCGCATTTCGCGCCTAAGGCGAAGAACGTCATCTTCATCTATATCGGCGGCGGACCGAGCACGATCGATATGTTCGACCCGAAGCCGGTCCTACGGAAATACGATGGGCAGGCGGCGCCGTTTGAAATTAAGGGCCGGGCGTTGAACGGTTCGCAGCAGGTGATGGCGAGTCCGTGGGAGTTCACCAAGTGCGGACAAAGCGGGCGCGAGATATCGAATTTGCTGCCGCATTTTCAAAAAGTGGTGGACAAAGTTTCGTTTGTGCGGTCGATGCAGACCGACCGCATCGACCATTCGACGGCGCAGTTCACGTTCGTCACGGGCCGCGGATTTACTGGATTTCCGAGCATCGGATCGTGGGTGAACTACGCGCTCGGATCGGAAAATCAAAACCTGCCGGGATATATCGCTCTGGGCGAGGGCGCGAGCATTGGCACGCGGGCGCATTCCGCGGCCTGGCTGCCGCCCGTCTTTAGCGGTACTGCGATGCGGGCCGACGCGCAGGCGCCGATCTATGACATCAAGCGCCCGGACACCATGACCGCCGAGCAGCAGGTGCGGTTGCTGGACATGGTGAAGGAGTTGAACCGGGAGCAGAAAGCGCATCATCCGCTGGACCAGGATCTGGAAGCGCGGATTGCCAATTACGAGTTGGCGGCGCGCATGCAGGTGGAAGCGCTGCGCGTGGCGGATCTGTCGGCGGAGAGCGAGGCGACGCGGAATCTGTATGGCTGCGATGAGAAGGTGTCGGGACAGTTCGGCAAGCTGTGCCTGATGGCGCGGCGGCTCGTCGAAAGCGGCGTTCGTTTTGTGCAGGTGTATGGCGGCGGTGGCGGCAATTGGGACACGCACAGCAACATTGCGGGGCAGTTGCCGGGGCTCTGCCAGTACATCGATCAGGGCATGTCGGCGCTGTTGACGGACCTGGATCAACGCGGGATGCTGGACGACACGCTGGTGGTGTGGTCGGGCGAGTTCGGCCGGCTACCCACGATTGAGGCGAGGAATGCGGCGCCGGGCCGGGACCACAATCCGTACGGATTCAATATGTGGATGGCCGGAGCGGGCGTGAAACGAGGTTTTGATTTCGGCCAGACAGATGAGTTGGGATATGCGGCGGTGCCCGAATATCGCGTGGGTCACGCCGACATTCACGCCACGATTCAACATCTGCTGGGCGTCGATTACCGGAAGAATACGTTCTTCTACGAAGGCCGCGATGAGTCGCTGGTGGGCGTGACGCCGGCCCGGGTACTGCGTGAGGTATTGGCGTGATGATGAATCGCAGGCGCTGGTTAGCTGGGTCATTTATCACGCCCGCATTCGCGGCGGCGACAGGCGGCGAGGTGAAGCGGCACGCCGGGACGCGCATAAAGATTGGCCTGAACGCATACTCATTCAACAAGCCGCTGATGGCTGGGAAAATGACGGTGCATGACGTTGTCGACTACTGCGCGAAGCACCAGATTGACGGCGTGGACATGACCGGCTATTACTTTCCGGGCTATCCGAATGTTCCGAAAGATGAGTTGATCTATAGCTTGAAGCGTCACGCGTTCCTGAACGGCGTGACGATAACGGGGACCGGCGTCCGCAATGATTTCGCGTTGACGGATGCATCGATCCGGCGCGGGCATATTCAGTTGGTGAAGGACTGGATCGACGTGGCCGCCAAGTTGGGCAGCGACATGGTGCGCGTCTTCGCGGGCAAGGAAGTGCCGAAGGGGAATACGTTCGACGATGTGTTGCAGTGGATGATTCCGGCGTTCCAGGAGTGCGCGGAGTATGGGAAGAAGCGCGGCGTCCTGGTCGGCCTGCAGCATCACGACGATTTTCTGAAGACCGCCGATGAGACGATTCGCGTCGTGAAAATGGTGGATTCGGATTGGTTCAGCGTAATTCTGGACGTCGGCAGTTTGCGCCAGGGCGACCCCTACGCTGAAATCGAAAAACTCCTTCCATATGCGAGCAACTGGCAGATCAAAGAGCACGTCTGGTACGGGACGAAGAAGGTGGATATCGATCTGCCGCGCGTGCGGGCCATCATCGACAAAGTGGGCTATCGCGGCTTCACGCCGATAGAGGCGCTGGGCGAAGGCGACCCCGCCGAGGTGGTGACCGCGTTCCTGATGAAGGTGCGGAAGGCGTTTTCGTAGAGCCAGATCGCGAGGGCCGGGCCGGAATCCGATACCGTGTCGCTCATCGGGTTTGAGAGTATCCGCAATCTCATATTTGGACATCCTTGGCGGCGTGCCGGTGGATCTGGCTGACCGGCACAGGCTCCGAGACCATGTGAGGCCCACTGCGGAGCGTGAGGCTGAGCTTGTCTTCTAGCCTAGAGTTTTGCACTTTTTGAGGCCCTTCCCAGCGGTACGGAAGTCTCTTCAGCCCCAGTTTTTCATCCAAACAATTTTGTGCCGTTTTGTTGTTTTTCTCTTGCATGCGTTTCCCGGCTAT
>JBJXFL010000128.1:0-80857 GCA_046155405.1 Bryobacteraceae bacterium | reverse complement strand
GCCAGCCGCGTCGAAGTCACGCTGCCCAAACGCGCCCATAATCCGTTGTTGCTCAAGGCCGGATTCGGCCAAGAATCCACGCCTGTCCCGTGGTGGGACGGACGGCCGCTGACCATAAAGTTTCGGTCGAGGGCCCCCAAAAGTTAGGTGACTATTTGGCGTGAAAATTCAGGCTAGCACTACATACGCGTCGACAAGGCTCCCGGGAAGAAGACGCGCTGGAACTAATCGCTATATGTTCGAGTAACTACCCCCGCAGTACGGGACGGATGACTTGGCCATGGACATCGGTGAGGCGGAAGTCGCGTCCACTATAGCGGAAAGTAAGTCGTTCGTGGTCGAGGCCGAGTAAGTGGAGGATGGTGGCGTGTAAGTCGTGGATGGTGAGAACGTCCTCCACAGCGCGATAACCGTAGTCGTCGGTGGCTCCAAAGATCTTGCCGCCTTGGACTCCGCCTCCCGCGAGCCATAGCGAGAAGCCGGAAGGGCAATGGTCCCGCCCGTCCTTGCCCTGTACAAACGGGACGCGGCCGAATTCCCCGCTCCAGACGACCAGCGTCTCATCGAAGAGTCCACGGCTCTTGAGGTCCTGAATAAGCGCTCCGATGGGCTGGTCGACGATGAAGGCATTCTTGGCGTGTCCATCGCGAAGGTTACCGTGCTGATCCCAGGAGTTGCCTCCGCCAAGCCCCGGAGGACCGACGTGGGACAGCTCGACGAAGCGAACGCCGCGTTCGACGAGACGGCGCGCGAGGAGACATTGGCGGGCATAGGCGGCCTTCTCCTTGTTGGGCGAATCCATGCCGTAGAGCTTTCTGGTGGCATCGGATTCGCCGCGAAGGTCGACGAGTTCAGGGACGGCGGTCTGCATACGATAGGCGGTCTCGTAGTTCTGGATGGCCGCTTCCACTTGGGCATTGGACGCGGCGGCCGCGTACTCCCGATCGCGCGCGGCGATGAAGGCGAGTTGGCGCCGCTGCACCGCGGCGTCGCTCTTGGGAGCGATGTCCTGAAGCGGCTCCGGCCGCTCAGGATAGAGGAAAGAGCCTTGATGCACGGCCGGCAGAAACCCGCTGCCGTATACGTTGATGCCGCCCAGCGGAATCTCGCCGCTGCCCAGGACGATGAAGCCCGGTAGATTCCGATTCACCGTACCCAAGCCATAGGTGGCCCAAGCGCCGAGCGTGGGATAGCCGGTGAGCGGATTGCCGGAATGAAAGTAGTTGTTGGCTTGGGCGTGCTCCATGAACTTGACCGTCATGGAGCGGATGAGACAGAGATCGTCGGCGACGGCACCCATGTGGGGGAAGAGATCACTGACCGGCATACCGCATTGGCCGTAGTTTTTGAACTCCCAGGGGCTCGGCATGATGTTGCCGTTCTGGTTGAACATAGTGCGGTCAATGGGGAAGGGCATGGGCTGGCCGGCTTCTTTGGTGAGCCGGGGCTTGGGATCGAAGGAGTCAATGTGGGAGACGCCGCCGGACATGTAGCAGAAG
Organism: Bryobacteraceae bacterium; assembly: GCA_046155405.1. Taxonomy (GTDB): domain Bacteria; phylum Acidobacteriota; class Terriglobia; order Bryobacterales; family Bryobacteraceae. The sequence continues at coordinate 79,358 of JBJXFL010000128.1, read as the reverse complement.
ATAACGTTCTTCACCTTAGCGGGGAAGTGGGGCGTGGTTTGGGCGGCGAGCGACGAGAAGGCCAGCGAGCCGAAGCCGAGCGAGGCATTCCGGAGGATGTCGCGGCGAGTATAGAACCAGCGCTGCCTACCGCACATAGAGGAACTCCTTCAGGTTGAAGATGGCGTGGACGAGGGGGACCAGCGACTTCGCTTCGGCGGCAAAGCTCTCCGCCCGATCCCGTTCGTGCGCCGTGGGGACGCGGCCGAGAGCGCGCAGATAGAGTTGATCGATTCTATCGGTAGACTTGCCCAGCGTCGCGGCCCACTTCTCGGACAGTTGAATCACGAAGGGCGAGTTCATCAGCGCCAAGGATTGGGCGGGAACGTTGGTTACGTCGCGTTGGCCGCGCGTGGAGGTGGGCTTGTAGACGTCGAAGACCTCCAGGAAAGGGTTGGTCGCGTTACGGCGGATCTCGAGATAGACACTGCGGCGGTTCAGGCCGTCGAGCGGGCCCTTGGGACGATCACCCTTGGTGGAGCCCGTTTCGTGAGCGTAGTGGACGGGCACAGACTTGCCGTACATCGTGAGGTCGAGCTGGCCGGCGGCGGCCAGGATGGCGTCGCGGATCTCCTCGGCTTCCAGACGCCGCGCTGGGAGATCGCGCGAGCGGTAAGCCGGCGAGAGCGACAACCGCCGGAGCATCTTCTTGATGGACCAGCCGTCGGCCACAAACTGCGTGGCCAGGCCATCGAGCAACAGGAGATCCTTTGGCGCGGCGCCGAGTTTGCCGAAGTTATCGGGCGTCGCGACGATCCCTTCGCGGAAGAGATACTGGTACAGGCGATTGACGATGACGCGGGCGGTGAGTGGATTGTTTGGGCTGGTGAGATCGCCGGCCAGGGCCAGGCGCATGGACTTAGGGTCACGGTACGGCCGCCCGTCGAGGGCGGTAAGGAAGCGGCGCGGAACGGGGTCGCCGGGACGCTTGTGGTCGCCGCGCAGGAGCAGCGGATGATCGGGGCCAGCCTCTTCGATAATGCCGGGAGCGCGGCGTGGAACGGCGATCTCATTCTCCAGACGGCGATACTCGTCGACGAGGGGGCTGGGCCGGTTCGAGAGAACGCCTTGCCGCACGAAGGAGTCGAGGAAAGCGGCTTGGTCATCGCTCATGTGGCCGGACGCGAACGCGTCGATAGCGGTAGCGAGTTGGCGTTCGACATGCTGGGCGTAGGCATCCACGGTAGTGGGTGCCGAATCGAGAACGAAATTGACGGGTGTCGTTTCCTCCTTGAGAGGGAGCTGGTTGGGTTGGAAGACGATGTCCTGCGCGCCCCACCAGGATCGGCCGGTATGGCGGGAGGGAGGCCGGCGATTGAGGCGATTGTCCTGGTCGTCGGGGACGACGAGCGTGGCTTCGTTGAGGGTGGAGAACTCGATGTAGGCGGTAAAGCCTTTCCAGAAGGAGGTGTCCCAGCGAATCCAACCCATCTCATCGCTTTTGGCGCTCGTGCGCGCATTGAAGATGCCGCCGCGCGGCACGGCGTAGTTCTCGACGATCAACTGCGCGTAGCTGAAGTTGCCGCCCAGGAAGCGGAGGCTGATAGAGTCGCTGTCCACCTGGAAGCGGGGCGAGGTGATAACGGCGCCGTGTTTGCTCGAGAGCAAGTGCGAATAGACGCCGCCGGGATAGATGCCGCCGATAACCGTGGCGCCATCGGGAAGGACGGAGAAGTCGCCGGCCGGTGAGGCCTGGGCCGGAGCGCCGACGCCTTGGCGCGGCCACTGGCCGTAATGTTCGGCGAGTTTCCAGCGCCGCCCCGTGTTCTTTTGGTTGAATTCGCTCCGGGAGGTTAGCTCCTTGCGGGCTTTGGTGAGCCAATCCCGCAACTCGCCGTCGGAGGCCGAAAGCGGGAACAGCGAATTCATCCAATCGAGCGATGCGGCATTGCGGACCGTGAGCGGAAGGCGTTCAAGCAGGCCGGGCAATTCGGTGAGCCATTTCCGGGCGAAGTCAGCGCGGATTTGCGCCTTAAGAGCGGCCAGACGTTCGATGTGGAGGTTCAGGACCTGTGGAGAGTCAATGGCGGCTTGCGTGGGCCGGGCGGAGGCGAAGATGCCGAAGAGCGCGTAGTAGTCTTTTTGAGAGATGGCATCGAACTTGTGATCGTGACAACGGGCGCAGGAGATGGTGAGACCCTGGAAGGCTTTGGCAAACACGTCGACTTGATTGTCGGTCCATTTGACGCGATCTTCCCAGGGGTCAACCGGTTGGAAGCCATGTTCCACCATGCGCCAATGAGCAAGGGCGAGGCGTGACTCGTTGATCTGTTCACCACTATCGATTCGGGGCTCGGCAAGCAAGTCGCCGGCGAGATGTTCGCGGATGAGTTGGTCATAAGGAACGTCCCGATTGAAGGCACGGATAAGGTAGTCACGATAGCGCCAGGAGTGGGGCGTGTCGGGATCGCCTTCCGAGCCATGGGACTCGCTGTAACGAATGACGTCCATCCATCGCCGGGCCATGCGTTCGCCAAAACGGGGCGACGCAAGGAGGCCATCGACGACGCGTTCGTAGGAGCCGTGCTCGGCGAAGTCGCGAATCTCATCCGGGGTGGGAGGGAGTCCGGTAAGGTCGAAGGTGATGCGCCGGAGGAGCGTGGCGGAGTCCGCGGGGGGAGCGATGGACTTGAGCCGGCCGGCGGGCCAGGGGACGGCACGAATGGGCTGCCAGGCCCAGTGTTCGCCGCGGCGTTCGGCAAGGTGGAAGCCGCCTGTCGCGGCACCGTCGGCAGGCCAGGGCGCGCCGATGGCGACCCAGCGTTCGAGGGTAGCAATTTCCCGGGCCGGCAGGGGGCCTGTGGGCGGCATGCGCTTCAGTCCAGCCGCCCCGCGGAGGGTGGGCAGCAGTTTGTCCTTGACGGAGAGGACGCCGGCCGCCGTATCGAGACGGAGCCCGGCGAAGGAGGCCTTGGGACCGTGGCAGGAGTGGCAGCGGGAGACCAGCAAGGGGCGAACATCACGCTCGAAGAAGTCCGTCTTTTCGTCGGCCGACGCTTGAACAGTGACGAAATAGACAAGCAGTGTGAGGCGAACCAGCATAGGCGAACCGCTGGTAGCTTATCATGACCAATGGCGGACGCTCTCAGGATGTATGGGCTCGCCGACGAAGCCATATTCGGATGTCCCAGGTCCGCGCGCCCGTCGCGGCGAACCTGGGACTCATAGAGCGCTCACTGTGCAATGAAAAAGAGCGCGCTTCCAGAGGAAATCTATCGGATCAAGGTCACCCTGGAAGCCGGTGTACGCGCCAATCCGGCATTCCCCGACGCGCGGGAACTGCTGGGCGATCTGCTCCTGGGGCGGAATCAAGCCGCCGCGGCCGCCCTGCATTATCGCGAAGCGGTCCGCCTGCGGCCGGACTCGGTCCGTGCGAATTTTGGCCTGGGAATGGCGCTGGCGGCCACCGGCGACCGCACCGGGGCGATTCCATACTTGCGCAAAGCTGCCGCTGCCCCCGATGTAGAAACCCGCCAGCGTGCGCTGGAGCTGCTGCGCCAGCTAAATGCAAGACCAAGGTAGCCGGCTGTCAGGTTCGCTTACGCGTTACTGGCTGGAGTCGTGCCCCAGCACAATACTCATTCAACACTGGCCTCGCTTTCCGGCATGAAAGCCACCGTCGCCGGCCGGCATCGCAAGGGCTTCGGCCTGTTCCGGACCTGGAAGATTTGCCGTGGGAACTAGGTGCGCGAGTTGATTCGCACTATGGGCCGCGAAAATCCTATCTGGGGCGCTCCGAGGATCCTAAGTACATGATGCGCCGCAGGAGACCGCCCTCCCAGACTTGGAAAAGTCGGGCTAACATCGATGCGATGACCACGCTCGGCTACGACTAATGAACGCCGTGGATCGCAGTGCAAATGCACCCATCAACCCGCCTCATCTCTGAACGCCCAGTCCTTCTTTGAGAGTCAGGATCTGGTTGGCCTTCACCCCCGCAAAGCTCTCCAGCGTGCCGTTCGGCCAACGCACTGAAACATCGACTACGTCCACCGCCCCCAGCCCGAAGTGAAGGCGCAGGTCGTTCGCGGAATAGAAACTCGATTGGCTCAGCACCTCCTGGCATTGCACGCGCGCGCCATACCGGACCGTCACGCGGCCGCCAATTGCGCTGCGGTTGGACTTGGTCCCAATTAACTTCACCTTCAGCCATCGGCCATCGCCGGTGACATCGTTGCGCAAACGCGACGGTGGCTCATGGAGATTCACAATCACCACATCAATGTCGCCGTCGTTGTCAAAGTCTCCGAAAGCGCAGCCGCGGCTGCAATGGGGAGAGCTGACGCCCGGCCCGGCTTCTTCCATCAGCTCCTCAAACTTGCCGTTACCGAGGTTGCGAAAAACGACCCGCGGCGTTCGCAGCGGGTAAGCCGCCAATTTTCGCTCGACTTCCGGATAAACGCTTCCCGTGACCAGGAACAGATCCGGGTTGCCGTCATTGTCAAGATCGACAATGCCCGCGCCCCATCCCGTGAACCGCGTCTCTACGCCCAGGCCGCTCACTATAGTGGCATCCGTGAACTGCCCCTTGCCAAGGTTCCGGTAGAGAATATTTGTGTCATCGGCGAAGTGTGTCTTCAAAATGTCAAGGTCGCCGTCCAGATCGTAATCCCCGATCCCTAGCCCCATTCCCGCCTGCTCCATTCCATCCTCATTCAGCGCCACTCCGCTTTCAAAGCCAATGTCGGTAAATGTACCGTCCCGGTTGTTACGAAAGAGAAAGCTCGGGGTCGAGTCACACGCGATGTATATATCCGGCCAGCCGTCGTTGTCGAAGTCCGCGGCGACCGCGGTCATACAATAGCTGCCGGTAGCCTTGTCCAATCCCGCGGACTTTGTCACGTTGCGGAATGTGCCGTCTCCTTGATTGCGGAACAGGAATACCTGTCCAGGCGGAAGACCACGCGGGCCGCAGTTGACCGGGACTCCCTTCCAATTGCAATTGGATAACTCGCCGGGCTTCGGCAGGGATTTAGGATTGAACTGAAGATAGGTAGCGAAGCAGAGATCCAGATGGCCGTCGCGATCAAAATCGACAAACGTGCAGCCCGAACTCCACAGTGTTGGCGACGTTAGTAAACCCGCGTCGCCGGTGACGTCCGAAAAAGTGCCGTCGCCGTTGTTGCGGTAGAGCACATTCCGGCCCCAGTAAGTAACAAACAGGTCATTGAACCCGCTGTTGTTGTAATCGCCGACGGCTACAGCGGAGGCCCACCCGGTGCGGGTGAGACCGGCTTTCTCCGTCACATCCGTGAATGTGCCATCCCGATTGTTTTTGTAAAGCCGATTGCCGACCCCCGGGGAGCCTTCGAACCGGGTCCCGTTGAGGACGAAAAGATCCTGCCAGCCATCGTTATCGTAGTCAATGAAGGCGATGCCGCAACCGACCGTCTCGATGATATAGTCCTTGCGGTCGTCGCGGCCAAAAATCACCGGATTCCGCAAGCCCGCGGCGGCGGCGACGTCGGTAAGTTTCGAACGGAATGGGATTCCCGACGGTTTTCCGCGGGGCGTGGCCCGCGCGGAGCGCGTGGATACGCCCTGTCCCGTGAGACCGGCGGCTCCAAGGGCGGATTGAAGTAACGCTCTTCGGCTCCAATGCATACTATGCGATTCTAACTATATTGATGGCTATCATGGCCAGGTTCGCCGCGTTGCTGGGAGCGTCGTACCTGCTGTTCGCCGCATCGGACTTCGAACGGGGCATTGCCGCCTTTCTCCGGCGGGACTTCGCGGCCGCCGAAACCGCCCTTCGCCGTTCGCTAATCCGCGAGCCCAAGCGTACCGAAGCGCGGCTCTTCTTAAGCCGGACGCTCATTGAGTTGGATCGTATCCCCGAGGCCATTGAACATCTTGAAAAGGCCGCCAGTGACGCCGGAGATGCCGAATCTCGCTTTCAAGCCGGCAGAATTCTTCAGGAACTCGCGGCGCGGCGCCTGGCGGATTTGCGGCGCACCGCGCCGGGATCCGCGGAGGTACACGAACTGGCAGGCCGCCGCCTGGAACTCGAAGGGCGTGTGGCCGAAGCGTTGGCCGAGTATCGAGCCGCGGTGCGCAAGGAGCCCGAACGGGCCGGTATTCACTATCTGATCGGCAATCTGTTGTGGAGGCAGAGGGAGTTGGCTGGCGCGGAAACCGCGTTGCGAATGGAACTGACTCGCAATCCGTTTCACGGAATGGCGAACCTTCGCCTTGGCCAGGCGCTGCTGCAGAGCGATCGGGCCGAGCCGTCGGTGGCGCCGTTGGAGCGAGCAGTTGAGTCGATGCCCGAAACCTCGCCGGAAGGGATGCTGGCACGCCGCGAGCTTGGCAAAGCCTTTCGTAAGCTCGGGCGCGATCCGGAAGCATTGGCGCAGTGGGAGCCGGTGGCCAAAGCGCAGCCGAACGACGATCAGGTCCACTTCCTGCTCGGCAGTCTTTACCGGGACTTGGGCCGGGCCGAGGAAGCGCAACGGGAGCTTCGACGGCACCGGGAGATTCTGGAAAAGCGCCGTCTCAGCGCGGCGAAGCCGTAGCGGTCTGCGCGCGATCCCAGCGCTGCCGCTCCAGCGCCATGCCGGAGGCATCCTCCGCCATTTGCAATGCAGCCAGGAGCAATTCATGGGCCGCTGGTGACGACGGATCCACCGCGGCCGCTTTCCGAGCCGCCTCGACCGCCCGGCGCGTCTCCCGGAGAGCGAGAAATACCTGGGCCAGCGCTACCCACGCCTCGACATCGTACGGCGTCCATCTCGCCGCATTCTCGATCAATGGCGCGGCCTCCGCCGTCCTCCCCAGTTGCAACAGCGCCAACCCCGCCAGATAGCTCATCTGCGGTTCGCCCATCCAACGCGGCCTTTTCCGTTCCAGCAGTTGCAGTGCCTCTACTGTCTTTCCCTGCGTCAGCAGGAGCCGGGCGACGGCGGCAGTGGGCCCGCTACGGGTGCCATCCCGGGTCCCCGATTTCCGGTAAGCCTCCAGCGCATCGGCAATATTGGATTCGCTCTCCAACGCATGGCCGTGGATTTCCCAGCCTTGCGGAGTGTCGAAGTTACGTTCGGCCACGTCGTTCCACAACGCTCCGCCCAAGTCGGCGTAGGCGCGGGCCGCTGTCGCCAGTGCATCCCGGTGATCTGGTTTTCGAGCCAGCAATTGCTCCAACGCGCGAAGGGAGTCCCAGGGCCGCTTAACCGCCAATAGGGACGCGCCAAGCCAGTAGTCGACGTCGTCCACGCCAGGAGCATCTTTCGGCGCCAGGCGTTTTGCGGTCTGCAACGATTCCAGCGCCGTGCCGAACTGGTTGGTCCGGTAACGGGAGATGCCAAGAAAAAGATGAGAGGGCCACAGCGTGGAATTCCGCCGGAGCGCCTCTTGAAATGCCGGGATTGCCGGTTCAAAATGATTGCGCAGGAAGCGGGCGAGCCCCACCCGCTGCCAATTCTCCGCCGTCGGTTCTGTCCGGACGCGCTCTTCCGCTTGACGCTCCAACTCCTCCACCGATTGTGGTGGAGGCGCCAGCAGCAGCGTTGTCAGAAGACTCAGCAGCACTAGAAGTAGAGCTTCAAACCAAACTGAATGGACCGTTGCTGATTTTGCGTGCCGGTACTTCTCCCGAAGTTCGGCGTGCCAAAGGAACCGCCGGGATTCGAGAAGTTCACGACGTTGAAGGCGTTAAAGAATTCAGCCCGGAATTGCATTCGGAACCGCTCCGTAAGGTTGAAATTCTTGAATGCGCTAATGTCGAAATTCTTGAACCCGGGCCCGCGCAGCACGTTACGGCCCAGATTGCCGAACGTATACTGTTGGGGCGAGGCGAACGCGGCGGTATTGAAGTAGAAACCGCCTGGACCGTACGTCTTTGTCCAACCGTCGGGGAATGGATTACCGACGAGGTTCGGCCGCTGGAAAGTTCCCCGCGCGCCAATATTGGCCACATCGTTTGGCAGCGTGATGTTAAACGGACGTCCCGTTTCCAGCGTCCAAATGCCCGATGTCTGCCACCCGCCCAGCAGGTACCGCCCCGGGCCCTTCATATTAGAGCCTGGAAGCAGATAACTGTAACCCGTGTTAAACACGTGTGTCTGGTCGAAACCGGAGGGAGCCAGTTCCGCCCGGATGTTCTGATTGTTCATCGGCGAAGTTCCGCCGAACTCGGAACTCAGGTCGATATTCTTCTGGTAGGCGTAGGATGCGATGTAGGTCAGCCCCTTCCACATCCGCTGTTCGAGCTTCGCCGTCAGCGCGTTGTAGCGCGACGTGGCAATCATCTTCAATTCGCTGAACGCACCCGCCCTGGGGAACGGACGGCGCGCGTTCACGTCCCCAGGGCCCGGGGCCGGATCGTTGGAGCTCAGGAAGCTCGATAAATGCGTGCCTTTCGAGCCCTGGTAGTTCACCTCCAACATCAGGCTCTGCGTCAACTGGTGCTCAATTCCGAAATTCCAGTTCTGCATATACGGCGTGGACAGGTCGCGCGAGATCGTATGCTGCGCGCTGGGCGCCACTTTGGTTGGGTCGAAGGAGCCGAACAACTGGTCGGCCCGTGTCGGCGCCACTCCGCCAATATTTATGCCGGTCACGTTGTCGGAGATGGAAAACGGCCAGTTGCCGCGACCCGTCGACCATTCCCACCCGTAGTTTGAGTTGTAGAAGATGCCGTAGGCGCTCCGGATCACAGTGCGCGGCATGATGCGGTAAGCAAACCCGAAGCGCGGGGCGAAGTTCTTACGCTCCGGATCGGAAATCGTCGACGACGCGTTGGCCGCGGCGCCGGTGATCGGATTCTTGCTCGTCCAATAGAACTCTCCGGCACTACTGTCGAAGCCACCCATCCGGCCGCGCCGATGGTGCGGCCAGGCGTTGTATTCCCAGCGCAAGCCGACGTTGACGGTGAGCTTGCTGCTCACCTTAATGTCGTCCTGGAACCACAGATGATTCAATTTCTGGTCGATATCCAGGTCCGCCTCGCCGGCGATGCGGCCGGCCCCGTTCGGAAGGCCCAAAAGGAAACTGGCGAACGGATGGCCGGTATTGGAAATGCTCTGCGGATCGGACGTCGGGATACCGTTGAAGTCGAAGGTCAAGAACACCGAATCGTGGATAATCCGCAACTGCGTATAGTCGTACCCGAAGCCCATCGTGTGGCGGCCCGCCACCTTCGTCATCGCAATCGAACCTTGATAAGTGAAGTCGGGGCCGTTCACCAGGTTTCCATTGCCGGGGCCGGTCACGCCGGTCACATTGAAGTTCACCGGGAAGTCGAAGTCCCGGAACTTTGTGGGCACATTTGTAAGGCCGGCCTTCTGATACACGTCGATAAATTTGTGGCTCGGCCCCTGCCCCAGGTTCGCGCGCAGATATCCCAGCCGTATGTCCAAAATGGTGGTGGGGTTGAACACGTGTGTGTCGCTAACTGTTGCTCCCAGGTACTTGTTGAAAGTCGCCTGATTCGCGTTCGGTAAATTCTGGGGGGCCGACTGGAAAATGTCGGACCAGGAAACTCGCGCAAAGAAGTTGTTGTTATCGCCGAATTTCTGATCGACGCGGGTATGCGTCTGGTTGTCGTCCCGGCTCTGACCGGTAGAGTTGGTGAAATTATTCGTGTTAATGGCCGTCAAAGACAGCGATGAGGGGAACCACAGATCCATATAAGCCCGCGCATACGCCGGAATCCTGTTGGCCGGAATCACATTGCCCGGAAACTGCGACCGCACATAAACCGGACGCCCCAGCGCGTCCACACCCATTTGCCGTTCGGTGTTGGGATCGAAAATCTGCGGCAGCGGCGTCCTGCCATCCAGGTTTAGCGACAGGTCGCCCGACCGCCAGGCCGCGTTGGGAACCGTTACCGGCTGCGTCACCTGCCGCCGCTGTCGGAACCCTTCGTAGTTGAAGAAGAAAAATGTCTTGTTCTTGCCGTTATACACTTTGGGAATCACCACCGGGCCGCCCAGCGTGAAACCGAATTGATTGAATTTGAAGTTCGGCCGGCGGGCGGCGAAATAGTCCCGCGAGTCCAGTTTGGCGTTGCGCAGGAACTCGTACATCGAGCCGTGATAGTCGTTGCTTCCCGACCGGATCGACACATTAATATTCGCCCCAGCCGCTGCGCCATACTTGGCCGACATGTTGGTCTGCACCTTAAACTCGTTAATCGCGTCAATCGATGGCGCAATCGCCGCCGTTTTGAAGAACGTGCCGTTGTTATAGGAGCCGTCCAGCGTGTAGTTGGAATTGTCGCTGCGGCTGCCCGTTACCGCCCAGGTCTGGGCGTTGAGAGTCGGTCCGCCAGCGTTGGTGCCGCGCGTTGCCCCAGGCGTCAGCCGCACCAGGTTGTTGAAGTTGCGCCCGTTCAGCGGCAGTTCCAAAACCTTCTCATTGTCGATGGTGGTGGACATTACGCCTTCGGTCGCCTTCAGCAGCTCCCCCTCAGCCTCTACTCGCACGCTTTCGGTGATCTGACCCACCGTCAGACGAAAAGTCAATGAAACCGACCCGGCCACTTCGAGCCTTAAATTGCTCTGAATCTGCCGCTGAAAACTAGGCGCCGTCACTTCCACCGAATACACCCCGGGAACCAATGACAACGCCTGGAAGAACCCGGCATCGTTTGTTGTCAGCTCGCGGCTAATGGCGGTACCGGCGTTCGTCACCCGCACGCGGGCGTTTGGAACGCTCGAATTTGAACCGTCAAATACACTACCGACTATCGAACCTAATGTGGTTGCCTGTCCTGGCAACGAAACAGCGGAAATAGCGGACAATAATAGTGGTAGAAACAGACTAAATTGCCGGCGGGGGCACGAAATTCCAGACATGGGTTCCCTCCCAACGGAAGCCGATTCAAAATAATCCTAGTACATATGTACTACGGAGTCAATTAAAAAAAGCTTACTTTTAAGGTTGCCGGATCACAGTCTCCCGATCCGCCGCCACCCGCTGTAAACGCTGAATCTCACCGCCCGGCCAGACCACTTCCACGTCAGCTTCGGTCGCCGTTCCAAGGCCGAAATGGAGCCGGGGATCGTTGGAGGAGAGGTAGCTTTCGCCGGCTCGCAGCCCGGCGGTCTGCGTCAAACCTCCCGCCGTCACTTTCACTAGCGCCCCGATTCCCATACGGTTCGCCCGCGTCCCTTGCAATACGATCCGCAGCCAGTGCCCGGATGAGTTCCCGCCCCGATTTTCCAGCAGCATCGGCTTTCCATCCATCACAGACACGACGATGTCCATGTCGCCGTCATTGTCGAAATCCGCCACCGATCCTCCGCGAGCCGACTGCGCCGGTAGTCCGCTAATTCCCGCCTCCGCTGAAATGTCGCGGAACTTTCCGCCGCCGGCGTTGCGAAACAGTTGTTGCGGTTGCCGGAAAGTCTCCCGCAATTTTCCATCCACCTCGGGGAACACATGCCCGTTGGCGCAAAAGAGGTCCGAATAGCCGTCATTGTCAAAATCCAGGAACACGGTTGCCCAACCCAAATACGGCACCGTCGGCTCGCCAATGCCAGAGGGATAGGACACGTCGGAGAAAAACCCGTCCCCGTCGTTGTGAAACAGCACATAGTTGTCGTTGGCAAACGTGGTGACGAATAGGTCCATCTTTCCGTCGTGATCGTAGTCGGCGACGGCGATTCCCATACTCGACAACTCCTTGCCGTCCCCGCTCAGCGCTACGCCGGACGGGACGCCGCTCTCCGTAAACGTTCCATCGCGATTGTTGCGGTAGTAATAGTTTGGATTGGAGTCGTTGCCGACGAACAAGTCCGGCCAGCCGTCATTGTCGAAATCTTCAAAGACAGCTTGAAATCCGAAGTAGAGCTTCGCGTCCGTAACGCCCGCCTGTCTCGTGACGTCGGTAAATGTCCCGTTGCCATTGTTTCGATAGAGCGCGTCCGGCTCCCCCCGGTACCCCAGCGGGCCACAGGCCTGCACCTTAACCCCGCGATATTCGCAGTTCTTCAGTACTGGGTTCTTAGCGTCAAACGCCAGATAACCCGGCACGAACAGATCCAGATCGCCGTCCAGGTCGTAGTCCGCAAACGCCGCCCCCGCGTGCCACACTGCTCCTCCGCCCACACCGGCTTTTTCCGTCGCATCGGCGAACGTACCGTCTCCCTGGTTCCTGTAAAGGACGTTAGCCCCAAACTGCGTAACAAGAAGGTCCGTATTTCCATCGTTGTCATAGTCGGCCGCCACGCAGCCGAATCCCCATCCCTTCCCGGGCGCCTTGGCGGTGGCCGTGACGTCGATGAAGCCACCCTTCCGGTTGTTACGGTAAAGGTGGTTGGTGGTGTTGCGAACCGCTTTTCCCTGCAACTGGGCCAGGGTCGCGCCATTCACCAAATACAGGTCCTGATAGCCGTCACGGTCAAAGTCCAGCCAGCACGCGCCACTGCCATTCACTTCCAATACATAGCGTTTGGGAAGTCCACCAGAGACGATGACGTCGTTCAGCCCCGCCTTTGACGCAATATCGGCGAAGGTTGGCAGCCCGGGCGCGATCGCCGCCGCCTGCCAGGCAAGATAGAGGATCGCCGTCCTCATGGCGTGTTGGCTGTGCGCAATTGGTCCACCAGACGCGCCTGTTCGGCCGCCAACTCGCTTTTTCCCAGCCTCGCATACACGCGCGACAACTCCTGCCGTAAAGGGATCGATTTCGGATTCCCGCTGAGCGCCTCTTCCAATACAACGCGGGCCTCCTCAAACGCCTTCAGCGCGACCAGGCTCCGCGCCATGCCTACTTTCGCCGCCAGCACCGTCTCTCGCCCCCGTGCCGCCAACCGGTAATGCGCCAGCGCTTTATCATGCTCGCCGGCTTTCTGCAGACAATCCGCCAATCCCAGCTCGGCCTCCATTGTGCCCGGTTTCAACTGTAGCGCCAGTTCCCAAAGCGGCAAAGCTTTCCGATACTGTCCCAACCTCACCAGTTGTTGCGCCTCAGCCATTGCCGGCTCGGCCGCATTGGGAAACCGCCGCCGGGCCAACCGGGCCGTCTCCAACGCGCCATCGAAATCTTCGCTGGCCGTTAGGGCGTCAATCAGCAGCAGTAGAGCCGTCGGGTCGCCGGACGGGTGCGCGGTCAGGCTGCGCAACAGCGGTAATGCCTTCCCGCTCGCGCCGGTACGGAGATACGCGGTCGCCAGCATCAGGCCCAGCCGTTGTTGAGCCGGGTCGGCGCGGAACGCCCGTTCCAACGGCGCTTGCGCATCGGCGTATCTTTGCGACATCACGAGTGCCAGGCCCAGAGCGCGGTTCGTCTCCACCGATTGCGGCAGCAACTTTAGAGCGACGGTCAGCGCTTCAATGGCCGCCGGCAGATTGCCCTGTTTCAAATGTGCCAGCCCCCGGTTCAGTTGAGCGTCGAACAGCTTCGGTTCCAATCGCACCGCCGCTTCAAAGGCGCCTAGCGCATGCGGATCCAACCCGGAGTTGCCATATAGAAGTCCTAACGCCACCAGCGCGCCCGGGTCGGCCGGCTGCCGTGCCTCCACGCCGCGTGCGGCGGCGAGCGCGTTGGTAATCTCCCCCTTCCGCAAGGCCGCCGATACCTCCATCAACCGCTCTACGTCCTCTCTATTTGCGCTCTTCAGCCGGTTGCTGGCGGCAAAGGATTCGCGGGCCATACCAGCCTGTCCCATCCGTTGCTGCAACTGTCCCAACCGGAAGTAGAGCGCGCCGTCCCACGGGCTCAGCGGGATCGCCGCCTGTAATGTGGACGCGGCTTTGGGCAACTGACCCATTTGTGCGTAGGCGCCCGACAGTTGAACGCCCGCATCGAAAACAGGTTTCTTGGAAGAAGCCAAAGGCTCCAGCCAACGGATGGCTTCGGCCGCGTTTCCCTCCAACAGACTGATGCGTCCGAGAAAATACCGGGAGAAGTAAGCGGGCGGCGCAGCGGCGACTACGGCGGAAAACGACTGTTTCGCGGCGGCGAGCTTGCGTTGCCGGAACTGTACATAGCCCAGCCGGTAAAGGGCTTCCGTGTTGCCGGGCTGCTGCCGGCGGACGGCCATCAGCGCCTCTTCAGCCTTAGCGAACTCCTCCTGTCCGATCAGGATCTCCGCTTGCGCGACGGGATCCTCCGACAGTTGGCCCCGCTCCTGGCACCAAAGTCCCGCAAAGAGCGCGGTTGCAATTCCCATGCGCCTCACATCGACCACATTACACGGAATTGGCTTTGAGACAAAATCGGCGGATGGACGAAAGCCGAATCACGGGAATCGAATTTGCCCTCGACAGCCTTGCGAATGCGCAACTGTGCGGCGATGACGGCTCACCGGCGCCGTTGAGCGGAGGGCCTGATCCCAGGCCCAATCACTCGACTCTCAAGTGTTTTTATCAATGCGTTTCGAACGGCGCACGAGCGTTTGGCCGACGGGTCCGCGTGGCATGTCCCCCTTATGAGTGACCTGATTGCCTTTCCGGAATCTGTCGATGGAGCCGCGGGCCAGCCAGCGCTATTTAGCGCGGCGCGCGCGAAGCTGTCGCAACGCTTTCATTTCGCGATCGGCATCGGCGGCGCGCCCAATCTCCGGTAGATTTGCATAGGTTGCAGGTGCGCCGCTTCCGCGAGAGGAGACGTGTCTTCCAACTCGAGGAGGCGGCGCAACCGCTTTTCGGCGGAAGCCGCGTCGCCGGATAGGGCGAGCGCTTTCCCGAGTTCGAGGAGCGTCTCCGGCATATCCGGCGCTAACGTATCGGCGCGTTTTAGTTCGGCTACCGCTTGCCCGGTTTGGCCCCGATTCAATAAAACTTGGCCCAGTTTATAGGCGGCGTGGGCGGGCGCTAACGCTACCTCTGCGCGAAACTCGGCTTCGGCGCAGGTTCCATTGCCGTTGTTGAGAAAAAGCTGGTTCGCGCCAAAGTTTGGTGATGTAGAGATCGGGATCGCCGTCGTTATCGATGTCGCTGGCGGCGGCGCCCACTCCGTAGACATCGCCCGCGCGGTGGAGCATGGCGGCGACGGTGACGTCGGTGAAAGTACCGTTGGCATTATTGCGATAGAGCCGGTTTCAGTACGCTGGCTGATCGCGTTGGAAACCGCCGGGCAGGCGGCCTCCATTGACCAGAAACACGTCGAGCCGCCCATCGTTTCGAGGAGATATTTTTGCGGAGTCGGTGAATTTCGATGGAGGAAATCGAGCGGCCGAACGATAGTAAAGTTCTGCGTCGCCGGAAGAAGCGCGGCGCAGAACAGGGCGAAGCCGTAGCGGGCGGGATTCAGAACAGCAACCGCAGGGCGAACTGGACCAGCCGCGGGTTGTTGTATTGACCGCTGACCACGCCGAATTGCGGGTTGCCGAGGGCGGTACCGGGATAACCGAATTGGACGCGGTTAAAGAGGTTGAAGACTTCGGAACGGAACTGCAATCCGAAGCGTTCGGTGATTTGGGTATTCTTGAAAACGGTGAAATCGTAGTTCGCAATGCCGTGGGAACGCACGTCGGTTAGCGAGCGAGCGGTGTTGCCGAAAGAGAACGCCGGGGTTGGGGTGAAGGCCGACGTATCGAACCAGCGCGTGAGACGGGACTGCGCGGAACCTTCGAGATTGGCGCTGACGCCCGTGGAGTTCGGACGTTGGCCGCCACCCTGGGAGTTTGAGGTGTTGACCGCCATGCTCATGTTGAGGGGGTTGCCGCTCTGGAAGGTGGACACGCCATTGATGCCCCAGCCGCCGACGATCCTGTCCATCGCACCGGAAGTTCCGTTGACGAACTTTCGGCCCTTGCCGAACGGCAGGTCATAGATGAAGCTGATGACGGCGCGATGGGGAGCGTCATAGAGCGCCACGGAACGTTCGGCACGCAGGTTGTTGAAGTTCTGAACGCCGAGACCGCCGCCGGGCTCGAGCCAAGCGGTGAGGGTATCGGTATCGCTGATCAGCTTGGCCCACGTGTAAGATCCGAGAACGGACGCGCCTTGGGCGAAGCGCTTCTCCACCTTCAATTGCGCGGAGTGATAAATGGAATTGCGATTCATGGGAGAAGTGATGTTGAAGCCGGTGTACTGCGGGAACGGGCGGAGAAGCTGGCCGCGGGCGACATTTCGTTGTGCGAGCGCCCCCAGTTGGACCTCTCCGAAGAAAGGATTCGGTACCTGATCCAGCAGCCGTGCGCCTTGCGACAGAAACTGGTCGAGAAGTTGATTCATGGGCTGGGCTGGGCCGGGCAAATGTGTGCCCTTCGAACCGGCATAGGCCACTTCCAGCGCGGCACCGCCGGGGAGTTCCCGCTGAATGTCGAAGTTCCATTGTTGGACCTGGGCGCGGGGATCGCTGTATACCGGAGCCGAAATGCCCTGGCCGTAGAAGAGCCGCTGCAGGTTCGCACTGCGGCCGGGAGCGGAGACGATGCCGCTGGGGAACGGATTCGACAGGCGATCGGCTGGAGTGAAAGAGCCGTCCGTAGTGCCCAGGAAAGGCGTGGTGTAGGCGTTGGAGATATCGCCATTCGGAGAGGTACCGAAAGCGACTTCGGTAGGCAGGAAGAAGAGGCCATAACCGGTGCGGAACACGGTCTTGCTACTCAATCGGTAGGCGATGCCGAGGCGCGGCGAGACCACGTTGCTCTTCTGGGTGTTATTGCGGCTGGGACTATCGGGCGAATTCACCAAGCCGAAACGGCCCTTGAACTGGAGGCCGCCGCGGCCGTTTAGTTCGTTGTCGGCATTGGGGAGTAACACCACCAGGCGATCGTAGCGTTCCGACCACGGGCCCATCTGTTCCAACCGTAGTCCATAGTTGAAGGTGAGCCGTGAACCGATCTGCCATTGGTCACCGAAGTAGTAAGCGCCGTAGATCATTTGACCGGCGACGAAGCTATTGTGCGTCAGCCCGCCGCCGGTGCCCATTCCCAACAGAAACGATGCAAAGCCATTGCCCGTTCCGGCGGCGGCCAAAGGATTGGCCGAAGTCATCAAGGCATCGAAGTTGAATGATCCGGAAGGATTGTTTTGCTGATAGTAGTTATGCGTCAACCGGCGCCCCTCGCCGCCGAACTTCAAGGTATGCTTGCCCCAGATCTTAGTCATTCCGGGCATGATCGAGAAGATGTCGTTACGGGCGACGATGGTGCTGCCGGTGCCATTGGTGCCGAACACGCCGTTATAACCCGTGACGATTGGAATGGGATGCACGCGTACGGCTACCGCGGTATTCAGGGCGGCCGGCCAACCCAACTGCGTCAAATCAAACCCGGCTGTCGCGGAGGTCCGGTCATAACTGAAGCGAGTGAAGGAGAAGCGCAGGTCGAGGAAGGTGCTGGGATTGATGGAGTATGTATCGCCGAGCACGGCCTGATTCGTGTTCATGGTTTCCGTGCATCGGTCCACGCACGTCTTCGTGTTATATGGATCGATCGGCAGGTTCAGGTTCTTCCAGAAAGTGTAGCGAAGGAAGCCGCGTTGTTTGTCCGAAAACGTGTGGTCCACGCGGCCGTTATATTGGCTTTGCTCGCCCCCGACGCTGGCGTTCGCGGTGAAGTTATTCACGGCGGTGAAGGGGAGCCCGGGACCCGTGGCACGGCCCCACAGATTAGTCATGACGGTCGCCGCGCGGTCAATCCGATTTGTCGGGACAATATTGCCGGGGAAGGGCGTGCGGCTGATCACTTCGCCGCCTGCGGCGTTAGTGGCGCAGGCCGCGTTGCCCAGGCGCCCGCAGGTGGTGAGCGGATCGTAGATGGGGATCACCGCGCCCGCGCCGTTGCGGAAGTTTGAGAAGTCGCCACCGCGCATGGGATCGGTCGGCACGGAGAAAACATACGATTGTCCCTGGCGCAAATTGAAGCCTTCATAGGAGCCGAAGAAGAAAGTTTTGTCTTTCCAGATGGGACCGCCCAGGTTCGCTCCATATTGGTTTTGCGAGAAGGCGGGGCGTTGCACGCCGGCCCGATTGTTGAAGAACGTGTTGGCGTTCAAGGCGCGGTTGCGGAAATATTCATATGCGGCGCCATGGAAGCTGTTGGTGCCGGATTTCGTCGTCATGTTGATCACGCCACCGGCGAAGCGTCCGAACTCCGGACCGAGGCTGTTGGTCTGCACCTTGAATTCCTGCACGGCGTCCTGCGTGGGCACCAGGGCGGTGAGATTGACGTAGCCGGCATTGACTGGAGCGCCGTCGATGAAAGAGGCGCTCTGGTTGGCTTGTCCGCCGCCAATCTGAAAATTGCCCCAAGCAAATGGGTTGGTGCCGGTGGGCGTACCGCCGGACTGGCCGCCCGGAACCACCCCGGGGACCAATGCCACCAGGGCGAAAACGTTTCGCCCGTTCAGCGGCATCTCGAGCACTTTGCGCGCTTCCACGACGTGACCGAGCGAGGCGTTCTCCGTCTCCATAAGCGGCGTCTGCGCGGTGACTTCCAGCGTCTGCGTCACGTCGCCGACTTGCATCGATACGTCGATACGGACCATGCTCTGGACTTCCACCGCGATGTTGTCGCGAATGAAACGGCGGAAGCCGGTCTTCTCCACTTCCACTCTGTATTGGCCGGGCGTCAGGTTAATGAACTGGTAGTTTCCCGACCCGTCGGTCTGCGCGGGGCGGCGATCCGAGGTGCCGTTGTTGATAAGAATAATGCCGGCTTGGGGTACGGCGGCGCCGGTGCCATCGCTCACGGATCCGACGATGGACCCGAAGAAGGACTGCGCCAGCAGCGCATTCGAAGCGGGAAGGGCTAAGACGAGGAAAGTTAAAAGGCGCATCGGTCGGCTCTTTTCACTGGAGTTAGTGTCAGCCGATGGACTATATCATGAAGTTAAGGCGGAATCCAGGGGCCTCAGAACCCGTAATTTTATTCGATTCTGAGCCGACCGATGATACAAGTCCGCGTATTTGCATCTGGCGCTCGTAATAGCGTTCCCCGGCGATGGCGGAAGACTGGATGGCGCCGGAGATACGGCTGTTGCCGCGTGAAGGCGTTGACGACGCCGCGCGTGGTGACGACTGGGGCGGTGGGCGCCTGGGCCAGGAGGAGGGCGGAGCAAACGAGTAAATGCCACAACGGCTGTTCTTTTGGGGGACGGGAGGCGGAGTGGAGTCGCTGCCGGTGAAGGTGTTTGTGGATGGGATGGAAAGTGAGGTTTTGTATTCGGGCGCGGTGGGAGGATTGTGGCAGATGAATGCGCGGGTTCCGGAGTTTGCGGTGAAGGGGGAGGTGGTTTGGCGGGTGGGAGAGAGGGATAGCCAGGAAGGGGTTTTTGTGGCATTGCGGTAGTAAGATAGAGGGAAGATGCCTGCCGTAGTCGAGGTTCATTCCGTTCAACTTCCGTCCGAGGCACGCCGGAGACTCACTCGCGAGGATTGCGGGGCGCTGGAAGCGGCGGGTCTGCTTGAGCGCGAGCGGTACGAACTCATCGATGGGGAGTTGATTCGGAAGATGGGAAAGTCTCGACTACATTCGAATACGTTGCGTCGCTTTCTGAAATGGTTGTCTGGAGTTTTTGATGCCGACTACGTCGAGCACGAAGTACCGATCAACCTGAGTGCAACGCTGGACGCCACAAATGAGCCGGAGCCCGATGCGACTGTATTGCGACAGCCCGCCTTAGGCTTTAACACGATTTATCCCGGTCCGCTGGACATTCTGCTGGTGGCGGAGGTTTCCGCATCTACTCGCGACTACGACTTGGGGGCGAAGGCGGCGCTGTATGCGCGGGCGGGAATTGTGGAATACTGGGTGCTCGATCTGGTCGAAAGACGTATTGTGGTTCACCGGAATCCGATGGGCGAGAGTTACGGCTCTATCATCGCCTACGCGGCTGATGAGGCGGTTGCGCCTTTGGCGGCGGAGTCCGCTTCGATCCGATTACAGGATCTGACTTAGTGGGCGCGGACGAGCAATACGCCGATGGGACGGCGCTGGGCGTCAAAGCCGACCATGGTGACGGCGTTTGATTTGGGGTTGATGTTCTGGAGGACGGGCTGCTGCTGGGCGGGTTGGCCGGGGACATTCGGTAGCTGGCCGACGAAGCTGACGTCTTCGGGGTTGGCGACGATTTGCAGGTCGCCGGAGACGAGGTCGTAGATGAGAATCTGCGTGCCCGCCGGTTCCGTGCGGGTGCCGCGGGCGATCAGTTTGCGCGTGGCGGGGAAGATGGTCAACGGTTGCACCGAGGTGAAGCCGGCGGGCGTGGGGAGGAGCCGGGTGGAAGCGTTTTCCAGGTCGAAAAGGACGATGCCGGCGTCGCCTACGGAGCGGGCGGTGGCCTGCGCGTAGAGAATGCCCATGGGCGGAAAGGCGTTGACGTTGGCGAAGGAGGAAACCTCCGGCGGAAGGTCGAGGCGGAAGGCGGAACTGGTGACGCCATCGAAGACGTAGAGCGTGTCGGAACGGCCTTGCTGGGCGGGATCGGTGTTGGCGCCGTAGACGTAATCATTGACGTCGTTGGCGGCGTTGCCGGTGATGTTGAACTGGCCCTGGCCGGGGAGATTTGTTTCGCTGATTTGCCGGTTGGTGAAATCGAGGGTGAGGAACCCGGCGGCGCCGCAAGCGGTGCGGATGAGCGTTTCGGGCGTGGGGGATGTGGGGACGGCGACGCGGCGGGCGAGTTCGAGGTTGAAGGTACGAATTTGGTTGGTGCAGGAGGCGGCGAATTTGCCATCGGAGAAGGGGATGACTTGGGGATCCTGGCCGGATTGGAGGGGGAAGCGGATGAAGGCGTCCTTCGATTTGTCGGTAGCGCGGGCGAGGACGTAGTATTGCCGGGTGGTTGGGTCAAATTGAATGGCGGCGCGGAAGCGGTTGACGATTGCGGCTCCACCGCCCGCTCCGCCGGGGATCAGGCCGCCGCCGGGGAGGCCGCCACCGCCTGGAAGGCCCCCGCCTCCGCCTTGCATCGGCGCCAGTAGTGTGGGGGCGAGCAGAGGTAGCCAGCCTTCAGGGAAGTCAACGGTCAGTTGCGGCTGGCCTTGCGGATTGACGATGGCGAATTTGGCTTTGGTGACGGTTTCGAGCGAGTCGACACCGACGATGGCTTGCTGGTTCTGGCCGATGCCGGTGGGGGGCGTGACGAGTTCCTTGACGCCGTCGCCGAGATCGATTTGAAGGTTATTGATGAGGATGGCTCCACCGCCACCCGCTCCGCCGGGGATGCCGACGCCTACGCCTACGCCTACGCCGAGGGTGACTTCGCCGCTATCGGGGTCGATCAATGCCAGACGAATCGGGGTGCCGGGGATGAGGGCGTTGAAATTGCCGCCGGGCGCGGCGCCAACGGTGGAGGCCTTGCCGGGCAGTTCGACGGCGCGGGCTTCAGCGGCGGGTTGAAGGATGGTCACTTTGGAACTGATCCCGGTGGCAGCGTCGCCTTCGGCGGGGCCGAGGAGCGCGGCTAAGGCGTTGCCGTCATTACTGGAAGTGAAAGGAGTCTGGAGTTGAGCTACGGCGGCGGTATGGCAGCCGGGAAGGGTTTCGGCCTTGCTGGCGTCGAAATCGACCAGTATGGACGGCCAGCAGCCGTCTTCGCCGCGAACGCCGGCGAGGACCAAATAGCCGGGACGGAGATCGCTGGCCGTGAGGGCGCGGAGGTTGGCAGTGCCGGCCGGGAGGCGGAGAAATTCGGTTTTAGGGCCGGTGAGGTTTTTGAGCGTGACGCGGTTGCCGGCGTTGTTGCCGGCAAAGACGTTGACGACATCGCCGTCCCGGCCGCTGGGCGGGACTTCGATCGTCACGTCAAACTCGCCGACGTTTTCACTGGACAGGCGAGCAGTGGTTACGGCGGGCATGCCGCCGATGTAGGCGCGGATGGCAACACGGGGACCGGCGGGGTTGTCCGCGGAGGGCAGCTCGCCGGGGGCGGTGGGTGGATCGGTCTGACCGAGGCCGAAGGCGCGAAGAGTGAGCGTATTGCCACTAATGGCGCCGGCGGGGCCGAAACCGCCGGCGGGGGCGGAGATGGCGGGGTTCGGCTGGGTAACGGTGAAGCGGGCGGGAGCGCTTTGCTGTTCGCCGCGACGGACGATGATCTGCGTTACTCCTTGCGGGGTATCGATGGGGACTTGGGCGACGATGCGGGACGGAGTGATGGAGTAGAGCGGGATGGCGCGCTGGCCGATGCGGACTTCGATGGCGGGATCCAGGGCCGTCGTGGGAAGGGGTCCGCCTAGTGCGGCTTTCCAGCCGCCGGCTGGTCCGAGGTTGATGCCGTTAATCCAGACGATGCCGCCGGCGGCGACGGGCGAGGGGGCGGGCTGCTGCGTGAAGGCGTTGACGACGCCGCGCGGAGTGACGACTGGGGCGGTGGGCGCCTGGGCCAGGAGGAGGGCGGGAAAGGCGAGTAAACAGACAACGGCCGATTGGCGCATACCTCTTCTAACCCTTGGGCGGAAAAAGGGTTTCGCTATACTGAAAATTCGCCGCTTTAATTTCTTATTCCTTGCCACAATGAGTTCCAATCCAGCCAGTTTGCCGGTCGCCGTTCCGCTCACACAATTGAACGGCGACGCCAAGCGGGCGGGCTATCAGGCGCTGGCGCTACTGTCATTCGCGCACTTTTTTATCGATTTGTATTCCAGCGGCCTTAGTTCATTTCAACCGATGTTAGTGGAGCGGTTTGGCTTGAGTTTAGCGCAGGCGGGACTGCTGGCGGGGATACTAATGTTTTCCAGCTCGCTGATGCAGCCGGTGTATGGGATTTTGTCCGATAAGTCCGGGTCGCGGCTGTTTACAGTTCTGGCACCGGCGATGGCGGGGATTTTCATTTCGTCGTTGGGCATGGCGACGGGGTATTCGATGTTGGTTGGGATGGTGCTACTGGGCGGGATGGGGATTGCGTCTTTTCACCCGCAGGCGTCGGCGAACGCCACGGCGCGAATAACCGATAACAAGTCGCGTTCGATGGCGGTGTTCATTAGTTCCGGGACGTTTGGCATGGCGTTCGGACCGGCGTTTTTCACGTTTCTGGCGGGGCATTATGGGTTGGAGATGACGTGGCTGGGCGCGTTGCCGGGCGTGATGGTCAGCCTGCTGCTGGCGGTGCAGTTTCAATTGGCGCCGATGTCGCGGGATGCGTCGAACCACTTTGACGCGCGAGCGTTGAAGGCTAAATGGCGGCCGTTGCTGGTCCTGTTTTCGCTGGTCTACATTCGCAGCATTGTGCAGATGGTTTTTTCGCAGTTCCTGCCGTTGTATTTGAACCGCGAGCGCGGGTTTTCGGTGCAATCGGCGGCGTTGGGCTTGACGCTGTATTTGGCGTTCGGCGGGATGGGCGGATTTGTCGGCGGCAATTTGGCCGACCGGTTTGGGGGCAAGCGCGTGATTCTGATTTCGATGGCGGGGTGCTTGCCGTTCCTGGCGCTGTTCTTCCTGACCGACGGATGGTGGGCGATGGCATCACTGGCGATGGCGGGGCTACTGCTGCTGTTTACGATTCCAGTGAATCTAGTGATGGGCCAGCAATTGGTACCGGCGCAGGCGGGAACGGTGTCGGCCCTGATGATGGGATTTGCATGGGGGAGCGCGGGTCTGGTATTCATCCCGCTGGTGGGCTGGGCGGCGGACCGGGTAGGATTGGGGACGGCGATGGCATGCGTGTCGGCGTTTCCGGCGATCGGGTTTTTTCTGGCGCGGATGATCGACGAAAATGCGTAAAGCGGTATGCCTGTTGAGCGGTGGATTGGACTCGGCGACGTGCCTGGCGGTGGCGCGGCGGGATGGGTATTTGAGTTACACGTTGAGTTTCGACTACGGGCAGCGTCATATATATGAGCTGGAAGCGGCGCGGCGAGTGGCGGACGCGATGGGAGCGGAGGACCACCGGGTGGCGCGAATCGACTTGCGGATGTTCGGCGGGTCGGCGTTGACGGCCGGGATCGACGTTCCGAAGCACCTCTCGGCGGCGGAGATGGAGACGGGGATTCCGATCACCTACGTGCCGGCGCGGAATACTATTTTCCTTTCGTTTGCCATGGCGTGGGCGGAGGTATTGGAGGCGTCCGACATTTTCCTGGGAGTGAATGCGGTGGACTATTCGGGATACCCGGACTGCCGGCCCGAGTTTGTGGCGGCGTTTGAAACGATGGCGAATCTGGCGACCAGAACCGGTGTAGAAGGGACAACGAAGCTGCGCGTACATACGCCGTTGTTGCAACTTTCCAAAGCTGGAATTATTCAGTTAGGCGTTTCATGCGGCGTGGATTTCGGGTTGACTCATAGCTGTTATGACCCGGGCGCGGACGGGCGGCCGTGCGGCGCGTGCGATTCCTGCCTGCTGCGGGCGAAGGGATTTGCGGAGGCGGGTCTGCGAGACGGGCTGATGGACCGGTACGGGCTGTGAAGGTCGCGGAAGTATTTTACTCGGTGCAGGGGGAAGGGAAGTTAGTGGGAGTGCCGTCGGTATTTGTGCGGACTTCCGGGTGTAACTTGCGATGTAAGTGGTGCGATACGCCATATACTTCGTGGTCGCCGGAGGGAGTGGGGCGTACCGTCGCGTCATTGGTGGAAGAAGTGATGGGGTTTGGCGCGCGGCATGTGGTGGTGACGGGCGGGGAGCCTCTTATTGCTCCCGAGGTTGTTTTGTTGACTTCCGAATTACGGGCGCGGGGGCTGCATATAACGGTGGAAACGGCGGGGACGGTGTATGCGCCGGTGGCATGCGATTTGATGAGTATTTCGCCGAAGCTGGCTAATTCGACGCCGGATGATTTGAAGTGGGGGCCGGTGCACGAGCGAACGCGAGTTCAATTGGATGTCTTGCGGAAGTTACTGGATGAGTACGCGTATCAACTTAAGTTTGTCGTGGCGGAGGCGGATGACTTAGGAGAGATTCTTGAGTTAGTTAGTAAGTTAAACGCGCCGGCGGAACACGTTTTATTAATGCCGGAGGGGCGTTCGGCGGATGCGTTGCGGGAGCGGGCGGTGTGGCTGGTTCCGCTCTGCTTGCGATACGGATTCCGCTATAGCCCGCGGGTGCAGGTAGATATTTGGGGCGATAAGCGCGGGGTTTAGACTGGACGCTGTTTATTTAGGCCTGGAGGGCGCCCACCGCTCCCTTGATCGTTCCTCGCCTGTCCGCTACGACTATACGTCCAAGTTTCTGTTTCCGTGGTACGGAGGGAACGCCGCTCCGCAGTCGATCGTATGAAAACTCTGTGCCGCAAAGGTCAGGACAAAAGGAGGAAGACGAGGGCATAAACCGCGCGAGAGAATGCGCACGAAAACTCTTCGGTTTTCATACGGCTCGCAGGCGAGAGTCCTACGTCGCGCGTCCGGCGTCAACAGCACTTCTAAGGTACTTGGAGGTACCAATTAGCCATGATGTATTTTATTGTGCTTAAGAGCAAGGGTACAATCCTGTGCCCGTGGGATCCCTCTACGCTCGGCCCAGTTATGACCACTCTCCCGCCACCTTTTCTCCCGCGCGGCAGCAGCAAGCTTGCGTCTGCGCTAGAGGTGGACCAGGCATTGTGGCTTTCGTTCGAGCGGGAGACAAAAATAGAAACCAACGAGGAGGACCGCTCGCGATCGAATGAGTCCGCCACTATCCGATAGCTACGACCATCGACCCGGCGATTGCGTCGTGATCCGCGATGCCAAATTATGTCATATTGGACATAGCAACCATGGCAGTACGACGTGACAAACCGTTGGTCTGGCTGAAGGGCGAAGTGAAGACGCCTCCCTTCGGCCCGCCTGCCCGATTGGAGGCTGGCCTACTTCTGCGCCGGCTCCAACAAGGGCAGGTTCTTGGCCTGCCCCAATCGAGACCCATGCAGGCGATTGGCCCGCAGTGTCATGAACTGCGGATTCAGGACCGCGAACAGTCATGGCGCATCGTCTACCGTCTCGCGGTCGACGCGGTCGTCATCCTGGAGATTTTCAGCAAGAAAACGCAGACGACGCCATCGCAGGTGATCGAGACGTGTAGGAAGCGGCTGGCTGCCTACCTGAGAGCAACAACCGGCAAGGAGCAAAGATGAACAACAGCAAGAGGAAACGCCTTGAGCGCGACGGCTGGGCGATTGGCGGCGCGGCGGACGTTCTGCAACTGAGCGATGAGGAAGCGTGCTTCATTGAACTGAAGCTCGCGCTCGCCGCCGGCGTACGGGAACTGCGAGAGAGTCGGGGGTTGACTCAAACGGCCCTAGCGACGCGGTTGGGGTCGAGCCAATCGCGGGTCGCCAAGATGGAAGCCGGTGACCGTTCGGTTTCCCTCGATCTGCTGGTGAGGTCGTTATTGAACATTGGCGCCAGCCCGGCTGAGATAGCGAAATGGATTAAACGGGCTGAAACGAATCGCGCGGCTTAGACTGGACGCGGAGGCAACCTCTCAGGCGCCGCTGTTACATACGCCCCAGCATGGTGACGCTGAAATCCACGTAGTCGTAGACTGCCACGCCACGTTTGTCGTAATGGAGACCGTGAAGGCTGTACGTGTGATCCGCCAAGTGAACAGTATTGGGTTTAAGCCGGGAACGTTTCGCGGATGGGCGGCATGTTATCGACAAAGCCAGCATTGTGGCGGCGGAGCTCGACGATGAGGGCGGCGCGGAGGCGTTTGAGAGTGGCCTGGTGCTCGCGTTTGACGGCTAAGTTATCGAGTTCGTCGGGGTCTTTCTCCATGTCGTATAGCTCTTCGAGATCGGTAATAAGCGGGCGCACATACTTATAGCGCCGTTCGCGGATCATGACGTACCAGGGAACGCCGCCGTGAAGGACGTCATCGCCGGTAGGGATTTTATTGGTATCGGAACCGAATTTTTGGCCGGTGGCGGGGATCATGGCGGGGTGGGGCCAATCGGCGTTGGGATTTTTGAGAAGCGGGGAGAGATCGCGGCCGTGCATGGGCCAGGGTTTCTCGATGCCCGCGACCTGGAACATGGTGGGGACGAGATCGACGCCGGCGACGGGAGCGGTGCAGACGCCGCCCTTGGGGATGCGGCCGGGCATGGAGAAGATGAGTGGGGAGCGGATGTTGGCGTCGTAAGCGGCAATTTTGACGCCGCGGAAGCCGTGCTGGCCGAAGGCGAGGCCTTGATCGGACGTGAAAATGACGAAGGTGTTTTCGAGCTGTTTGGTCTCGCGGAGCGTGTCCATGAGGCGTTTGACGGCTTCGTCGAGCGCATTGACGCCCTGGTGATACTGGCGCACCCAGGAAACGAGCGAGCGGCCAGCGGCGACGGGTTTGCCGTTCGAGTCCTTTTCCCAATGGTTGATTTTCTGAGCCCAATCGGGCTTGCCGGGGCGCGGGGAGAAGATGTCCTTGGGCGTTTCGAAATCGATGCCGGCGTAGTCCTTGAGGTGACGTTCGGCGGGGGTGTAGGGGCCATGGACGGCGCCGTAGCAGAGCCAGAGATACCAGGGTTTGGAGGTGTCGCGACCGTTGCCGCGGATGAGGTCGGTGGCCCAATCGGTGTACTGATCGGTGGAGTACCGCTTGAGAATTTCGGTCTTGCCGCCTTGGTAGGTGATAGGTTGATCGTAGTAATAGTGCGTGCTGGTTTCGGTGTATTTGGGGCGATTCCAGACGAGTTGGAAGTCCCAGTCACGGCCGAAGCCAGTGTCGGTACCGGTGTGCCATTTGCCGATTTGGGCGGTGAAGTAGCCGTTATCGCGGAACGTTTTCGGCCAGAAGGGGCACTTCTTCGGGTCGTAGGTGCAACCGGGATAGGGGCCTTCCATGCGCATGGATTCGACGCCGAACTGATAGTGGCCGGTGAGGAGGGCGGCGCGGGAGGGCATGCACCAAGTGCCGATGTAGGCGGTGGTGAAGCGGACGCCTTCCTTGGCGAGAGCGTCGATGTTGGGGGTTCGGACCCAGGGGTAGGCTTCGGGGTAGGCGCTAACGGTACGGTAAGAGTGGTCGTCGGTATAGATGAATAGGATGTTGGGGCGCTTCGGTTGAGCGGTGCCGGCGGCGGCGCCGGCGAGGATGCCGAAGAGTTGGCGACGGGAGGGTTTTGGGGTGTTCATCGGAGTGACTCGAACGTCTCGCGATCTTATCAAATCCGGGTGTATCGAGGACGATAAACTGAGAGGCGAGCATGCTTTCACGGGAAAGAATTCTGGAAGCGTTGGCCCGGCTCTCCGATGAACTGGGACGGCGCGGGGTATTGGGCGAGCTGAATATTGTCGGCGGGACGGCAATGGTTTTGGCTTTCAACGCACGCCGCGTCGAAGTTGCCTGGGGATTGGTTGAATGACGCTCCAGCGTCAATTGACATGCCACATCTACGCGTTCAGGCACCGTCACCGGAGTACATGCTGGCAATGAAGGTCCTTGCGGCGCGGACTGGACCAGGTGGGGAATTTGGAGACCGCCGGGACATTGCGTTTCTGATTCGATCGCTTGGTTTGAAAGATGCTGGGGCGGTGATGGAGATCGTGCAGCGGTACTACGATCCAACGCGTTTGTTGCCCCGATCGACGTACATGGTAGATGAGATTTTGGAGGAGTTAGGTACATGACGCTTCCCCGGCCGGATTCATTGGCTGAAGTCGCGCGGCGCTCCGTGGATGCGGGCACGTTTGCGTATGAACTGGTCGATTTTCTCCATGAGTTCGCGCTCCGGGGCGAGGCTTCGATGCTTGCGGAGCAGCCGGAACCGCTTTGCTATCGATACGAACTTGGCGGGGTTCATGACGCTTATTTAGCTGCGGCGGCGGTGTATTTGTGCGGGAAACTTGCGTGCTTTCCACCGCTATGGACGCGGGATCCAGAGCGTTCGCTACGGGAGCCGTGGTTTGCAAGTCCGGGGCGGCATATGCGGGCGCTATTGCTGGTGGAGAGTCCGGCGGCGTTTCGGGAGCGAAATTTGTTCGTAACGGCAAACGCGCTGTCGGTCGCGTAAGTCGTTTATTTGCAACGCTTGCTTCGGTTTGTTTCCGAATTCAGTTGGTTTGAACCTTGGTTTGTTCCTTGGTTTGTTTCAGGCTTCCGCTGGGTATAATACGGGCCTAACGGTTCTTGGTTTCGTTTCCGGCGTTCGCTGCGTACAATACGGGCCTAAAGGTATTGTGGCGTTGACTGGGTAATTCTAATACTCCAGCGATAATCTGATACTACCATAATTCTCAAGCCTCCGCTTCGGAGAATTGGTTTGAGGGTTGTCGACGGGGATCGAGAAGTACGAACCGGCACGGCCGCCCGGCGTGTCCCTGGAGTACGCTGGGCGACTGGAGCGTGATCATGCGAGGCGGGTAGACGTGGTGTTCAGGTCAGCCAGCCGCACGATATCAGCCCAGTGCAGGAGCTCCGTACCATGCCCTCCAGCGACCACTAGGTTCGTCGCCATCGCCTTGCCGAGCGTCTCGACTGGGATGCCACGATACTTTTGCCATCCACCAATGAGCAAACCGTGGATTCGCGGCCACAGCGCCAACATGATTCCTTGTCCAACGCCGTAGCGATTCGCCGGAGTGAGGATCATGGAGGGTTGAAAGACGCTCAGCCGCGGAAAATTCAGGGCGACAAGCGCTTCCCGTAATTCGCCCTTGGTTCTCAAGTAAAACGACCGCGATAAGGGGTCCACGCCGACAGAACCGAGTAGCTCGAAATGCGTGACCCCCGACTGCCTGCACGCGGTGGCAAACTCAAGCACAGAGGTCTTATCCACTCTGACGAATTCGGCGTCAGTGACTTTTGACGGTTGGCCGACCCCAAACGTACACACCGCCGCCCGGTGACCCGGCAGCAGATGCCGGTAGGATTGTGGATCAAGGGTGTCGACCACGTGCGACTGAATCACCGGGGCGGCCAGAACGGGTGCCGGCCGCCGCGTGAGGACGGTAATCCGACCGATGCGGGGTATCGTCAGTAGTGCGGCGATTGCCTGGGTACCCACGGCGCCGGTCGCTCCCAAGACGACAACCGTAAGGGGTTCGGACAGTGGTTCCATTTCCATTACGTGACCCTAGCTCGCATGGGTAACAACAGCCCGGAATCGAACCGTGTTGGCGCGCCATCAATGGCATCGACGTCGCTCTTGCCGATGCCCCAGTGCGTAATCTTCACTTCCACGTCGTCCGGCGCTAATTCGGGAAGTTGGATCGCGGTCGCTTCAAGCGTCTCTCCACCCGATTTGGCGGAGTACGCCCGAACTAATTTCGAACCCGCCCAAAACGGACTCGGGTGCGGCTGGGGTGGGGCGAGAGTTCGGGACCGGGTGGGGGCCGAGACCGGCCTTTGCGCTCTTATGGAATTTGTTGAATGTGTCATCGGCCTTTCCCAGTATGCAATCACTACCGGCTGGTCCCAAGCCGATGGTGTTGAGGCCACAGCGTCCGGAAGCCGGACTTGGGGATAGGTCTCGTCCGACACTCTATCTCTATCCGGACCGACTCGGCGCGGCCGTTGCAGGCGTGACGAGATTCAGGCTCTCGGTCAGGAGCCGCGGAAACTTGGGTTGTTCCGGTCGCGATTTCCGGGAGGATAGTTGTTGCCGTTTGGGGATGAACATGCTCGAATCGAGGTATGCATGGTGGACAAGGGAACATGTTTCGCATCCTGGTTGTCGATGACAATCCGGGCGCCGTGTATTTGCTGCGGGAGGTGATGAAGAGTGTCCATCGCCGTCACGAGTTGCACTTCGCGAAGGACGGGCTGGACGCCCTTGATTTCCTCCATTGCCGGGGAGCCTACGTAGACGCGCCTCGCCCGAACCTCATCCTGCTCGATATGAACATGCCACGCTTAAGTGGTTTGGAAACCCTCTCAGCGATCAAGAACGATCCCGAACTGTGCGTCATTCCGGTCATCATGCTTTCGACCGAGAACTCTCCGCAGAAGGTGCGGAATTGCTACCGGGCGCACGCCAACTGTTATGTGCAAAAGCCTATAGATCTAGACCGGTCCGTGAAACTGGCGCAAGCCATCGAGGCTTTTTGGATGGACTTCGCGCTCCTGCCTTCCGGCGATGGGAGATCGCCCGAAAATCTTCCCAGTACGGATTACAGCGAACGGGACTTTGGTCCGAGGATTGCTAATAAATCGGTGGAGGTGAGGAGCGCGCGTACCGATAATTCGCCAGCGAAAGCGGAGACCATAACACAATCCCGCCGTTCGGAGTGTGAAGAACACAACCGTCTCTTGGATGGGTTCGGGGCGGCTGTGCAAGAGCTTTTGTCCCTGCACGAACAACTGTTCCTGGCGATAGTCGAAGGAGACACCGAGTCTCCCCGATTCGATCTACTAATCCACATGGCCAACGAGAAAAAGCAGTCGGCCAAATATGGCTATCTTCGGCATGTGGAGGCGCACGGCTGCTCGAACAGAAAATGTATCTAACGAAACTCGAACGCGAAGTTATTACGGACAGCATGCTGAAGATTCAGTCCATCCAGGCTTCCCTGGATCAAATCGACGACACCAAACTTCTCGACAACGACGAGATCGAAAATTGTCTCGAGACCGCCGATAACAGTTTCCGCGCGGCATTGAGAGCCGACTCTCCCCCCGAAAAAACCGACTAAGCGCCGATCCCATTGCAGGCCATGCATGGATTGATTGGCATAGTGAAATTGATTGGCATAGTGAAGACAATTCCCTTTCCGGGCTTGCGTTGGCTTTTGAAAACGGCAGGTGCGGGCGGTTTCGCATGCGCGGGATGTTGCCGGCGGTTTTGAAAAGCGAGGTTTTCGAGACTACGCCGACCGCTGTCCGGCACACTCCAGCCTGTCGAATTTATGGACAGGCGTGTTGTCGAATTGTGGGGCATTCCGTCTTTTACGCGGGGCGGATGTTACGCGCGGCGGAAGGCGATCCCGCAGCACTATGATAGGATTGGCTTCGCGTAAAGGACGCATCCGGTCCGCGGAAAGGGTAGAAGCCCACCTGCCGGCATCAAGTTTTTGCCACCTTCTTTCAGCTCGATGTGCGGACACCGGGCGTTGCGATGAAAGGAGGTCGCTATGTCGACTGATCCACAAGAGGCGCCACGCCCTCTTCCCGACCGTCCCAATATCCGCCACCTGAAGGACCAAGCCAAGGATCTGCTTAAGACGGGCGCGGCGGCATCGATCACCGATGCGCAGTTTGCGGTCGCGCGTCTCTACGGGTTCGCGAACTGGCCGAAGCTCAAGGCTCACGTCAACTCCTTCGAGGAGATCGGGCAACTCAAGCAGGCAATCGACACGAACGACATCGTTCGCGTCAAGACGATGATGACGCGCAACCCAGCGCTGCACAGGGCTCCGCTCGGTTACGGCGAAGATGGGCCGCTGACCTGGGTTGCCGAATGCCGCGTGCCGTGGGAACACCCAAGTCCCGTGAGATTGGCGATGGCGAAATGGATGCTCGCGCATGGATCGGACGTGCACCAGGGCGGGGACGGACCCCTGATGCGAGCGGCGCTGAATGAATATCGTATCCCAATGATGGAACTGCTCGTGTCACACGGCGCGGATGTGAACGCGCTGTGGCACGGACATTTGCCCATCATTTTCGCCCCGTGCGAGTCAATGGATGCGGCCGCTCTGAAGTGGCTTCTCGATCACGGCGCCAATCCGAACTGCCGCGACCATGGGTACAACATAAGCGGCCATTCCTATCCAGGCACGGCCCTCGACTACCTCATCGCGTCATACGCGCGTTCGTTGGAACGGCTGAGCGCCTGCATCGACGTCCTGCTCGAGGCCGGTGGCGAGACCAGGTTCGACACGCCGGCCGTGCTGGCATTGCTCCGCGGCCGTCTCGATAGTTTGGCGGAGCTGATTGACGCCGAGCCCGGACTCGTGAAGAAGCGTTTCCCCGATCTCGATTGCGGCCAGACCGGCGGGCGCAACCTCTTGCTTCAAGGAGGAACGCTTTTGCATGTGGCCGCCGAATACGGCAACGTTGCAGCGGCCGCTCTGCTCCTGGACCGTGGGGCCGACGTGAACGCCCGCGCAACGGTCGATGAGGCCGGCGTCGGCGGGCACACCGCAATCTTTCATGCGGTGACGCAGTACGACGATGGGGGCTTGCCGGCAACGCAGTTACTGGTTGAGCGCGGGGCGGACCTCGCGGTTCGCGCGAAGCTTCCGGGGGACTACGAGCGGCCGGGTGAGATGGTTGAGTGCACGGCGTTGGGATATGCGCTGCTGTTTGGCGGCGCGAGCCAGCGGAGAACGGTGGCTCTGCTGCGAGAGCGAGGGGCCGTTGAGTACGCGATCAAACTTTTTAAATCGACTACTTAGTGATACGATCCTCCACGATGCGTATCCATATTTTTGTTCTTTTACTGTTACTGGCCGGTTGCGCGGATAAGTCGGCGGAGGCGCCGTCGACTTCAGCCGCGTTGGAACCGGAGGTCAGCGTGGCCACGACGGTCGCGTTCACCGAAGGGCCCGCGCAGGGGCCGGACGGCATGATGTACTTCACCGACGTGGCGAATAGACGAATTTTGCGACTGCATACGCAAACGAAGAAACAGGAGGTGTTCCGGGCGGATTCGAATCGCGCCAATGGATTGCTTTTCGATGCGCAGGGACGGCTGATCGCGTGCGAAGGATCCGACGGCGAGCGGAACAAGCCGCGCGTGACGCGGACCGATTTGAAGACGGGCAAGGTGGAGGAGATTGCGACGCAGTTTGAGGGCCGGATGTTCAACGCCCCGAATGACGTGACAATCGATTCGAAGGGGCGGCTGTACTTCACCGATCCGGCTCCGGATGCGACATCGCCGGCCACCAAGGCGCGAGGCGCGACGGGCACGCCGGGCGTCTACCGGATCGATACCGACGGGAAGATAACGCGCCTATTGACAGCGCCGGATACGGAGTGGCCGAATGGGCTCGCGATCTCGCCGGACGACAAGACGTTTTATTTGATTGAGGCGAACAAGGTGGAGGGCGGAACGCGCGCCATTCGCGCCTACGACCTGTCGCCGGAGGGCATGTTGTCGAATCGCCGGATTCACTACAATTTCTATCCGGGGCGGAGCGCGGATGGCATGGCGATTGACGTGGAAGGTAATATCTACGCCGCCGCGGGGCTGCACCGCCGGCGAGGGACGCATGAGACGTTGGACACCAAGTGCGGCGTGCACGTGATATCGCCGCAAGGAAAACTGTTGCGGTTTATTCCCGTACCCGAAGATACGATCACCAATACGGCCTTCGGCGGCGCGGATAACAAGACGCTCTATATCACCGCGGGTAAAACGCTATTTCAAATTTCAAACGCTATCGCGGGAATGAACCGGTAGGCTCTTAATAAACTCGCGCAAAACGGACTCGGTCGCGGCTGGGGTTGGGGGAGAGTTCGTGAACGGTGGGGAGCCGCGACCGGCCTTTGCGCTACCTACCCAGAGTCTTGATGCGAACGTTCTTGAAGTCGAGATTCGTTTTGGGGTCGTGAGCCTGGAGGCTGATAGGACCGGCCTTCAGAAGCGCCTGCTTGTTGCGCGGGCCGCCGTCGCCTTCAGGATAAGGATCGTCCCAATCGGCAACCGGAAAGCCGTCGACCCAAGTGGCGAAATGACGGCCCTGGGCGATAACGGTCTGGGTATAGAACCGATTGTCGGAAGCGACGACGCGGCGGGCCGGCTGATGAAAGTAAACACCGCCGGAACCGGTATCGACCGGCTTGGTTCGGTCGTTGTCCTTAAACTCGTTGCGAATCTGAATTTCGTAGCCGGACCAGTAGGCGTTGGGTTTGCCACGGAGGAAGATGCCGCTGTTGGGGTGGAAGTTGGGGTCGGTGGAATTGGCGCGGATGTCGAGTTGGAGAATGAAGTCGTCGAACAGCGCCTTGGTTTCGATCTGGCCGCCGCCTTTTACAACGTGCAGCAACCCCTTCTTTGCGCTCCATTCGGCGGGTTCGGCGGGTGCGCGAGGCGGTTGTACGGTTTGCCATCCGCTCAGGTTCTTGCCGTTAAAAATAGGCGCGAAGCCCAGTGGCTGGACTTTGATGTTGCGGAACTGGATGGGTTTGTTCGGGTTGTATTGCAGGCCGACGTAACCGGACGAAGACTTGGTGCCGGTGAAGTCCAGTACTTTTTTGCCGTCGAGTTTGACGAGGATGCGCGATCCGAGCGCGACGATCTCATAAGCGTGCCACTTGCCCGCTTTGATGAGTGACTTCCGGAGCGGTGCGACGTGCTCGACGATGCCGCCGGTGGGGAACTTTGGATGGGTATCGAATATCTGAAGTTCGTATCCCGTCTTGTGAGGATCGGCGCCTTTTTTTGACCGGAGGAAGACGCCGCTATTGCCGTCGGCGGCGGTTTGGAATTCCAGTTTCAGGACGTAATCGGCGAACTGGGTGTTGGTGCGGAGCCAACCGTATTCCCCGCCGTCGGTGGCGATGGCTCCATCGGCAATCTTCCATTTTGCGCCGCCCTCGGCCGTCCAGCCCCAGGTGGTTTCGCCGTCGAAGAGCGAGAGCCAGCCGTCGCTGATTTCCGTCGGGCTGAGGGTATTGACCTGGCCGGACAGCGCCAAGGAGGCGGCGACCGCCAATCCAAGAATTCTCATAACAGCTAGGATACTGGATTAGTCCGCGAGCGAATCTTCCAGCAATCGGGAGAGCGTGCGGTGTTTGGATTGAGCGCTGCGAAGTTCATCGGCGAGATGCATGCAGGCGAGAACGGCAATGCGCGAGGAATCCGCGTTGGTGCTTCGCGCAATGTTGTTCATAAGCTCGTCGACGCGATGGGCAAGCTCTTCCACGTCCGCCTCCGCGCCTGTGGTAACGAGCGAATAGGAGTGGTTGAAGATGGTAACGCGGACGGTCTTTTTTTCCGGCGGCGCGTCATTTCCCATAGGGTAGAGCCATAGGCCGCCTGGCTAGCCGGCGCTGAGCAGGTCCATCTGGCCGAGTAGTTTTTCAATGCGGGCCTTCACCTGTTTACGCTCCGTCAACAGGACTTCCAGTTCCTTATCCGCCTTGTCGGCGTTGACTTTGAAGGCGGCGAGGGCCTCCTCGGCATCGGCGCGAGCGGCTGCGGCGAGGCTCGCTTCGGACTCGGCTGCGGCGAGCCGTTCCTTCAAATCGACATTCTCTTCTCTAAGCTTGCCGACAAGTTGAACGGCCCGGAGGATGCGATCCTCCAGGCCGGTCAGTGTATCGGTATCCTCTAACTGCAGGTCCATACAGTTCCTCTTTGCAGCGGTTTTATCACGCGGCGAGCGCGGCCTTGGCCTTGTCGACCAGGGCGGTAAAAGCGGCGGCATCGCGAGCGGCGATGTCGGCTAACATCTTGCGATTCAGGTCAATCCGCGCCTTTTTGAGCCCATTCATGAAACGAGAGTAGGAAAGGCCATTGGCACGAGAGCCGGCGGAGATTCGGCAGATCCACAAAGAGCGGAAGTCGCGCTTTTTGAGCCGACGGCCCTTGTAGCCATAGGAAAGCGACTTTTCCACCGCTTCCTGGGCATACCGGTGCAGTTTCGATTTGGCGAGGAAGAAGCCCTTGGCGAGCGCCAGGACTTTCTTTCGATTATTGGTACGTTTTGTACCTCTTTTTACGCGGGGCACGTTTTTCTCCTTAAATAATGGAAGCCGGAAAGGCTAGGGACCGGTAAGACGGGCACGTGCCGCGCGCCACGTTCACACGGAGGGGGAACTTAATACGGCAACATCCGTTTCAGTTCGGGCGAATTGGTCGGGTCCATGATGGCGGACGCAGCCAGCCGGCGTTTGCGGGAAGAGTTCTTGGAGGTCAAGATGTGGCGGGCGAAAGCGTGGCTACGCTTGATTTTGCCCGTACCGGTCTTCTTGAAACGCTTGGAAGCGCCCTTGTGGGTTTTCAGCTTTGGCATTGGATAGTTCCTGGAAAGCGTGCGCGAGGAACGCACTGCCTATGAGTATAGCAGGTTGGGGTTTCCCGCTGAGTTTCAGGCAACGCAACGGGTGCTTAACCGCTTTGGGGGAATACACCGGCTCAGTAACTCTTCCGGAATCAACGCGACGGTTTCCGAGCCACGACCGTCAGAGTGTTTTCGGCCAGCATCCCCGAAACCGTTAAGCACCCTCAACGCAACGCGACGCGACCTCTCAAATTCAGGTGTCACCTTAGTGCCCATCGATGCATCCCGTCTATTATGGCGGGAAATAACCGAATCACGAGAAGGCGCCTGATGGGAGCCGGGGCCGCGGTGGTGGGATCACTCCCGGGATCGCTACGCGGCGGCGAGCCGGAGGGCGTCTTGCGAAGTGAAGGCGGTTTGCTCGAGGGGACCATCGAGGCCGGCGACGCCTGGGTCCGGCTAGGAGCAGACCTGGCCCACCTGTTCACTTATAACGGGATGGCCCCAGGCCCGACGCTCGAGGCCCGGCCTGGAGACACGGTCCGGTTAAGTTTCACCAATCGTCTGACCGAGCCGACCAACCTGCAACGGCCTTCATGTGCCGCCGTCCGGCAACGCGGACAACGTATTTCTGGAGGTGCCTCCGGGCGAGCGATTCACCTATGAGTTTACTCTCCCGGTCAATCACCCCGCCGGAACCTTCTGGTACCATCCCCACCTTCACGGTAGGGCGGCGCGCCAAGTATTCCGAGGTTTAGCGGGCCTGTTTGTAGTTCGCGGCGCACTGGACGACATCCCTGAGGTTGCCGGCGGCGTGGAGCGCTTCCTGGTGTTGAAGGACTGGGCGTTGGATCGCAACGGAGAGGTGCCGGATCCATCCATGATGCAGCGGATGACCGGCCGTGAAGGCTCACTCATCACTGTAGGAAATGCGGTAAATCCCAGGATCGAGATCCGGGCCGGCGGTCTGCTGCGGCTTCGGATACTCAATGCGTCGGCGTCACGCTTCTACAGGCTAAAGCTCGAAGAGCATCCCATGTATGTAATTGCCACCGACGGCGGCCCACTGCCCGCTCCACGCGCCGTCGAAGAGATTTTGTTGAGTCCAGGCGAAAGAGCGGATGTTTTGGTGCGTGGAAGCCGCGACAACGGCGTGTACCGGCTCCTTAACCTTCCGTACAATCGAGGCGGCACGGGAATGATGGGCGGCGTCTTTACCCGGCGCGAACCCGAAGTCCTGGCGGCTCTTTTTTACGAGGGCAGAGTTGAACCGGCACTGGATCTCCCGGCAAGGCTTGTCCAGGTCGATCCGCTGCCTCCGCCGGAAGCGCCGGTCCGGAGATTCGCGCTCAACGAATTGGGCATGCCCGGCCGCGGGATGAGATTCACGATCAATGGACGAGAGTTCGATCACGATCGAGTGGACACACGGGTGCGGCTCGGCACGGTGGAAGACTGGGAGATCGTCAACCGGGGGGGCATGGACCATCCATTTCACCTGCACACGAACTCCTTCCAGATCCTCGACGCCAAGGGTGAGCCCGAACTGGCGTGGAAGGACGTGATACTGGTGCGAGCCGGTGAGACACGGCGGTTCCGGGTGCGCTTCGAGGATTTCGCGGGAAAGGCCGTCTATCACTGCCATATTCTCGATCATGAAGACTTGGGCATGATGGGCGTAATCGAGATGATCGACTAACGCTGTCACGGCGCCGGGGCAAGTAGACGATAATCGTCTACAACGATGAACTGGCAGCGAATTGCCGCAACGCTGGGCGGAATGGCGATCGGGTTGGGGATCTTTACGTTCACCTACGCGCGCGGCGGATCGTACATGACGAACGATCCCGCGGCGTGCGCAAATTGCCATGTGATGCACGCGCACTATGCGGGGTGGATGAAGGCGAGTCACCGGCGCGCGGCGGTCTGCAACGATTGTCACGCGCCGCATGATTTTGTGGGCAAGTATACGACGAAAGCGCTGAACGGATTCTTTCATTCGTGGGCGTTCACGACCGGCTGGTTTCCGGAGAACATCCGGATCACGGCGCGGAACCGGCGGATCACGGAGGAGGCGTGTCTGCATTGCCACGGCGAGATCACGTCGTCGATCCGCGCGATTCACGGGCACCAGGCCAGCGAGTCATGCCTGGCGTGCCACCGCGAAGTTGGACATCAGTAAGGCAGGGGGGAGAGATATGAGGAAATCGGTCTGGTTATGGGTAGGTTTGGCGGCACTGGGTAGCGTGGTGGCCGCGGGACTGCTGGTGAACATCTTTGAGCGGAAGCAGGAGGCCAGGACGCCGTTTTTCCGTGTAGTGGAGTTGACCGAAGATACGGACGACCCGGAAGTCTGGGGGCGTAATTTTCCGCAGCACTACGCCGACTACAAATTGACCACCGACCAGACGCGCACGCGCTACGGCGGCAGTGAAGCAATGGCGCATTCGCCTTCGAAGGCCGATCCGCGAAGCCTGGTCTCGCAGAGCAAATTGGAGGAAGATCCGCGGCTGAAAAAGCTATGGGCTGGCTATGCGTTTTCCACCGATTTCCGGGAAGAACGCGGCCACGCTTACATGCTGATCGACCAGAAGTTCACTGAGCGCGTGCTGAACTTCAAGCAACCGGGCACGTGTTTGAATTGCCATGCCTCGATGGCCGTGATGTATCGAAAGTTGGGGAGCGGCGACGTGCCCGCCGGGTTCGAGAAGCTGAACCGGATGACGTATGGCGAGGCTTCGATAATGGCCAAGCATCCGGTGGCCTGTATCGATTGCCACAATCCTTCCACAATGAAGCTGCGCATTACGCGGCCGGCTTTCATGGAAGGGATGAAGGCGCTAAAGGCGTCGCAGGGCGCGGCGGATTACGACGTGAACACCATGGCCACGCCGCAGGAAATGCGCAGCTACGTGTGCGGCCAGTGCCATGTGGAATATTACTTCAAAGGGCCGGAGAAGCGGCTGACGTTCCCGTGGCATAAGGGACTAAAAGTCGACAACATACTGGCTTACTACGACGAAGTGGGCCACAACGATTTCGTCCACAAAGAGAGCGGAGCGCCGGTGTTGAAGGCGCAGCACCCGGAGTTTGAGATGTACAACCAGGGCGTGCACGCGCGTTCCGGCGTCTCCTGCGCCGATTGCCACATGCCATATAAACGGGTCGGCGCCATGAAGGTCAGCGACCACCATGTGCGCAGCCCAATGCTGAATGTGGACCGCGCCTGCCTGGGTTGCCACCACTTCAGCGAGCAGGAGATGAAGGACCGGGTGGAGACGATCCAGTCGCGCTTCTTTGAGATGCGCAACACGGCGATGGACGCCCTAATGGAGTTGATCGACGACACGGCGGCGGCGCGGAAATCCGGCGCGACGGACGCCGCGTTGAAAGCCGTTTGGGGGCACCAGCGCCGGGCGCAATTCTTCTTGGACTTCGCGGAAGCGGAGAATTCCACCGGGTTCCACGCACCGCAGGAATCGATGCGGATTCTGGGCCAGTCGGTCGACAGCTCGCGGAAGGGGCAAGTGGCGCTACGGAGCCGGAAGTAGATAGAAGCGTTTGACGACATCCATTGCCGGCTTGCGCCAAGGCGTCATGGAGTTGTTGTCCGGGCCGCCGTATCCATTGGTGCCGACCTTCCACCAGTACACGCCGCGGAACCAGGGCTTTTTGTAAACCGCGTTGAGCAGGCCTTCATAACTGCGGGCTTGCTCGGCGAGGTCGAGCGGCTTGGCCGTCTCGTCCTCCCAGGGTTCGCGATGCGAGTGCCGGTGGGCGCCGAAGCCGGCTTCGGTGAAGAGCACCGGTTTGCGGAATTTTTGCTCGATGGCTTCAATTTTGCCGAGCAGAGTGGCGGCGGAATAGTCATCGTCGAGGGGGTAGTAGTTATCGATTCCGATGTAGTCGAGGGCGTCCCAGAAGCGAATGGTCTCGAACTCTTCGCCGTGATTGGCGGCGTAGACGATAGGGCCTTTGTAGATTTTCCGGACGCGACTGATGATGTCGCGCCATTCGGATTCATGCTGCGTGAGGCCGCGCAGTTCGGTGCCGATGCAGAAGATGTCGGCATGCACGCGCACGGCGAATTGGGCGTAGTGTTCGATGAATGGTCTGTATTCGGCCAGCCACTGGCGGACCTCCGCATCGGGAATGGGCGTGCGGCCCTGGAGCCGCCAGACGTGCGGTTTCAGCATGACGCGCAGGCCCATTCGGTGGGCGTCGGAGGTCAAAATTTCCATGCCGTCTTCGCTCTCCCAAGTGTCGCCGCGGCCGGGAATGCGGATCTTGGTTTCGCCTCGGGGCGAGAAGCCGTAGGGCACAAGGGCGATAGCGTTCACGCCAAAGGCGGGAAGTTTCGCTAGCATGGTGCGAGCCTGCGGCGCGTCGTAAGAGATGCCCTCGGCGGTGAAGCTAACG
The DNA here is from genome assembly GCA_046155405.1 of Bryobacteraceae bacterium. Lineage (GTDB taxonomy): Bacteria > Acidobacteriota > Terriglobia > Bryobacterales > Bryobacteraceae. The sequence continues at coordinate 38,262 of JBJXFL010000128.1, read as the reverse complement.
CCCTTATGGAAATAGTCAAACAGGTAGGGCGCGGCCGGGTCGGACTTGGGTAGCGAGGCCAGCGCGGCCTGCCGCGCCGCGGCATCCCGGCTTTGGATCCATTGGCTGCCGACGAGACTGGCCAGCAGTAGTAATGCCGACGCGGCGAACCCCGGCCAAGGCCTCCAATGCGCCGTCTCCCATTTCGGCCGGCGGTAGGCGACGATGCCGATCAGCAGCGCGCCGGCCAATCCCAACAGCGCCGCGTGCTCCCAGCCCACGCGAAAACGGAAGATAGCGAGGCGCAGCAAAATCTGCGGCAGAAGCACACCGAGCGCCAGCGGCCAAACGCCCATCGCCGAGCGGTGGACGCCGAGCGCAAATACGCCGATGGCGGCGGCATGGATCCACTCGAATTGAAACCCGCGCGGGCCGCCCAATCGCTCGCACAGCGCCAGTCCGGCCGCGATCCACAGAATCGGTCCGCGGTCGCGGACGCAGAAGCCGAAGGCAATCGCCAGCGCCAAACCAAGCCAGGGATAATGATTCGCCCCCATGGCCGCCAAACCCCACGGCGAGACGTTGAGTTTCGCCGCGGGATCGAGCAACAACGCGGGCACACCCCAAAGCAGCAGCCGGGCGGTCCAGAAGGCCGCGAACGCCCAGCCGGTCAGCGCCAGCATCGCTAGGTCCGGTGCACCGCTTCGGCGTAGAGCAGGTCGCCGCTAAAGCCGTCGTAATACTGGATCACCAGATGCGGACGGGGATAGGCCACCCAGCGCTCCTTGCCCTGCGCGTCGGGATTCCGATAGACGTTGTTGATCTGCGCGACGGCGTAAATCGGGAAGTGCCGGAGTTTGCCGGGAACATCGTTGAGTATGAACGACGACCAGCGAATATCGCACTCGCGACCGCGCGAATCGAACTTGCCATTGATGGGCCGGCTGCCTTCGCTCACCAACGGATGGTTCTGCGAGTTGTGCGGACCGGCGGCGAACTCCCACACCGTGCTCGTGACCCTCACCGCCCAACTGTTGTGCAGGTCGCCGGTCATGACGATGACGGGGCGCTTGAGTGAATCCCAGAATTGAATCAACTCTTCGCGCTCCCAGGTGAACGCGGTCCAGGCGTCGTCCTTGCCGGCGATGGGGTCGGTGGAGCCCGGCGACCCGATATGCGGAATCATCAGATTGACGCTGGAGGCGATGAAGAAGAAGTCGGCGTCACTGGCGGCCATCGACGCTTTCAACCAGTCATGCTGCTGTTTGCCGAGCATGTAAAGCCCCGCCTTGGCCGGATTATTCATGTCGTGCATGTCGCGCATGCCGCGAGTGTCGAGCAGGTAGACTTCCGCATTCCCGCATCGGAATTTCGAGTAGTTGTGGCGCCCGATGGAGTAGGCGCATGCGCCGTCCTGTCGCGCGTTAGGAACGATACGAATCCGATTTTTGTCGAGAATGCCGGTAATTCCGTAAACACCCGCGTTGGGATTGCCCGGCCCGGCCTTGGCGCGTTGTCCTGGAGGGATACCGGCCATCTGGCCGCCCCAGTGGATATGCAGGTTAGTGATCTCATCCTTCTTCAACGCGGTGAAATCGGCGTCCGGGTCGGTGAGAATATCGCCTTGGACGGTGGCTTCGCCAAAGTGCAGTTTTTGCGTTGTCGCCAGGGGCGTCGATCCGGCGATGTAGTCATACCAGGCGTGCAATGAAATATCCCGGAATACCGCTTCCCGCGAGCGCACGCCCGGCGAACCGGTGCCGTAAACGTCATTCAGGATTTCGTGGTCGTCGGTAGTGAAATAGCCCGGTACATTGCGGTGCCACTCGGCGAGCGGCTTGCCGCGATCGAGGTATAGCTTGTAGTTCTCCCACACGCCGGTGATCGACGGCGCAATCTTCACGATGCGCGGCGTTTCCGTTTCATTGATGCCGATCTGTTTCCGCCATTCGGGCGCCCGATATTCGCGCCTTTCCTCGTAGAGCCAATCGCCGTTCATGACGCTGAAAAGCACCTTCGACGCCTGTTGCCGGTTCATCACTTTGTAGGCCGGCAATTCGAGGTCGGTCGACTGATTGGCGCAGGAGCCGAAGGCGAAGGAGAAGTTAAACAATCCGCGCGGATTTGTTTCGCTGTGCCGATAATCGCTCGCTGCTGGATGAGTCTTGAATGTTCCTTTGGGACCCCCGCCGTCGAGTTGATAGTGATAGCGGGTATTGGACTTGAGGCCCGTTATATGAATCCAGGCGGTGTTGTCGTGATCGGGCGAGGTGGAGACGGCCGGCGAAGTCTGGTCGAGGTTATCGGGGCTGGTTCCATAGCGGACACGCAGCGCCCCGGCACTCCCGGTCCGTCCCCAAACCCAAACGTCGCTTGGACCCACGCCGCCCAGCATCGGTCCGTGCGTGACGCGCGAACCGGAGTTCGGCTGGGCGGCGGCCGGCGCCGCGAAGAGAGCGGCCTGGGCGAGTTGGCGGCGGTTAAGTTTCATCGCAGCTATTACAACAGCCGCGACGCATCCTTTGCAAAGTAGGTGAGAATTATCTGCGCTCCGGCGCGTTTAATGCAGGTCAACGATTCCATCATCGCCCGCTCCAGATCGATCCACCCATTGCTCGCGGCGGCCTGAATCATGGAGAATTCGCCGCTCACCTGGTAGGCGGCGATTGGCACATCGAAGTTCTCATGCGCGGCCTTAATGATGTCGAGATACGGCATGGCGGGTTTGACCATCAGCATGTCGGCGCCTTCGTCCAAGTCGAGCGCCATCTCCTTCATGGCCTCGCGCGCATTCGCAGGATCCATCTGATAGCTGCGCCGATCGCCGAACTGGGGCGCGCTCTCGGCGGCCTCGCGGAATGGACCATAAAAACTACTCGCGAATTTGGCGGCATAGCTGAGGATGGGGATGTGGGGGAAGCCGGCATCGTCGAGCGAAGCGCGAATGGCGCCGACGCGGCCATCCATCATGTCGCTCGGGGCGACGATGTCCGCGCCCGCGCGCGCGTGGCTCACCGCCGTTTGTGCCAGCCAGTTGAGCGTGATGTCATTGTCGACATCGTCGTCGACGATCTTGCCGCAGTGGCCGTGGCTGGTGTACTCGCAGTTGCACACGTCGGTGACAACTAGCAATCCCGGGACTTCCCGCTTCAACGCGGCACAGGCCCGCTGCACAACGCCCTCATCGTCATAGGCGCCTGTCGCCTCGTCGTCCTTGTACTTTGGAATGCCGAAGAGGATTACGCCGCCAACCCCGAGCGCCCGCGCCTCCAGGGCTTCTTTCACCAACTCATCGATCGAGATCTGCGCGTTGCCCGGCATCGACTTAATCTCTTTGCGAATCCCTTCGCCTTCGACTACAAACAACGGCAGAATGAAGTTCGACGGTTGCAATTGCGTTTCGCGGACCAGGTCGCGCATGGCGGGGGAACGGCGGAGCCGGCGCGGCCGGTCAATGGGGAAGGGCATCGCCTCATTTTAACGCCTTTCCCCTGCATTTTCCGCTTTTCTAGATATACGGACCTATCGGTTCCTCGATAGCATTAGATCCCGGACCGGGCTTGCCAAACCGCAGGCCCGGTTCGGTAAGTTACTGACAGGGCCCAGTGCAGACTTTCTCGCTGATCTTCTGCGCCGGACCCAAGGCGTTGGGATTATCTACCGCCGGACGTCGGATGGAAAGCGTCTCCACCACGCCGCCCGCCGTTTTGTTTTTCTCAATAGTCTGCTGTTCGCGAAGCACCGGTTGCGCGATGTCCGGCCGTCCCGGAGCGCTGGTGCCGAAAACATTCACTTGCCGTGTTTCGGAGCCGTCCGGCCGCTTGGTGGTTTCCGCCACCGTTTGTCCCGCAAGTTCCAATTGGCGCCGTTCGCCGCTAATGTAGGTGGCCGTATTCTCCACTATGCGGCCGTCTTTCTGGTCCGTCTCTTTCACCTCGCGCGCCGCCGGATAGAACGTCCCGTTCGAATCCCGGCGATAAGTCAGCGTATCTTCGTTCGTCTTTTCCCCGGACTTCAAAATGGTGCTGGCGCGCTTTTCCAACGTCTCCAACCCCCCGTTCAGCGTGGGCCGCGAGATCTGCGTATCGATGGTAACCCGGCCGTCGCTCGTTCGCTCCAATGCCTGGCTGCGCTCCGCGAGCGTGAACCCGCCGTTGATATTGCCCTGAAAAACCTGGGTTTCTATGCTCTTCGCGCCATCGGGCTGTTTCCGCTCGGTGATGAGAATCCGCCGCGGCGGTTGCGGAGTGCCATTGGCGTCGTATGGCCGGACGACCTTTTCCACCACGCGGCCATTGGCGTCGTCGCTGATGAGCTTTTCCTCCACCCGCTCCAACGGCGCCACCCGTCCATTCATATTTCGCACGCGTTGCTCCGCGCCGTTCCCTCCCGCTACCTGCTGGCTCGCCAGCACGCGGTCGCCGTTGGCGTCGAAGGTGTAGACGTCGGTCTGACTTTGAGCCGTCGGCTGCGCGGCGGCGGGAATCAGAATGAGCAGAAAGGCCAGGTACCGCATGTTCTGAGCGTACGGGCTATTTCCGCACGGGGCAATCAGGTGAATCCCTTAGTTATCGATTTTAGGAGTTCGGATACTCGGTCCTGGAGAAGATAGAGACAATCTTGCGGCAAGGTGGGGGGTCATTGGTCGCTCTGAGTTAGGTCGAACAAGCGAACATCAAGAAGGAAGGACTGCCTGTCGAGGATCACAATGTTGCCCAGGAGGGCCGGATGCGCCGGGTTGAGCAGCACGTTCACCTGATGGGGAACTACCACGGATGGAACAATCAAGACTGGAGATCGCATACTAGCCGCCCACACGTCTCCAAACTTTCGCGAAGTGGCTAGGTCCGGCATCCATCCCGCTCTTTCCACTGTCAGGCTTTCAGGCAGTTCCAACCGATACAATAGCAAGTCCGCCGGATCTACGCTGGTGTGCACGCGGTACTCAAGAACGGCCAAAGCGCCGCAGGAACTGGTGTAGACGACGGCGGTTCCCTTGGAGTTCCAACGTCCGCCGGTCACCGCCGCGCCCTTTCCTTCCAGATCGGGATATTTTGCACGACAAATGCGAGCGACTCGCACCTACCCAATTACTCCGTACTGGATTTGGCGCAGTACGGTTTCCACATTCTGTAAACCGGAAGGATTTCCCAAATTACTCACCGGCGCTCTATTGCCAGTCTGAATGTTCCGCTCCTGCAGCCACCGCATGGCCTTATCTTCATCCTCGAATACCTCAGTTGCCAAATCCAGAATCCGGCGGAGATCTTGCGGCGGAACGTTGTCAGTGGCCCATGCCGTTGACAATTTCTCAATCTGGCTAGCGGAGCGGTGGCTCTCCGGATCCTTCAACTCTGAGGTCGCGGTCACGGCCGCAACAGCCGCTGAAATTCCAAGCTTCGCCCGACGCGACGTCAAAGAAAGATAGACCGTCACGCCAAGCAGCGCCGCAGCGATGGCTGCGGAAACTCCTAACTTCTCTTTAGGCGGGTCGGCAAGCTGCGACGCCTGAGACGTCGTCAATCCCCGAACCTCGGATTCGGCTTTTGGATCCTCTGGCAAAGGCAAAGCCTCCTGCCAACGAGTATATCTCGGCTTTCAGGCGACATTGACAGGTGCAGCACCAAGCGATGGCACTATTGAAAAATACCAGGGCGCACTCTTGAAATGATGCCGATCGAAAACGATCCCTATAATAGGAAGCGAATGAAGTCCTTCTACATCGAAACGTTCGGCTGCCAAATGAACGTGCACGACTCGGAAAAAGTGATCGGCACATTAATGGAACGCGGCTACAATCAGGTCGCGGCCGCGGAGAACGCCGACCTCGTTCTCTTCAACACCTGTTCCATTCGCGACAAGGCCGAGCAGAAAGTCTTCAATCGCCTGCAGCATCACAAAAAGAGCGGCGCTAAACAGGTGATCGGACTCCTCGGTTGTGTAGCCCAACAAGAGGGCGAGAAGGTCTTCGAGCGCGCTCCGCATGTCAGCTTGGTGGTAGGCTCGGCGTCATACACGAAATTGCCCGAACTGCTGCTCCGGATTGAACAAGGCGATCGCCGCGTCACCGGCTTGAGCCTGGATACCGACGAGACGTTTGAAACCCCGCTCACCCGCCGCGACAACCCCTTCCGCGCATTCCTGACCATTATTGAAGGCTGCGACAAGAGCTGTGCTTATTGCGTGGTGCCCTACACCCGCGGTCCGGAGCGCAGCCGCACGCTGGCAAGCGTTCTCGACGAAGTGAAAAAGCTGGTCGACACCGGCTACACCGAGGTCACGCTGCTCGGCCAGAACGTGAACAGCTATCTGGACCCATCGCCAACCGGCGCCCGCTTCGCCCAGTTGCTGACCGCCGTCGGCCAAGTGCCGGGCATCCGCCGCGTTCGCTTCACCACGTCGCATCCGCGCGATTTCACGAAGGAAATCATCGACGCCATCGACGACGTGCCCACGCTCTGCAACCATGTTCATCTACCGGTACAGAGCGGCTCCGACCGAATTCTGGACGCCATGCAGCGGCAATACAACGTGGAACAGTACATGCGGCGCATCGGGTGGATGAAGAACGCGCGCCGCAAAATCGCCATCACGACCGACTTGATCGTCGGCTTCCCGGGCGAGACGGAAGCGGAGTTTCAGGAAACGCTGCGGCTGATGGATATTGTCGGTTACGACGGCATTTTCAGCTTCAAGTATTCGCCGCGTCCGAATACCTCGGCCATGCATATGGTGGACGCCGTGCCGGAAGACGAGAAGGGCCGCCGCCTGATGCGCTTGGTGGAACATCAGCGGACCATTCTAATTCGCAACAATGCCGCTTATGTGGGCGGCGTGGAGGAGGTGCATGTAGAGCACTTCAATATCGCCACACAGCAATGGGTGGGCAAGTCCATGCAGCACAAGACGGTGAATTTTACGCATCCCGATGGACCGGGCGCTGGGCTGGACGGAACCTATTTGGATGTTCTCGTGACGCGGTCCGGCGTGGCGTCGCTGGTCGGCGAAGCCTTGGTGGACGCAGTTGCAGCTTGATAGTGTTGTAATGGAATTGAGGAGCGGGCAATGGAAGTAGAGATGAAGATCCGCGGCCTGATGATGGATCCGGTCACGCAGACTCCGATCGTAATTCTGAAGGACGTTAGCGGCGGTACCATTTTGCCCATCTGGGTAGGCATGTACGAAGCCAACGCGATCGCCCTTGAGATCGAAAAGGTCACCACGCCGCGGCCGATGACGCACGATCTGCTGAAGATCCTGATTACAGGCTTGCAGGCCGATGTGCGGAAGGTGGTGGTGAGCGAACTGCGCGACGATACCTTCTACGCCATGATCTGGCTGGAGAAGGACGGCGAGATGATAAGCGTCGACTCGCGCCCGAGCGACGCTTTGGCGCTGGCATTGCGAACCGATTGCCCGATCTATGTTGAGGAACAGGTGATCCGTACTTCGAAGGCGACCAGTTCCGTTTCCGACAAAGTTACTAACGACGAATTGAAGAAATGGCTGGAGAGCCTCAACGATGAGGATCTCGGCCGCTACAAGATGTAATGGATGCGGCCCTATTGGCGAAGTTGGAGCGAGTGCTTGCCGCCCGCATCGAACTCGTTCCCGATCTGAAGATCACCACGCACTACGTCTTCGCCCGCGATGGCTTCGCTTCGCTTGTCGAAAAACGCGATGGCGGCTTTGGCAACATCGGCGCTCCGGGCATGGTTACGGAGAACGGCTTCGCCGCGCTTCTGTGGCGGGGCGAGCGGGGCGTGTTCGTGGGGCGTGGATTTGAAGTGTTTGCCACCGATGAGCAAGTGGCGGCGATTCGGGCTTTTGATCGCGATTTGAACGAAGCGTTGCGGTAAAAGTCAGTCGGACAAGAAAAAAGGGCGAAGCCGAAGCTTCGCCCTTTTGCCTCGCGCGGCTTACTTCTTCTTGCGAACCGTACCCTTCGGCGCGGCCTTTTTGACCGGAGCCGCCTTGGTTGCGACACCCGTCCAACCAATGATCTTTTCCTTTTCGGCGGTCACGGTGAGGTTAAACGGATCGGCCGTGAATTCCTTGCCCACCGCCTCAAACTCGAGCTCGGTACCCGGCTCCACTTTGCCGGGCAGAAAGCCCTTCTCGTCGATCTCGATGGTGATTTCAGGCGCCGAGGCGTCCGAGATACCAACCACAATCTTCTTCGGGTTCACCGGCGGGTCCATGGAAACCACTTTGCCCTTGAATTTCGGCAACCCCGCGCCCTTAAGCTGTTCGACATATGCCGCGCCGCCCGGACCGGTCAACTCCTGCTTCATCTGCACCCACATGGCGAGTTGCGGATTGGTCTTCTTCAGTTCCTCCAACTGTTCCATGTCTTCCTGCTGCTTCGTCTTGATCGCGAAATCCGCGGGCGGGAAAATCTCGGCCGCCGCCTTTCCCTTCAACTCATCCATGCCCTTCTTGTCGCCGCGATACTGCGGGAATACGCGGCCGAAGTAGTCGCAAACTTTCGCCTTCTGGTCGGCTGGCGCGGCCCCTTCGCCTTCCAGGCCGCAAGCGCGGGCAAAGTGCCAGATGGCGAATGCCTGCTTCTCCTGCTTTCGCTGGCTGAGAATCGCCGAGCCGAGTTGGTACGAAAGCATCGCGTTCCTCGGCGTCACCTTCAACAGATTCGCAATCCGCTGCTCCACCGCCGGCCAATCTTTTTTCACCGTCGAAACGTAGATCAACGCCTGCAGCGCCTTCAACTGCGCATCCGCCCTCTGCTTCGCCCAAGCGTCATCCGCCGCTTCCTTGGGCTTATTCGCCGGAGCGAAATATACGTCCAGATTCGCCAGCATCGTGTTCGCGGCCTTCTCGCCTTCCTCCAGCACCGCGGCGTCGGTCGATCCCATTGAGAGCACCAACAACGTGATGTAGTATGGCCCCGTGAAATTCTTCGGATCGGCGGCGGTCATCTCCTTCGCCGTGTCGAACATCTCCTTGGCCTTGCCCACCTGTTGATACGTCATCAGGTAGGCCCCCAGCCGCTCCCACCCGAAGTTGGTCTTCGGGTATTTTTGCTTCCATTGGTTAAGCAGTTCAAGCTTCTTGGCCGGATCCGTGGCTTTTCCAATTTGTTCGGCCACGAGTTCATACTCGCCCCGGTCGATCCATTCTTTCGCCTGGCCGAAAAGCGCGGCCGTGGCCACCGCAATTCCCACTAGCAATCTTGTTTTTTTGAAAAGCACCGAATGCCTCCCGTTCTTTTATTCAGGCGCCGCGCCGCGGGCCGTCTTCCCACGTAGATTTTTGGCCTGGACACGATCAATGCCCACGATCAATGCCGGAGTATAGCGAAGTTCCCAAGGTCGAAGCAACACCTTCGACTTGTGTCATACTCCCGCACTTCTCGAACGGCTTCATTGCATTCTACCTTGCAATTCATCTGTTAGATGGATCAGGCCACGGAATTGTTCCATGAACCGGATTCCCCAGGCTATGCTAGACTCCCTTTTTCCATGCGTTTCCTCGACTTGGGCGTCATTCTGGCCTACCTCATAGGCATCACGTGGTTCGGCTCCCGTTTCCGCAAGGGCCAGAAAACTCTCAAGGACTATTTTCTCGGCGGCCGGAACGCGCCCTGGTGGGCCATCGGTTTTTCCATTGTTTCCGCCGAAACCAGCACCCTCACCGTCATCGGCACTCCCGGCATCGCCTTCCGCGGCGATCTTGGATTTCTGCAAGTCGTCATGGGCTACCTACTCGCCCGCGTCGTTATTTCCACTCTGTTCCTGCCTCACTACTTCCGCGGCGAAATGTTTACCGCCTACGAACTAATGCAGCGCCGCTTCGGTCCCAATATTCGCAAACTCACCGCCGGCAGCTTTTTGCTCCTGCGTTCGCTCGCCGAAGGCGTGCGCGTCTTCGCCATTTCCATCGTCATCTCCATCATCCTTGGGACGGGCGAAATGAGTTCAATTCTGTTAATTGTCGCCCTCACGCTCTTTTACACCTTCGAAGGCGGCATGGAAGCCGTTATCTGGACCGACGTCGTGCAAATGTTTCTTTACATCGGCGGCGCCATCGTCAGCCTTTTCGTCATCGTCCAGCAAATTCCCCAGGGCTGGAGCCACATATGGCAGGTGGCGGATCAGGCTGGCAAACTTCGCGTCTTCGATTTCCGCTTCGAATGGTCAACCGAGTTTTTCGCCCGCCCCTACAGTTTTTGGGCCGGCGTCGTCGGGGGCTGCTTTCTCACCACGGCCAGCCACGGCACGGAACAACTTATGGTGCAGCGCCTGCTGTCCGCCCGCACCCAGGACGATTCCCGCCTCGCCCTCTTCGGCAGTTGGCTCGTCATCTTTTTCCAGTTCGCCCTCTTCCTCTTCATCGGCCTCATTCTCTACGTTTACTATCGGGACACCGGCCGGCCGGCGCCAGCCATCCCGGATCGCATCTATCCGGAATTCATCTGGGAATTCCTCCCGCCGGGCGTCGCCGGACTGGTCATGGCCGCCATCCTCGCCGCCGCCATGTCGAACCTCAGCGCGGCGTTGAACTCCCTGGCTTCCACCACCGTCATGGACTTTTGGAAGCCGCTCGCTCGCCAAAAGCGCAGCGAATCGGAGTACTTGGGCATCGCCCGTTGGGTCACCGTATTCTGGGGTGGCGTGTTGCTCGTCATCGCATTTCTGGCGCGCCATGTCGAGTCGGTGCTCGAATACGGGCTAGGCATCGCGTCCATCGTCTACGGCGCGCTGCTGGGCACTTTTTTGCTCGGCGTGCTGACGCAACGCGTTGGTGAGCGAGCCGCCATGTGCGGCATGGCCGCCGGCCTGGCGCTCAATCTCTATTTGAAGTTCGGAACCACTGTTGCCTGGACCTGGTACGTGCTCATTGGCACGGCGGCAACCTTCATCACGGCCTGGATAGCGTCCTTCGTCCTGCCTCGGGAGAATAATCGACATGTCTGAACTGAAACGCGATCTGGGTGTCTGGGGCGCGGCTTCCATCGTCGTCGGCACCGTCATCGGCAGCGGCATCTTCCTGGTCCCGAAGAGCATGGTGCAGAACGTCGGCTCGGCGGAGATGGTCATATTTGTTTTCGTTTTCGGCGGTCTGCTGTCGCTCGCCGGCGCGCTCACTTACGCCGAGCTCTCCGCGGCCATGCCCGAAGCCGGCGGCGAGTACGTCTACCTCCGCGAGGCCTACGGTCCCTTCTTCGCCTTCCTCTACGGGTGGACTCAAATGTGGGTGGCCAAGAGCGGTTCCATCGCCACTCTCGCCACGGCGTTTTTTACGTACATGGCCAACTTCTTTCCCGCGCTCGAAGGCGTTATCACCGAACTCCACCTTCCGCTGCTGGGAGTGTTAACCGTCAAGACCGGCCAGATCTTCGCCATGGTGGTTATCGGACTCCTCGGCTGGCTCAACTATTTCGGAGTGAAGATCGGCGGCAACGTGCAGGTCGGCGTGACGGTTGTCAAAGTCGGGCTCATTGCCCTGCTGATCGTTGTCGGCTTGACGTTCTCCGGCGGGAACACGGCCAACTTTACATCTAGCATTCCCGCCCCTGGGGGCATCGCCGGGTTCTTCGCCGCGCTCGTCGCGGCTCTCTGGGCCTATGACGGGTGGAATAACGTCAGCATGGTCTCCTCGGAGGTAAAAAAACCGCAGAAAAACCTGCCTCTGGCACTCGTTTTCGGCACCCTCGCCGTCATGGCGATCTACATCCTCGCCAACCTGGCGTACTTCTACGTACTCTCCGCCGCGGAGGTCGCCGCCAGCGACCGTGTCGCCGCGGAAATGATGCGGCGCGTGTGGGGCGCCGGCGGAGCCAACGCCGTCAGCGTCGCCGCCATGATCTCCATCTTCGCCGCGCTCAACGGCTCCATCCTCACCGGCTCCCGCGTTCCGTACGCCATGGCCCGCGACGGCCTCTTCTTCCGTTCCATCGGCGAAGTTCACCCCAAATACTTTACGCCGGCGAACTCCATCATCGCCCTCAGCGCTTGGTCGATGGTGCTCATCCTTAGCGGCGGCTACGATCAGCTTTTCACCTATGTTATCTTCGCTTCCTGGATTCTCTACGGCATGGCCACCGCCTCTGTCCTCGTGCTCCGCCGTAAGCGTCCGGATATGCCTCGGCCTTATCGCGCCGTCGGCTATCCGGTTGTTCCCATCGTCTTCGTGCTCGTCGCCGTGGCCCTCATTCTCTCCACTCTTCAGAAATCTCCCCGCGAAAGTCTGCTCGGTCTAGGCATCATGGCCACCGGAATCCCCTTTTATCTCTACTGGAAGCGGAAATTAACGGCCTAAATAACCCGTAAATCGTGGTCCTTCCCGCCACGAAGTACTACTGCGCTCCGTGGGCACTAGTACAATTTATCGCTCTAATGAACCCATTCTGTTCGGAAAATAGAACAAGCCCCTTGAATAATTGACAAAAATTAGGTACAAACAGTGAGTGGACACCAAGAAAAAGCCAGGCTTGTTCCGAAAACAGAAATTCCGGAACCTTTGGCTGGCGAAAGGAAAGCAGGTCTCCGTATGGACGTTACAAAGATTCTCGAACAATTAAGGGAAGAACGCGATCAAATTGAAGCGGCAATTGTGACGCTGGAGCGTCTCGCCCTCGGGCGCGGCAAGCGTCGCGGCCGCCCCCCGTCATGGATGGTGGAAGCCCGCAAACGAACCAAGTCGGGAGACGAGGTCTCGGTTGCCGACGTGATTGAGGCCGTCGCCTCCAAAGGCTCCCGCGCCAACAAATCCGCCAACGCCTGAAGCCCGTTTTTCGCAAGTCGTCGGCAACCGGCCCCTGCCCCTGGCCTAACTGCGCTCCGATACGGACAGTTAGCCGCCAGGGGCGCGGCGGATGCGCACGAGAACTCCAGCCCGCGGAACGAGTCGGGATCCGGCCCCCGGCACGCGCCTCCCAATCTGCGCGATGCCACCGTTAGGCCCGGTTCCCATATCGTTCTACGGACCGCCTCGTGACGGAAGCCGACAGCAACGACCTCCATCGGGAGATCGTCCTCGCTAATGCCGCACGGGACACGGGCGGACTTTCGGCCTCGGCGCGGACCGCATCGAACGGGAACCGGCCGACCGGCGTCCGCTTCCCGCCTATGCCGCCGTTGCGGCGAGACGAAATTTCTTTGATTGAGCGCCGATGAGTTTCGCCGCGAGCGGGAGTCTATACGTTCGAAGGAGAAAGAACGATGACTACGCAAGCCAAAGTAAACTATTTTGCCGTCCTTGTGACGGCTGTCGCCGCCCTGGTGCAGGGTGCGGTGTGGTACAGCCCTCTTTTATTCGCCCACGAGTGGATGACGCTGCGCGGCATCCATCCGGGCGCTTTAGCCGATATGACTCCGCCGCCGGGGGCGCTGATCGCGGAGTTTGTTCGATGTCTTGTCGTCGCCTTTGCGCTCGCGCACTTAGTCACGCGCCTTGGCGTCGTCCGTTGGACCGGAGCGCTTCAACTCGGCGCGTTGTTGTGGATTGGGTTTCAAGCCATGGCTATCGCCGGCTCCGTCATTCATGAGAACTACCCCGGAAAACTCTACGCCATTCATGCCGGCGACGCGCTCGCCAAAACATCCCTCATGACGGTGATGCTCGGCGTCTGGCTCGGAAAACTTCGTCCGTCGAGCATGGGGTAACGAACATGGCAACCGGTAAAAATGAAACGATCGCCGTTGAAAATGTGAACCACCCTGGGCAAATAAGACATGTCGACGCGCGTATGTATGCGGCGATGAAAGAGGCGTTCCTGAAGATTCTCCCCAAGAACCCGCCGGGACTGGCATTGGAGGAAATTCAGGAACGTTTGATGCCCCATCTACCTGAAGAACTTTACCCCGAAGGCGCAAAAGCGGGCTGGTGGGCCAAGACCGTTCAGCTTGATCTTGAGGCGAAAGGTTTTATTGCGCGAGAGAAAACCAAACCGCTGCGCTTGCGTAAGGCATAACGGATGAAGCCAATCGGCCGGTACCGGGCGCTCGCCAATCCCCGTGAATGCCGCCGACGCTGATGCCAACCGAACAAACTTCGCATTATAACTTTACATTTTAAAATATATACTTGACATAATGTCAACTATGCTTTACTATTCCTTTGGGTACCAAAGGAGGCAATTCCCCATGAATCAAGTCTATCGGCGTTATTTCGTCGAACTCTCGGCCGCAATGCTTGGCTACGCCCTTGTGCTGGTCGGTTCCATCAAACTGCTCGGATACTACGGAGATACGGCATGGCGCTACCCGCTGGCTCTCTCCCCGATGTTGCCCGCCTCGGCGGCGCTTGTCGCATTTCTCCGGTTCTTCCGCGGCGTGGATGAACTGGAGCGGCGCATGCACCTGGAGGGGTTGGCGTTTGCTTTCGGCGCCAGCGCCTTGGCCACCTTCGCATATGGCTTTCTCGAAGGCGCTGGATTTCCCCATCTGAACTGGACACTGGTATGGCCGGTTATGGCCCTGTTCTGGGGCGTGGGAAACGCTTTGGCGAGGAGACGTTACCGATGAAGACCAGATTGCGCGTACTACGGGCGGAGCGCGAATGGTCCCAGGCCGATCTGGCCGAGCGTCTTCACGTCTCTCGCCAAACAATCAATGCGATCGAGACCGGCAAATACGATCCGAGTCTGAGTCTGGCATTTAATATCGCGAAGCTGTTTGATATGAGCATCGAAACCGTGTTCCTGCCCGACGAGACGGAGCGGAAACCGGAGTGACCAACTCGTGCCGCGAGTATACTTTCGAGAAGTCCCTACGGCTCCCCCGCAAATCTCAGGACGCCGTGCCGGAAACGTGGATCGTTCGTGCACCAGTCTGTATGCTTAACGTACCGGCTATTCCGCTTAAGTGAAAGGTTCCCGGCAATTCCAATAGGCTCAAGTTCCGGTGGTCGTCCGACGTCGGCCAAACGGCAGCTTGACTGTACATACAGTGTAAGTATATTATAGAGATGGAATTCGAATGGGACGAACGCAAGCGCCGCCTGAACCTTGAAAAGCATGGTATCGACTTCGAGAATGCTATAGCGATCTGGGAAGGTTTCGTTGCGCAAGCCCCTTCGCTTCAGAAGCGCGGCGAAGAGCGATTTCTCGCTTTCGGTCTTCTCGAGGGCCGGGTAATTTGCGTGGTGTCACCCGCCGCGCTGAAAGGATAAGAATTATCAGCGCAAGAAGCGCGCGGGACCATGAGCGGAAAAATTACATTAAGACGATTGAGCGACCGGCGGCAGGGCCAAACTGACTGGAAACGGGTTGACGCGCTGACCGACGCGGATGTGGTCAAGGCCATCCAAAGCGATCCTGACACGGTCGAGGCCGGCCCGGAATGGTTTTCGCAAGCCATGGTTTTGCGTCCGGCGCAGGACAAGGAACCTATCACCGTGCGCCTTGACGCTGACATGCTGGATTGGTTCCGCCGTCAAGGCCGCGGCTATCAGACCCGCATGAATGCCATTCTTCGGGCCTACTACGAAGCGCATCGTGATAACAGCCCTTCGTGATCCATCGCCATATCAGGTCAAAGAGAAACCGCTAAAAGGCGTTAGCGTACACCGGCGAGAGCCGGCGAAGAAAAGGCGCGGTCGCGCGGACGGCCGTCAGAACCAGAACTTGCCGCCCACCTGAATGGTCCGCGGCAGCCGTGCGCTCGTCACGCGGCCAAACTGTGGCGTGCCCAGCGTGCCGCCCGGTGCGTTGAAGTTGGTGTGATTGAGCACATTGAAGAAGTCGCCGCGCAGTTCGATCTTCATGTTCTCCCGGAACGGCAGCGGAATAAAGCGGATAAGCGAGACGTCGACGTTCGCGAGGCCTGGGCCTTCAATGCCCGGAAATTTGTTGCTGTTGCCCAGCGTGCGCGCCGGCGGCGCCTGGAAGAACCCGGTGTTGAACCAGCGTTCGAGCGTGCGCTCGCTCGCGGCGAGCTTCGGATTCGCCACCAGGTTCGGCCGGAACTGCCGGCCGAACGTCTCCGAAGTGTTGGCCGCCTGAGAGATCCAAACCTGGTCGCCGCTCTGCAATGAGACGATGTTGGAAACTTGCCAGCCGCCCGCCAGCCAAGCCGTTACGCCTTCCTGTTTCCACTTGCGTCCCTTGCCGAACGGAAGGTCATAGACCAGCGCCGTCGCCGCCCGGTGCGGATAGTGCGACTGGCTCAGGCCGCGTTCCAGCCGCAGGTTGTAGGGATCCATCGCGAACTGTGACGAGAAGTTATCTTCGTTGTAATCGAGAAACTTCGAGAACGTGTAGGAGAACGACGCGAACAGCCCGTTCGAATAGCGGCGCTCCACACCCAGTTGCAAAGCGTTGTAACTGGAGTTCTGATTCTCGCAGTGACAGTTGATGATCCCGTAATCGGGATAGGGCCGCGTGGCCTGCGTACCGCGCCCGGCGCGCTGCACATCCTCAATCCGGATCGTGTTCTGGTCGACGTTCTGCAGCAGATGCCGGCCCAGGCTGCCCACGTAACTCGCCTCCACCAGCAGCCCCCGCCATTCGTGCTGGATGTCGAAGTTCCACTGCTGGAAAGAGCCGAGCTTGGCGTCTTCAATCTTGTAGTCGATCGCAAAACCCTTGCCGTCCTTGCTCGGCACGATGGGCGGCGTGCGCGAGAGGAGCACGGCTGCGTTCAAGCCGTCGCTTTGCAGGCCCAGCCGCTGGTCGGCGGGGAAGCGGGCGAAGGCCGATGTGGCGCGTCCGGTCAGCGGAATGTAGAAGATGCCGTAGTGGGAGCGGACGACGGTTTTGGCCAGTCCAAACGGCCGCCAGGCGAAGCCAAAGCGCGGCGCGAAGTTCATCCTATCGGTGAATTGGATGAAGTTGCGGCCGAGTTCGGTCATGGTCACCGGGCGCCCGAGCTTCAGATCGAAATTCGACCCCTGCTGGCGGATCTCGCGCGGCTGCTGCTCCACGTCGTAGCGCAGTCCGAAGTTGAGGGTCAGCGCCGGCGTGATCTTGAAGTCGTCCTGGAAGAACGTGCCGAAATAGGTCGAGCGATAGTAGAAACGTCCGCGCAGCGTGGAGTTGTTAAAGGTATCGGCCTGCCCCAGCAACAGGCTGGCCAGCGGGTTGCCGGTGGTGCCGGGAGAGCGCGGATCGGCGGTCTGGTTAGCGGCGAACGTATACTCGCCCGTGAACTGCAGTTGCAGATCGTTGATGGGGAACGAGCGATAGTCGGCGCCGGCTTTCAGCACGTGACGCCCGCGCACCACCGTGGTGGTGTTCTGCAACTGATACTGATTCTCGACGGGCATGAAGGCTTGCGCGTCGCCCAGCCCCGTAAAGCCCGGAAGCGCGAAACTGGGCAGCCCGACCAGGTTGAGATTGGGAATCCCCAGCGCGTCGCCGGCGCCAAGGCTCAGCAGCCGCTCCTGAATGCCGCGGAAAGCGCTCAGGCGCGTGTCGTTGATCACCGTGGGCGTCAACGTGCGCGTCCACCCGAGCGCGGCCGTCAGATAGCGGTTGAAGTTGCCGTTGTTGCCGCCGCCCGCGGCCGGAAAGGCGCGGGCGCTCTCGCCGAACTGATGATCCCAGGAGTAGCGGCCGAACACCATGTCGCGGTCCGATGCGCGCCAGTCCAGCCGCACGTCGAACTTGTTGTTGTCCGTACCCTGCGGCAGCAGTTGCTGAAAGTTCTGGACGAAGCCGGGCTGGTTCGGGTCCGGATACAGCGCGGCCACCTTCGGACCCGGCGCATCGAAGCGCGAGGCGGGTACCACGAAACCGGGAAAGGCGTCGCGGATGGATCCGGCGCCGGCGGGATTCGGGCGCGTGGTGGCCGGGTCGAAGATGCCCACTGTCCGCTCGGAAAAGTTCCCGGCTTTCTGGAGCGCCGTCGGCACGTTGAGGTTGAAGAGCCGCTCTTCGGCTTGGCGGAAACTCTCGAAGTCGCCGAACGCGAACAGGCGGTTGCGGATGATGGGTCCGCCGATCATGCCGCCAAACTGGTTCTGAATCAGCTTTGCGTTGCGCGGCGAGAAGAAGTTGCGGGCGTTGATCGAATTGTTGCGGTGAAACTCGAAGAGGTTGCCGGAGATTCGGTTGGTGCCGGATTTCAACGTCGCGTTCACCACGCCGCCCACCGTGCGTCCGAACTCGGCCGACAGGCCGTTGGTCTGCACTTTGAACTCCTGGATCGCGTCGAGATTCGGCTGCGTGAAGAGTTGTCCGCGGCGCGGCGTCGTAATGGAACCGCCGTCGAGCACGAACTCGCCCGTCCTGGCCCGCCCGCCGCTTAGGCGCGGCAGTTCGTCGTCCCCGCGTTGTTGAGCGCCCGGTGTCAATAGCACCAGCTCAAAGGCATTGCGTCCGCGTAAAGGGAGCTGCTTAATGGTGTTCTCATCGACCACGCGCCCCAGGGTGTTGCTCTCGGTCTGGATCAGTTGCGCCTCGGCGCGCACTTCCACGCTCTCCGTGATCTGGCCCACCTTCATGGCGACATCCACCCGCAGGCGATCCTCCACGCGCAGCGTGATGCCGCGCTGCGCGAAGCGCTGGAAACCCGGCGCTTCCACTTCCAGGTCATACGCCCCGGGGCGGAGTTCGCCGAGGAAGTAGAAGCCGGCGTCGTTCGCGTCCACCGCCGAACGAATGCCGGTGTTGACGTTGGTGGCCGTGACGCGGGCTTTCGCCAGCGCGCCGCCGGAGGCGTCCGTCACCGCGCCTTGCAGCGAACCGAAGATCGACTGGGCAACGGCGGACGTCGCGGTTAACGCCCACACAGCGAGCAAGCAGACGCGGATTCGTTTCATCCCTAACCTCAGCCGTTCACTATATGAATGGCCGTGGACGAAGTCAACCTGCGGCGTGACGGGCGCCAAAATTACTCCATCCGCAGTGCGATCGCCGGGTGAATACGGGTGGCCCGCAACGCCGGCAAGGCGCAAGTAACCGCAGTCAGGGTCAGGATAAACCACGCGGCAAGCAACAACGTCGCGGGGTCCCCCGGTTTCACTTCGAAAAGCATCGATGTCAGCAAACGCGTCACCGCCAGGGCGCCCGCGACTCCCACCGCCAATCCCGCCACCGCAAGCTTCATGCCATGGGAAACGACCAGCCACATGATCTGAACCCGGGAAGCCCCAAGCGACGCGCGGATGCCAATTTCGTGCATTCGATCCGTTACCGAATGATTCACCAATCCGAAAATTCCGATCGCCGCGAGCAGGAGCGCGATCATCGAGAAGATTCCCAGCACGCCCGTGTAAAAACGGATGCCCGAGTCTCGCGACGCGATATGCGTCACGAGCGGGGTGACGGCAAAAACAGGCAAATCCTTGTCGAACCCGGCAACGATTTTCGCCAGCGTCTCCGCCGATGGGCCGCGCGATGTCGCGGTGCGAACGACAAGCGAAGACCGAAATCGCACTCCCTGAAAATTGCCGGGAATCACGCTCGGTTGTTGGAAGTGGGAGGTAATAATCTCCGGACGCACTGGAGAACGCAGCGAATTCTGTTTATAGTCGCCGATAACGCCGACGATTTCACGCGGGCGATCCTCGGGACCTATGCCCAGCGTCACAACTTGTCCCAACGCTTGCCCGCCGGGAAAGAACTCGCGTACGAAGGCCTCATTCACGATGGCAACCCACGGGGCCGCGAGCGAATCGCGTTCGGTCAAAAAGCGGCCATGCCGCAGCGGAATCCGAAGCGCCTCGAAGTATCCCGGCGTAATGACGTTGAGAGCGGTCCCGCCGGACCCTCGCGCGGACGGGCCGGCGCCGGCGACAACCACCCTTACGTCAGGACCCGTGCTCGGCCCCATCGGGACCGACGCCGCCAGCGCCGCCGCCCGCACCCCGGGAATGTCGCGAACCGCGCCCAGCAAATGTTCAATGAATTGCGTTACCGGCGGTTCCACCTTACGCATGTCGATTTCCTGTTTCGGCAAATCGGTCATGTAGCGTGTGCCCGTCACATGCAGTTGGGCGATGGTGACATTCTCCGGATCGAAGCCGAGCTGTTGATGCCGCAACCGCAGCATCGTGTTCACCATCAGGCCGGCACCCGCCAGCAGAATTAGCGAGAGTGCGATCTCTCCGGCGACCAGCAGCGACCGCAAGTGCTTACCCGTTCGCGAACCGGAGCCTCGCCCGCCCTCCTTCAAAGCGTCGGTTAAATCGACCTTCGCGCCTTGCAACGCCGGAAGCAGAGCGGCGCCAATTCCCGCCAACGCGCCTGTGATCGCCGTGAATCCAAGCACCGGTAAATTCAACTGCACCAGACTCGCGCCGGGAAAGCCCGCGGGGACCAGCGCGCGAAAGAGCAGGATGCCGCCATAGGCCACGGCCGCGCCGCCCACCACTCCCGGTATGGCCAATACAATCCCATCCATCAGAAACTCGCGGACCAGCCGTTCCCGGGAAGCGCCAAGCGCGGCCCGCAACGCTATTTCCCGGCGCCGCACAACCGCACGCGCCAGCAACAGGTTCGCTACATTCGAGCACGCAATAACCAGCACAAAACCCACCGCGCCAAGCAGCGGCCAAAGGAACTCGCTCATCCGGCCGTTGCGCGCCTCCAGCGCGGGAGTTAACACAACGCCCCGTTCCCGGTTCGTCTCCGGATAGGTGATAGCCAGGTTCGCGGCCAGCCCATCCATTTCGGAGCGAGCCTGTTCAATAGAAACGCCCGGCTTCAGCCGCGCGGTCGCGCCCAGCCACGGAACGCTCCGCTGAATCCAGTTCGAACCCGGCGAAAGATCGATGGCGTTCCAGAAGTCGGTCGCCGACGGTTCTGCGAAGAAGATCTCAACTCCCGCCGGCGCGACACCAACGATCGTGTGAACGCTCCCCCCGGTAATCAGTTTGCGACCGAGCGCATCGGCCCGCCCATCGAATGCCCGTTGCCAATAGTGTTCGCCGATCACCGCCAACCGCTGGGACTTTTCGCCCGGTTGAATAAAGCGGCCGATCACCGGACGAACCCCCAGCGCTTCCAACAGGCCGGGAGTAATGTGCTGCGCCCGGATGCGCTCCGGCATGCCGACGCCGATGGCCGTCAAAGCGTGGCCGCCATCAAACATATGCCACTGCTCCAAAGTCTTGCTGCCTGCTCGCCAATCGATAAAATCGGCCGCCGCCACCGGACCTTGATTCGCCGGGTTCCTGGTACTCGTGTTGCGAATTACAACCAGACGGTCGCTCTCCGGATACGGGAGCGGTCGCAGAATGGCTGAGTAGACAATGCTGAACATGGTGGTGTTCGCGCCGATACCCAGGGCCAGCGATAGTATGGCGATAAACGCCATGCCGGAATGGGCCAACGTGCGGCGGCAGCTATAAATCAGGTCGCGGATCATAAGGTGAACATGCTCCTTGGCGGCGGTAACAATCACATCGGTCGCGGCAAATGCGAGGAAGCGCAGGCGAGCCGCGCCGCGCTCTTGCAGAAAGGCGTCGTTGAGCGCGGCAACCAGATCGGCGCCGTACTCATCGCGAAACTCCCTGGGATAGAGCTGCAGAAGAACGCGCCAAGCCGACATGCCATCCTCCCGGCTCAGCCAGCGGTCTTACCGGCGAGTTTGACCGAAGCGCGATCAATCAGGGCGCGAAGCCGCGCCAACTCCGCCCGCGCCGCGCGACCGCCTGCGGGCGTGATCGCGTAGTAGCGGCGGCGCTCATCGTGGTCGGCCCCGGAGACGGGCGTTGCGGCCTCGCGAATCAGCCCTTCTTCCAGAAGTTTTCGAATCGTGGTGTAGAGCGTTCCAGGGTTCAGCCGCACATCGCCGGAAGTGACGGCGGCAACGTCTTTCATGATGGCGTACCCGTGCCGCGGACTGGCCGCCAGAGCGACAAGTATTTGAAAGGCCGCGGGCGAAAGTGGGCTGTATTCGGGCGGGTCGGACATATATTTGAAATCAGTATACTTGATTCAGATATAGTTGCAAGTCAAATTTGAGGCGAAGCCGTTTCCACGGTTTTATGAAGCGGTTGGCCGCGATCCGGTACTTCTTTTCTTCAGCCGTGACATCAGACATCTCATCTGCGCCAATTGAATGGTGAGCGAGAAGCCGTGGAAATGGCACTGGGAAGACCACGCCGGGGCACAATGTCGAGAGAGGAGGTTTGGGAAGTCAAGAACGGAACGATCGATCGGCATCATCGACACTTCATGGGAGATGTCGAACCATTTGATTTCAAGGGCTATGGGCCGCTGTTGAAGCGATTTCGGGCGGAACTAATGGAATTGTGGAGGAAAGAAAATGAAGGCGAAAGTTAAGGTCGGTATCGGGACGGTGGAAGAGTTCTTCGAGCGGTCCCTGAATCGTGCTCGAAAGCTGGATCGTGGTGAACGCCTAATCCCGGAAATGCGTCTCACTTTCGAGGACCCGGCCGATCTGATTCGAGCGATGACGTTAAAGCGGGTGGAAATTATTCACACTGTCCGAAAGCATTCGGCGGCGGTATCCGAGATTGCAACAATACTTCATCGTGACCGTGCCGCCGTTGATCGGGATGTGAAGGTGCTTGAATCGCTAGGACTGGTTAAGACGGATTGGGAAAAGAATCCCGGCCATGGACGCCGCAAGATTGTTCGGCCACTTGCCGGCAAATACGAACTCGTTGCGATAATTTGAAGACATCGAAGGCGCTGTATCATTACAGGTGTTCGATGTTGTACCCTTTGGCGATGTCGGCTTTGACATCTTGAAAACAGCGCTTCCCATACTCAACGAGCGACGGCCTGGAGCCTACAAGCCGATGGACGTTAAGTAGCGTTTCAAGCGACGGCAATGATAACGGACGATCCGATTCGCCCCTTACCGGTCTTAACGGCAAGTCTGGCCGCCGCGCAATCTATCAGCGCGCGATGCCGCTCCAACTCCGCCCGCGCCGCGCGACCCGCCCGCGGGAGTGATCGCGGAGTACCGGCGGCGCTCATCGTCGTCGGCGCCGTCGCCAAAACAACACATTGATAATCCTTCATCAAGTGCTTTCAATATTTATATTTCCCATCGAATCAACAACCTGAAAAAAACCTTCCCCAAATTCGCCGCGCGGGCAAGGTACTATGAAATTGAGGGGGCCTGTCTGTCACTATACAGACGGCCCCCTCGCCGTTTTCCGGGCCTCGTCCCGGCCAGTCGGCCAAAAACCCGTATTACACAGGTTCAACCCACCGATTGTTGATAAATAAGGAGTTACAGAAACGGATGATCCCAACGATCATCCCATTAGCAACCCACGGAACCCAACTTTGAACCCAAAAACCAACAGTCACAACGCGCACCCGTTGTTTCTGAAACTTTATGATGATACACTGCATTTAATTGATAGAAAGGCACTCATATCATGGATCTCAACAAACTGACCGAAAAATCCCAGGACGCCCTCCGCTCCGCTCAGTCCATCGCGGTCCAAAATTCCAATAATCAGCTCGACGCCGAACACCTCTTCGCCGCCCTCCTCCGCCAGGATCAAGGCCTCGTCCCCTCCCTTCTCAGGCGCGTCAATGTCCCGCTCGATACCTTTTCCCTTCGCGTCGTCCAGGAACTCGACAAGCTCCCCAAAGTCTCTAACCCCCCCAACTCGGAGTCCCTCTACGTCACCACCCGCCTCACCAAAATCGTCACCGACGCCGAAACCGAAGCCAAAAATCTGAAGGACGATTACGTCTCGGTCGAACACCTCCTCCTCGCCTTCACCGGCGACTCCGGCCCCGCCGGCAAACTCCTTAAAGAGTTCGGCCTCACCCGCGCCCGCATCGAAGGCGCCCTCAAGGAAATTCGCGGATCTCAACGAGTTACCACCCAGAACCCCGAAGCCACCTATGAGGCCCTCGAAAAGTACGGCCGTGACCTCACTCAACTCGCCGCTCAGAACAAGCTCGACCCCGTCATCGGCCGTGACGAAGAGATCCGTCGCGTCATTCAAGTCCTCTCCCGCCGCACGAAAAATAACCCCGTGCTCATCGGCGAACCCGGCGTTGGTAAAACCGCCATCGCCGAGGGACTCGCCAACCGCATCGTCCGCGGCGACGTTCCCGAAGGCATCAAGGAAAAGAAGATCGTCGCCCTCGACATGGGCGCCCTCATCGCCGGCGCCAAGTTCCGCGGCGAGTTCGAGGAACGCCTGAAAGCCGTCCTCAAGGAAGTGACCTCCGCCGAAGGGAAAATCATTCTCTTCATCGACGAGCTCCACACCGTCATCGGCGCCGGCAAGGCCGAAGGTTCCATGGACGCCGGCAATTTGCTCAAACCACTACTCGCCCGCGGCGAACTGCACTGCATTGGCGCCACCACCCTTGACGAGTACCGCAAGTACATCGAGAAGGACCCGGCCTTTGAGCGCCGCTTCCAGCCGGTTATGGTCGATCAGCCCAGCGTGGAGGACACCATTTCCATCCTCCGCGGCCTCCGCGAGCGCTACGAAGTCCATCACGGCGTGCGCATTAAGGACTCGGCTCTCGTCAGCGCCGCCGTACTGTCCAATCGCTACATCACGGACCGTTTTCTGCCCGATAAAGCCATCGATCTCGTTGACGAATCGGCCGCCAGGCTGCGTACCGAAATCGACTCCGTTCCCGGCGAGCTCGACGAAGTGCAACGCCGCGTCATGCAGCTTGAAATCGAGCGCGAAGCTCTGAAAAAGGAATCCGACGCCGCCTCGAAAGACCGCCTCGGCCGTCTCGAAAAGGAGCTTGCCGAACTCAAGGGCCAGGCCGACAGCCTCCGCGCCCAATGGCAGAATGAAAAGAAATCCGTTGACGTTCTCCGCGCCCTCAAGGAGAAGATCGAAGCCGCCAAGGCCGACATTGAACGCGCCGAACGCGCCTATGACTTGAACAAGGCCGCCGAACTCAAATACGGCACGCTCGTCAATCTTGAAAAGGATCTCGCCCGCGCCAGCGACCGCTTTTCCGGCGAAGGCGCCGGCCGCCTCATTAAAGAGGAAGTCGGCGAGGAAGATATCGCCGCCGTCGTCAGCCGTTGGACCGGCGTTCCTGTAACTAAGTTACTCGCCGGAGATACCCAGAAGTTACTCAATCTGGAAAAGGAGTTACACCAGCGTGTCATCGGACAGGAGGAAGCCGTCGATGCCGTCGCCGACGCCGTTCTCCGCGCCCGCAGCGGTCTTAAGGATCCCAATCGCCCCATCGGTTCGTTCATCTTCCTCGGCCCCACCGGCGTCGGTAAGACCGAACTTGCCCGCGCCCTCGCCGAATCGCTCTTTGACGATGAGCACGCGATGATCCGCGTCGATATGTCGGAATACCAGGAAAAGCACACTGTTTCCCGTCTTGTTGGCGCGCCTCCCGGATACGTCGGATTTGAAGAAGGCGGCCAATTGACCGAAGCCATCCGCCGCCGGCCGTATGCCGTCATCCTCTTCGACGAGATAGAAAAGGCGCACTCGGACGTCTTCAATATTCTGCTCCAGGTCCTCGAAGACGGCCGCCTCACCGACGGCCAGGGCCGCACCGTGGACTTCAAAAACTCGATCGTTATCATGACGAGTAACATCGGTAGCCCGCGCATTCTCGAATACCGCGGCGATTGGAAAGGCGATAACTACGAGCGCATGAAAAGAGCCGTCATGGAGGAGCTCCGCCAAGGCTTCCGGCCGGAATTCTTGAACCGCGTGGACGAAATCATCGTCTTCCATGCTTTAAGCGAAGAGCATCTCAAGGAAATCGTGAAGATTCAGCTTGAAGGTCTCCGCAAACGCCTCGCCGACCGGAATATCGCCCTCGAGTTCTCCGATGTCGCCCTCGGCTGGCTCGTTCGCAACGGTTACGATCCGAATTTCGGAGCCCGCCCGCTCAAACGAATCATCCAAAAAGAAGTGGAGACGCCGCTCGCCCGAAAGCTTATCGGCGGCGCCATTCGCGATGGCCAAATTGTCAAGGTCGAACTGAATCCGCTCCGCGGCGAACTTGATTTCTCGCCGCCCATCTCAGCCGTCGCGTAAGAAGAATCAAAGGAAAATAAAGAGGAAGTCATGGCCCAATCTGAAGAGTTCCGCAGCTTGCCGGTACTGCCGTTGAAAAACACTGTCCTGTTCCCCGGCCTCATGCTGCCCTTAAGTGTCGGTCGCAAGTCTACCCAAGCCGCCGTTGAAGCCGCGCTCGCGACTGAGGAAAAGGAGATTTTCATCGTCTCCCAGCGGGACTCCTCCGTCGAAGCCCCTTCGGAAACCGACCTCTATCCCGTCGGCACCGTCGCCGTCGTCCGCCGCGTCCAACGCCATTCCGGCGGTGTCATGGAGTTGATGGTCATGGGCGAGGAGCGCGCCCAGTTAGTCAAGCTCGACGAAGTTTCCGACGAGGATGGCGCCGCCGTCTATCTTCGCGCCCGCATCCACTCCCTCCCTCTCCCGGAAGACACCGGCACCGAAGTGGAGGCCATGGAACGCGAAATTCTCGATCTCGCCACCCGCGCCATTAACCTCGCTCATGGCGACTCCTCGTCCGATCTCGCCCGCGTCCTCAAAGGCCAGGAAGATCCCCTTCACATGGTGTTCCTGCTCGCTTCCATGATGTCGCTTCCCGTCGATAAGGAGCAGGTCCTGCTCGAAGCCGCCTCCCGCCTCGACGCGCTCCGCGAGTTGCACAAGTACCTCTCCCACGAGGTCGAAGTTCTCGAACTTAAAAGCAAAATCGCCACCGAAGCGCGCAGCGAGATGACCAAGGAGCAGCGCGATTACATGCTCCGCCAGCAGATGAAAGCCATCCAGCAGGAATTGGGTGACCGCGACGATTCGGGCGATGCCGCCCTCCTTCGTGAGAGGGCCGAAAAAGCTGAGTTGCCCGAAGGCGTTAAGAAGGAAGTCGAGCGCGAGCTTAAGAAACTGGAGCGTACGAACTCGGCTTCCCCCGATTATCAGGTCACTCGTGGCTGGATCGAATTCGTCCTCGAACTTTCCTGGAACTCGACCACGGAGGACAACCTCGATATCAAAAACGCGCGCCAGATTCTCGATGAGGACCACTACGAACTCAAGGAGGTGAAGGATCGCATCCTCGAACATCTCAGCGTCATGAAGTTGAACCCCAACGCCAAGGCGCCCATCCTCTGCCTCGTCGGGCCTCCCGGCGTCGGCAAAACCAGCATCGGCCAGTCGGTCGCCCGTTCGCTTGGCCGCAAGTTTGAACGCATGAGCCTCGGCGGCATGCACGATGAAGCCGAACTGCGCGGCCACCGCCGAACCTACATCGGCGCCATGGCCGGACGCCTGCTGCAAGCCATGCGCCGCGCCGGCACTCGCAATCCCGTCATCCTTCTGGACGAGGTCGATAAAGTCGGCCGCGACTTCCGCGGCGATCCGGCCCATGCGCTCCTCGAAGTCCTCGACCCGGAACAGAACAAAACCTTCCGCGATAACTATCTCGACCTTGATTTCGACCTCTCGAAGGTCATGTTTCTCTGCACCGCCAACACGCTCGACACCGTCCCGCGTCCGTTGCTCGACCGCATGGAAATCATCCGCCTCTCCGGTTACAGCGAAGAGGAAAAGGTGCAGATCGCGCGCCGCTACATCATCCCGCGCCAGATCGCCGAACTCGGCGTCAAGTCGGAACAAGTCGATTTCACCGACTCCGGCCTCCGCTTCATCATCAACGGTTACACCCGCGAGGCCGGCCTCCGCCGCCTCGAACGCTCCATCGCCAAAGTCATTCGCAAAGTCGCCCTAAAAATCGTCGAGGGCAACCAGCCGGTCGTGACCGTCGATGAAGCTCAGGTCGTCGATCTGCTCGGCCCGGAACTGGTCCAACCCGAGCGGTTCCGCAAGAATCTCCCGGCCGGCGTAGTCACTGGCCTGGCCTGGACGGAGTCCGGCGGCGACGTGCTCTATCTCGAAGCGACGCTCCTCCCGCAGGGCAAGGGTCTCACCATTACCGGCCAGTTGGGCGAAGTCATGCAAGAGTCCATGAAGACCGCGCAGAGCTTCATCTGGTCCCATGCCGAAGAACTCGGGCTCGATCCCAAACTCTTCAAGGAATACGGCCTGCACGTCCACGTGCCCGCCGGCGCCATACCCAAGGATGGCCCATCCGCCGGCATCACTGCGGCGGCGGCCATGACCTCCGCTTACACGAAGTTACCCGTCCGCAACGATACGGCCATGACCGGCGAAATAACGCTAACCGGCCTTGTCCTGCCCATCGGTGGAGTAAAGGAAAAGGTGTTGGCCGCCCGCCGCGCCGGCATGAAGCGGGTAATCCTGCCCAGTGCCAACGAGAAGGATCTCCGCGACGTGCCCGAAAGCGTCCGCGCCGAACTCGAGTTCATCTTCGTCGAACGAGTCGAAGAAGTCCTAGCGGAAATGATCCCGCTATTAAGGGGTAAGCTGGAAGCTGCGGCTTGACCCACGTTAAAAACTCCGCTGTCGATAATTCTCGCCGCCGGCCTCCTGCCGCCGGCGGAAAAGTTTGCGGTCTACGAAACCGACCACTTTGAACTCATTACCGACGGCTCACGCGGTCGCGCACAGGAAATCCTGGCGCAATTCGAACGCGTCCGGTCGTTCTTCGTAAAGATACTGGCCACCAAGGATCCGGTCCTCAAACCACGCATCGTCGTCTTTCAAAACGACAAGGACTACCGCGACTACTCGATCAACGCCGTCTCCGCGGCTCACTACAGTCAACTTCCGCAGCGGGACTACATCGCCATGGGTCCGCCGAACGGCGACCGCGACCGCCGAGTCGCCGTCCATGAATACGTCCACCTGCTCGTACGCTATGCCGATACTCCGATGCCGCTCTGGATGAATGAGGGCGTTGCCGAACTCTATTCAAAAATCGAGCAAGTCAAGAAAGCCGTCCAGGTCGGCACGCCGATTCCCGAGCACATCTTTCTTATCCGCAACGACTGGCTTCCTCTTGCCGAGTTGGTCGACGTCGGCCACGACTCGAAATACTACAACCGCCGCCAGCACGCCGGCCCCTTTTACGGCATCTCCTGGGCGCTCGTTCATATGCTGACGCTTGACCCGCGTTACAAGGCAAACTTCCTGGCTCTTGGCGACGCGCTCGCCAACGGCGTTGCGCCGGAGACCGCCTTCCAGCAGGTTTATGCCAAGTCGATCGCCGCCATCGAAAAGGATCTGCAAACGTACGTCCGGGGAAGTACCGTTCCCGTCGTGAACTATGAGGTTCAATTCGACAAGGTCGATGACAAAGTCGCCCCGCGCCCGGTCACCGATTACGAGTGGGGTGTGGCCACCGCGGACCTACTGATCGGCGTCCGGAAGTATGACCAGGCGGCCGCCCGGCTCGAAGCGCTCACTAACATGCAGCCGCAACGCCCGGAGGCTTGGGAGTCGCTCGCCTTCGCGAAGTGGATAAACAAGCAAGAAGGCGGCGCCGCGTTCGCCAAAGCCCGCTCGCTCGGCTCCGTGCAACCCAATCTCGGCTACTATGCGCCCGCTTTCAGCAAGGACCGGGCCGTCATTCGCGAGGCTTTGAAGGCCGTTGTCGAGAGGTACCCGGCGTTCGGCGATGCGCGTATTCGGCTCGCCGAACAACACCTCTTTGGCGGCGACTTTCAGATCTCGTTCGACACTCTCAAGGCCATCGCCAAGATTAGCCGCAAACAGGTGCCGGCGTACTTCCCTGCCTTTATCCAGGCCGCGTGGTATCTGGGCAATCTGGATGAGGCGCGTGGGGCGGCCTCTCAATTCATGAAGGCCTCGCGCACCGAAGAGGAAAAAGAACGCGCGAAAAAATGGTTCGCCTTCGCGATGAAAGATCTGCCGAAGCGGGTCGCCGCGCCCGTCTTCACCGCCGAGCAAACGGAGTTGCGCGCGCCAATCGAGGATGACGAGGTTGGCGTCGACGAGGATTCCGCTGTCGTCCGGCTACGCCGCAAACCCGCCGAACAAACGGAGATCCGCGCGCCAGTCCAGGATCGCGAGGTTGGCGTCGATGAGGACCCCACTGTCATCCGGCTCCGCCGCAAACCGCTCACGTACGCGACCGGCGCGCTCATCAACCTCGAGTGCAAGGAGCCGGCGGTATTGCACTTCAGAACCGAGACCGGAGTTATCAAGGTAGTCATCGATTCGCCCACCGCGTTCCAAATGGTCAACGCCGCCGAGGGCAAGGGCGATCTTGCGTGCGGAGAGCAATCGCGCCCCGCCAAACTGGGCTTCTATCCGAAAGACGGCCTGAACGGCGGCGCCGCCGCCGTCGCCCGGTCCATCGAGTTCTTGCCATGAGATCGGTCTGTGACCTTGATAGAATTCCCGCGATGCGCTCCATTGCCTTACTGGTCGCCGCCTGCCTGCCAGCCGCGGCTTTAGAACTGCGTTTCCGGACGCAGGAAATTCAAAAAAACTTCGGCGTCGTTTATGCGGTACTGACGGCCGACGTCAACAAAGACGGCAAACCCGACATCGTCGCCATCAATCCCACGCAACTCGTCTGGTATCAAAATCCAACCTGGGAGAAGCATGTCATTCTCGATGGCAAGACGAAGAAGGATAACGTCTGCGTGGCCGCGCATGACATTGACCGCGATGGCAAGCTTGACTTCGCGATCGGCGCCGATTGGCAGCCCACGAATACGCAGGGCGGCGGCTCGCTGCAGTGGACGGATCAGTCCGGCAACGTGGTCCCATTAGGTGACGAGCCCACGCTTCATCGCATGCGCTTCGGCGATATCGATGGCGATGGCGAGAAGGAACTGATCGTCGTCCCGCTCCATGGCCGTGGCAACAAAGCGCCCAATTGGGAAGGCGCCGGCGCTCGCATCCTGGTCCTTCATCCGCCGCGGAATCCGGCCAAGGAGCCCTGGAAGACAGAAGTGGCCGACGACTCGCTGCATATCGTTCACAACTTCATCGTCACCGGCTTCGACGGCGAAAAAGGCGACGAGATCATCGCCGCTTCACGCGATGGAATGTATGTCATCAAGAAGTCCGGCGGCGCGTGGAGCAAGCGCCAGTTGGGCGAAGGCGCGCCGGGGGAAATCAAGATGGGTATGATCAACGGCCTGCAGCGCGCCATCGCGACCGTCGAGCCGTGGCATGGCAACGGCATCGTTATCTACGAAGAGCCCGCGCCGAAAATGGACCCGCAAGCCGCCCCGCCCAAGCGCGGACCGCAGGCCTGGGACGGCAAAATGTGGCCGCGGCAGTTTATTGAGGAGCGGTTGGCGCAGGCGCATGCGCTCGGTTGGGGCGATCTTGACGGCGACGGCGCCGACGACTTGGCGGTCGGCTGGCGTGACAAAAATTTCGGTGTCGCGGTGTATCAGCGCGGCGGGGCGGGGAAGTGGGCGCGAACGGCGCTGGTCGACGATGGCGGCATGGCCGCGGAGGACCTTGACGTCGCCGACCTCAATGGCGACGGCCTCGCCGAGATTATCGGCGTCGGCCGCAAAACCGCGAATATCAAAATCTACTGGAACGAATCGAAGCCCGCATGGAAGTTTCATGAGGTCGCGCGCGGTTTTACCAACCACACCGCCATCGCCGCCGATTTCACCGGCGACGGCAAGAAAGACATCATCGTCAACGACCAGACTAACAAGCGGACCGTGCTGTTGTCGGCGCCAGATTGGAAACCCACCGTACTGCACGAGGGCAACTGGGCCATCCACAGCGAAGCCTTCGATGTGGACGGTGATGGCGACATCGATTGGATCGGCGCGCAGTACGCGCCAGGGCTAATCTATTGGCTCGAGCGCCCGAAAAACCCGCGGAAAGACCAATGGAAGTACCACGTCGTAGACAGCCACGAGAAGGGCGGCGTCAACGGCGTGCATGGACTCATCGCCGGCGATATCGATGGCGACGGCAAGCCCGATCTGGTCGGCAACAGCGGCCAGCCGGTCGGTTCGTTTGCGAATTCCATTGCCTGGTTCAAACCGCCCAAATGGGAACGCACGGTCTTCGCGATGAAGGACGCGCCGGGCTTGAGCCACTACATGGGTATTGGTGACGTCAACGGAGACGGCCGCGCCGATATCGCCGCCGGCGCGAAGACAGGCGCGGATGGCAACTGGTTCGCATGGTGGGAAGCGCCCGCCAATCCGCGCCAGGCGTCATGGAAGAAACACCTGATCGCCGACAAGCAGCCCGGCGCGACCAACATCGCCATCTTTGACGTGAATGGCGACGGAAAGAACGACTTCTTCGCCACCCGCGGCCACGGCTTCGGCGTGGTCTGGTTTGAAGCGCCGAAATGGAACGCGCACGAAGTGGACAGCGAACTCGCCGGGCCTCATGACCTCGCGGTGGGCGATATCGACGGCGACGGCGACATCGACGCGGTCACCTGCGCCAAGGACAGCCACATCGTCGCCTGGTTCGAAAACGACGGCAAGGGCAAATTTACGCGCCACGACATTTGGTACGGCAACGCCGCCTACGACATCCGCCTGGTGGATCTCGACAGCGACGGCGACCTGGACGTGCTGGTAGCCGGGCAGGATACGCGGAACGTGATCTGGATGGAGAACAAACGGAAATGAGAGCGCTGCCGATCGCCCTGATCTTGTTGGCCGGCTGCGCCAAGCAGGACCCAATGCAAGCCGATCACGAACGCAAGTTTCAGGAGAGCATGCAAGGCGTGACGCTCCTCGGGTACTCAACGCGGACAAATAAAGAGGGAACGTTCGGCCCGGAGAAGTACAAGATCGAGAGTGTCAGCCGAGTTAGCGGCGACACATGGCTGTTCAAAACGCGGCTGCGCTACGACGGCAAGGATCTCCCCGTGCCCATTCCGATTACGGTGAAATGGGCCGGGGATACGCCGGTGATTACGTTGACCGATATGACGATCCCCGGAGTGGGCACCTGGACCGCGCGCGTAATGCTCTACCGCGACCAATACGCCGGCACATGGAGCGGCGAAAAGGGCGGCGGCCAAATGTTCGGCAAGATCGTCAAGGGCGATTAGAAGGAGATTCCGAACAGGAACTCCACCTGGTTGGGATTGCGCGGGATCACTTGGGTTTCCGCGCTCCAACGGGTGTAGCGGAACTCGGGCGAAAGGGCCATACCGCAACTGAACGCCGGCGCCAAATGAAGAAAGGTCTGCCAACTGCGCCGCATGGCAACGCCAAGACCGATGTAGGGCGTCCGGCGGCTCGCGGGGCGGAAGTAATATTTACCGACAACCGGCGCTTCCCACGAATGGGTCCGT
Source organism: Bryobacteraceae bacterium (assembly GCA_046155405.1). Lineage (GTDB taxonomy): Bacteria > Acidobacteriota > Terriglobia > Bryobacterales > Bryobacteraceae. The sequence continues at coordinate 5,216 of JBJXFL010000128.1, read as the reverse complement.
GTCGTGTCTGGCCGGTAAGAATAACTCCGCATTTTGAAGTTAGTCGTCAGGTGTGCGCGAACGGCACAGCTCGCGAAGCAAGTTCAATTGCGAGATCGGTCGACTTACGCAGATCGGACTTGCCGGTGCCGAGTGTCGGAATCGCGTCTACTTGAAAAAACTGGTTTGGCTTCGGAATCCACAGGGCGGGGAAGCCGGCATCATTCAAATGTTCGATCATCGCGGCTGGAGTTATTACTTTGCTGGTGTGCAGCACTACGAGCCGCTCGCCGCGCTGGGCGTCGGGGATTCCTATTACCAGGCACGTCGCGTCGTCCATTAATTCCTGCAGGCACTCCTCCACCTTTAAGTGCGGGACCATTTCGCCGGCTATCTTCGAGAATCGGGATAAACGGCCGGTAATAAACAGAAATCCTTCCTCATCCAGCCGCGCCATGTCGCCGGTGTTGTAATAGCCGTCAATTAGCGCTTTATGGGTTCGTTCGGGCTGATTCAAATAGCCGCGCATTCGACTGGGGCCTTTTACCAGTAACATGCCCTCCTGGCCATATGGCACCGGTTCCATTGTCGCCGGGTCGACAAAACGCAAACTTACTCCTGGGAGCGGCCGGCCGACACTTTCCGCCTTGAATCCGATCTGGTTCGATTGGGCTGGATCGTCGGAAAGAAAGTCCGGTCCGTTGACGCTGACAACCGGCGCCATTTCGGTACAACCATAGCCTTCGTGCATGCGAATGCCGAACTTTTCTTCAAACTGCCGCGCGACGGCGGGCCGAAGCTTCTCCGCGCCCACGAGCACATAGCGGATCTTTGCGAATTGCTCTTTAGTGCACTTACGCGCGTAAGTGGCGGCAAAGGTCGGCGTGGATAACAGGAACGTCGCGCCGTATTTCTCGGATAGCTCACCAATCGTCTTTGCGTCACTCGGGTTCGCGTGGAAGACCACGGGAAAGCGGTGCAGCAGCGGGAACCACAAGTTGTAGCCGAAACCGAACGAGTGAAAGAACGGAAGGATGCCGAGCATGACATCCGCGGGACCGACCAGATAGACCTGCGCGACCGATTCCATGTTCGAAAGCAGGTTCCAATGCGTTAGTTCGACGCCTTTCGGTTCGCCGGTACTGCCGCTTGAGAAGATGATGGCGGCGACATCGTCCGTATGGCCCTTGACCAGCATGGCGGCCGGCAGGAAACGGGCTTGCAGGAATGCGATGGCCTTATCGACGACGGTAAATTTCGGCAGCAGTTCTTCGATATAGACGACGCCTGGCATCGGATCGATTTTCTGCTTTGCGAGGAACAGCTTCGAACTGAACACGGTCTCAATACCGCACTGTTCGATGGCTGAATTCATGGATGCCGCGCCCGCGGTGAAGTTTAAATTAACGGCGGTGCGGCCGCTGAGCGTAACGGCGATATTGGCGAGCGCGGCGCCAACGGAGTTCGGCAGCAGCAAACCGATCATCGGCTGACCGGACGCATGCCTATCGAGCCAGCGTCGCAGCAGTTGGGCGCCGATCAGCGTCTGACCGAAGGTCATTTCCTTGCCGAACGAATCGGCAATCCCGAGCGAGTTCCATCGAGCGCGGCCGGCGGATACGAAACGCCGGCCGATCGTATCGTGCGGCTCGCGTCTATCGGTCGCCGCCTGGCTGGCCAGGTCCATCACTTTCGCTCGAAGCGCTTCCGGCGGAATGGGGCCAACGACGGACTCGCCCACAATCACTGTCACCTTCGGCCGGAACCAGCGCCCCCAGGAGCCGCCCAGTTTGCCGCCCTTCATGCTGAGCGGGTGGCCCCACAGGCCCTCGATCCAGGCCGGAACGATGGGGGATTGGACGCCGGATTTCGACTCGGCGATCCGCTCGTATCCGCGCTTGAACGGCAGCAGGTGGCCGGTGCGGGTAATCTGCCCTTCCGGAAAAATACCGGCCAGTTCGCCCGCCTCCACTTCGGCGCGGCAGAAAGCGAGGGTGGCGACCGCGTCGCGAGGCTTCGACAGATCGATCGGAACGGTGCGCAGCAGCTCAAAGATTCGAGTTAAGAACTTTATATCGTAAAGCGTCTTCCAGAGAATCCACCGGATGAAGCGCGGCGTGGCGGAGCCGATGAGGAACGCGTCGGCATAGGAAACATGGTTGCCGACAACCACGCCGCCGCCGCGAACTGGAATGTTGTGCCCGCCTTTGACTTCCAGCCGGAAGAGGACATTCAAAATCGTCCAGCAGATGAATCGAACGGTTTGACGAAGCATATGACGAAACAGAATGTAGAGGGAGGCGGCCACCGCGAAGACGCCGCCCGCGAGGAAAATGAGTTCGCCGTTCCAGTGCAGCTTGTCATGGCAAAGCCAGAGGACGGCGGAGGCGAGGATGACGCCGATCATGTTGGCGAAGTTATTGGTGGCGAGGATACGGCCCTTTTCGGCCGGGGCGGCTTCGTCCTGCAGGAACGCGTTGAGCGGCACAATGAACATGCCGCCGAAGAAGCCGGCGAGGGTGAGCCACAGGAACGCCGCGGTTTGCGTGGCCACCGTTCCGACCGCGCAGACGGCGAGGCCCATGGCGATACCCGATGGCGCCACGATGCCCAGTTCGATCGAGTCGCCCGAGATGCGGCCGGCGGCGATGGAGCCGGCGCCGATGCCAATCGCGAGCGCCGCGACGAGCAGCCCGATCTGACTTTCGGTGCCATGAAGCGTATGGTTCACGAAGACGACCAGCGTCAATTGCACCAGTCCGCCGATGAACCAGAAAAACGAAATGCCGGCGACGGTGAGCGCCATCGGGCGATTCTTGCCAAGAATGCCGAAGCCGCGAACGATCTCCGCGAACGGGTTCCAGTGAAACGGCTCCTTCGACGGTGAGGGCCGGACCTTCGGAATGCCGAGGCTGATGAGCGAACCGATGACTGCGAGCGAGATGAGGAAAGCCCCCATCTTCCATTGGTCGCGCTTCCAGTGTTCGAACAGCAGCGTGCCGAAACCGCCGCCGATGACGATGGCGACGAAAGTGGTGAGTTCCAGCAGCGCGTTGGCGCGGGAGAGGTCGCGTTCGGGGAGAAGTTCGGGTAGGATGCCGTATTTCGCGGGGCTGAAAAAGTTAGCCTGCGCCGCCAGCAGGAAGAGCACCGCGAGCAGCATGGGCATGTTGGCCGCTTGCAGCGCGAAGAGCGCGAGGATCATGGTGAGGATCTCGAACGACTTGGTAACGATGAGGACTTGGGATTTTGAGAAGCGGTCCGCCAGTTGGCCGGCCCAACCGGCGAAAAGCAAAAAGGGAAGAACGAAGACGGCGCCGGTGAGGGCGAGGTATTGGCTGCCGGCCGCCTGATCGCCGGCCGTGTAGGCGACGGCGGCGACGGAGACGATCATCTTGAAGACGTTGTCGTTAAAGGCGCCGAGGAACTGGGTCCAGAGGAAGGACTGGAATCCGCGGTCGCGGAGCAGGGCGCCGTAGCTTGAGTGTTTCATGCCCTCTGTAGGGGCATTTGATTCGCCAATCGGCTCGTGGCTTGTAAGTGATTGCATTTCCGTCCTTATGAGGATTTAGGCCGAATAATGGACGCATCGCTCATACAGTGAATGTACAGGGTATGATCAATTGATGTCCAACGCAGTTCGCGCCGCTGAGCGCCCATTCCTACACGCGGTGGCCGCTCTTGCCTATGCTAACCCCTTCTCGCCCGAACGTGTGGCGATGGAGCGGACGGCGCTTGGCGCCGAGTTCGTTGCCGGCGATCCCATCTGGAGCGTATCGGTGGCCGACCCCGAACGGGTCCGGCCGAATATCTGGCGCATTCAAGAGAAGCTGGGGCCGGTGCTGGAAGCCGTTCGCGAGCGGCTGATGGGTTCGGATGGCGAATTCGCGCTGTATGAAGAGTGCGTGCATTCGCTGTTATATCAGCGCTACTACGACAACTTTGCGCTCGCGAACGGCAACTGGGCCTTTTATCGCAAGTTCGCGGCCGATTGGGCGCACTTCTTCGAACTGCCCGGCAAGAGATATGAAACGGCGTTGCCGGTGGAGCACTTCTTCGCCTGCTGCTGGCAGTTGGCGCGGGCGTTTCACCGGATTTTCGATCACATCATCGGCTCCTCAATGCCGGCCGCGCGGCTGCGGGCGAGCGTTTGGGAATCGATTTTCACGTGCGACTTGCGCCGTTACCGGCGCGTATTGTGGCGGAAGATGGGCGACTTTCCGACGCTGATCACGGGGCCATCGGGGACGGGAAAAGAGCTAGTGGCGCGGGCGATCGCCGGAGCGCGCTATTTGCCGTTCGCGCCCGGGCGAATGGCGTTCGATCAGCCGAAGGGTGAGAGTTTCTTCGCGGTGAATCTGGCGGCGTTGTCTCCGTCGTTGATTGAAAGCGAGTTATTCGGGCACAAGCGAGGAGCGTTCACGGGGGCGATCGCGGACCGGGTGGGCTGGCTGGAAGCGTGCCCGCGGCAGGGGTCGGTGTTCCTGGACGAGTTGGGCGAGATGGAGATGCCGATTCAGGTGAAGCTGTTGCGAGTGATGGAGACGCGCGAATATGCCGCCGTTGGCGACACAGCGCGCAAGCGGTTCGAAGGCAAGTTGATCGCGGCGACGAACCGGGATTTGGGCGAGGAGATCGCAGCCGGCCGCTTCCGGGAAGACCTGTATTATCGCCTTTGCGCCGACCTGATTCGCACGCCTTCGCTGGCGGAGCAGATCGACGAAGTGCCTGGATCGTTTCCCGAACTTTTGCTCTACATGACGCGGCGCACGGTGGGCGAGGAGGCCGAGTCCGCGTATCCGGTGGTGCTCGATTGGATTGGCAAGCATCTGCCGAAGGGCTACCGGTGGCCAGGAAACTATCGCGAGTTGGAGCAGTGCGTTCGCAACGTCCTGATCCGCCAAACCTACCGGCCGTTAAGCCACGCGGCGGACACGTTCCAGGATCGTTTCAATCGCGGCGAACTGACCGCCGATGAAGTGTTGAACCACTATACGGCGCTGGTTTACCGGCAGTGCGGATCGTATGTGGAAACCGCCCGCCGGCTGGCGATGGACCGGCGGACGGTGAAGGCGCGGGTTGATAAGGCGGAGAGTTATTTATCGTCGCCGGCGGTCTAAACAACCACTGGCTCAAGCCGGTGGGGTTGGTTGGCTGGCGACTGAATGAAAGTCGCAGGGCGCGGCTAAAGCCGCCAGGAAGGCGCTATCGATGAGTGCAATCCCGCCGCGGTCGGG
>JBJXFL010000112.1:0-9255 GCA_046155405.1 Bryobacteraceae bacterium | reverse complement strand
CTCGTTTTCGTCTGCAACTTCACGCCCGTTCCCCGCCACGGGTATCGAATCGGAGTTCCCCGCGACGGCAACTACACGGAATTGCTCAACACCGACGCCAGCTTGTTCGGAGGAACTAACATGGGAAACTTTGGGTGGCGAAACGCTGAGCGTTTCGAATCGCACAGCCACCCATTCAGCCTGTCGCTAACACTGCCTCCGCTCTCCGTGGTCGTCTTCAAGCCGGAACCAAAGACCGTCAAGCAATGAATCTGGCCGCGTTCATTAACCTGGCTCTGCTGGCTCTCTTCGGTTTGCAACATAGCGTAATGGCGCGCACATGGTTCAAGGAGAAATTTCGCTTCTCCCATCCCCGCCGAACGTACGCGCTCGCCACCGTGGCCGTGTTGGTCATCATGGCCCGCTTCTGGCAGCCAATGCCCCAAATTGCCTGGCAGTTCCGCGGCGCCACCGGCATCGGGCTCTATGTCGTCTGGACCTTCGGTCTGCAACTTATCCTTTTCGGCGCCCTCTCCATCAACTGGCGCGAACTGCTCGGATTCGCCGAGCCCGGTCCCCCCGAATTCCGCACGCCGTTCCTTTACACCATCGTCCGCCACCCCATCTATCTTGGCGCCATTCTCGTTCTCTGGGCGGCGCCCCGCATGACGCACGGCCACCTGCTCTTCGCCGCAGGCATGACCCTCTACATCCTGATCGGTATCCAGTTCGAAGAACGAGATCTCGAACGCACTTTCGGCGAAGTCTACCGCGTCTACAAGCGGCGCGTGCCGATGCTCATTCCACGCCCGAAACTTTAGCGGGCGGCCAGATGCTACCGCGTCCGTTTTCCTTCCCAGTAATGCGCGTATGCCTCCCAGCCGTCCGTCGCGCCGCCGAGCCCGGTCGGCTCCCCGATTTCTTCAGGAACTTGAAAGAAAGAACGGCGGAAAGTTGGCCGCTATCCGTCCGATGTCCGCGAACTGATCTAAATCCCCGCCGAGGCGATGGCGGTTTGCCACTTTTGCGGCAGAATGCCGCGCCACTTTCTTACTACCAGTTCCAATAGGTTCAGGACCACGGCCAAGCCGAGGAGGCCGGGCCAGAGGCGGGTGGTGGCGGGGACGCTGCGGCCTTGGGAGTCGAATACCTGCTTGGGCGATGGGTTGTAGCGGCCGCCCGTGAAGCCGGCCATCTGGCGCAATAACTGCTCGTTGTTGCCGTAGTCCGCCAACTCGACTTCCTGGCGGTAGTAGCCGGTTTCCGGGAAGATGCGGCTATCCTCCACCGGACGGACGCGGAAGAGACCCTGGCGGGCGCCGATGAGGACGCGCCCTTTATAGAGGCCGTCGCCCGCCTTGCGGACTTCCACGGGCTGGCGGAAGTTGTCCGGGCCCAGGACGAAGATCGGCGGCACCGTTCGGGGATCCGGGACGTTGCGGGCCAAGCGGTAGGTGATGTCCAGGGCGCCGTTGACGGAATCGAATTCGGCGGTGGCCTCGCCGGCTTGGGCGTGGGGCAGGATATCGCGGAAGAGGTTCGCCCATAGACGGTCGAAGCCTTTCCAGGCGAGCCAGGGCTCGGCCCAGCGGTTCTTGGCGTCGGAGGCAAAGACGGTCGCGCGGCCGAGACCGTATTGCCAGCGGGCCAGGAGCGGGTCCCGCTTATCGATGCTCAAGATTGTTTCGGCCGTTGGCTTGGCGATGAACTTCGTATACCCTTTTAACGCGGGCGCGGATTCCATGCCGACGCCATCGAGCACTTCGGTCTGGCGTTCGACGACTGGCAGGATGGCCTTCTCAATGGCGGTTGAGCCGGTGAACTCCATGACGTCTTTCAACAGGATTTGTTCGAGGCCCGAGGGATCGTTGAGGAAGTACGACTTGCCCTTGGAGAAGGCGGCGATCTTTTCGAGGTAGGCGCGGTTGACGTCCTGGCCGAGGCCGACGGCGGAGATGGTAATGTTCTGCGAAACCGCTTCCTTGGCGATGGAGAGGCTGTCGCCCTCCTCCGAGATCCCGTCGGTGAGCAGTACGATGTGTTTGAAGGTCGCTTTGACGGGAACTGTTTTTCGATAGGCTTCGGTGAGGGCGGGAGCGATCTGCGTGCCGCCATCGGGGGTGATGCCGGCGACGATGCGTTTGATTAGTGTCCGGTCCTCGGCCTTGCGGATGGGGACGGCCCATTGGAAGGAGTTGTCGAAGATGAGGACGCCGACAATGTCGACGGAACGGAGATTTTCGATCACGCCGATGGAGGCGACGCGGGCGAGTTCCATCTTACGGCCTTCCATGGAGGAGGACTTGTCGACGATGAGGACGACGCAGGTTCCTTCGGGCGAACGGGGCGGGGCGAGTTTCGCGGGGAGTACGCGGTCGAGCGCGTCCTCCTGCTTCTTACTTTCGAGGTAGGTCATGCGTTCGCCACCGATCAGCATGAGGCCGCCGCCCTGCTTCACCCATTCTTCGATGCGGTCCTTGTCGCCGACGGGGATGGTCTCGATGTCGTAATTGTTGAAAAGCAGGAGTTGGAAATCGTCAAGCCGGGACACATCGAGCGTATTCGACATCATCACGTCGTATTGCGCGGCGCTCAACACACTGAAGAGATGTTTTTCGCTCCCCGGCGGGTCCTGCGTGACGAAGAGCGCGCGAGGACGGCGGAGCGAGATGGACTGAGCGAAGCGGACCTCGCCGAGTTCCTGGGAGCGGATGGCGCCGGAGATGTCGATAGCGCCGGGCACGTTCAGGGCGACGTGAACGCGGAGGCGGTTGAGCCCCGGCTCGAGTTGCACGGGGTTGGTGGAGAGCGTCTTGCCTTCGGCGGTAAGGACGACTTCGGCGGGGGCGCGGCGCGGGGCCAGAATGGCGATATCGATGGGAAAGCGATCACCGGTGAAGGCGCGCAGCGGGAGGGAAACCGATTCCAAGCGCAGATCCGGCTTGGGCCGGCCGGCGAGGGGAATGACGTCGATGGGAATATTGAGTTGACGGGCCTGATAGAGCGCACGGGTGACGCTGCCCTTGTTCTCCTTGCCGTCGGTCATCAGGACGACGCGGGGAACGAGACCTTCGGGCATGGCGGCGAGGGCCTCGCGGATGCCGGTTTCGAGATCGGTGCCACGGCCGCCTTCTCCGGCGGTCCGGCCGACGGCGTTGCGGCGCTGTTCTTCCGGCGTGAGCGCGCGGGTGCCGCGGGCGAAGGGGATGACCTTGAGCCAGTTGCGTCCGCGCTCGGATTCGAGATCTTTTGCGAGGCGGCCGGCACGGACGAGATCGGCATCGGAGATGGACCCTGAGGTGTCGATTAGTAGCGCCACCGCGCTCTTGGTCTCCGACGAATTTATCGACGGTTCGGCGAGGGCGAGCAGCACGGCAGTGAGCGACAGAGCTTTCAGGATGAGGTTAGTACGCTGGCGTCCGGCGCGCCACTCCCAGAGAAGCCAGGCGAGCGGGATCCAGGCGACGGCGAGTACCCATGCGCGCTCGAATGTCATGACGCCTTCCGAAAGGGGGCCGTGAAGCGGCTGAGGAATTCGATCGGCGCGGCGCCCTTGCGACGGGGTAAGCGCAGGCGGCCGAAGATCAACCATTCGGCGAGAATAAGGGCGGCGCCCAATAGCGCGAGCCATGGCCAGAGATCATGCACGGGGGACGCGCCGCCGGTGAACCGTCCCTGGCCGCGGCGCACCCTGGCGGGAGCCGCCCAGGCGGTGTCCCCGACGTCGGGAAGCGAGAGCGCATATACCGTTTCGCGGGAACCGGCGCGGACGCGAACGTTGCCGCGGGTGGCGGAATAAAACTGCAACGTGTTTTCAGAGATTGAGAAGGGAAGAGGCTGCCGGTCTTCGCCGATGACCTCGACGGTAGCGGGGTCCGTATTGGCGTCGAGCGCGACTTTGATGGTGCCGACGCTTTCGCCATCGAGTTCCCAACGGCGCAGCGCTTCCGGGGCCATCCATTCGAGAATATTGGCCATCAACAACGGCGCGGCCAGTTCAAACTTCAGCGCGCCCAGGCCGGGATGGACACCCAGGAAAACGGCGCGGGGATTGGACTGGGCGGACACCAGACTGCCGCCCTCGGCTTCGGCGACAGTGTCGGCGGCGGAAGACTGAACGAAGAGCGTAGCGCCATCGAGCTTCAGATCGAGAGTGTTAAGGCCGCGGGCGATGGGGTGTTCGGCACGCCAGCGGGTGATGCGGGCGTTGGTGTTGGACTTGGCGACGGCGAGTGGGGAACCTTCGGCGGGCGGGGCGATCCAGAGCGTTGGACGTTGGGGCTTGCGCGAGGGGCGGAAGCGATCGACGATCAGGATATCGGCGTCGGGGTCGGGCTTGTAAGCTTCAGGCGGCGAGTAGGCGGCGGAGATGCGGGCGTTGGCGGCCATGAGCGGCCGCAGAAGTTCGGGCTGGCGGGTAAAAATAGCTACGCGCACCTGCTTCTGCTCGGGGATTTCAAGGAGGGCGACGTTGTCCTCGAGCAAGCCATCGCGCAGTTGGAGGCGGGCCTCCATCCAGCCGGCCGATCTGGTGCGGAATTCGTAGCGTCCGGTTTCTTCGGCGCCGGGGGCGATGGTAAAACGGCTGGAACCGATGGGGGCGTTGCCAAAAGTCACGATAAGCGGGACGGTTTCGGGTGTGCGGCCGAAGTTGCGGACGGCGACGAAGATCTCCCAGAGTTGAGAATCGTTGGGCGCGCGGCGGAGATGGAAGCGGCGGATGCCGACGTTGCGGGTGGGCCCGGCGACAGGCAGGAGGCGGAGGGAGGCGGGGAGGTTGGCGTCGTCGGGAAGGTCGGTTTGATTGGTCCGGCCGGCACCGGAGAGGACGATTTCGCCGGCGCTCTGACCGTGTTGGCGCTGCATGCGGCGGGCAAAATCGAAAGCCGCCTGAAGGTTGAGGGCGGAGGACCCGGGCTGCGATTGCAGGATGGCCTGTTCGGCGGCGGCGCGGCTGGATTCAAAGACGGTGGCGGGGGTGGGAAGCGCGTCGGCACGGACGACCATGACTCGATCCGAACCGGGGAGGGAGCGGAGCCAGCGGATAGCGTTGATTTTGGCTTCGTCGATGAGGCGGCGCTGGGGGGCGGTTCTGGCTCCAGTCCAGGCGGATGTATCGAGGAGCAGAACGTGGTCGCGCGAGGAACGGTCCGGCGATCCAAGCCGCAGTTGCGCGACAGCCGCGAGCAGTAGGCCCATACCGAGAATTTGCATAAGCATGGACCAGGGCTGCTGGATGCGGCGGCGGTGCTTGGCTTCGGGCGGCTTCTCGCTTGGCTTCCAGAAGCGCATGGTGGCGACCCTGATTTTGCGGCGCGAGCGATCAAGCAGATACAACGCCAGCACGGCGCCGCTGACGGCGCCGAAGAGGGCTGTGAACTCGCCGAGGCTGAGGTTAAAGAAAAACACCTATTGCATGCCCTTCGCTTCGACGAACGAACCGAAAATGGCCTGTTCGATGGGCGTATTGGTGGAAAGGCCGATGTAGCGGCCGCCCTTGCGCATGGCCAGTTCGCGGATGGAGCGGGCGTAGTTATCAAACGCTTCGACGTAGCCCTCGCGGGCTTCATCGTCAAAGTTCAGTTTGACCGATTCACCTGTTTCAGCGTCTTCGAGTTCGAGTTCGCCGGTATAGGGCGGTTTGCGGTCGCTATCTCCCCAGAGGTGAATGATGAACATTTCATGGCCGAAGTCGGCAAGGTACTGGACAGGTTTTTCGCAGTCGATCTCGTCGAGGAAATCGGAGATGAGGATGACGAGGCCGCGCTGGGGATACTCGGCGATGAACTGGCGCAGGGCATAAGAGAAATTGCTGCGGCCACCCGGTTTGAGGGCTTCGAGGAAATCGACAATGGGACGGAAGCGGTGACGGCCGCCGCCGCAGGTGAGGGGGTCATGGAGACTGGAATCGAAAGGCTGGAGAAGGATAGATTCCAGACGTACGAGACCCACATAAGATAGCGACGCCGCCAGGCGGCGGCCGAAATCGAACTTGGATGGGTCGCCGGTAGTCATGGAGGCGCTGGTGTCGAGGAGAATGCGCACGGGGACGCGGGGCTCGACTTGAAAGAGCTTGAGGATGAGCTTTTCCAGGCGCATGTAGGCGCGCCAGTTGACGGCGCGCAGGTCGTCACCATGGTGAAAACCGCGATGATCGAGAAATTCCTGGCCGGAGCCGGGGTAGCGGGACGCGTTGTGGCCGCCGACCAGACCGGGGAACGACTTCTGCCAGTGCAGTGTGAGACGCTCGAGGCGTTCCAGGAATTTCTGGTCGATAAGCGGTTCAGGCATGCGACGTCCTTAAGCGGCGGCCGCAGTGACGGTGCGGAGGATCTCCTTGAGGACCGTGTCGGGAGTTTCGCCTTCGGCGTGCGCGTCGAAGTTGGGGATAATACGGTGGCGGAGAACGCTGAGGGCGATGGTTTGCACGTCGCCAATACTCAACTGCAACCGGCCCTGCATGAGCGCGAGGACGCGGCCGCATTCAACGAGCGCCTGCGCGCCGCGCGGGGAGGCGCCGTAACGAATATACTTATTGGCGCGCGGATGGGCGTGCACCGTGTTCGGTTGCGTGGCCATAACGAGGTTCACGGCATATTCTCGAATGTGCGGCGCGACTAGAACCTGACGGGCGGTATGGCGCAGGCCGAGGATCTCTTCGCGGTCGACGATCTGATCGATCTCGATTTCTTCGCGATGGAGCGTGTATTCGACGATGCGGCCGAGTTCTTCCTTGGTGGGATAGCCGACGATGATTTTCATCAGAAAGCGATCAAGTTGAGCTTCGGGAAGGGGATAAGTACCCTCCATCTCGATGGGATTCTGCGTGGCCATGACGAGGAACGGCGCTTCGAGTTCGTGGGTGGTGGTGCCACTGGTGACGGTGCGCTCCTGCATGGCTTCGAGGAGGGCGGATTGGGTCTTGGGCGTGGCGCGGTTGATTTCGTCGGCGAGTACCAGATGCGAAAAGATGGGGCCGACCTGGAAACGGAGCGATTTGGCGCCGTTCAAATCCGTCTCCATGATCATGGAGCCGACAATGTCGCCGGGCATGAGGTCCGGGGTGAACTGGATGCGCGAATAGCGGAGGCGGAGGACGCGAGAGAGGGTTCGGAGGAGCGTCGTTTTACCAAGTCCGGGGACACCTTCGAGCAAGACGTGGCCACCGGCGAGGAGGCAGATGAGGACGCCATCGACGACATCCTGTTGGCCCACAATGATCTTGGCGATTTCCGTGCGGATCCGGTTGAGTTTTCCGACCGCTATTGCAATATCAGCTTCACTGAACACTTATTCATTCTAAGACAGGACGGTGACAGGGGCGGGCGGAATGTGGCGAAAAGAAACGGGCGCGGATGCGATCCGCGCCGTCGGCGTTTTGTTTGGAGTGGAATGGACGCTGCGCTTAAGAGCCTTCAGTCGCCAGGTGGTCACCGCATTCACCGGCAATATAGCCGACGACGAGGGCCATTTCCCGAAGAGCTTGCTGCGCCTTCGGTCCGGCAGAGGAACGCGTCACCGCGTACCAAGCCTTCATGAGTTGATAGTCCAACATAAGAATCCGGCATTCCAGCGATTGTCCAGTTTCCTGGACACTTGGGCAATTCGACAACAATGCGAGAACGCGATCAAGATCCCGGTCCAGCAGATCTTTCACCCGATCCATCGCCTGCGCCGATTCCGCCCGTGCCAGCGACTCTTCGACAGAGCCGAAGGACAGTTCGTTCCGCGACGCTACCAGATGAGCCATTTCCTCGTTCCAGTTGGCACCGAGGATTAGCACACAGGAATAGCGAAACCAGTAGACGAACATCGCTAGAGAGAGGATGATGATCACAACACTGGTAATCATAACTAGATGGCCTTTTCGAGCTTCGTACTGGTAGTACTGGGCTTCAAGAAAAAGTATACGGGGGGAGTGTGGGGAGGAGCAATGAAAAAGTGGGGTGATAAGGCAAAATAGTGGATGGACTATTACCGTGTTGTATCGAAGACCATATGGGACGGAGGAATACCGCGGCGTTCGCAGTCCTGGGTATAGAGGCGAGCGTAGCTGAGGTTGAGATAGTCGGACTGGGAGTAGCCGAGAAGGGGGGCGAGGCGATCAATCCAGTCGGCGGGGCCTTCGAGTTCCATATAAGTTCCGATGGGCGTTTCGTCGACCATGACGACGCCATGGTCACCGGATATTGCCCATTCGGTGCGGAATTTTTCGTAACGGAACCGGGGCAAGAAACCGAGGCGTTGGAGGACTAGACCGAGGATTTCGGGGTCGCCGATGGAGAGCTCGAGTTCTTCGCGCTCTTTGTGGCGGGAAACGGTGGGCGGCCCCTTAAAGGTGAAGATGGAACGGCCGCCGGCCTGGCGGATGCGGATCAGTTCACCGCGGGCGCGGAGTGCGGTTTCGGGCGTGTCGTAGATGACGTTGGATTCAAAGACACGCGGATGGAGGATCTGAAAGCCGAGCGAGCGGAGGCGGTCTTCGAGCGCGGGGAGACTGGAAACGGCGACCTTGATTTCGTTTTCTTTATTGAGCACCCCAACATCCATGCAGTCATGGTAGCAGCGGTTGTGGTACTCTGCCATACATTGGCGCCCGTAGCTCAGCTGGATAGAGCATCTGGCTTCGAACCAGAGGGTCGGCCGTTCGAATCGGTCCGGGCGCACCACATAACCCGTTTCCTATCAATTGATTGCGGGTGTTTGGTGGTTTGGTTCTCCGGCTTCCGACTTTGCAGTGTGCCGGATTTTGTGCGGGGTCTGTGCTTCGTGGGATCTCTGCATTGCCTCCAGGACCTGCTCCTTCTGCGGATGGACATACCGCTTGGTGGTGGAGAAGTCGCTGTGTCCGGCGAGGTAGGCCAGCGTGTACGGGTCCATCACTGTCGCCCATCGAGTGAGGCAGGTATGCCGAAAGGTGTAGATGGGGAAGTGGGAGACCTCCGCCATCTCGCACGCCGCCGTGTGCTGCTTTTTGATGCTGAACTGTTCAATGTGACCGCTCCGCGTGGGGGCAGGGAAAACCCACTCCGAATCACCGGCAACCTTCCGCCGCACTTGGCGCAGGCGCGCTTTTCGCGTTTCGTAACGATCACGAAAAACTTCGGCGGTTCCACGTCCAGCCGTTCGCTTTCTTCGTACCCGATCAATTCCGTTTCTTTGCCGCAGTTGCCGCATGTGCATTGTTCGGGCGCGCAGGTGACCACATTGACCACGCGCGGCAGATCGGCGGGCAGCGTCTGGCGTCCCGGATGCTTTTTGCGCTTCTTGCGCGCC
>JBJXFL010000077.1:0-2819 GCA_046155405.1 Bryobacteraceae bacterium | reverse complement strand
GTTGACGCTCACGTATCCGGCGCCGGGCAAGAACGCGAAAGTGGACCGCATCCTGATCGGGATGCACGATGCGTACAGCGGGCTCGACATGGCCAGTTTCGAGGTGAGGGCCGATTTCCTCGTCGCCGGGGTTCAGGCGGGTCAGAATCTCGCTGAGAAGTTCGGCGTGCAAACGCAGGGTGGGGTCTGGGCGTTGAAGCTGGAACAACCGCTCGGCAAGATGGAGCGCGGGCGAATCGTGGTGTCGGTACGCGATCGGCAGGGGAATCTGAGCCGGATTGATCGGGTGTTCTCGGTTGGAAAGTAGGCGTAGAAACCTCGCGGGGCACGGGGCCTAATTCCCGTGCTCCTTTTTGAGGTACTTCTCCATTTTTTCCGCTTCCGCCTTCAACTGGTCGGTATCGGTCTTGACCTCCTTCGGCCCGCAGCCGACGAGGACGATGGAAAATACGCCCAGGATAGTCAATCGCAAGAAAAGACGATTCATCGGACGCTCCGCATTGCATGGAAATCAGTTGATGGCGGAAATATTCACGGTCTCTTGACCAGCGGGCGTGCCAAGGGCAGTCCAGACGTCGGGACTGATGGTTTGGTTGACGAAGTGAACGGTCCCGTCGCAGAAGAGGACGTTGGCGCCGCCGGCGTGATAGCTGGAGGCCGGGCTCACGAGTTGCCACCACATATCGCCGCCGCCGCCGGGCTGGCGCCAGCAGGGGGACTTGGGGGGCAGGAGGTGATTGTAGCCGCCGCGCCAGATGGAGCCTTCACGCCAGGGATAACCGCGCCAGCGCCACGCCGGGCTCTGACCCCATGCCGTCCCGCCGGCGAATAGTGCCGTTTGATAATTCTCAGCAAGAAAAAAGTTCCGTGCAGCCGTCACTGAAGTGGTCGGCGCCGCGCCGGACGATTCGAAGCAATCCAACCGGGGATCGCGCGCCGTGGAGCCGCCCATGTCCCCCTGGCCCCGGCACACCTCGGCGATGGCCGCGGTATTGCTGGTGCCGTCAGTGATGTTGACAAATTTCATGAAAGGGGCCGCGGGCGGACCGCCGCCATAGACAACGCCATTCGGGCCGAACACGCCGTCCCACTGATTGCTCGTAGCGGGAAACCAGGTGCCATGATTCGTGTGATAGTTTGTCCAGCCGAACTGCGTGCGATGCTGGTTCGTCTGGCCGTCCGACGGACAGACCAGCAGACTGAGTCGAGCGGCCCCGGCAGCGTCCCACGGCGTCGCGGCGGGTGAAGTTGCGGATGCTCCGGACGCGACGTTCGTATCCATCAGGTTGCCCAGCGCGTCCTGATCAACGTACGGCAAAAGAAAGCCGAGAGCGGAGGGGCCATAGGTTCCCACATTGAAGCAGCTACTGGGCAGTTGCTTGAAGCCGCTATGATAGTTGTTCATCGCCAGGCCGAGTTGCTTGAGGTTGTTGATGCACTGCGTTCGCGCCGCCGCCTCGCGCACCTTTTGCACCGCGGGAACAAGCAAGGCAATCAAGATGGCGATGATCGCAATCACCACGAGAAGTTCGATCAGCGTGAATCCCCGACGTTTCATGGCGGCTCTCCCTGACTGGGCGATAAATGTAGAAACTCCCTGCAGATGCCCCGAAAAATATTCGGCGATCCAGTGGGGCAGGCGTTAAAAGATGGAGAGAGGGAACGCTTCTATCATAATCGTTTCTTCATAAGTTACCAGAGCGATTACCGCCAAAATCACTCCTCGTTTAGCGCCCGCGTGGCGCATGCCAGCGCTAGACGAACATCAAGAGAGGATTTGCCATGCTTCGTCTCACGTTCGGCTTCGTACTTTTGCTGGCCATCACGGCGTCCGCGCACGCCGGCGACAAAACGCCCAAGCTGCCCAAGGGGATCCCTCTGGAAGAGCAACCCAAGGACGCGAAGGCCAACAAGATTGTCTTCATCGCCGGGTCGAATTACTTCAAGCCGGGCGAGCACGAATACATCGGCGGCTGCGCGGTCCTCATGGACCTCGTCAAGCAGACGCCCGGGATCGCGCCGGTTCTGGCTCTCGATTGGCCGAAGAACCCGGAGACGTTCATGGGAGCGAAGGCGATCGTCTTCTTCGTGGACGGCGCCGACAAGCACTCGATGCTCAAGGGAGACCGCATGGCACAACTGCAAAAGTTGACCGACGCGGGGGTCGGACTCGTGATGCTCCATCAAGGCGTGGACATCGCCAAGGACCACGGCGACCGCATGCGCGCCTGGACCGGCGCCGCGTGGGAGAAGGGGCATTCGCAGCGTGCCCACTGGATCGACACGTACAAAACGTTCCCGGACCATCCCGTCGCGCGCGGCGTCACCCCCTTCAAGATCGACGATGGATATCTCTTCAAGCTGCGCTTCACGCCGGAAATGAAAGGCGTCACGCCGATCTTGCGAACCGTGAATCCGAAGACCCCGGCGGCAAAACTCGACGATAACGCGATTGTCTCCTGGACTTTCGAGCGCAAGGACGGCGGCCGCTCGTTCGCGTTCACCGGCGGCCACCTGCACGTGAGCTTTGCCGAGGAAGGCTATCGCCGCCTGCTGACGAACGCCATCCTCTGGACGGCCAAGGTAGAGATTCCCACGGGCGGAGCGCCCGTCGCGCTAACGGCCGCGGAGTTGGATTCGTACATTGAGAATCGGGCGACCGTGAAATAACTTCCCGACGCCCGGGGGTGAGGGTACTCCTATAAGCCCTGGGATTCGGAGTACCTCATCCCAGGGCTTATAGGAGTTCCCATGAACAGTCATCGCTGGTGCAGTGCGCTCGTCTTTTTCCTTGCCGCCGCCGCGTTTGCGCAAGACGC
>JBJXFL010000073.1:0-3332 GCA_046155405.1 Bryobacteraceae bacterium | reverse complement strand
TGGCAAATTGGCATTCTTTCATCTAGCTGGAAAGGGACCGACGATTGAGACGGCAACCTTATTTGACAGGCATTCGGAGGCCAGTCACCGGCGTTGAGCGCCCCAGATTTGCGAAAGTCCCGCTAGGTCGACCTTACGCATCGTTGTTAGTGCCGCGTCGAACGCATCAACCTCCGCGCACGCCCACTGGTTTCAAGAATCGCCCTTTCGACTTCCGCGGGCATGCATCGTTATGTGATACATGTTGGAAGTGAGAGGACTTCCCGGCCCCGTTCTACTTTCCGTCGGCGAAATTCTCTGGGATCAATACCCCGGCTATCGCCTGCTTGGCGGCGCTCCTTTTAATCTTGCCGCCCATGCCGCGCGGCTCGGCTTTGCCGCCCATTTCATCAGCGCGGTTGGAAAGGATGAGGCCGGCGACGAAGCACTCGCGCGGGCGGAGGCGCTCGGTGTCGACATGACCTATACGCGCCGTCATCCGCAATGGCCGACAGGAATTGTCGATGTCACGCTCGATGCGGATCGGCACCCCTCCTATCACTTGCGCCGCCCGGCCGCTTGGGAGGAGCCCGAAATCTCCGCCTGTCAAGCAGCGGCGTTGCAGGCCTTGCGGCCGGCGTGGCTCGTCTGCGGCATGCTGCAACAGACTTGCCCGCAAGCCCGCGCGGCGCGATTGGCCCTCGGCGGAATTCCGCTGTTCTACGACGTCAACTTGCGCCCCGGTTTTGAAGATCCGGCGACGGTCGACGAACTGCTCCGCGCGGCCAGCGTCGTTAAGTGCAACGACGTGGAACTCGATTGGTTGGCGCGCGAATTATCGCTCGATGGCGATCCGGCCGCGGCCCTCCTCCGCCGCTATTCATTTACCGTACTTTGCATTACGAAGGGCGCGGATGGCTGCCGGCTCCACGCCCACGGCGAGGTCGTCGAGGAGAAAGCGCCCACTATATCGGTGATCGACACAGTGGGCGCGGGCGACGCTTTTTCAGCCGCCCTGCTCCACGGTTTGACCAGCCAATGGCCGCTAGACCGAACGGCGCGTTTCGCGAACGCGCTTGGATCGATTGTCGCCTCCCGGCGCGGAGCGATTCCGGACTGGACGCGCGAAGAACTCTACACCGCCGCTAATTTGCAGTAGTCCGGACGCGATGCGGCCGTGTCGTGGCGATAGGCCTTGACGATCCCGCCATTCAACACCAGGAACGCTCCCGGCATCTGGAACCCGTCGCCCGCCGGCATGCCCAAGCCATGCCGATCGGCAAACACGGCGCGCGCCCCGCGGACCCATACGTTAAACCCGAAAAGCTGCCGCCAATCGCCGCGGCGCAGTTCAAAGCGCCGGTACAGGCCGCGCCCGGGATCGGAAAAACGGGCGACATTCTCAAGCCCATAGCGGGCGAAGAAGGCCGCCGCTTCCGCGTCCCGGCTCATGTGCGCCAACGCGATCCGTACGCCCGCCGCTTCAATTCGCGAACGCTGCACGCGGATATCGGCCAACGCTTCCCGGCAGAACGTACAACCGAAGTGGCGCAGGAACACAAGCAGCACGGGCTGGTTTTTCGACAGCGCGTCAATCGTGCGGCCCCGCTGGTCGGGCACGTTTGATGAGTCGCCGCCG
Source organism: Bryobacteraceae bacterium (assembly GCA_046155405.1). Lineage (GTDB taxonomy): Bacteria > Acidobacteriota > Terriglobia > Bryobacterales > Bryobacteraceae. Next base: position 1,714 of record JBJXFL010000073.1, on the reverse strand, counting down.
GGATCGGCGAGATAGGCGCGCCAGGCGCCGAGCAGGATGAGTAGAAACGGAATCAGCCAGATGAGGTCGTTGAAAATGTTGACGGCTCCGAATTTCCACGGCAACCGGCCAGTCATCGCCGAGTGCACGAAGCCGATAGGCCCAAAGAGCTTGCCGAGGAAGCCTACGAGCACGATAGGCCAATGGCGAAACGGGTCCGCCGAAGCGACGGCGTAACCAACCCCATAAACGCCGACGATCATCGCGATGCACTGCCATAACTCGGGATAGTTCGGCCGTTCCATGCCGGCCCAGTCGAACAGCGCGTTGGGAAACGCGCCGAAGAACGCGCCCCAAACGATGTTATAGACCCCGGCGGCAAGCAGCCACCGCTTCATCCATCTCGCGGGCATGTTACCGGAGACCTTTGGCCTTCAGATAGGCGATCAATGCCGCCGGGTCGTCGGAGATAATAGCGTCAACTTGGGCGGCGATAAGGCTATCCCAAACGCTGGGTTCGTTTGCGGTCCAGGGCACCACTTGCAGCCCGGCCTTGTGAGCCGCGGCCACCTCACCGGCATTCACGGTGGAGTAATGGGGGCTGACAATGCCTGCGCCGGATTCCATGGCCAGTTCGAGAATGGTGCGATGGGGATCGCCGGGGTCGTGTGGATAGAGCGCGGACCCGCGCATCTTCGGTTCCAGCCGCTTCATGGCGTGCAGAGTTCGGAAGTCGAAGGACTGGAGAATCACGCGGTCGGTAAACTGATTTTTGCGGACCACGTCCAACACCATTTGGGCGAACCGCGCGGGTGGCGGGGTTTGCTCGGGGCGGGCCGGTGAGATCTTGGTTTCGATGTTGAACTCAACACGGCTGTTCTGCCGGTTGACAAGGTCGAAGACCTCCTGGAGCGTTGGAACGCGGGTGCCGGGGACGGTCTGTTGCCTAGGAAAATCGGGGTTGGCCCTGGCGCCGCAATCCCACTGGCGGAGCTGAGCGAGGGTCATCGCGCGGATCAGCGTTTCAGCGCCGGCCGGGCCTTGGCAAAACTTAGGACTCATGCGGGCATCGTGGGAGACGACGAGCACATCGTCCTTCGTAACAGCGAGGTCAAGTTCCAGGACGTCGACGCCCTGGGCGATCGCGTATTCGAACGCTGGAAGGCTGTTCTCCGGGCGTACGGCGCGCGCGCCGCGATGGCCGTGGACGAGGATGCGAGGAGCGGCGTTGGCAAGGGACATCAGAATCAACAGGACGGGCAGTATGATCGAGGATCGCACGTAGGACAGCGTACCAGTTCACGGCTACAGGAGGATGAAATGAATCGCCGCCAATTCGCGAAGATAGCGGCCGCCGGACCCGCGCCGCGTGAAGAGCCGGGGCGCGGCCGAACCGCCCCATCGAAGAAGACCGCATGTCGATCGCCAACACGTTGATCGCCCACATCGCGCTACGCACGCGAAGCTTCCTGGACTGGGATGGCCAGGCGGAGCATTTTTCCAACAGCCAGGCAGTCAACCAGTTTTGGGGCCGTTAGCCGCGGGGCGGGTCGCAATCAAGAGTGGAGAAAACTTGGGATGTTTCGCGCGCGCGGGAGAGAAGCTGCGTTAGCCCAACTTCCGCAGTTTGCCTCAGGATCAGGAATTTTGAGGCGTTATTGATCCCTGGATAGTCCCGAAACACGGCCGTGGTTATTTGTTTTCAACGCTGGTTTTGGCTGCTGGCGGAGTAGAG
>JBJXFL010000063.1:0-111185 GCA_046155405.1 Bryobacteraceae bacterium | reverse complement strand
TAGCCGGGAAACGCATGCAAGAGAAAAACAACAAAACGGCACAAAATTGTTTGGATGAAAAACCGGGGCTGAAGAGACTTCCGTGCCCTTGGGGAGGGACCTCAAAAAGTGCAAAACTCTAGGCTAGGAGCGGGATGGCGCACCACGGACAACGAAGATTCTCGGAAGCGCTCCAGGACTACAGCGAAGCGAACAAACTCAAATCTAACCCAGACTTGAAAAATCGACGCGCTATGGCGTTGATTGCCCTTGAGCAGTACGAAAGCGCGTTCAAACTTCTCCATGGAGATGAAGCCACGTCAACAAGTTCGCCAGTCGCGCCAGTCCTCGTCCAGTCCCTGACCGTCAACGGATCTTCGAGTTCGGACACTGGCGTTGTGCAATCGGGGACCTCTTCCCGGCATACACCGGGTACGGAAGTGCACGTCCGTGGGCACACCAGCAAGAACGGCGTGTATGTTCCGCCGCACACTCGAAGCCGGCCGAGGAAGTGAATATGCGTAGTTCTGGAGTTGGAAAAACTAAGCAAGTGAGGCGGCGCGCGTGACCCTACTTTGGGTAATCGCGGCACTTGGAGCCATTGCGGGCGCATTGGAACTGCTGTTCACGATAGCGGGAGCGACAACCGCTCCACAACAGGCCGCCGGCGGCGCTTTGGCGTGCGCCATGGCCGTCGTGCCTTACGTCTTAGCCCGTTCCATTTCCTGTGGCATCGCATTGGATGAGGCGAAGAAGCAAACGGTTTTGTTGACGGAGTTGCTAAAGACCCAGCGGCCATGGCCGGTCATCGGCCCGGTAGGTATGGCGCCAAGCCCCACGCTGCCGGCCGCTCCAACAGAACCGGACGCCCCGATACAGGAACCAACCTATTTTCAAACGCTCCCAAAGACATCCGGCCCATGGGAGAGCATTCGGCAGAATCCGATGGTATGGCTTCTAATCCTGATTGCTTCTGGCGCGGTCATTACCTTGGTTTTGGCGAAGTAGCCATGCGCCCGCGCCACCTCCGCCACCACTTGTCTCATTTCTCGACGAAGAAATGGCCGACGATTAGGGCGTCGATGCCCGACGAATAGAAGCTGCGAACGGCGTCGCGGGGCGCGCAGACCAGCGGATCGCCGAACAGATTGAAGCTGGTGTTGTAGAGCACCGGCATGCCAAAAACATCGGCCGCGCGATGCAGCAGACGCCAGTATAAGGGGTTATCCCCTTCAGAAACGGTATGCACGCGCACGATGTCGTCGCCTAGAATCGCGCTGGCGAACTTCTCCCGATGCGCCGGACGGACTCGTCCTACGGTCGCCAAATAGCGGGCATTGGGCCCGACTTCAAAATACTCCGACACCAACTCCACCGGCACCGACGCCGCGAACTTCCGGAACGGCTCGCGATGCTTGATGAAGACGTTCAAATTCTCGGTTGAATACGGATTGACCGGGCTGGCCAATATACTTCGATTTCCCAGCGCCCGCGAGCCGAACTCCATGCGGCCCTGCATCCAGGCCAGAATGCGGTCGCGCTGCAACTGATCGATTGCGGTGGAGAGTATAGCATCGGTCGTCAGCAGCGTTTGGAACCGCAGCTTGCAGTTTTCAAACGCTCGTTTGATTTCCTCGGTCGTGAATTCGGGCCCCAAGCACAGGTTATCCAGGCCCATTCGTCCGGTTTGCCCCAATACCTGATGCCAAGCCAGACAGAGCGCGCCGAACGCCGTTCCCGCATTGCCCGCCGCCGGCTGCACGTAGACGTTGCTGAACTGACCCGAGCGTTCCAACGCTTCCACTACCAACCCGTTCAGGAATAGCCCGCCGCCGAGGCACAGATTTTCGCCGCTCCCGGCCAACCGCAGGACGATTTTCTCGACGCTCGCCTGCAGCGACGCGGCTATGTCCGCCGCCAGTTTCATCGGTACAGGCGCGCCATCGGCCAATCCCAGCGCCTGATAGAACCGCGAGCTGAACCCGCCGCGCGAGATGCGTTCGCCATCGAAGAAATGGCGGTCGGTGTGGCTGGCCCAGTCGCCATCGAGCGGAAAGATATCTTCAAACAAACCCGCGTAGACAGGCTGCCCCGATGCCGCCAGCCACTGCACCTTGGGTTCGTCCGAATTGGCGCGATAGCCGAGCAAATCAGTCACGCGGCTATAAAGATCGCCGACCGAATCCGGATAGTACAGCTCCTTTTCCAGGTGCATTTGCGTGCCTTGCGCCGTCCACCGGGCGCCGCAGCGGAAATCGCCGTTGCGGTCGAGCGTCAGAATGGTCGCGTGGTCGAAGCCGGAGAGGTAATAGGCGGCCGCCGCGTGCGCCGTATGGTGTTCGGCCACTACTACGCGGGCCTGGGGGAACTGCGTTCGCAGTTCGAGGTGCAACTCCGACTGGGACGAAAGCGGCCGGGCAATGGCGACAACGTCCACGGCTTCCGGCTTCGCCTTCGCCAGATCGAGGCAGGTGCGAATGGCCTCCATTGGCAGCACGCCGGGCGTGTGATGGCGGGCCACCTTCTTCTGTTCCACCGCCGCCAGAAGTTGGCCGTCGTTCGCGATTGCGGCGGCGGCGTTCCGCCCCAGTCCGCCCAAGCCGAGGATGATCATCGCTAAACCGCCTTTAACCGGGCAATCGCCCGGTCGCGCCCAATCGCGGAGAATAGCACGAATGCCGATGGCCCGACGGCCTGTCCGGTAAGCGCGGCGCGGGAACCGTTAATCAGCACACCCGCCTTCACGCCCCGTTCGGCCGCCAGTGCCCGAAGGTGCTTTTCCGCGACGGCCTCGCTGAAATCGGGCTCGGTTTCCAGGCGCGCCGCGAGTTCGCGGAGCAGTTCGCGGGCTTTGGGTTCATTAAGTTTTTCAAGCGCAATCGGTTCAATCGTGAAATCGTCCGAGAAGTACGGACGGCCCTTTGTGGCGAAATCGAGCAGCGTGGTGTAGCGGGCGCGGATCACGTCGACAACTCCGGCAAAGTGGGCTCGGTCGGCGGGAATTTGAAACCCCGCGGCTTCTAAGACGGCTGTTACGCCCGGCAGAATTTCCACAACCGGCAGAGAGCGCAGATGCTGCGAGTTGAGCCACAGCGCTTTCGGATCGATAGGATCTTCCTCGGTAAAGTTTACTACCGCATTTGAGCGATTTACCCCTTCAAAGCTGAAGATATCGACAATTTCCCGGCGCGTCAGTTGCTCGCGATTGTCCTTGGGCGACCATCCCAGCAGGCACAGAAAGTTGACGTAGCTGTGCGGCAGGAATCCCGCGTCCCGGTAGGTAGTCACGCTGACCACCGGGCCGTGCTTGCGTTTGGACAGCTTCGCGCCATCCGGCGCAATCAGCAGCGGCAAGTGGGCAAACTGGGGGGCGGCGACGCCGAGCGCTTCGAAAATCAGCACATGTTTGAATGTATTTGTCAGATGGTCCTGGCCGCGGATGATGTGGCTGATGCGGAGATCGGCGTCGTCGGCGCAGGAAGCCAGATGGTACGTCGGCATGCCGTTCGAACGCAGCAGCGCAAAGTCTTCGATATCGTCGCAGGACTTGGTCTGATCCCCGTACACGCTGTCCTTAAAAGCGACGGCGCGGCCATTCTCCCGCGGCACACGGAATCGAACGACGAACGGCTCGCCGGCGGCCGCGCGGCTGTTCGACTCTTCTTTCGTCATGTCCCGCTGACCGGGGTTGCCGGTCCAGGCATGGCCGTCGTGGACTTTCTCCTCCGTTGACGTATCGGCCGGCGTGAAGTCGCGATACGCCAATCCCTTTTCGAGAATCGCGTTGGCCGCCGCGCGGTGCAGTTCCAGGCGGTCCGACTGGCGATAGAACTCATCCCAGGAAAGGTCGAGCCAGTGCAGGCCGTCGAAGATGGAATCGATTGAGGCTTGGGTGTTGCGTTCAACGTCGGTATCGTCCAGACGGAGGATCATGGTTCCGCCATTGCGGCGCGCATAAAGCCAGTTGAAGATAAACGTCCGGGCGCTACCGATATGTAGATATCCGGTGGGAGAAGGGGCGAAACGTACGCGAAGCATCGAACTTCAGGATAACTTGCGCCACAAAGCGCGCAGCTCTTCGATACTCAATTGTTCGGCGCGCAGCGTCCGTTCGGCCATGTGCTCCCAGTCCGCCATGGGATAAATACCGCTCAGATTGTTACGTAGATTCTTGCGTTTCTGGCGGAAGGCGTGGGAGGCGAACTTCAGAAACGCGTCGAGATCGGTGGGAATATCGGGCTTGCCGGTCAGGAGAACGACCGATGAGTCGACTTTGGGCGGCGGCCGGAAAGCCTCGGGCGGGACGTGGACAATGTGCTCCGTGTCGGCCCAACTTTGGGTAACGACGGTGAGGAAGCCGTAATCGCGCGACTTGGGTTTGGCGATTACGCGGTCGGCCACTTCTTTCTGGATAAGAAGCGTGGAGGTCCTGATAGTAGTGCGCGCCCTCCGGATGCGGTCGAGAATCGGCGACGTGATGAAATACGGCAGGTTGCCGGCGAGCGAGGCGGGCCCCCACTGGGCGAGGTCGGTCGAGAGTACGTCGGCGTGATGAACGGTCAGGCCGGGGTGAGCGGGGAAGCGGTGCGCCAACTGGGCAACCATCTCCGGATCCAACTCAATGGCGTGCACGTGCGCGCCGGATTGAAGCAGGAACTCGGTGAGCGCGCCCCGGCCGGCTCCAATCTCGACAATCGTCTCCGGCGAGGTGGCGCACACACTGGCTGCGATCCGTTCCAGAATCGGACGGCTGGCGAGAAAATGCTGGCCAAGGCGGCGTCCCAGAGTGGCTAGCCTTTAACCTCAATATGGCTGCGGCGGAGCGTGATGCGAATGGTGTCCGACGCGGGCTGGCCAAAGAAGCTGGCCGGCCGGAAGGTCATAAAGAGGAGGCTCTGCTCCACGGCCTTGCGCATATCCGGATTCTTCAGCCACTGGCCGGAATCCCCGGCGGGAACGGCGTAGTCGACCACGCGGCCATTCATATCGACACGCACGTCGACGGTGACATTATCGAAATTCCCGCCGAACGGCGACAGGCCATACACTTCCGCCGACTGATACCATGCCGTGGGCACATCGGCCGTAGCCGGCCCTTGAAGGGCGAACGTGGGCATTAGAGCGGAAAAAAGAATGCACGCGGAGGCCAGACCGCCAGCCGTGGGGATGGCGAGCGGACGCCACAGATTATTCATCCATAGGCGGGCTTGGCCGCGAAACGCCTTAATACGGGTGGCCCAGTCAACCCGCGCCGCGCGGCGCACCAGTTCCTTGGACGCCATGACACGCAGATTCACGGCCAGATTGATCGGCGCGTGCCGGACAAGCAGGCCCTGCAGAGCCCGACGTTGATGATGGGTACGCACGGCGAAATCGGAACAACGAAGGCAGTTGGCTTGATGGGCTGCGAGCGAGTCGCGAAGGACCGCGTCAACACGCGGATCGGCTAGATCCTCGCACCAGTATTCGAACGTTTGGCAATCGACGGGCCGCATCATTTCACACCTCCTGGAACAAGCCCCAAGCCATTGCCGGCCGCGTGGGGATCCATCTGCCCGGCGAGAACGCGGCGGAGCGATTCACGGCCGCGCAGGATACGGGATTTAACGGTGCCGAGTGAGATTTCGAGGACTTGGGCGATCTCTTCGTAGCTAAGATCTTCAAGGTCGCGAAGAATGACAGCAGTGCGGAAATCGGCGTTAATTTCGCGCAGGGAGGATTCGATGAGCTGGTGACGCTCTTCGTTCAGGGCAAGCTCGTAGGGGCCGCGAGCCGGATCGGAAATCGAGTCGAGCCACGGACGCGAAGATTGGTCTTCGTCATCCAGGCCCACCTCCTGCCGTCGATGCCGGCTGAACCAGCGCCGCTGGTTATAGGCCTCATTGACGGCGATCCGGTAGATCCAGGTTTTCAGCGTGCTCTGCCCGCGGAAATGATCGATGGAGCGAAACACCTTCAGGAACACTTCCTGAACGACATCCGCGGCATCGGACGGATCGTTAACCAATCGGTAGCAGAGGTTGTAAATAGGCTGTTGAAAGCGGGCGAGCAGGGTTTCGTAGGCTTCTTCGTCGCAGGCTTTCAGCCGTTCGACCAGCAGAGCGTCGATTGAGGCCGCGGTGGCCTGGTCGTTTGCCGGGTGGTTTTCGTCCAACCGCACTGTAATCAGCGTTGCGGCCATAGTGCGCATCCCCATTGATGATCTCACGCTAGCACATTGGGCCAGCGAGTATTGCTGATGGATTGGACGCCGCGAGTTTGGAAAAGTTCCCTGGGGTCATTGCCCCCTGCAGTTCTCCACAAAATGCGCCGATAATAAACCAGGATGTCATCGAACGAAGCCACGCGGACGGAAAGGCTGCCGGCGGTTGAGGCCGTCGCGCCCATCCTGGTACCGCATTGGCAGTTCTCGCTGGCGATATTCCGCCTGCTGCTGGGAATTTTCTGTTCCGTACTTGCCTTTGCGGCCACGGGGGCGCTGGCGCGGAACAGTCTTGCGTTGTGGATTGCCTACACGCTCTACGCGTTGGCGGCGGTGTTTGGCTGGAGCCTGGAACGCCGCGGCTATATGTTGCTGAGCTTGCTGGCCGATACGGTTTTCTTCCTGATATGCACGGCTCTGCCGCTTGAATACAACACCGGAATCAGCTCACTCTTTTATCTGTTCATTCTGATGTCGGCCGCGCTGCTGCATACGACGCGCGAGATATTTGCGGTCGTGCTAGGCACAACGCTTTTTCTTTTTCTCGCCCGTCCCTCCGAAATCGTCGTCCTGTCACCAGGCGTGTTGCTTTCGGGGACCGCCGTGACGGTGATGGCCCTGCAGCGCCAGGCGCTCCAGGACCGATTGCGTTCCGCGGCCCGCCAGGCCATGATGTTTCGTTCCGAGTCCGAACACGCCAGGGAAGCGGAGCGGCAGCGCATCGCGCACGATTTTCACGATGGGCCTTTGCAGTGTTTCGTGGGATTGCAAATGCGACTGCAGGTGCTGCGGAAAATCATGGACCGGGATCCGGCCAAGGCCGTGGCGGAACTGGAGGAGTTGCAGGCCTTGGCGCGAAGCCAGGGCGAGGAAATCCGTCAATTCGTCCGCAGTATGCGGCCGCCGGAAATCGATGGGGCGGGCCTGGTGCCTTCCATTAAGAAACTGGTGGAGAATTTTGAAAGGGATTCCGGCATCGCGTGTACCTTCGTCGGCGGTAACACCCGAGTAATGCCACAGGCAGAGGCGGCTACCGAAATCCTGCAGATCGTGCGGGAAGGGCTGCACAATGTGCAGAAACATTCGCAAGCGAAGAATGTGACGGTAGGCGTCGGCCGCGACGAGGACACATTCGAACTCTCAATGGAAGACGACGGAAGGGGCTTTCCCTTCGCTGGCGCGTACTCGCTCGACGAATTGGACCTGTTGAAACGCGGACCGTTGTCGATTCGAACCCGGGTACGCAACTTGCAAGGCGAAATGCTGCTCGACTCCGAACCGGGGCAGCGGGCGGCGCTGAAGATACGTATCCCGCTATAGTCCATATATGAGACGGTGGGCGGGAATGGTGAGCCTCATCCTCGCCGGATGCGGGAAATATGGCGAATTTCGCCTGCCCGCGGCTGGCGGCGCGCCCCGGGAAGTGCGCTGGGTGTGGGAGCCGCAACCGCACCCGATTTTGAGCCCCGGCGCGGTTGGTTCGTTTGACAGCGTCGACGCGCTGAATCCGTCCATCGCCAAAACGGCCGACGGATACATTAATCTTTATTCCGGTTGGGACGGCAAAGTATGGCGAACCGGCCTCGCCACGTCCCAAGACGGCATCGTCTGGGAGAAAAAAGGGCTTCTCCTGCAGCCCGGTCCGGCTGCCTGGGAAGGCGGTTATATCGCCGCCAATGGCGCCGTTCGCGACAACATGTACTTCTATCAGGCCGGAAATCCACCTCAAATCGGCCTCGCGCGTGCGCTCAAGGACAAACTTCCAGAACCCGTTCTGATATCCGGACCGCGCGGCGCGTGGGATGAGCGCGGCGTCGCGGATCCCTTTGTCGTGAAGGCCGGCGGCAGACTCTATATGTACTTTCTGGGCCAGGATCGCGCGCGGCGCCAGCGATTGGGCGTGGCCGTATCAGACGATGGCGTCAAGTGGACAAAATCGCTGGCCAATCCGATTCTCGAACTCGGCGCCCTGGGTTCGTTCGACGAAAATGGCCTCGGCGAACCGGCCGTGTGGCCGCAATTCGGGAAATGGTGGATGCTCTATACGGGCCGGGATAAAAGGGAGTGGCGGCGAACCGGGCTGGCGGTTTCGACCGATGGCGTGAAGTGGGAAAGAGTTGGGGAGAAACCGTTGATGGACGTTGGGGAAGGTTGGAATTCGCGGGTCGTGTGCGATCCGGAGGTGGAACCGCTGCCGGACGGGCGAGTGCGGGTTTGGTTTGGCGGCGGTGACCGGCCGGAACCCGCCGAGAATCTGCATGGGCAGATTGGAGTCGGCGTACTCCGGCCGGAACCATTGACGAACTAGCGTTTCGGGCCGAAGAAGGCCACGACGCCGAGCGTCAGCGTGTCCTGATTCTTCCAGCTCGCCAGCTCGTTGCCGCGGTCATAATATGGCTTATTGGACCAGTCCCGCCGATATTCCAGACGGGCCAGCAGGCCTTCCACCCATTTGTATTCGCCCGTCACCGTAAAGCTGTTTAATTTCTGCTCCTGACCGGTGATGAATCCATTCCGATCATTGTAGTGCTCATAGCGTATGGCGAGCGCCGTCTTCTCCGTCGTCTGGAAACGGCTCGACAATCCAAGCGCCACCCAGGTGGCGTCCCCGTCGCCGACCTTGTTCTCCTTACCGTAATCGAAGTTCGCATAAAAGCTCGTCTTGTCGTTCGGGTTGATGTTAAACACGGCGTCGAAGAAATTGCGCTTGCCCTTGTTGGTGTCGTTCTTTTCCGGTCCCGTGTAGTAGTTGTTGTACCAGCTAAATTTCTTGCTTGGCGTCCAGGCAGTGGTGAAGCCGAACGTCTTGCCGGAATTGTTGTCCTCCACGTTGTTCCAGCCGTTGACGATCTGCAGGCCGACCGCGAACTTGTCGTTGAGCGGCTTCGTGATGCGCGTGCCGAAGTGGTAGTACGGTCCGTTGGTGTACAGATAGCCGCGGCCGTAGTTCCACGTGAGATTATTCTCCGTTAATTCCGCGCCGGCGGAGGTATAGAACTTGCCAAAATCGATCTGGAGGCCGCCCGCATTCTTGGGCTTCAAACTGACATAGGCCTGCGGAATATAGCGGACGACATCCGCGCCCGCCGGGTCCGTCGCGTGGAAAACTTCCCAGGCGCGTCCGAAGCCCAGATCGAGTTTGAAGCCGACCGGATCGGGGTCGTGGTCCAACGTGAACTTCGTCATGTTGAGCGAGAATTGATTCGCCTTAACTTCAAAATTGCGCAAGTTGTTGTTGCGGCTGGCCGGATGGTTGGCATTGAAGCTGTAGTAGCCGTCGATCAAACCGCTGAAATTTATGGGGCCCGCCGACCACACGGTAGGGGCGGCAGGCGCCTCCGGCGGGGTAGTCTGCGCCGTCGAAGGGGCGGGCTGCGCCATTATGACGGCGGCGAGGCAAAGCGCGGTTATTGCGACGCGGAAAATTTTCATCTACCTGATCTCCAGATTGGGTTGAAGGTATCGACGGGGAACCCTAAAAAGCAGTCTACGGGGCGGGTGGGGATCAGCGCCAATCAATAATTTCAATTAGATCCATATGGAGAAGGGCCGATAGATAAATTGAATCGCCCGGATAGGAAAGATTGACTTCCGTTGCGCGTTTGGAGCATAGATGATAACTATCACACGCCCCGTCCGCGTAGTCCGTCCTGTTGCGAGACAGCCCTAGAGGAGAGTCATGAAACGAATTCTTTCGATTTTGTCCCTGTCGGCATTGGCCGCGGCGCACCTTATGGGGCAAGCCGCCGCTCCCAGCCCGACGGCCGCCCTGGAAGCGGGAATCAAGTCGGCGCAAATGAACGCCGATAACGCGTGGATGCTGGTTAGCTGCGCACTGGTGCTGCTGATGACCGGCCCTGGCTTGGCGCTCTTCTACGCAGGCCTGGTCCGGCGCAAAAACGTCCTCGGTACGATGATGCAGAGCTTTATCCTGATGGTCATCGCCACCGTTCTTTGGGCGCTCATCGGCTACAGTTTGAGTTTTGGCGAGGGCAGCCCGTTTATTGGCGACTTGCGCTATTTGTTCCTCGATAAAGTAGCCGGCGATCCCAATACCAATTACGCGGCGACGATCCCGCATCAAACTTTCATGCTCTTCCAGATGATGTTCGCCATCATCACGCCGGCGCTGATCACCGGCGCCTTCGCCGAACGAATGAAATTCAGCGCGATGGTGCTGTTCACCATTCTTTGGTCGCTTCTTGTCTATTACCCCATGGCGCACATGGTATGGGGCAACGGCGGCCTATTGAACGCATTCCTCGGAGGCTCCATTCCGTGTCTCGACTTCGCGGGCGGCACCGTGGTTCACATCACTTCCGGCGTTTCCGCTCTCATTTGCGCCATCGTCATGGGAAAGCGCAAAGGTTATCCGGCCGAAGCGATGAAGCCGCACAGCCTGGTTCTCAGTTTCATCGGCGCCTGTTTGCTGTGGGTGGGCTGGTTCGGGTTCAACGCCGGTAGCGCTCTGTCGTCCGGTTTTCTCGCCACTTCCGCTTTCACGGCCACGCACTTCGCGGCCGCCACCGCGGCTCTCGGCTGGCTGTTGGCCGAATGGATGCAGCATGGCAAGCCAAGCATACTCGGCGGCATTTCGGGCGCCGTGGCCGGTCTGGTCGCCATCACCCCGGCTTCCGGTTTCGTGAAGCCCATGCCCGCGCTCATCATCGGTTTCCTGGCCGGCGTGATCTGCTACTACATGGTGGTGAAGGTGAAGGCCATGATGGGTTACGACGATTCGCTCGACGCTTTCGGCGTTCACGGCGTGGGCGGCACCCTGGGCGCCATCCTTACCGGCGTCTTCGCAACCAGTGAGATTAATCCGGCGTTCAAGGATTCCACCGGTAAGATTCTGCCCGTCGGGATGCTGGAAGGCAACGGCGGTCAAGTGGTGAATCAGTTAATTGGCGTGGGTATCGCTTGGGTTCTGGCCATCGTTATGACGTTCGTTATTCTCAAGGTCGTCGACGCCATCGTTGGCTTGCGTGTCTCGCCGGAAGAAGAGACCATGGGTCTCGATTTGAGCCAGCATGGCGAAGAAGGGTATAGCCTGGAGTCATAACCGGGCGCGAATGGAGAAAACGCGATGAAAAAAATCGAAGCGGTCATTCAACCGTTCAAGCTGGAAGAAGTCAAGGAAGCCCTCAAGGGAATTGGCATCGACGGCATGACGGTGACAGAAGTTCGCGGCCACGGCCGGCAGAAAGGACACAAGGAGGTTTACCGCGGGCAGGAATACCAGGTGGACCTGCTCCCCAAGGTGAAAGTAGAGATGGTGGTCGCTTCGGCGCGGGCGGAGGAAGTGGTCGCCGCACTTTCCGCGGCGGCCAAGACAGGCAAGATCGGCGACGGCAAGATCTTTGTCTACGAAGTGGCCGACGCGATTCGCATTCGCAACGATGAACGCGGCGAATCGGCCCTATAGCGATACTTTGCAAGCGATCCGAGAGCGTTTCTTTTCGGACGGGAACCCCGTCGCCGTCCTGGCCGAAAGAACCGCTCTCGTCAACAATGTTCTGCGCTCGGCGTTCCTCGAACACTTGGCTCCGGTCTTTCCGAAGGGAATGGCGGTGCTGGCGGTTGGGGGGTATGGCCGCTCGGAGCTTTTCCCGCACTCCGATGTGGATATATTGTTGCTGGTGGAAAGGGCTCCCTCCGACGAAAAGTCGCGGGACGCCCTTTCCGCGTTTCTGCGGGTTGGTTGGGATAGCGGCCTCCGCATCAGCCACTCCGTACATACGGTGGACGAGTGCTGTGCGTATCACTCCACGAACCTTGAGCTGACCATCAGCCTGCTCGATCAACGGCTGCTCTGCGGCGATGCCGAACTCTATCAATCGCTAGCCGTGCGCCTCCCGAAGTTCATCGCCGCCGAACGCCAGACGCTGCTGCGCCATCTCATCCGCCAGGCCCGCGAACGCCAGGACAAATTTCAGAATACGGTCTATCACCTGGAGCCCAACATTAAGGAAGCCCCCGGAGCGCTACGCGATCTGCATGTAATCGGCTGGCTGGCCAAGCTGCAGGACCCGTCCCGCGATCTGCCCGACTGGCTGGGCGAACTGCGTCCCGAAATCCAGTTCCTCTACACGCTTCGCTGCTACTTGCACTTCGTCGCCGGCCGCGATCAGAACGTGCTGGCGTTCGACGCCCAGGAAGACATTGTCCGCCAACGATTTGTCGACGATGTCGACACGGTTAAACCGATCGAAAATTGGATGCGCCGTTATTTTCTCTCCGCCCGGCGCATTCACCGGGCGGCGAAACAGGCCATTGATGTCAGCGAAAGCCTGGTCCCCAGCGGCCTTTTCACCCAGTTCCGCGAATGGCGCACGCGCCTATCGACGTCGGAGATCTCGGTCGCCAAGGAGCGGCTGCTTCTCCGCAATCCGCAGTCGCTGGAGACCGATCCCGAACTCTCGCTCCGGCTCATGCTTTTCACCGCCCGCCACGGACTGGTTCCCGGCGCCGACACCGAACGCCGCATCGCACGCGTCCTACCGGCCATTGAGAAATACTTCGACGAACCGCGCCCGCTGTGGAACTATTTGCGCGAGATCTTTTCGCTCCCACACGCCATGCTGGCCCTGCGGACCATGCACGAGACCGGCCTGCTCGGTGCGCTGCTGCCCGAATGGCGCAGGATCGAAGGCTTTGTCATCCGCGATTTCTACCACCGTTATACGGTCGATGAGCACACGCTGATCGTGGCCGAGAACCTGCTTGCACTACGCAAGGCGGTAGACGGGCCCCGCCGCCGTTTCGCGGAGTTGTTGACCGAGGTCGACTCTCTGCCGCTCCTCGTCCTGGCCATTTTGCTGCACGATATCGGCAAAAGTGTCGATGGCCCCACCCACGCGCAGGAGTCCGCCCGCTTTGGCGAAACGATAATGGCTCGTATCCAGATGCCGGAAGAGGAGCGGCCCTTCGTGCGCCTGCTGGTCGAGCAGCATCTGGTGCTCTCGTCCATCATGAACTCGCGCGATCTGGACGAGCCAGCCACCGCGAAAGACCTGGCCGTCAAAGCCGGCACCGTCGAAAACCTCCGCTATCTCGCCCTCATAACCTACGCCGACATCAGCGGCGTCAACCCCACCGCCATGACCCCCTGGCGCCTGGAACAGTTGTGGCGCGTTTACTCCATCGGCCTGCGCGAACTCACGCGCGAACTCGACACGGACCGCATTCATGTCGATGACGACGCCCCGGCGCATGACTTCCTGGAAGGCTTCCCCAGCCGCTATCTCCGCACTCACTCAAAGGAGGAGATTCAAGCCCACATCGCGCTCGAACGGCAGGCCCGCCAGACGGGCGTCGCCGTCGACCTCAGTCGCCAAGGGGGCGTCTGGAGGCTGACGCTGGTAACGCTCGACAAGCCGCGTCTGTTCGCATCCATCGCCGGCGCCCTCAGCGGCTTCGGTATGGACATCGTGAAAGCGGAGGCTTACTCCAACACCAAAGGCGAAGTCCTCGACGCGTTCACCTTTGCCGATCCGGGCCGCGCGCTCGAATTGAATCCTTCGGAAGTGGAGCGCCTTCGCGGCATGGTCGAGAAGGCCGCCCTCGGTTTGCTTGACGTCCGCCAAATGCTGGAGCGCCGCGTCCGCCCGCAAAGCGCCAAGCGCGGCGACCGCCTGCGCCCAACCATCTATTTCGACAGCGAAGCCTCCGATCACGCCACGCTCGTCGAAATCATAGCGGAGGACCGCATCGGTCTGCTCTACGACTTCGCCCGCGTCTTCGCCGAATCCGGCTGCAATATCGAGGTGGTGTTGATCGATACCGAAGCGCACAAGGCGCTGGATGTGTTTTATCTGACGTGCGAGGGCCGGAAGCTTACGGAGAACGAGCAGTTTGTGCTGGAGGACCGGCTGCGGGTGGCTTGTTTGGCGTAGCGGCTCGGTTTCAGAATTTGGTCGCCCACAGACTTTCTCTTTTCCCGAATGTGTAAGCATTAGAGATCTCTCTGGCTGTTGTATTCATGTTGGTTCTTCGACACATTGTGATCTTGTTTGTCTGTCTGGCGTGTACCGGCTGCGCGGCTCACCGCTTAACACGTCAGACGTGGCGTTTCGTAAGGCAAGACTCTGGCGGAGTCATGATCCCTCCGGATGTTATCCGCTCCGATTTAGCCCAGCGCACGCTGACAGCGCACGTCCTCGCCGACCGAAATCGCTGCCCGTCCGCTCCAGGAGTAGTTGAAATTCTACGCCGCGGGAGAGGTGTGCGTCTGACGGTGACGCGCGAAACACTAGCGAAACAGCCCCGCGGCTGGCTTGGAACATGGGCGGCTCAACTGGAAGATCAAAACTGTGTTGCGCCGGGTGAAGGAATGAAACTGGCGGACCGAATTGCAGAGTCGATTCCGCTCGACCCCAGCGTCGCCTTCAATCTCTTGTACCTAGACGACAAACAGACGGGTATTGTGGATCTTGGTTCGCAAACTCGCTTGAAGGTGGTTAGCCCTTTTCTGCGCAGTCCCGAACTAGGATTGATGGCGGATGGTCCATATTCCATAACGGCGGGAAGTGGGTACAACCTGAAAATTACGGGAAAGTCCACCGAGAACGTGCTTGGCTACGAGACCGCCATCTACGCTTTTCAGCCGGTGATCGGGCGGGCCGGGCATTGGATAGTGCCGCTTTACGCCGATCGGCACATTCAAGGAAAGACCGAGCGAACTGGGCAGCCAGTGGTAAATCAATTCCGATTTCTAACCGATGCTCGCTTTTACCGGATTTTCTACAAGTCGTCGCAGACCAGCTTTACCGCGTATTTAATCGCCGCGCGTACGCCAGCCGAGATGGAACAGTACACAAGAACACTAAATGCATCAAGCAACTGCGAGAAGCTAGGGAGCGAGATCTGTATTGCGATACCGCGCAACGTCGCCGTGCACCCGATGGTTTCTGTGTCCGTCAACGGAGCCGAGGTTCTCATCCCCCGGGGCGGAACGGTTTTCCAGGCAATTCGTCTAGCCGGCGTAGTGAAACCTGACACCGTGCTGTCACAGCTCTCAGTTTTCAAACTTTGGAATGGGCGGCTGGTCCGGGTCCAGTTCAATCCCGCCGATGACATGATTCTGAGATTAGTTTTGCGGGGTGGGGAGACTGTTTCATGGAGATAGCCGCTATTCGGTGTCGTGGGCAACGCCGTCATAGGCACTGATTCCGGACTTGCCGGAAACCTCCATCAATGGTGTTGGCCGAGGGGCCCTTTCGCACTTCCGTCTCTTCGCCTAATTCGTCGGCGCTTTCAGCGGTTGAGTTGAATCCATCGGAAGTGGATCGCCTTCGCGGCATGGTCGAGAAGGCCGCCCTCGGTTTGGTCGACGTCGGCCCGCAGAACACCAAGCGCGGCGACCGCCTGCGCCCAACCATCTATTTCGACAGCGAAGCCTCCGATCACGCTACGCTCGTCGAAATCATAGCGGAGGATCGCATCGGTCTGCTCTACGACTTCGCCCGCGTCTTCGCCGAATCCGGCTGCAATATCGAGGTGGTGTTGATCGATACCGAAGCGCACAAGGCGCTGGACGTGTTTTATCTGACGTGCGAGGGACGCAAGCTTACGGAGAACGAGCAGTTTGTGTTGGAGGATCGATTGCGCGTGGCGTGTTTAGCGTAGTTTTGGGACAATAGAGTTGCGTGAGTCCCCAAACAAGTGTACTGAAGCCAAACGACCGGCGCCGTCCCCTAATTACACGGCAACGTTTGACCGTTGGAGCCCGTATAGGTAGCACTAATGTTGTCGCAACCCTGTGAGCCAGCGACGCGCGCGAAGGCAATGTTTGAAGTAGCGCCAACGTTCGCACCGATATATGCTGGACTGCTCTGGCTGGCCCCGAACACGCCTCCGTTACTCATCGAGTGAGTAACGCCACTCGGACAGCCTGTCGCCGGAAGGCCAATACCTATCCGAATGCTCACATGAAGAAACTTCGTATTTTGTCCGATACAGTTTTTACAGTACGCACTAACGTCGTAACCCAATTGACCAATATAATTCGTGACTGGATTCGACACGCAGTTGGGTAATGCCGCAATGCCGTTAGCATTTGTTGTTGTGCACGACACACTGCTCCAATCGATCGTCTGCTGTACCCGACTGGACGCCGCCAAAAATAGTAGCGCGACGGCAACGAAGCCGGGTACGAACGACAACCTTAGACACATCATTTGTCTCTCTCCTTAGATCTATCGCCTGGATACCGCTTGGGCAGTAATGTGTTCCTGATATTGTTCTGTAAGGTGGATGTGCCCGTTTGCTCTATTTCACGGAGGGCCGATAAAGCATAATAACCTTTCGCCAGGCTTAGGTACTCCCGCGGATCTTGGGATCTATCCAACATCAATGCAAGAATACCTGGATCCGGTATTTCGCGGGACAAGTTTCTTGCGCTGTTGTAAAGGGCAATTGCCGGTTCACCCGCCATCGAAAGGTAGTTCTTCAATCTATCCACTGATAAAAGTGCCACGTTGCTGAAGACTTCTTCCTCCGCCTTGAGCCATGCTCTCCAACGCTCGACGTTACGCGACCTGTTGGGTCCAATCACAGTACCGTCGGCAAACATTACTCCGTCAAGGGAAAGGTGTGTCATTTCCGTACTGCGGAAGCTAGCCACTACATTCTCGATGGCTAGCGACATGTCGGGGCTCCAGATCCCCGACTCAACCATTGGAGGAATTGCCACAGGCTCGATTTTGCCAGGGGTGAGTCCGGTACCTGGCCGAAGATTGGAAAACTCGTGAACAATGCGCGAGCTAACACTTACCGATCCATCCCGCGCGGTGCAGTCCCACGTAACGACGTAGGCAATGATCTCGCGGTCGGACTGATTCCAGATGGCCACCGTGTAGGGAAGAATTTCATCAAACTCCTTCGCCCTTCCGTGTTTCCAGGCGGTGTCGAAGTTGGCGTCCGTATGGCGAAGCAAGAAGATCTTTTCATCTTCCAACGAGCTAACCGATACTAAAGGGTCCGCGCCGCTCATTTTTGATTGACCGAACAACAGGCTAACAATTCCGAGGAGGTAGTCGAGGAGTCGGCGGCTCTGGTACTCGTCGAGTGTGAAAACTGCATCAGTCACTTCTCGCGGAGGCTACCGCGCTGGTTCTTCGATCGGTAACGTTTCACCCTTCCAATATCCGAGGAAAAACCTGGAGGGGTGAGCGCTGGACCATACCCACCGGGGCGGCGCCAGGAAGATGTCGCTAGTCACCCCCAGCAAGCCGCGCTTCTTCGTCTCCATCGTCCGCGCCCTTCGTGGCTTCGACAGGGAGAGTCGCGAGGGGGGAATCCGCGCGCTTGAGTTGAATCCATCGGAAGTGGGGCGCCTCCGCGGCATGGTCGAGAAGGCGGCCCTCGGTTTGCTTGGATTTCGACAGCGAAGTCTCCCATCACGCCAACGCTCGTCGAGATCATAGCGGAGGACCGCATCGGCCTGCTCTACGTCTTCGCCGAATCCGGCTGCAACGTCGAGGCGGTGTTAATCGATACCGAAGCGCATAAGGCGCTCGACGTGTTTTATCTCACGCGCGCGGGCCGAAAGCTTACGGAGAATGAGCAGTTTGTATTGGGAGACCGGTTGCGGGTGGCGTGTTTGGGCGTAGGAAGGGGCCCATAGGCCCCTATTCCCTGAAAAAAGTGGTTTCGACGTGCGCCATCATGTAGACCCGTGCCGAAGGCAGCACTTTCTGAACTTGCGACCCGAACCGCACGGACACGGGTCATTCCGGTCAAGTTTTTCCAGAAGCTCTTTGTCCGCATGAACCACGCGGAAACCGCGCTTCACATGAGTTTCTGACGGAAACCCTTTCCGCCGCTTGCTACTCGGCGTGAAAGGACTGGTTGGTGTATATGTTGTTGGGCATGGAGTTCTCCAGTCGGCCACTGAATGGTACCGTACTATAGCGGACGCCCGCCCGGCGTTGTTCGACTTTCGGATACGCCTGGATCTCAGGAACGCCGCGATCGCGCTGCCGTAGTGGAATGCGTAGCGGCATTGCCAACCTGAAAACGCGCGATAATCAGATTGTGCACATAGCCAGAGGTTTCGCACAGCGGGCACAACTCGACGAAGCTATCAACGCCATCAGGCAAACGCTTGGCCCGGAGGTCGTGAGCCTTGGGTACACGCTCGATAAGGATTGGAGTGGGGATTCGGCGATCTTTTTTCGAATCGTTCTCTCCGATCAGGCTAGTCGCCGGGATCAACTCCTGGAAGTCGCGGACCGGATCGAGCATGCAATTGTCCAGTACCTTCAGCCTCTTGAACGGTGGGACGTTTTGCCCTATTTTAATTACCGTAGCGAGTCCGAACAGGCCGTTCTCCACGAAAAAACTTGGGCCTGACCGATGGATTATGCCGACGATCTGCTTGAACTGGCCAGGCATCTGGCGAACCTGGAACCCGAGAACCCCCGTCAAGCTTGCTTGAGAAGGGCCATTTCGACGGCATATTACGCATTGTTCCATTTGCTGGTTTCCGAGGCCACGTTGAACTGGGGCAGATCCGAGTTGCGCCCAGAGCTTGGGCGCGTGTTTGAGCACGGAAAGATGAAGAACGCTTCCACGGAAAAAAGATCCACGCTCTCCGCCGAGCTCGGAATGGGCTCCTCGAGTGAGGTTTCCAGTCACTTGTACACGGTCGCCAATGTGTTCATTAAAGTTCAACAAGTACGCCATGTCGCGGACTACGACACTGGGAAGGAGTGGGCGCAAACCGATGCCCTCACTCAAATTGACGCTGTTTCGGCCGCGTTCAAAAGCTGGAAGGCAATTCGCGAGGAACCCGCCGCGCAGGCATATCTTGTATCGCTTTTGGGTAAAAGATCGCGTTTGGAATAACGCCGGCGGCATACACCAGCTCCGAAATTCAACTAATCCGGACGCGATGGAACGAACGCGAGAAAAACGGTGGTCGCCGCGACCCCGGATCCACTGGCTTGAGTGCTTGAACGGGGAGGAGTTGAGTCCGAGGAATGTCGCCGCGATTCCCCGGCTGGCGGTTCTTATCGGACGAAGGTCACCTCGACCCTAAATTGACGACGTTTCCAGTAACTTGCCGATTCGTCTGCTGGCGCCTTGGAATATCGTGTGAGGATCTCGGGTTCAACTATAGCCGCGGCTCCGTGAACTTGATCTCATTGCCCGAGGGATCGCTCACCCGGAAATCGCGGTTTCCCCAAGGTTTGAGTAACACGTCCTGTGTCAGCTTGGCGCCGCGCCGTTGTAGTTCGGCTTGGAGGTCATCAAGCTGATTTGTGAAAATGTGAACGCCGGCGGGCGAATGGCTTCTGGTATCGTCCTGAAACAGGTGGATTGCGATCTCATCACGTTCCACGATTGCGTAATTTCCACCCGGGAACTCCATCACAAGCTGGAAGCCGAGCTTTTGTTCGTAGTATTCGACGGATTCACGGAGGTCCGTAACCGGGATCTCGGGCGCAATTCTGGAAAGCTTCGCCATTGGTTGAATCTCCCACTATGGACCCAAATCCGCCAAGCACCGCACAGGTCGCATCTAGTAGCCTATACGAATGGCATCGCGTCGGAATTTCCTCGCCGCCGCGGCTACGGCGGCCTTGGCCGCCCAGAACAAGTCGCCCAACTTCCTGTTTCTATTTCCCGATCAATGGCGTCCGGATTGGATGCCCGGCAACGCCGATATCCCCGTAAAGCTCCCCAATATTAACGCCCTTGCCGCGCGTGGCGTCCGATTCGACAAAGTCCTTTGCGCCTCGCCCCTCTGCGCGCCTTCGCGTGCCTGTCTCGCCACCGGACGCGAGTACAAAAACTGCGGCGTTGCCAGCAACCGGCACGACTTCCCGCTCGATCAACCCACCTACTACCAAAGCTTGAGAACCGCCGGCTATCACGTCATGGCCTGCGGTAAAATCGATCTCCACAAAAACACCCTCGATTGGGGCATCGACGGTAGCCACCTTCTGACCGAATGGGGGTTCACTGGCGGTATCGATAACGCCGGCAAAGGCGACGCCGTCCGCAGCGGCGCCGAAACGCCCAAGGATCCGTACATGGGCATGTTGCACCAGCGAAATCTCGCGGCCGCCCACGTCGCCGATTTCAAAGCGCGCCGCACCTATAAAGCCACCCATACCACCCCCCTCCCCGACGACGCCTACTGCGACAACTGGATTGCCGAAAACGCGAGAACTCTTCTGAAACAGGCCCCCCAAGACAAGCCTTGGCACCTGGTCGTCAACTTCACCGGTCCCCACAACCCCATGGACATCACTCAGTCCATGGAGACCAATGCCCGCACCCGCCACTATCCGCAACCCAGTAAGAACACCCAATTCGACGCGGAAACCCATACGAAGATCCGCCAAAATTACACCGCCATGTGCGAGAACATCGACCGCCGCATTGGCGAAATCATCGACGCCGTCGCCAAGCGAGGCGAACTCGACAACACGCTCATCGTCTTCTCCAGCGACCACGGCGAAATGCTCGGCGACCACAATCGCTGGGGCAAACACGTCCCCTATCAGGCCTCCACCGGCATCCCGCTAATCATTGCCGGTCTCGACACGCAAAACGACAAACGAACCGGCGCGCTGGCCAGCCTGATCGATGTTTCCGCCACGTTCCTCGACTACGCCGGCCAACAATCGCTACCCGGAATGGGGGCCCGTTCCCTCCGCCCCGTCCTCACTGGTAAGACCCAAAAACATAGGGAAATACTCCATTCCGCGCTCGAGGAATGGCGCCTCGTTTGGGACGGCAGATATAAGCTTATCGAAGGCTTCAACCAAGAAACCATGCTCTTCGACCTGCAAAAAGACCCCTTTGAAAATCGGAATCTAGTAACAAGTGAGAAAGAAGTCGCCAATCGGCTACGGAAACGGCTAAATTAACACTCCGTAACGTTGAGACCGCCGGAATCGCCCCTACAATACAAAACGAATGGTAGAAGAAATGATCGAAAAACGTCGAGGGTTCCTCGTCGGCTCCATCACGGCGATGATGGGCGCGATTGGCGCCGCAATGGGAGTTCCCGCTCTGGGGTACCTCTTCGTACCCGCGCGGGAAAAGAAGCGGCAGAGCTGGATTGAAGCGGCGGATCTGACCAAGTTGATGGTCGATCAGCCGGAGCAGGTGATCTTCCAGCGCGTCCGTCGCGACGGCTGGAAATTGGTGACGGAGAAAGCCGCCGCCTGGGTCGTCAAGACCGGCGAGAAGAAGGTCGTCGCCTTTTCCCCGGTGTGCACTCATCTGGGCTGTGCCGTCAGTTGGAATACCGGCGACAAGACGTTCGCCTGTCCCTGCCATACGTCGACATTTAGCCCGGACGGCCAGGTGCTCGGTGGTCCCGCCCCGCGGCCGCTCGATCGCTTTGACGTCCGCGTCGACGGCATTAAAGTCATGCTCGGCGAAATCAAGCAATCGGCGGAGGGATAACCGTGATCGGCAATGTGATGGCTTGGCTCGAAGACCGGACCGGGGCGGTGTCCGGTGTCAAGCATTTTCTCCATGAAGAGATTCCCGGCTCCAGCGGATGGCACCAGGTGCTTGGCAGCGTGGCCATGTTCTGTTTCCTGGTGCAATTCGTAACCGGCATTTTGCTCGCGCTCAATTACGCGCCCACGCCGCCGGACGCGCACGCCAGCCTCCGGTTTATTCTCACCGAGCTCACCGGCGGCCGCCTGATCCGCGGTCTTCATCACTGGGGCGCCAGCATGATGATCGTGGTCGTCGTCCTGCACATGTTGCAAGTGTTCCTCTGGGGCTCCTATAAAAAGCCGCGCGAGGCGACATGGATGCTTGGCGTTATTCTGCTCCTACTGACACTCGGGTTCGGCCTCACCGGCTACCTGCTCCCCTGGGACAATCGCGCCTATTGGGGCACCGTCGTGACCACGCAAATCACCGCCAAAGCGCCCGTTGCGGGCCCCTATATTCTTCATCTGTTGGGTAGCGACGACGGCCAGATCGGCGTACAGACATTCACCCGTTTCTACGGCGCGCATGTGCTGCTGCTTCCGCCCATTACAATGCTCCTCATCGGCCTCCACGTCTTCCTTGTTCGCCGGCACGGCGTCGCCCCGGCCCCGGTCGAAACCACGCCGTCGAAAAAGTTCTACCCCGGCCAAGTTTTCAAGGATACCGTGGCCATCTTCGTCATGTTTTCCATCCTCTTCGCGCTCGCGGCGCTGGTCCGCGTCCCGCTTGGCAAGATCGCCGATCCCACCGACACCACGTTTATCCCCCGCCCCGAGTGGTACTTCCTTTTCCTCTTCCAACTGCTTAAGTTCTTTGAAGGCCCGCTCGAGATCATTGGCAGCATGGTGCTTCCCGGTGTCGCCGTTGGATTGCTCTTCGCGACTCCTTTCCTTGATCGGGGCGCCGCCCTCAAGCTTCGCCACCGCACTTTCGCCATCGGCATCGTATTGCTAGCCGCGATCGGTTGGGGCGGCCTGACGGTCGCCGCCATGAGTTCCACACCGCATAAGGAGCCCTGGCAAGGCTTCACGGCGGAGGAAGTCGCCGCCATCGGCAGCTTCCGCCAAGCCCAATGCTGGCAGTGCCACGGCGTCACCCCGGGCGACAGCAAGGGCGGCCCTAACCTGGCCGACATTGCCGTCCACGAAGAGCGCGACGCGCTGGTCGATCACTTTAAGAAGACCGGCGCCTCCTCCGGACTGAAAGATGTCCAGTGGCGCCAGCTTGCATTGTTTATGCGTAAATTGGACGACGAAAGCGTCGGCGCCATCGCCACCACGCCAGTCCCGGTCGTGGGCGGAGCCCAACTCTACATGAAGAACAACTGCGGCGTCTGCCATGCGATAAACGGGGCCGGCGGCAAGTCCGGCCCGCCGCTCAACGGCGTCGCCAACCGCCGGGACCGCACATGGCTCGAAGGCCATTTTGGCGATCCTCAGAAGTTCTCTCCCGGCTCGATGATGCCGCCCTACAAGTTTGATCGTACCGAGATGGACAATATGTTAGCTTACATGGAGATCCTCAAAGATTAGACTTCAATTTTTTCAAAATGAGTGAATCCACCGGGAGTACCGCGCGCGTATTGCCGAATAGGGGGACCGCATCCGGTTCCGGCCGGTGGCCTCTACTCGTGATGCGAATCGCGGCTGGAGATTCCGGTGCCCTCTCCGATTTTTACGACGAGGCTAGCCGTTACGTGCACGCAATCGCTCTCCGTATTCTCCGCGATCCCGACGAGGCCGAAGAAATAACCCTCGATGTATTTCAACAGGTGTGGCGGCTTGCCGGGAGCTATAGCCCCGATCGCTGTGCCGTCGCGCCCTGGCTCGGGATGATGACCCGCAGTCGCGCCCTGGACCGCTGGCGGTCTCTGCAAGCGCGCCGCCGTCTCCTGGTGCCCGGCCAACTCGAAGATCTGGAACATGTTTCTCCGGAAGCCGGGCCGGAATCGGCGATGGCGGCCAACGAACAACAGCGACGTCTGCTCCAGGCGATGTCTACTTTACCCGAAGAGCAGCGCAAGATGATCGCGTTGGCCTTCTGGGACGGCCTCAGCCATTCCGAAGTCGCCGCGCGCACGGGAACGCCTCTCGGCACTGTAAAAACACGCATTCGCTTGGGCATGCTCAAATTAAAAGAGGAACTCGAACATGCCGGAAATTAGCGACCAAGCCGCCCTGTATGCTACGGGTTCAATCGTTGGCGAAGAGCGCGACGTCTTCGAACGCCTGCTCGCCGCCGGCGACCCCGCGGCAACACACGCCGTCCAGGAACTTGAATCCATCATTGAGGAAATTGTAGCGGCCGCCCCCGCGCCCGCCATTCGCCCCAGCCTTAAGAATCGATTAATGGCCAGCGCGACGAAGTCGAAGCTACCAGGCTTCGAGGAGCCCGAGCCCGGAGTGCATGTTCTCCGCTCCGGTCACGGGCGATGGAAGGAGACCGGTTATGCGGGCGTTACCACCAAGATTCTGCACCTGGAAAGAGAGACGCGAATGGCCACGTCGCTTCTCCGTCTGACGCCCGGCGCCAAATACCCGCCGCATCACCACACGCAGATGGAGCAGTGCCTGGTCCTATCCGGCGACGTTCGACTCGGCGCCAATGTCCACATCTTCGCCGGCGACTACGAAAAGGCGCTCCCCGGCACCGATCACGAATATCTGACCTCCGACACCGGCTGCGAACTGCTTATTGTCTCCTGCCTTGAGGATGAGATCATGACGCGATAGCCACCGCCCGTACCGCCACCCCTGCTGGTCCGCCACCTGGATGGGCAGCGGACGGGTTCAGACAGTTCTAATTTCCATTGGAAACCGTAGCGTCTATTCAATGAGGCCGTCCCGTCGATGATGGGTTGATGGGACTTCGAGCCAGAAGAATGGACCGCCATATTAATTCGAGGCCAAATTGCGCGTTGCGGAGGATTCACTCGTTATGCCAACTTTCGGGATTCGGTGCGGCCCGGAGCGGTCAAGGGCGCGCCAATTGTAAACATCGCGGTCCGTTACGAGCGATCCCAGCGCGCTATAGTACCGCGCCGCACATCCCGTACAACATTGGGCTATCCGACTTCCGGCCCACTCACGAATTACTCTGGATCGTGATTGTATGCGGCCAGGTAAAGTTCACGGTCGTGATCGACCAAGCCCAAGCGAACGCGATCCAGCCAGCCGCCCCGGCCCAGAACATTTTTGCGGATTGACGGCTCGGCGAAGAAATAGACCAGTGAATGAGTGACGATCCCGAGCACACCGATTTCAATTTCGTGTCCGTACGCATCGAAATTGCTGTTAGCCGTCTGGAATCTTGTCAAAACTCCGCTCGTCAGGTTAAGTCCGAGCCGGGCGGCGTACGCATTCTCAAACATGCAATGTGACGCTCCAGTATCAAGGCTGGCCACAAGATCCGCAAACATTGAGCCGGCCCGCAGCACGACGGGCACGGTGATGCTGGTATCGCGTCCGGCGTAATAGTGGGCACGAGTGAACGCCATCTGGTGCATCCCTACCATCCGCCGAACGGTAACTCTCCCTCCAGAGGGAGATGTGTGAGCAGTGGCCGGTCCACTCCGGCTGCGCAGGCCGCCGCGCTGACCGTCGCAAGGTCGCCTCCATGGGCGACGAGACGGCTTCCGTCAAGCGCGACCCATTGTCCCGCGTACGGTCCCGATTCATAGGCGAGCCAAAGAAATTCTTCGCGCCGCTCGTTTACCTGCGCTGGGTCCTGGACGGACGTGTTCCCGTTTTGCGGCGAATCCCGCTCTTCAATTGTTAGGCGAACCCGCTGGTGCTCTGGCAATACAAGCGGCTCAAGGGGGCGCAGAATCCCATGTTCGAAAACGGCATCAAGCTGTCTCACCATAGCTCTTTGATTCTAACCGTTCGGTGCGTTGGGCATTCGGTTTACCCCTCGTCCTTTTGCCGCTAACGCATCATTTCACACGCCGGCTCGATTGCTTCCGATCCACGTCGCTAGCCACCGCCCTAACCACTTCGACCGCCCGCAAACAAGCCGCCCGGTCCACGTCGTAATGCGTAAGCAGCCGCAGCCGGCTGGGACCTGAAGCCGCGTTAATCAACACCCCGCGCTCTTTCAATTTCGCGCTGAACGCCGCGCCGGTCAGTCCCGTCTCAGTCACATCGAAGAACACGATATTCGTTGCCGGTTCCCGCTCCACGCGGACGCCGGGAATGGCCGCCAAGCCGGCCGCGATCAGCCGCGCATTCGCGTGATCTTCGCCCAGCCGCGGCGGCATCTCTTCGAGAGCGATCAGCCCGGCCGCCGCCAGGATACCCGCTTGCCGCATTCCGCCGCCAAGCCGCTTGCGCAGCAGCCGGCCTTTATCGATCAACCGCCGCGGCCCCGCCAACATCGAACCCGCGGGAGCGCCAAGCGCCTTCGACAGGCAGAACATCACCGTGTCGACCGGACGGACAATCGCCGCAACCGGTACGCCCAGCGCCGCGGCCGCGTTGAACACCCGCGCCCCGTCCATGTGTACCGGCAATCCCAGTTTGTGCGACTCCTCGCAGATCTCGTTCAGCGTCTCCGGCGGGTACACAGTTCCCCCCGCCATGTTGTGCGTATTTTCGACTTCAATCAGCCCCGTTGGCGCCGCGTGCGGCCCCAGCGGCCGGATCTGCGCATGGATTTGCTTCCAGGTCAGGATCCCATCCTCCGCCACAATCGCCCGCGCCACGCACCCGGCAAACCACGCCATCATCGACAGTTCGTAGTTCAGAATGTGCGCCCGCGATTCGCAGATCACTTCCTGCCCGTGCTCGGTGTGCACCTTGATGCCGATCGTGTTGCCCATGGTTCCCGTCGGCACAAACAGCGCGGCCTCCTTCCCGCACGCCGCGGCGGCCCTTTCCTCCAAAAGGTTAACCGTCGGGTCCTCGCCGTAGACATCGTCGCCCACCTCGGCTTCAGCCATCGCGCGCCGCATCGCCGCCGTGGGCTTGGTCACGGTGTCGCTACGCAGGTCGATAAAGGTCATGCGGCCAAAAACTCCTGAAAAACTTCGTTAGAAAGCAGGATACCGCGCGGCGTCAAACGCAGGTGCGTTTCGTCGCGTTCCAATAACCCCCCCGCCAAAAACCGATCGATCGCATCCCGATGCGCGGCCCATTCTTCCGCGGTCGGTTCAACGCCTTCGCTCAACCGCAAGCCTACGAAGAAACGTTCCTCCGCCGGATTCGCCGCCCCGCCCTCCGCCCGCACCGAGGCCGCGGCTACATAATCCTGCGCCATCTCCACGTTTTGCCAGCGTTCGCCACCGGCAAATGAATGGGCGTCCGCTCCAAACCCCAAGTACGGTTCCAACCGCCAATACTTCAAGTTGTGGCGCGACTGACGTCCCGGCCGCGCGAAGTTCGAGATCTCATACCGTGCAATCCCCGCCGTCGCCAACCGCTCCACCGCCCGCTCATACATGGCTGCAATTGCGTCGTCATCCGGAATGTCCCGCGCGCCATATCGTCCGCCGTTATTCAGGATCTCCAACCCCAACCGGCTGTCCTTATCCACCTCGAGCATATATACCGATACATGCGGCGGATCGAGCGCCAGCGCGGCGTCCAGCGACCACTCCCAACTCGCCGCCGTCTGGCCAGCCAGCCCGGCAATCAGGTCGATGTTGAAATCGGTAATTCCGCCAGCCCGCAAGTTCGCCACATCCTCCGCGACCGTTTGCGCGGTATGTTTCCGCCCCGTCCGCCGCAACTCCGTATCCACGAAGGACTGCACGCCCAGGCTCACGCGGTTAATCCCGGCGTCCCGCCATGCGTCAATCCGCGCGGCGTCGAACGTCCCCGGCGCCGCCTCCATCGTCGCTTCCAGCCAAGGCCACCCCGGCACGGAACTCAACAAACGAACCAACACTTCTGTATCCATCTGGCTGGGGGTTCCCCCGCCCAAATAGACCGTGTCCGGCATCCAAGGCCAGCCCGACGCGCGAATCTCCTGGACGAGTTTCGAAGCGTAAACCGTCTCCAATTCCCGCGGAAACACCCCCGACGCAAAATTGCAATACGTGCACTTTTGCGCGCAAAACGGCCATGAAATGTAGACGCCCGGCATGAATTCTACCTAGAGAGCGACCTCTTCGCCCAACTGCTCGCTAATGTGTTCCCCGATCAATCCAGCCAGCGTCTGCCCGCTATCGCCAAGTACAAACGAACCCACCGCGTCGTTCCAATCGAGCTTAAAACTCCGCGAATGCGCCGACACCCAAATCTGCCGTACCGGCGCGTTCGGGCTGACGACAAATTTCGCCGGCGGATCCTCGAATTCCACCGTCAGCGCGCCATTATTCATGTCCGCTTCGAACTCATGCGCATCGCTTGCGCGGGTCAGCGACTTAAACAGGGACTCGAGCGCGCCATCCGCGGCTCGACGAAATGCGGCCTCGTCGATCATACTTTTGACGTTAACAGATAGGTGCACCCGATGGCGCGAAACCGTCATCTGATAGCCTGTACTAGACGGACCTGGATGGAACAGCACTGTATTCGCCACACCGAACTGCCAGGCGCCTCGCGTCTGTTCGCCGACCTGTTGTATCACTTTGATCGCGTTGAGCGATTTTACCGGCACGCCCCCTACGATCCCGGCTCCTATGCCGACGCCGTCGAGCAAATTGTCTACCCCGCCGACCGCCGCGCCGCTCTCGTTGCTGCCCTCCGCCGAACGAATCCCGCGAATCCGTCAGTCGATAAACTCGCCGAGCCCGACACCGTCGCCGTCGTCACCGGCCAACAGGTCGGCCTGTTCGGCGGGCCTTTGTATACAATCTTCAAAGCCCTGGCCGCGGTGAAACTCGCCCGGACCCTCTCCGCTAATGGTACCTGCGCCGTGCCCGTCTTCTGGTTCGCTACGGAAGACCACGACCTCGTCGAAATCAATCAGTCCTGGGCGTACAATGCCGCCCATTCGCCCATCCTTTTTACCACGACGGCGGTCAACCCGCTCAACGGCCCCGTCGGCCCCATTCCCCTCCGCGACATTCCCATCGACGGCCTACGAACGGCGTTGGAAGGCATGCCCTTCGCCGACGAGGCGCTGGCCTTGGCCGAATCCGCTTATAAAGACGGCGAGTCGTTCGGCGGCGCATTCCGCAAGCTGGTGGAAGAACTTCTGCGCCCGTACGGCATCATCTACCTGGACCCGCTCGATCCTGCCATTCGCCGGATCGCCGCGCCCTTTCTCAGCCGGGCGTTGAGCCTTTCGAAAGACCTGGTGGAAACCGTGCGCGAACGCAGCCGCGAACTCGAAGCCGCCGGTTATCACGCCCAGGTTCATCTGGAAGCCAACGCCTCGCTCTTCTTCACCCTTGAAGGCGGGAAGCGTACGGTCCTGAAACGCAAAGGCGAACTGTTCAACGAGCAATCGCTTGAAGCCCTGCAAGCCCGGCCGGAACTGCTCTCTCCTAACGCCCTCCTCCGTCCCGTGATGCAGGACTACCTGCTGCCAACCGTAGCCTATCTCGGCGGACCCGCCGAGCTCGCCTACTTTGCCCAAAGCGAGCCGCTGTACAAAGCCCTTCTCGGACGCATGCCCGTCGTCGCTCACCGTTCCTCCTTTACGCTGCTCGACCGCCGCGCCGCCAAGTTGACGAAGCGCTATGAAATCGGCCTTCGCGATATCGCTGTCCCGGACGTCGACCTGCGAGAGAAGATGGCCCGCCGTCTGGTTCCCCCCGGCGTTACCGGCCATTTCGCCGCCGCCCGCGCGGCCGTCGATAGCGAACTCAACAAACTCGCCGCCTCCATAAAAGGCTTCGATCCCGGCCTTGAAAAGACATTCGAAAAGAGCCGCGCGAAAGTGCTCTATCAGATCGGAAAAATGGAGCGGAAGACCGCCCGAGAGGCCATGCGCCGCGACACCCGCGCCGCCGCCGACGCTCAACATCTGCACGATCTTATCTATCCGCACCGCCACCTGCAGGAGCGCCTGTACGGTATCCTCCCGTTCCTGGCGACGCATGGCATGGATCTCGTAGGCCGCATCTACGAGTGCGTCGAGCCTGCCTGCCCCGATCATCAGATCCTAACCGTTGATTGACTGATAGACTATCGCCAATGCGCGTAAATGCCGTGAAACAGGCCCTTCGAGAGGGCAAAACCGTCTTGGGCACGTCCTATGGACAACTTCGCGATCCCGAGATTGCCCGTATCCTGAAAGCCGCTGGCTTTGACTATGTCTACCTGGACGGCGAGCACGGCGGCTTCGGTATCGAGACCATTCAGGACGTCTGCCGCACCGCCGGCCTCTGCGGCCTGACCGTTTTCACCCGCGTCGCCGACATGGAGTATGAGCTCATCGCGCGCGCGCTCGATTGCGGCTCCGACGGTATTATCTTCCCGCGCGTCGAATCGCCCGAACTCCTGGAACGTGCCGTCTCCTGGTGCAAGTTCCCGCCGATTGGAATCCGCGGCTTCGGCCTCACTGTCATGCAGTCCGATTATGAGCCCGTGACGATCCCCCAAATGATCGCCCATCGCAATGAAAACGGAATGGTGATCCTGCAGATCGAAACGGTGAAGGCGCTCGACGCCCGCGACGAGCTGCTCTCCGTCGCCGGCCTCGACGTGGTGATGGTCGGCCCCGTGGATCTCTCCATCTCCCTCGGTATCCCCGGCGAATTCGAGCACCCGAAGTTCATCGAAGCCATCGACAAAATTCGCGACACCTGCGTCGCCAACGGCATCGTCCCCGGCATCCAGTGTCGAGGCGTGTCCTTGTCCAAATTTTGCCGCGACCGTGGTTTCCGTTTCCTCGGAACGTCGAACGAGTGGAACCTTCTGCTTGAAAAAGCGAAGGAAACGGTGGCCGCCCTGCGGTAGGGCCGCCTACGGCACCGCCGGCGGATGATAGACTGCCAGCAGGTATGCGTCCGATCCGACTTCTACTTGCCACCCTGCTCCTCGCCGGGATCGTATTTGCCCAGCCCGCGGAGGCGCCGAAGAAAAAAAAGATTCTGGCGATTGGCCAGACGAAGGGGTTTCAGCACGATTCGACCAGCGATGGCTTGGCGACCATCTGGAAGATCGGCAAGGATAGCGGGCTGTGGGATACCTACATTCGCACCGACACACAGTTGATCACGAAGAAGAAGCTGGGCGCGAACGCGAAGAATCTCGACTATTTCGACGCGCTCTTTTTCTATACGTCGGGCGAGTTGGACCTGGACGACGAACAAAAAGAGGCGCTGCTGGAGTTTGTGCGTACCGACGGCAAGGGATTTATGGCCGCGCATAGCGGCGTGGACACGCTCTACACTTGGCCGGAATATGGCGAACTGGTGGGCGGCTATTTCGACCTGCATCCGTGGAATCAGTTCCAAGCCAAGATGATTATTGAAGACGCCGGGCATCCGGCGACTTCTCACTTTCCGGCGGACTTCTTCCTGTTCGACGAAATCTATCAGTTGAAGAATTATTCGCGCGACCGGGTACGCGTGCTAATGCGTTTGAATGTCGAGGGGGTGGATCTGGAGAAGGACGGCGTGCATCGAACCGACAAGGATTTCGCCGTTTCATGGGTGCGGAATTATGGCAAGGGCCGGGTCTTTGTGTCGACCCTGGGCCACCGTTCCGAGGTGTGGGAGGAACCGCATGTGCGCACGATGTGGCTGGAGGCGGCCAAGTGGGTGATGGGGCTGACGGCCGGCGGAGACGCCACGCCCCGGCCTGCGCCCCAAAGATAAACCCATTGCCTAATCCCGCCGAACGAATTATTATCAGTTCGTAACCCGTGCCCTTGTCTCGGCTCGGGGCCAACTCCAGAGGAGAAACTGGATGCGAAGCGCATTTTCGACCATCACGCTCCTTTGTTCGCGGGCCGGCCCCGCGCCCGCTCAAACGACTGCCAGGTTGGTTGGCGTGTCGTCATGGCGGAAAGCCGGCGCCCGTGTGTTCTGGTAAAGCCAACAGTTTGGAGAGCGGCACGTGAACAGCGTCAGATCACTTGGCAAATTCAGCCCGGCGGAAAGCGACGCGGCCCACTTCCTGTGGAAAATAGAAGGAGCCGACGTACAGATATGGCTCTCGCTGGAAGTAGTTCACCGCATTCGGGAATACCTGACGGAGCGTTCCGGCCGGAATCCCAAACTTGAAATGGGCGGCCTACTTCTTGGAATGCCGCATCCAGAGGGCGTCCAGATCGATAACTTTGCGCCCTTGTTCGGCGACGGAAAGGCTGGCTGGCCTGGCTTGGCCGCCGATGCCCGCCGGGCGGAACTGCGGAATTACATCGAGAATGTGAACCGCTCGGCGGGTGATCTTTCGGTGGTGGGCTATTTTCGCAGCGATCTCCGAAAAGGGATCTGTCTTTACGATGAAGATCTCAAACTCATCAAGGAGTTTTTTCCGGATCGATCGAACGTGTTCCTGATTATTCGTCCCGGTACGGCGCCCCATCCGACCGCCGGATTCTTCTTTTGGGAAAACGATAGTGTCTTCTCCTCCTGCTCGTTCATGGAATTCGATTTCGACGAAAGGACGCTCGCGTCCGATAGCGAGCGTGTCGCCAACGCCAAGGTAAATGTACGCCCCGCGGCGCTGGCACAGTCGCGCGGCCAGGCGCCTTGGATCGCGGCATTTTTGCGGCGTGGGGCCGTTGGCGCGGGAATTGCGGTCACGGCATATTTGGCGCTTGGAGCATACCTCGTACGTCCTAGGCCGGCCGTCTCGCCGCCTATGATTGTGGAGCCTTCCGCTCTCCCGGTTGTTATTGAGCCGGTAGGGTCCGGCTTATCCGTTTCGCGATCCGGAACGGAGATCGGCATTAGCTGGAATGACAAGGCGCCGATCGTTAGGGGCGCCCGGCGGGGCAGGATGACGATCAAGGATGGAAGATTAAAGCGATCGGTGGCGCTAACAGCGGTTCAACTGCGATCGAGTCGGCTCTCGTATAGTCCCAAGAGCGATACGGTGGAATTCACCTTCGAACTTTTCGCTAAGGATGGCAAAGTAACGCGGGAGAGCGTGATCGCGGTATTGGATGTTCCCGTAAAAAAACCAGTTACCACCAAAGTTCCAATCGAAGTTCGACCCGCCCGCGCGGAACCGCCCCAAAAATCGCGAAACCCGGTGCGAGCCTTCGTCCCGCCGCCTCGCACCGTGCGACCTGTGGCTGCAACGCCGATCGAACCGCCGCCGCTATCTCCGGCTGCGGGAGTCGAGGTGTCGCAACTGCATTCTCCGATCGTGCAACCGTCCCCCGCACTAAGTCCCTCGCCGGTCGAAAATCGGATCAGGCGGTCTCGAGCTGTTTTGCAGTCGGCTCTTCTGCCGCCTGTTCCCATCAAAAAAGTATCACCGGTGTTGCCGCCGAGTATAAA
Source organism: Bryobacteraceae bacterium (assembly GCA_046155405.1). Classification (GTDB taxonomy): domain Bacteria; phylum Acidobacteriota; class Terriglobia; order Bryobacterales; family Bryobacteraceae. The sequence continues at coordinate 78,189 of JBJXFL010000063.1, read as the reverse complement.
GCGAGTGCTTTCCAGCCGGACGAATGTCAAGGTTCGCGTACAAATCGATGCGTGGGGGAGAATAACCGCCGTCGAACCCTTGCCCATCGACGGACCGTTCGGGAAGTTCCTCGGTGCCGCGGCCGCGGATGCCGCGCGGCGGTCGACTTTTGAACCCGCCCGTGAGGGGTGGCGAAAAGTTCCCGGCGAACTCACGCTCGAGTTTGTATTCGTTCCGGACAAGGCGAAGTTATAGTCGGCTCAACGGGTGTTTTCCAGGCATGCGCCGGCCGGCGGTAATAACCGGCTATTGAATCGTCACCAGGTCCGCCGGCTGCATTTTCTTCAACTGGCCACAAGCCGCGTAAATATCCAGCCCGCGCGGACGGCGCACGTAGCAGGGCATGGAACGCATGATGATTTTTTGAAAACTGTCGACTCGCTCCGGGTCGGGCGTTTCGAACGGTATGCCCGGCCCGGGATTGAGCGCGATCAGGTTCACCTTCGCCTTCAAATTCGCAAGCAGCGCGACGACTCGGTGAGCGTCGGCATCGGTATCGTTGACGCCGCGAAGCACCACGTACTCAAAAAACAGAAACTCCCTAGGGCGAAGCGGATAGGCCCGGCAGGCTTCCATGAGATCGGCCAAGTGATACTTTTTTGTGATCGGCATCAACTCCCTGCGCTGCTCTTCATGCGAGGCGTTCAGCGAAATGGCCAGGTTCGGGCGGACTTCGGCCGCGCCAAGCTCGGCGATTTTCGGCACGATGCCGGAAGTGGAAACCGTGACGCGGCGCGGGGAGAAGCCGACGCCATTGTCATCGCACAGGATCCGCGTGGCCTTCAAAACATTCGGCAGGTTGAGCAGCGGCTCGCCCATGCCCATCATCACGATGTTGCAGTGGGACGCCCTGGGGTCGAGCGAGTGTTCCCGGCAAATGTGGAGCACTTGGCCGACAATTTCGCCGGCGCTTAAGCTCCGCTCCAGGCCCATCTGCGCGGTGAGGCAAAAGCGGCAATCGACCGGGCAGCCGACTTGGGAAGAGATGCAAATGGTGTGGCGATCGTCCTGGGGCATCAGGACGGTTTCGACGGTTCGGCCGTCGGCGGGAAGCGTCAGCAGGTAACGAACGGTGCCGTCAACCGAGTCGAAACGCCGATCCGTGACCAGGCGGCCGTGGGGCGCCTCCGCGCGAATGCGGTCCCGAAGTTCCTTCGGTAACGCCGTGGTTTCCTCCAGATCCGCAACGTTGCGCTTGTAGAGCGCATCATATAACTGGCGGGATCGGTAGGCTGGAATTCCCGGCCCGAACAGGTCGCGCAGGTCGGCCACGTCCAGTCCGAGCAAAGAAGGCTGAGCGCGAGGTCCCATCCCTTCTAGAATAGAAGAGAATCCTGCGTTATCGCTTTCCATGTCAAAAACTTTGAATCGTTCGCTTGCCGTCGAGACCACGGTACTTCCCAACGGCCTTAAAATCATCACGGAGTCGATGCCCGGCGCACGCTCCCTTTCACTCGGACTTTGGATGCGATCCGGCTCGCGGCGCGAATCGGCTGCGGAGAACGGCATCTCCCATTTCATTGAACACATGCTGTTCAAGGGGACGGAGCGTCGGACCACGCAGGAGATTGCGCGCGAGCTGGACACGATCGGCGGCTACTCCGACGCATTTACGGGGAAGGAGATCGTGAGCTTCAATGCGAAGGTTCTGGACGAACACGCCGGGCACGCGTTCGACATTCTCTCCGATATGGTGCTGCGCCCGCTGTTCCGGGAAGAAGATCTGGAGAAAGAAAAGGGCGTGGTGCTGGAGGAGATCAAGATGGATCTAGACAGCCCGGAATCGCAAACACACGAACTTTTCTGCAAAAAATTCTGGAAGGAAGACGCGCTGGGCTGGCCGATACTGGGTACGCCGAAGACCGTGAAGAGTTTTCATCCAACGATGCTGCGCGAGTATTGGGGCCGGCATTATGCACCGGCCAACCTGGTAATCACGGCCGCGGGGAAAGTGAAGCACGCGGCGTTTGCGAAGACGGTGGAGACGGCGATGGGCGGAATGAAGAATGGCCTTCCGCTGCCCCCGCTGCCCGACGTAAACGTGTTTCCGCAGATCGCCATGAAGACGAAGCAATCGATTGAACAGGCGCAAGTCTGCATCGCCGCGCCGTCGTATCCCATGGGGCATTCCAAGCGGTTTGGCTGTTATTTGCTGAATACAATTCTGGGCGGAGGGATGAGTTCGCGGCTGTTTCAGAATATCCGCGAGCGCCACGGGCTGGTCTATCACATATCGAGCGAACTGTCGTTGTACCGCGATACAGGGGCGATGGCGATTTACGCGGGCACTTCGCCGGCGACGCTGCGGCGCGTGGTGTCGGGCGTGATGGAGGAGTTGCGCGGCATAAAGAACGGGCCTGTAAGCGAAACCGAGTTGCGGCGGGCGAAGGATAATTTAAAGGCGTCGGTGGTATTGGGGTTGGAATCCACGTCGAGCCGGATGTCGAACCTGGCGCGGCAGGACATTTTCTTCGGCCGGTTCTGGGATCTGGACGAGACGGTGGCCGCGATCGAGGCCGTGCGGGTGGCCGATATTCAGGAAATCGCCAACACGTTCGTGAAACCGGAGAATATCGCGTTGTCCGTCGTGGGACCGGCGGGCACGGAGAAGTTCACGCGGCGAGATCTGGCCTGCTGAAGATGGCGCTTCGGCACATGTCGAAACTCTGCGCGCTGCTATTGGCGGCGGCGCTGGGGAACGCGGCCGATTGGGGCGCGCTGCAGCCGCAGGGTTACGTCAGCGATTTTGCCGGAGTGATTGACGCCGCGTCGCGGCAGCGGATTGACGCCTATTGCGCGGCCGTGGAAAAGGCCACGGGCGCGCAGTTGGCTTTTGTCGCCGTACCCTCTTTGGACGGCGAGCCGGCGGAGGATGTAGCCAATCTGATTTTCCGGAAGTGGGGCATTGGGAAGAAGGGCGAGAACAACGGCGCGCTGTTGCTGCTATCGGTCCGCGACCGGCGGAGCCGTCTGGAAGTGGGTTACGGGCTGGAACCGATTCTGCCGGATGGCGCGGCGGGCGCGCTGCTGCGGGAGATGCGGCCGGCGCTACGTACCGGCAACTACGGCGAAGCGATGCTGGTGGCGGCGCATCAAATAGGGGAGAAGGTCGCGCGCGAAAAGGGCGTGCAAATTGACGAAGCCGTGCGGCCGCGGCGGCGGACCGCGGAGCCGGACGCGGGCATTCCGTGGCCGATGATTCTGATGGGCGCCCTGGCGGTATTGTTCCTGTTCAGCCGGGGCGGCGGCGGCGGCGGGCCTTGGTGGCTGCTGCCAATGATGATGATGAACGGCGGCCGGGGCGGACGAAGCCACGGCGGCGGGTTCGGAGGCTATGATTCGGGCGGCGGATTCGGCGGGTTCGGTGGCGGCGATGCCGGCGGCGGTGGAGCGTCAAGCGACTGGTGAGGACTATGGCAAGCGAGACAGATCAACGGCTGGCGGAATTGACGGAAAAGCTGACGAAAGCGTTCGGCGACCGGCTGTTGTCGGTAGTGCTATATGGATCGGCGGCGTCGGGCGAGATGCACGCCAAGTACAGCGACCTGAACGTGCTGTGCGTGGTGCAATCCATTGGGCCGGAGGAACTGCATTTGGCCGAGCCGGTCATCCGCTGGTGGCGGTCGCTGGAGAATCCATCGCCCTTGTTCTTGAGCGAGGAGGAACTGCACAATTCGACCGACGTCTTCGCCATTGAGTTTCACGACATCGTGGAATGCCATCGCGTGCTGACGGGCCGGGACGTGGTGGCGGGCCTGGCGATTGACGACCGCTTTTATCGCGGTCAGGTGGAACATGAACTGCGCGCGAAGCTGCTGCGCCTGCGGCAGAAGGCCGGCGGAGTGTTGAGCGATAAGGGCATGCTGGTGCGGCTGATGGGCGAATCCGTCTCCACGTTCTGCAATTTGTCGCGGCACGCGCTGCGGCTGGCGGGGGCGCCGGCGCCGATGCATAAACGCGAGGCGATCGGCGCCTGCGCGGGGCGGTTCGGAATCGACCCGTCGCCGTTTTATACTTTGTTGGATCTGCGGGAAGGCGTGAAGAAGGCGCGCGACCTGGACCCGCCCGCGCTGCTGGCCGCCTACATGCAACAGATTGAAGCGCTGATCGGGGCCGTTGACCGATTGGCTAAGGGCTAGTTAAAAAAGAGGAGTGTTATGAAAATCGGATTGATCATTCTGGGTGTGGTGGTGTTACTGGGGCTGCTGGTTGGCGGGCAGATAACGGGCGTCCGCAACGATCTGGTGACGCAGAAAAACGTCATTGAAAGTGCGTTTGCGCAAATGGACGTGGTGTTGCAGCGGCGCGCGGACTTGATTCCCAACCTGGTGGAGACCGTGAAGGGTTTCGCTTCGCAGGAAAAAGAAGTAATCGCTTCGGTCGCCAACGCCCGCGCGGCGTTGGGCGGCGCGCGCTCGACACAGGAGAAGATTACCGCCAACAGCCAGTTGGACGGGGCGCTTAGCCGCCTGCTGGTGGTGGTGGAAAATTATCCGCAACTGAAGAGCGACGCGAACTTTATGCGGCTGCAGGACGAATTGGCGGGAACGGAAAACCGGATTGCGGTGGAGCGGCGGAAGTATAATGAGGCTGTTCAGAAGTACAACACAAGCATCGAATTGTTCCCCAACAACATAGCGGCGAGCATCTTCGGATTCCAGCGCAACGATGCGTACTTCAAGACCGACCCGGCTTCCCGCCAGTCGCCCAAAGTCGATTTCAACAAGAAGTAGAAATCCGCATTCATTCTTAACGAGGACAGCAGAAAACATGCCGGAAGTATTCCGCAACTACATTGATGGCGCATGGGCGGACGGGCCCACCTTTGAAAACCGCAATCCCGCCAATACGGACGAAGTGGTGGGCCTATTTGTAAAGGGCACGGCCGCCGACGTCCATCGCGCCGCCGACGCGGCGCAAGCCGCCTTCCCCGGTTGGTCGAACATGCCCGGACCGGCGCGTGGCGCGCTGCTATTCAAAGTAGCCGACATTTTGGAAAAGAAGTTTGACCAACTGGGCGAAGAGATGTGCCGGGAAGAGGGCAAGACGCTGCCCGAAGCCAAGGGCGAAGTCCGCCGGGCCATCAACATCTTCCGCTATTTCGGCAGCGAAGGATCCCGTCTGCCCGGCCACCTGGTGCCGAGCGAGCGCGACCGCGTTCACATGTTTGCGATCCGCAAGGCGATCGGCGTCATCGGCCTGATCAATCCGTGGAACTTCCCCATCGCCATTCCGGCCTGGAAACTGGCGCCGGCACTGGTATGCGGGAACACGGTGATTTTGAAGCCTGCCTCCGTCTCGCCGCTAAGTTCGTGGCGGATCGTGGAGGCGTGTCACGAAGCGGGAATCCCGAAAGGCGTGGTGAACTACATCGCCGGATCGGGCGGGGAAATCGGCGCCGCGCTGGTTTCGGCGAAGCCGTTGAAGGCGGTTTCGTTTACGGGGTCGTGCGAGATCGGCAACTGGCTGCACGCTGAGGCGTCGAAGCGGCATCTGCGCATCCAGCTTGAAATGGGCGGGAAGAACCCGACGATCGTCCTGGCCGATTGCGATTTCAAATCGGCGGTGGAGAATGTCTGCAACGCATCCTTTTTCTCGACGGGCCAGAAGTGCACGGCGACCAGCCGCGCGATTGTGGAAGAGTCGATTTACGACAAGTTTGTGGACGCGCTGGCGGAACGGACGGCGAAGTTGAAAGTCGGCAATGGGATGGAGCCGGGAATCGATATCGGACCGGCGGTCGACCAGGGCCAGCTCGATACAAATTTGAAGTACATCGAGATCGGCAAGGGGGAAGGGGCGCGGCTGGTGCTGGGCGGGAATCGCCTCACCGGCGGGGCTTATGACAAGGGATACTTTATCGAGCCCACGATATTCGCCGATGTTACGGAAAACATGCGGCTGGCGCAGGAAGAGGTATTTGGCCCGGTCTTGGCGGTAATGAAGGCGAAGGACTTTCCCGACGCCCTGCGTATTGCGAATAACATTCCATTCGGTCTATCGGCGTCCGTGCAGACGACGAATTTGTCTCGTGTATTTGAGTTCGTCTATGGATGCGAAGCGGGACTGTTGACTATTAATCTGCCGAGCGCGGGAGTGGAATATCAACTTCCGTTCGGCGGAACCAAGGACTCAAGCTTCGGCCCGAAGGAACAGGGTCCGGCGGCGATGGATTTCTACAGCGATTACAAAACGGTGTATCTCAAGTACTAACACATGCGACTTGGACAAATTAAGTGGAATAACGAAGTTACGGCGGCGATCTTTGAAAATGGGAATGCCCGCCCGATCCCCGGTCATACTTTGTATGACCTCATCCGCCGCGCCGAGGTGGAGAACACGGAGCTGCCGAAACTGGCGAAGTCGATGGCTTCGAGCCATGGCGAGCCCGGCGATGCGCTGATTCCGCTGGCGCCCAGGGAGGTCTGGGCGTGCGGCTGCACCTATGAAATGAGCGCCAGCTTCCGTGACGGCGAACACAACACCCGGGAAGGATTTTACGCCTATGTGTACAACCCGGCCCACCGGCCGGAGATCTTCTTTAAGGGTACGGCGCGCGTCTGCGTGGGGCCGGATCAGCCGGTCGGTATCCGCTCCGATTCGCAGTTCACGGCGCCGGAACCGGAACTGGCGGTGGTGCTGGGCAGCAAGGGGCGCGTGGTGGGTTATACCATCGCCAATGATGTTTCGGCGTGGGACATTGAGCGGGAAAATCCGCTCTACCTGCCGCAATCGAAAGTCTATACGGCGTGCTGTTCGCTGGGACCGGTGATGGTAACGGCGGACGAGATTCCCGATCCCTATTCCATCGAGATCGCCTGCGTGATCAAGCGCGGCGAGACGACGACGTTCGAGGGAACGACGTCGACCGGCAAGCTGGGCCGCAAGATCGAAGCGCTGGTCGAGTATCTGCTGCAATCGAACCCGGTGCCGTGCGGTTCGGTGATGCTGACAGGTACGGGCATTATTGTGACGCAGGAATCGGCGCTGGCGCCGGGCGATGTCGTGACAATTACGGCTAGCGGGATCGGCGCGTTGTCCAATCCGTGCGTGATTGTTTAGAGCGCGCGCAAAATTCGCCCCACGTGGCCCTGCCGGGCGGGCGGCTCACTTGGTCCGGCCCGCTGTTTTCGGCGTACCTCGAAAAGCCGCCGTATGCCGGCGGGGCTGCGGCGCCCGATGGGAAGTCGGCGCAATTTACGTTGGCGGGGCGGCTCCATAGCCATCAGCACGGGTGATCCGAATCATCCTTCCGTGTCTCGCCACGCGCGTGGCAAACTCGTTCGATCAGGCGTCGTACCGGCAGGCAAATGAATACGCATCTTGCCGCCGCCCGCCGGTTCGATGAATCCGGCGACCCGTAAAGGATTCTCTTGCGACAGTGGGACCGTGAACTCGGACGGTGGCGGCGATTATCGCGTGCTTGACCAAAGCCTCTTATTCAAAAGGATTCACGATGGGGACGGAGAATATTTCGAAGTCCTTCACGTTGCGAGTGGCGACCGTTAGACCGTGGACTCGCGCGGTGGCCGCGATTATCGCGTCCTCCAGCAAGTTGTTCGACCGGCCGGCCATGAGCCGCGCCCACTCCCTGGAGACGGCCGCATCCATCGGCAGGACATCGTGCGAGGCGCAAATGGCGTCGATCCATTCCTCTATCTCGGACGCCTTTGCCGGATTCTGACGTCGAGTTAACTCCACGCCGGCCTGCAGTTCGCCGATTGTCATGGCGGAGAGCAGAAGCGCTTCATCGGGCACATTCCGCAACCACTGGACGACCGCGCCATGGGGACGCAGTTTCCGCAATTCAGAAATGACGTTCGTATCGAGTAGGTACACCGCTATTCGAAGTTCAACGTCTTTCTCCGTCGCAGGTTGCCCCTAGGCGGAATGACGAGGTCGAAATCGAAGCGGGGGCTGGGTTGAAGAAGCAGTTGCTTCAAAGTCGGGCGAGCGGCGGCGGAGAGACGCTTCCACTCGCCGACCGGCAGGATTACTACCGTCTCGACGCCACGCCGTGTGATTACTTGCGGTCCATCCTGTAGAGTCCGGTCAACGAGTTCGCTGAACTTCGCCTTTGCGTCCTGGAGCTGCCAATGTGCCACGTAAAATATCTCCTGACTAGTTATACCACTAGTTACCATCTAAAGCAAATGAAATCCAAGCACCCCGCTATTTCCGCTTGTACGTGTGCGTGCCGAAATCGAAATCGAAGGCGGTGCGCTCAGGCTTGGACGGGGCTGCGTTCTTTGGAATCCATTGGGCCAACTCTTGCTTTATTGGACCGAATTGGGGATCGGCGGCGAGGTTCTTCCAGTCTTCGCGGTCGACCGATTCGTCGTAAAGTTCTTCGGTGCCGTCGTGGTATTTGATGTAGCGCCAACGGTCGGTGCGGACGGCGTGATTGCCCCGCATGAAGTCGATGACGGCCGGAGGCCGCTTGGCGGCGGCGTTCTCGAGGAGCGGGCGAAGGCTTAAGCCTTCGAGTTCCTTTCGCTGGGGAAGCCCGCAAAGATCGACCAGCGTTGGATAGATGTCGAGCAGGCTGACGGCTTGTTTGCGCGGCTGGCCTTGCTGGCGCGTGCCTGGTCCCGCGATGATCAGCGGGACGTGGGTGGAGCGTTGCCACAGAGTGGATTTGTGCCAGTGCTGTTTTTCGCCGAGATGCCAGCCGTTGTCGGACCAGAAGACGATGATGGTATTTGCGGCGTGGGGGCTTTTTTCAAGACCGTCGAGCAGGCGGCCGATCATGGCGTCGGCGAATGTGATGGCCGCGAGATAGGCGCGAATGGCGTCGCGCCATTTGCCTTCCTTGACGATCCGGTTGTGTTCCTCGCGGCGAGCGGCGGCGAATTTCTGACCGGCGGCGGGAACGTCTTCCAGATCGCCGTCGGGCGTGTAGGGAATCTTCACTTTCTCCGGCGGGTACATGTCGAAGTACTTCTGCGGCGCGAACATCGGAATGTGCGGATGCCAAAGGCCGATGGCTAGAAAGAATGGTTTTTGCTGGGGTTTCGCAAGGAATTTAAGACCGAAGTCGATTGCCTTCTGGTCCCCGTACTCGCGCTCTTCGGCGGGGATGACGCCCCAGTCGAACTCGCCCTGGAAATTGTTCAGGCCGTTGAATGGATGGCCTGGCGGGGCGGGGACGCGCTTGTTCCAGGGATACCAATCGGCGCGGCGATACCAGGGATCGTCGAAAACCTGGAGTTGGAACTCGTCCCACTGATCGGGCGGGTTGTTGCCGGCGGTGTGATGGAAGACTTTGCCTGCGCCGGCGACGCCGTAACCGTTGGCCTTAAAGTGCATGGGGAGCGTGACGGCATCGGGCAGGTTGGGGCGCCAAAACTGATCGTTGTTATACATGCCGGTGGTAGAGGCGCGCATGCCGGTGAGGAGCGCGGTGCGGGACGGGTTGCAGAGCGGCGAAGCGCAGTGGGCATTGGCGAAGAGTACGCCGCGTTTGGCTAACCGATCGATATTGGGGGTTTTGACGCCGTTGTAACCGCCTAGGCAGCCCACCCAATCGTTCATGTCGTCGACCGATATGAAAAGCACGTTTGGCTTTGCGGCGGACGCGGCGGCGAGGACGGACGAGGCGAGAAATTGACGGCGGGTCATCACGCCTACGCTATCGCGATTCAACGGTTGCTGACAACAAATACGGCGACTTCGGCCATCAGGTTGGGAAACGACTTTACTTCGCGGGTGCCGGAAAGGAAATAGCGACGCTCGACCTGCCAGTTCTGGCGGGCGGCGAGGATTTCGAAATCGTCGACCGTGAGGACGTGGATATTGGGCGAATCGTACCAATCGTAGGGGAAGAGCTTGGTTTTGGGCGCGCGGCCGGTGAAGAGATGGGCCAGGCGGACGGAGAAATGGCCGAAATTCGGGAAAGCCACGATGGCGCGGCGGCTGACGCGGAGGATGTCGCGCATGACTTGGAGGGGATAGCGGATTTCCTGAAGCGTTTGGCTCAACAGCACATAATCGAAGGCTTTATCGGGGTAATCGGCCAGGCAGGTTTCGATGTCGCCCTGATACGCGGATACGCCTTTGGCAATGGCTTTTTGGAGCTTGGCGGGGCTAATCTCCACGCCGCGCGCGTCGACGTCTTTGTGTTCGGCGAGCCACGCGAGGAGTTCACCTTCGCCGCAGCCGAGATCGAGCACGCACGAGCCGGGTTCGACGATTTCGCTGATGAGTCCATAGTCGCCGCGGCCGAATAGTTCATGGACCAGCGGACCGTGTTCGCCCTTCATCGTTTGTCGTTATCTCTCATCGTTCGGGCCAGGAAGCCGCGGATAAGTTCGGTTTGTTCGTCGACTTCGACGAGGAAGGCGTCGTGGCCGTAGTTGGACGTGAGTTCAATGTAGGCCACATCCTGGTTGCGCCGGCGCAGGGCATTGACGATTTCAAGCGACTGGTAGGAGGGATAGAGCCAGTCCGAAGTGAAGCTGATGATGAGGTAACGGGTGCGGCTTTTGGCGAGCACGGGAACGAGCGACTGGGCGCCGTTGGCCAGGTCGAACATGTCCATGGCCTTGGTGATATAGAGATAGGAGTTGGCGTCGAAGCGATCGACGAACTGGCTGCCGCGGTAGCGAAGATAGTTTTCGACTTCGAAGATGCCATTCTCTTCGCGCAGGCGGCGGCCGAATTTCTGGCGCATGGACTCGTCGCTCATGTAGGTAATGTGGCCGACCATGCGGGCGACGGCCAGGCCGCGGCCGGGCGGTTTCTTGTCGTAGTAGTCGCCTTCGGACCAGTCGGGGTCGGCCATGATGGCTTGGCGGGCGACTTCGTTGAACGCGATTTGTTGCGCGCTGTGCCGGGCGGTGGAGGCGATGGGCATGGCGCTGGCCACGGACTCCGGAAAACGCACGGCCCATTCCAGGACTTGCATGCCGCCCATGGACCCGCCGGCGATGCTTAAGAGCCGGGCGATGCCGAGAGAATCGATGAGAAGTTTTTGGAGACGCACCATGTCGCCGATGGTGATCACGGGAAACGACATCGCAAAGGGTCGGCCAGTGGCGGGACTGATGGACGACGGGCCGGTGGAGCCTTTACAGCCGCCGAGGACGTTGGAACAAATGACGAAATACTTGTCGGTATCGAACCCCTTGCCGGGCCCGATCTGGTTGTCCCACCAGCCCTTGCGGCCTTCGGCATCGACGCCCGCGGCGTGGGCGTCGCCGGAAAAGGCGTGAACGATCAATATGGCATTCGACTTTGCCGCGTTCAGCGTGCCATACGTTTCGTAGGCAACGTCCACGGGCGCGAGGACGAAGCCACTTTCGAGTTCCAGGGAATCAAACTGCTTGATCTGCGTGGTGACCACCATCGGCGGGGGAAACCACTAGGATAGCAATTCAGGCTTTGTCGTTGAGCAGCCAGCCCGTAAATTCGCCCTGGCCGTCCACATCGGTCAGGCGCTGGTCACGGGTCTGGTAACGGTAAGTGAGCTTGGTGTGATCCATGCCCAGCAGGCGAAGGATGGAGGCGTGCATGTCGTGCACATCCTTGCGCTGATCGACGGCGCGGAGGCCGAATTCGTCCGTCGCGCCGAGCGCGCGGCCGCCTTGAATACCGGCGCCGGCCATCCAAGTGGAGAAGCCGTACGGGTGATGATCGCGGCCGTTCTTGCCTTCGGCCAGCGGGGTGCGGCCGAACTCGCTGGACCAGACAACGAGCGTGGAATCCAGCAGGCCGTGGGCCTTTAGGTCCTTGAGCAGGGCGGCGATGGGTTGATCGGATTTCTTACACATTTTATTGTGCGAGCCGAGCAGGTCGTTGTGCGCGTCGTCCCAATCGTCGCCGAGGTTCGTGCCGCAGTAAAGCTGCACGAAGCGAACGCCGCGTTCGACCAGTCGGCGCGCGAGCAGGCATTTGCGCCCGAAATCGTCGGTGGCGGTTTGCCCGATACCGTAGAGCTTGCGCGTGGCGTCGGATTCCTTGGTGATGTCAACCGCGCCGGGCGCTTCGGCCTGCATGCGGAATGCGAGTTCGTAGGAGGCGATACGGGCATCGAGCGCGGTGTCCTCTTCGCGTTCGGCAAAATGGCGCTTGTTCATGCGCGAAATCAGGTCGAGCGTTTCGCGCTGCGACTCCGCGCTGACTCCCTGGGGGGAGTTGAGGTGCAGCACGGGGTTCTGCCCGCTGCGAAAGACTGTGCCCTGATAGACGGCTGGCAGGTAACCGGCGCCATACGCGCCGGCGCCCGATTTCATGGCGCCATCGCTCATGACGACGAAGGCGGGCAGGTTCTGGTTCTCGCTGCCGAGGCCGTAGACGGACCAAGCGCCGAGAGACGGCCGGCCGGGAAACTGGGAGCCGCTGGTACGCAGATAAATGGCCGGAGCGTGGTCGAACGCGTCGCCGTGGCATGAGCGAATGACGGCGATATCGTCGGCATGTTCGGAGAGGTGCGGGTAAAGAGCGGATATTTCGAGACCGGACTTTCCGCAGCGGTGGAAATCCCATGGAGAACCGCGCATCAGCGCTTTGCGGAAGTCGATGCGGCTGGTGATGAGGCCCTCGCCGAAGGAGCCGGGGAGCGGTTGGCCATCGTATTTGCGGAGCGCGGGTTTGGGATCGAAGGTGTCTACGTGGCTGACGCCGCCGTGCATAAAGAGGAAGATCACGTTCTTCGCCCGCGGCGCGAAGTGCGGCGGGCGAACCGAGGTCGCGCCTGCGGTTACCTCTTCTTCCAGCATGGAGGCCAGCGCCAAAGCGCCGAATCCTTTGCCGGCGCGGCGGAGTAAGTCTCTACGTGAATGCATGGGAACCTCAATCGACATGAAGGAATTCGTTGGTGTTGAGCAGGCCGCGCGCGAGTTCGGTCACCGCGCCGCGGCGGCTGGCGGTGAGGTTGGTTTGCTTGGAGAGGAACTCTTGGGCGAGTTGTAGTTCGCTGGCGGCGGGCGGACGGGCGTAGATGCGGCGGAAGATGTAGTTGATAAGAGCTTGATCGTCCGTCGCCGTCAGCGCCTTGTCGGCGAGTGTCTGGGCATGGCGCAAAGTGAATTCACCGTTGAGGAGAGTAAGCGATTGCGGGGCCGTGGTGGAGGACTCGCGGCGCGAGCAACTCAGTACGCCTTCGGGCCGATCGAATACTTCAAGCAGCGGCATGCGGAAGTTGCGGCGCGAAATCATGTAGACGCTGCGGCGGTCATGCTCTTCGCGAGCCGCGGTTACGACCCAGGCGTTATTGATGGGCTGGCTCATTCCGTAAAGTTCTTCGGTCTGCAAAGCGGGCACGACGGGGCGGCCGCCCATCTTGAGATTGAGCGATCCCGCGGACTGCAGCACCGCGTCGCGGATCTCTTCGGAATCTAATCGGCGGCGACGGAAGTGAGAGAGATACTGATTCTCCGGATCCTTCTCCGCCACCGCGGGCGTGGGTTTGCTGGATCGGCGATAGGCGGCGGAGAGCATCACTTCGCGATGGAGCTTCTTCAGTGACCAGCCCTCCTTAACGAACCTGACGGCGAGCGTATCGAGCAGTTCGGGATGCGAAGGGCGCGCGCCGCGCGTGCCGAAATCGCTGGGCGTGGCGACGATGCCGCGGCCGAAGTGATATTGCCAGACGCGGTTCACTATGACGCGAGCGGTGAGGGGATTGTCCGGAGATGCAAGCCATTCGGCCAACGCCCGGCGGCGCTGCGTGGTGGGCGACGTGAGCGGAGGCTCCGGGATATCCTTGCCGCCCAGTACCGTGAGGAGCCCCGGACCCACCTCTTCGCCGGGAGGAGGCGCGCCTTTTACCGGCAGATATGTCTTGGGCGCCTCCCGGCCGACGTCCGTCAAGCCCGGCGAAAACGGCCCGGGCGCGTAGGTTGTGTACAACGTCACAATGCGCTTTTCGGCTCGCTGCAAGCGGTCCCGGTCGGCGGACGTCATCAGCGCCATCACTTCTTCTTCCCTCGGCGAGACCTGCTTGCCGTAGGCCTCGAAGAACGCTTTCTGGCTCGGCGTGCGCTGGTTCTCTTCGGCGGCGAAGGCGGCCTGAACCTCCGGCGACAATTTTGAAAGTTTCTCCTGCCGCACCTTTTCCTGATAGGGTCCCTTGATTGCCATGATCTCCGCGCCGAGGTCGTAGAGCTTGAAGGTCCGCGTATTCTCGCTGAGGTCGTAGCCGCGCGCGTTGTTGTAATGCAGGAACACGCGGTTCTTCTGAAACGGCGCGAAGATGGCCTGCATGCGGAAGTAGTCCCGCTGCGGGATGGGATCGTATTTGTGATCGTGACAGCGGGCGCAACCGACGCTGAGGCCGAGGAAGACCGAGGACGTTGTGTCGACGAAATCCGTCAGCGATTCGACCCGGTTGATGTCCTCCACCTTATAGAGCATGTCGCGGTTGGGCCCCACGCAGAAGTAGCCGGTGCCTTGCTGCGGTTCGGGATCCTCGAAGAGTTCGTCGCCGGCGATTTGCTCCTTGATAAAGCGGTCATAGGGTTTGTCGTCGTTGAAGCTCTTGATGACGTAGTCGCGGTAGCGCCAGGAATAGAGATTATAGGGGTCTTGCTCGAACCCGGCGGTATCGCCGTATCGAACCAGATCCAGCCAATGCTTGCCCCATTTTTCGCCGTAACGGGGAGAGGCGAGAAGGTGGTCGATCAGTTGGTTGTAGGCGATGGGACTGGCATCGGCGGCGAAGGCGTTGATTTCAGACTCGCCGGGGGCGAGGCCGTGGAGGTCGAAGGTAGCGCGGCGGATGAGCGTGCGTCGATCGGCCTCGGCGGCGGCGGCAAGGCCTTTTTTCCGGAGTTTGGCGGTGATGAATGAGTCGATGGACGCCGCGCCAGCCGCGGCTGGCTTTTGAAATGACCACCACTTTGAGCCGGCGCCAGCGGAGACAGCGGACCATTCCGCGCCTTTGTCGATCCAATCGCGGAGGATGGCGACGTCGGCATCGGAAAGTTTGCCGGCCGGCGGCATGGCGAGTTTAGGATCGGCGTGAGTGACCGCGCGCAGGAGCAAACTGGAAGCCGATTGGCCGGGGACAATCGACGTGCCGCGTTTGCCGCCCTGCAGCGCGACCGCTCTTGAGTCCAAGCGAAGACCGGAGAGGGCAACGGTGCCGGAATGGCAGCTCCAGCAATGAGTTTCAAGAATGCGGATCGCCTGATCGGGCGCGGCGGTCAACAAGCCGCTTGCGGCGATGAAGAATAGACGGATAATCACGTTGTCCCGATTCTATCGCAGCGCCGCACCATGGAGTACACTACGACCGATGCGACTCCTCTGTCTGTTGGTTACCGTTTTAGCGTCATCCGCGTGGGCCGAGTTACTCGTCCTCCACAAGGGTCATAGCTCGCTGGGATTCTATTCCGATGAGGGCGCGTGGATCGCCAGCGTGCCTGTCCGGCAGCATCCGCATGAGATGGTTTTTTCACCGGACGGACGTTTCGCCTACACCACCGATAACGGGACGATGCGCATCGAGCAGTCGGGAACCGGTGGCAACACCGTATCGATCATCGATCTGAAAGAGCGCCGCAAGGTGGGCGAGATCAGCACCCGTGAATTCCGCCGCCCGCATGGCATCGACCTTATCCGGACGACGGGCCAACTCCTGGTTAGCACCGAACTCCCGGATCAACTGCTGCTGATTGACCCCGGGAAACGCCAGGTGATTCGTACTTGGCCGACCGGCGGAAAGACCGCGCACATGGTGGTCGCGACGCCGGACGGCAAATACGCCTTCATCTCCAACTCCACGTCCGCCAATGTGTCGGCGATCGACCTGCGGACGGGAACGGTGAAGCTTATTCCGGCGGGCGCCCGTCCGGAAGGCAGCGTGGTGAGCAAAGACGGAAAACGCGTGTATGTGTGCAACCGCGACGGAGCGCAGATCACCGTGATTGACACGGCCACATTGACGGTCGCGCAGACGATTAAGACCAGCCCGGGCCCGGTCCGAATCGCGATGACGCCGGACCAGCGGCATGTAGTTTACGGGCTGCTGGACGAGCGAGGCGTGGAGTGGGCGGACACCCAAACTGGCCAGGTGAGCGGACGAGTGGACCTGCCCGCCGAACTGGGGCAGATTGTATCGTTACACCTGAGCCGCGACGGCCGCACGGCCTATGCGGCAAATGAAAATATGGACACGGTCTACGCCGTTTCGATTCCCGGCAGGAAGATCCTTCATAGCTTCAAGACGGCGAAGGGCCATGCACCCGACCCTGTGGTTCCGAAGCCGTAACGGGGCCAAGCGGCAATGCCGGCTGGACCAGCCATCGCGCCGCGTATACGCCCCAGCCGATCGCCACGGCGATGGCCGCGTTGACCACCAGCACGCTCAACGCCGTCAAAAGAAACGCCGCTGTATCCGTACGGCGCATTTTTCCCAGGCGGCTCCAAGTGCTCCATTCCAGGAGGCAGAATCCCATCCAGGCGGTGATGCCGGCCAACGCGGAGATGGGTATGTGGGCGACGGCGCCGGCCAACGCGGTCATGCAGAGCAAAATGAATCCCGCGTGGAAAAGGTTCGACATGCGGGTAGATCCGCCGCAACGAACATTCGCCAAACTGCGCGCCGGGATGCCGACGCTGAACGGCGCCCCGAAGAGGCCGCCGAACAGATTGGCGATTCCATAGGCGCCCAGTTCCCGGTCCGCGTCGGCGCGTTTCAGGTCCGCGCGCCGCCCGCGAAAATGTTCGACCACGCGAGAGGTAATCAGCAGATTCACCGAAGTGACTACAGCCAGGCCCAAGGCGCTCGGCAGCACCTGCAAGACATCGGCGGGCGACCACACGAACCCCGCGAGCGGAGGAAGCGAAAGCGTTAACGACCCCACCTCCTTGTCGTGCCAGCCAAACACGGCGCCCGCGCCAACCGCGAGCGCAATGCCAATCATCGGCGACGGCGACGAGGGCCACTTTTTGGCCGCCACGGCCGCGCCGGCGATGGTAACGGCGCCGATGGCGGTAACCTGCCAATTCAACGAAGGCATGGCGCCGAGAGATCGCAACAACTGATCCAACATCGTCCCGCCAGAGGCGATCTTCAGTCCGAAGAGCGACTTCAATTGAGAAATAATCATCATTGCGCCGATCCCGCAAGAAAAACCCGACACGACGGGGCGCGGCACCGAAGCCAACAAACCGCCGAACCGCAGAACGCAAAACACCATCAAAAAAACGGCCGCGACGATGGTGATTTTTGCCGCGCCGCCAGGGCCGTAAGAGGCGACGGCGACCGCCACGAATGGAACCGTGACGGTGGACGTGCCCCCAATCAGAACCGGATTTCGCCCCAAGAGTGCCGTAATGGGCGCCGTGAGGATGGACGTCATGAGACCCATCGTCGGCGAAATACCCATCAGCGACGCCATGGCAAGGCCGTATGGCAGGGCAATCAATGCGGCGACCAAGCCACCCAGCAGGTCGCCGCGCAGCAGTGCTAGGGAGTACTTCGGTGGACGCCAATCCTGCCAAGGCGCCGGGATAGCGGGCGCCTTGGCGGCTGATTTCGGCTCCGTTGTCGACAAGCGGTTAGACCTCGAAAATCTTCTTGTACGCCGTCTTGAATTTCGCCATTTCCTCCGGGGTTCCAATCGACACCCGAGCATGATTAGGCCATGCCGGCCACACGCGGCCGATGAAGATCTTCTCCGCGGCGAACGCCTTCACCATTTCCCCGCCGGGCTTGTCCCACTCGACCATGAACTTGTTCGACACCGATGGAACGAATTTGGCCTTGTGCTTGGAGAGGAAGTCAAACACGTCGTTCCGCGTGTCGCCAATCAACTTGCGCCTCTCCGGCACTAGTTTCGGAGAACGCAGACTGGCGGCGGCGCCAACCATCCCGGTCAACGGCAGCGCACCGGCGCCGTAGCTCGATAGCTTCGCCAGCAGGTCCGGGCGCCCGATGGCGGCGCCCGCCCGCAGGCCGGCCATACCGTAGAGTTTGGAGAACGTACGGAGAATGATCAACTCGCCGTCCTTGGCCACCAGATCCGAGCCAAATGCTTCCGTTGTCAGGTGAATGTAGGCCTCGTCGAGTAGCAGGATTGAGCCCTTGGGCTTGTTGGCTAACAACCACTCGATGTCGGCGCGCTTCGTAAGGGTGCCGGTTGGATTGTTTGGGTTGCAGACATAGATAACGCCCGCAGTGGGGGAAGCGGCGGCCATGGCTTTCACGTCGTGCTCATGCTTGCCGTTGAGCGGGACGCGAATCACTTTCGAGCCAACGAACTGGGCGGCCCGTTGGCCCGCCTCATAGCCCGGATCGGCCATAACGAATGGCTTGTCGGGCGATGTATAGGCCAGAACCGTCCGGTGCAGCGGGTCGCTGGAGCCGGGGAATGGCATGACGTAGTTCGGCTTTAAACCCTCCCGCTCGGCCAAGGTTCGAGCGAACCCGAACGTCTCCTCGTACATGTAGCGGCCGCCTTTTTTGACGACGCTGTAGATGGCCTCCGCCGCCTCGGCACAGGGGCCGAGCGGGTTCTCGTTGGCGTTAATCTTCACGGCATCCGGCGGCAATTGGCCGATCATCGACAACTGAGCCAACGCCGGCTCGTTGTAGAAGGGCAGCGCGGCGCCCGCGCCGAGCAGGGTCAAGGCGCGACGCCCCAGGGAGCGCCGAGAAAATTCAGATTGCAGTCCAGCAGAAGTCATACTCATCCTTTCGAGATGGGGATAAAGGTTTTGAACGAAGCCTGGGTTAGAAGAACAACCGGACGCCAAGCTGAATCATGCGGGAGAAGTTGGCCTGTTCGGTGATGCGGCCGAAGTTCGAATTGCTGACGCCGAAGGCTAGATTGGGCGATCGGAACTGGGGCGTATTGAAAGCGTTGAGCGCTTCCGCGCGGAACTGCGCCTTCAGCCTTTCGGTTACCGAGAAGGTTTTAAAGAGGCTCATGTTCCATTCGGAAATACCAGGTCCGCGCAGCCCGATGGTGCGCGACAGATTGCCGAATTGATACTTCGGAACTTCGGTGAATGCGGCCCGATTGATGTAGCCGTCAATACGATCCATCAGTCCACCGGCCACCGCCGGTGACGCTCCGGTGGCATTGGGGCGCTGCCCGCCTCCGCCGAAAGAGGAGTTGTTATTCGACGACTGGGTGACTGCCAATGGGTAACCGGTCTGGTAGGTCACGATGCCGTTGACCGACCAACCGCCCACTAACAGATCGGCCGCCATATTGTTCCCGCCCCACATCTTGCCTTTGCCAAACGGCATTTCGTAAGTGAAGGCGCTTGAGAACCTGTGCGGCGAGTGAACACTGGAGAGCGAATACTCAGCGTCGAGATCGTAGACATTCTGCACCGCGCCCAAGCCGTTGAAAAACGATCCCGGACCGCCGACGCTAGCGTCCAGGTTACGAGACCAAGTCCAACTGGCGAGCAGGCTCAGCCCGCTCGACATGCGCTTCTGAACCTTGCCGACGAAAGAATCGTAGAGCGCCCGATTGTAGTCGCTGTTGTTCAACGTGACGTTGCCGAATTGATTGAACGGACGCAGATACTGCTCCCGGGTCATCGTGCGGCCACCGATAAAACCAGGCCCGCCCGCGACGTAATAGGGATTGGCGACGCTCCCATTAAGCGCCGTAGTGCCTTCAGCGAAGTAATTCGGATCGAGCTGGTTGACGTTCAGTCCGCCGGCGCCGAGTACCAGATCGTAGGAGCGGCTGCCCACATATCCAGCCGCCAGAGCGAGGCCCCAGGGCAGTTGCCGTTGAATGTCGAAACTAAACTGGTGGATGCTAGGCGCGCGGTGATTCTGATCGATAAAGCTAACCGCCTGACCGATTCCCGATAGGAGCCCGTTCGCGTTTCCGACCGGCGAAAGAACGCCATTCGGGAATGGATTGGAGAGCGAGCCGGCCGGGGTGAATCCGCCATCCACCGACGACAGATACGCCGTGGTCTGGGAGTAGCCAAGCGTGTTCTGGAATGTGTAGGCGATCGGCGCCCAGAACATGCCGTAACCGCCGCGGATAGTGGTTTTTGAGTTGAGTTGATAGGCAAAACCCGCCCGCGGAGCGAACTTATTTTTGTTCAAATTGCCCGTCTGCGTCCGACCGCCGTCCTTGCCCGCATAGAGCAGCCCGCCAACCGGCGTGAACCCCGAAACGGCGGAGGTCACCGGGATGGGACTGGCAACGGTCTGGCTGAAACCGGTAATCAAGGTATTGTTTGTAGCCTTAAGTCCGGTTTCGTACTCGTAGCGGACGCCGAAATTCAAAGTCAGTTTTGAATTGATTCGAAAGTCGTCATGGAAGTAGAAGCCGTAGTAGTCGACATACTGGAACATCTTGGTCGCCTGAAGGAACGTCCCCGTATTGGGCAGGCCCAAGAGAAGGCTGGCTAAGTCGCTACCGGTTCCGGTGGTGGCGCGTAGAGGAGTCTCCCGAGTGAAGACATCGTTGAATGCAAAATTGCCCGCGGAATCGCCGTATTCGACGCCGTCGATATGCAGGCGGCGATAGTCGACCCCCATCTTGAAGCTATGTTTGCCGGCGAACTTGGCGACGGAACCCATCAGGTTCTTTGAATGGAACACCTGCGCGTTGTTGTTCGTCGTTCCAAGCCCGGAGAAATTCTGCATTCCGATGAGGGGGAATGTGGTGGTCTGGATCTTCGATGCGTACGATGGGGAGAAGCCCAGCGTCGTCACGTCGAATCCGGCCGAGCGGGTGGAGTTCAAATTGGGAAAGCGATTGAAACCGTATCGAACGGTGACAACGGTTGTGGCGTTCGGCGTCAAAATACTTGAGACGGCCGTAGCATCCACTTTGCGGGCAAGCAGCCATTGGCCTGGGCTGGCGATGGTACCCATCCACCATTCGCCCGGCTCGCGCGAACCATAGTGCAGATAGCTCGCCGAAGCGCGCCACCAGCTTGTCATTTGGTGATCCACTTTAACCGAGACTTGATCGGCCCGGTCGTACTGACTGGACGCCGCGGAGTAGTTATTGGTGCCGTACCCGGTCCGCTCCCTGGTCGGGGCCGGGTAATGCGTGGCGATCGCGGCTCCGATGGAGTTCAGCCTCGCGCCGGGAATCACATTACCCGCGAATGGCGTACGAGTTCCGTTGGTCTGCGTTGTCAAGGGGTCGTAGACCAGTTGCAGCGCTCCGGAATTGCCGCTGAGGAAGCTCCGCGAAAAATCGCCGCGGGTCTCAAGCGCCGTTGGCACCGCTAGCTCCGTTGATGTCGAAGAGGTCTGGCGATACGCCTCTCCGGAAAGCCAGAAAAAAGTCTTGTCCTTGCCTTTATAAATCTTCGGAATCCAGATAGGTCCACCGATGGAAGCGCCGTAGTTACGAAAGGGCTGATCGGGAACGCCGCGTCCGGCGCGGTTGTTAAAGAAGTTGTTCGCCAGCCATTCGGTCTGGCGCATGTAGCCGAAACCGGAGCCGTGGAGTTCATTACTTCCGCTCTTGAGGAACGTGTTGAACATGCCGCCGCCCGTGCGGCCCATTTCCGCATCGTAGGTATTGGCCTGCACTTTCACTTCCTGCACGGCCTCTAAAGTCGGAATGATTACGGCGCGATTTACGGAGTCGGTAATCGGAATGCCATCGAGCAGATAGTTATTGCCCCGGACTGGACCGCCCGCAAGCGAAATTTGCGAAGAGCCCGACTGATCCTGCATCCGGTTGAAGCGCGGATTTCCGACGGCGACGACATTCTGCGCCACCTTCGCCATCATGAACGGATTGCGTCCTAGATTAGGAAGATCGATCAGCTTCTGCCGGTCAATCAATTGGCCGGCCGAGGCGTTGGCCGTTTCGATAATCGGAACCTCTTCGGTGACCATGACGCTCTCTGTCACCTGCCCCACTTCCAGCTTCACGTCGATGGTGAGAAACTGCTGCGTCCCAAGGGCGATACCCTTGCGTTCGAACTTCTTGAAGCTTGGCGATTCCGCCGAAATCATGTAAGTGGCCGGCACCACTCCGTTGAAAACATATTCGCCGGATTCGTTTGTTAAGGTCGCGCGGCTGGCATTGATTCCTTCATCGATAAGCGAGACTTTCGCGCCGGCAATGGCGCCGCCGCCCGCATCGGTAACCAGTCCGCGAATGCCGCCTTGAAAGGACTGTGAATACAGTGTCGCGGCCAGAAGAGAAAGCGTGAGTGTCCAACGGATCATTCCAGAAACCCCCCTTGTGCCCGAACGCGGGAATGCGCCCGGTTTCCCCAGAAGGAAATGGTGTTTATGGCTCTCGCAAAGAGCGGACTGGACTCTGAACCAGGAGTTAGAAGAGCGACTGGGCGGGCGGGCCGGACAAGTGGCTATGCAGTCGACGAGGAACGCGGAAGGTGCGAGACAGTGAGAATCCGCGTTGTTTCTAGGACTGTAGCCCAATCGGCATAGCAGTGTCAACTGCTCGTGCCAAAAAACGATGTCGGATTTGGATAGGACGGCCTGTCCGCGGCCGGGGACGGCGGCCGGAATGGTTTTTGGGTGTGGAACGGCTGTGCAGGTGATGGTTTGCGGGTCCGGCGGCACGGGCGGCGGCCGGAGTTTATAGGTGCCGATGCAGGTGTTCATTTGGGTTGTTTTTGGGTTAACGCCGGGTTATTTTGGGTTTCCGGCGGGTATCCGTGGGGTGTTTCTTGGGAGGTTCCGGCGGGTAAGCCCTGTGTTATCAATAAATCTTGGGAGGTTCCCAGCGAAATCACGTTTTGGAGCGCGCGGAGCTCGGCGGTGACCTTCAGACGGTTTCCGATGAGGGCGTTGACGCGGCGCTGAAGCAACGTTTGAGCGCCATTGGCGGTACTGGCGGCGACTTCGGTTTGGGTGACGGCGTCCATCCATTGCAGCGGGTGTTCGGCGGCCTGACGGAGGCGCTTGATGGACACGTTGCTGTCATGACTGGCGCAGAGGCGGAGCCGGGCGATGCGCCAGGAGCAGTCGGCGATTTCCTCGACATACTGGGCTTCCCAGGCATTGCGCGGGCGCCACTGGGCGAAGGCGGCGTCGCGGAGGACGCGGAAGGCTTCCCTGGATTCGATGTCGAGGACCGTGGCGTTGACGGCGAAGAGGCCGTGTTTGATATTGACCGCGCGGACGCGGCTGCGGCCGGCTTCGGTGATTGGGCCTTTAGATTTGGACCCGTTGATGCGAGCCTGCTCCGATTTAGAACGCTTTTGAGTTTCCATTTGTGTTATCTCCCCTACTTGAATCTTTTCAGTTGAAAACAAGTAAACTGCGTTTGGTGGGAGATTGGTTTTTATGTAAAGCGTTGATAGGGTGGTGGTTAGGCTTTAAAAAATATATTTCGATCTAACGTGACCGCTATAGATTTGAGCAGCGTTTTTGGGGTGAAAATGCCGCGGAGGAGCCGCCGGCCGCCTCGATAGACAGTAGGCCAAAGGGCTACATGTGGACGCAAGATCACTGGCCGTTCAAGGCGCAGTTCGCCGACATTGGATTTACAGCCATGGCAAGCGCAAAGAAGCGCGGGCGCAAGGGGACTGTATCGGCCGCGCTTCGCTTTGGCCAGGCAGTTGCAGGGAGAGATTGGAAAGAGGATGAAAATGAAGACACTTGCCAAGTATTTGATGCCGGCGGCGCTGGTTGCCGTGGGCGCGTTGGCTGGCTGTACGTCCGGCCCGAAGCAATCCGTGGACGTTACCGATAGCGTGCGTCGAACGCTCGATCAGGCCGGGCTGAAAGATGTGAAGGTAAGTCAGGACCGCGACAAAGGGGTGGTGACGCTCGGCGGTCATGTGGCAAGCGAGAGCGATAAGGCGCAAGCGGAGCTTTTAACGAAACCGATCGCGGCGGGACAGGTGGTGGCGGTCGAGATCGCCGTGATTCCGGTTGGCTCGGAAAAAGACGCCAGGGCGATCAACTCCGACATCGACGACGGGATCGAAAAGAACTTGAACGCCACGTTGATCTCGAACAGGCTGCAAGATTCGGTGAAATACAGCGTGAAGAACGCCGTGGTAACACTTACGGGCGAAGTGGACTCGGAGGGGACACGCGCAATGGCGGAGAAGGCCGCCGCGGGCGTGCCGTACGTGAAGCAGGTAGTGAATACCGTCCAGGTGAAGAACCAAAAAGCAACGTCAACCAAGTAAGCGATGTTAGCTAAAACAATGGCTAGCGCGGAAGGAGCGATCGCGTGGTTTGGCGGGTTGAGCTTATTTGCGGGCGACGTCTTTCGCGAGTCATTGCGCCGGCCGTTTGAGTTCACCGAGATTCTGAGACAGATTTTCGAGATCGGGTGGCGATCGGCGCCGTTGATATTACTTTCGGGCTTGGCGGTGGGCGCCGTTCTCTCGATGCACTCGCGATCCTCGCTCGAGAGATTCGGGGCGGAATCGATGATACCGTCGGCGCTGGCCTTTGCGCTGGTAAAGGAAACGGGGCCGCTGGTGACCGGGTTGCTGGTGTCGGGACGGGTGGGCGCGGGCATCGGCGCGGAACTGGGCGGGATGCGAGTTACCGAACAAATCGACGCGCTGGAATCGCTGGCCGTGAACTCATTCAAGTATTTGGTAGTTACCCGCGTGGTCGCCTGCGTGTTCGCTCTACCGCTGCTCACGGTCCTGATGAACTTCGCCGGAATTCTGGGGGGGTTCCTGGCGGAAACAGCCGTCTCCGGAACGTCCTTCAATTTCTATTTCAAATCCGCATTCAGCGGCTTGACTTTTTCCGATTATATTCCGCCCACGGTAAAAACAATGGTGTTTGGATTTCTGATCGGCTCCACGTCGGCTTATCTTGGCTATCACGCAACCGGGGGAGCGGAGGGCGTGGGGCGCGCCTCCACGCAGAGCGTGGTGTTCTCGTCGATTTTTCTGATTGTATGCAATGTCATTTTAGTTAAGTTTATTTTCTTTTTGTACCCCGGGACCGGATCATGAGCGGAGAAAGCGCAATTGGATTCGATTCGGTTTCGAAGTCATTCGGTTCGCGCACGGTCTTGAAGGACGTTACTTTCTCGGTGACGGCCGGAACGACTTTTGTCTTGCTGGGACGAAGCGGCACGGGAAAAAGCGTGACTCTGAAACTGATTTGCGGGCTTTTGAAGGCGGATTCAGGCTCGGTGACGGTGGACGGCGCGGATATAACGAAGCTGGAGAGCGATGAGTTGGCGGCGACGCGTAAGCATATGGGCTTTCTGTTTCAAAGCGCGGCGTTGTTCGATTCGATTTCGGTGGGCGAGAACGTGGCCTTTCCGCTGCGCCGCCATACGAAAAAAACGGACGCGGAGATTCGCGACCAAGTGAAGGACATGCTGGAAAAAGTGGGGCTGGGCAAGGAATATGACAGCATGCCCGGGAATTTGTCCGGCGGCATGCGAAAGCGCGCGGGACTGGCGCGGGCGCTGGCGGTGGAGCCATCGATTCTTCTGGTCGACGAACCGAGCGCGGGCCTGGATCCGATCACGTCGAAGGAGATCGACGAACTGCTGATGGACATCAAGACAAGTCGCGGCGCGACGCTGGTGGTGGTGACGCACAACATTCCCGGCGCCCGCCGCATCGCGGACCGCATGGCGTTTCTGGACGAAGGAAATTTGCTGGCGCAGGGGACGGTGGAGGAGATGGAGCGCAGCGAGCACAAAATGGTCCGGGATTTCCTGAAGTCCACGGAGAGTGGATGAAGATGGAAAACACAAAAAAAGTGATGGTGGGATTTTTCGTTGGGGCCTGCCTGCTGCTGTTCGGCGCCGGGTTGTTCCTGATCGGCAACAGCAACCAGTTATTCACAAAATCGTTTAACATCCACGCGGAGTTTTCAAAGATCACCGGCATACAGAACGGGGGGAAGGTGCGGGTGGCGGGCATGGACGCCGGGACGGTGACGCGTATCGACGTTCCCTTGCGTCCCGACGCGAAATTTCGGGTCCATTTTCGAATTGTCGAGAAGCTGCACCCAATCGTCCGGCAGGATTCGGTAGTCACGATTCAGACCGACGGCTTGCTGGGCAACAAGTTCCTGCAGATTGAGGCGGGTTCGACAGCGTCGCAAATAGCGCCGGACAATTCAATGATCCAATCCAAGGAGCCTTTCGATTGGGGCGACCTGATGGATGAAATGAGTTCGGTGGTGAAGCAGGCGAACGGTATTCTGACCGGGGTAAAGGACCAGCTTGTCTCCACGCTAGAGCAGATAGAGGGGACGGCGAAATCGGCCAACGCGCTGATCAAGGACGCGAGCCCGAACGTGAAGAGCATTCTGGCTTCGGCGGACAAGATCGGCGGGAATTTACGAGAGCTCATCGATGGCGTTCAAGAAGGCAAAGGGACGGTGGGCGCGCTGTTTAAAGACAAGGAGCTATACGGCAGCGTGAAGCGCAGCGTGGACCAGAGCGAGAAAGCGATGGGAAACGTTCGCGAGGCGACCGCGAGCGCGAAAAAGATTATTGGCAAAGTGGAGGAGAGCGACATTATTCCCGAAGTTCAGAAAGCCGTAAAGACCCTGCAGGAGATTACAGTGCGGGTGAAGGACGCGGTGGATAAATTCCAATCGGCTTCGGGAGAAGGAGGCGTGGGCGAGAACTTACAGCGGACGCTGGCGAACGCGAACGAAGCGATGGAGGACCTGTCCGACAATACGGAGGCGCTGAAACGAAATTTCTTTTTCAGAGGATTCTTCAACCGTCGCGGCTTCTTCGATCTTGGGGGGCTGACCGCCGCCGAATACAAGAGCGCGGCGTTCGGCAAGGGCTTTAAGAAGCATCGGGTATGGCTGGAAAGCTCGAGTTTATTCGCTAAAGACGCGAGCGGGGCGGAGACGCTTAGCGTGGAAGGCAAGGCGAAACTTGACGACGCGATGACGGAACTGCTGAATTTTCCGCGCAACGGGCCAATGATAGTGGAGGGGTTCGCGGGGGAGGGAACGGCCTCGCAACAATATCTGGCGGGACGGCGGCGGGCGGTGCGCGTACAGGACTATTTGATCAGCCGGTTCCAACTGCGGCCGGCGTACGTGGGCGTGGTGTCGATGGGCGCGGAATTACGTGAGAAGGAAACGCCCGGGGCGTTCCGCGAGGGGGTAGGACTCGTCTCATTTTACAAATAGCCGGCCGAGACCATTTGGCCCCGAAGTTGCTTAGAAAAAATGAGAGGACATGTAAAAAGCTATGGGCGAAACAATCGGGCGGATAATGATAATCGTCGGCTTAGGCGGCCTTGCGTACGGAGGAATTTCGTATACGGCTAAAGAAATGACGGTCGACCGCGGCCGGACCGATTTTTCGCGCGGCAATGGCCAGAATACACAGTTGCCGCCTATCGCCGGAGGGCTGGCGCTGCTGGGCGGAATCGGTCTGGTTGTAACTAGCAAGAGTTAGGTCCAGCGGACAACAATGTCGCCAAACGGCTACAAATTCACGGAGCCGATGCCTAGGCATCAGAATAACGGAGTTAAGATCAATGACAAATAGCAAAGAGTTCGCCACTTCGGTGGGAGAGACCGCGGCGGCGGTGAAAGGCGCGACGGACGACGTACGCAGAACGGCCGCGACTATGTTGGAGAACGCCGGCGCGTCGACAGCGGGAGCGGTGCACTCCACCGTTTCGGCCGTTCGCAATTCCGTGGCGGAGACGGCGGCGGCGGTAAAAGGCGCGACTGACGACATGCGCAAATCGACTGCGACGATGCTGGAGAACGCGGGCACGTCTACAGCGGGAGCGCTGCACTCAACCGCCACGGCCGTCCGCAACGCGGCCGACAAAATCGCGACGCCGATCGACGAAATGGCCGAAGGGGCGGGCCAACGGCTGCTTTCGGCGGCGTCATATATCGGCTATAACGACACGTCGGGAATGCTATACGACTTTCAGCGGATTGTCCGCCGGCATCCCGGGACGTTCGTCCTGCTGGCGACGACAGTAGCCGCCACCGTGGGTTATTTATTTGGATCCAAAAGCGCGCCTCGGAGGAGCTAGGTTTGCGCTATTGGGCGGGGATACCGTTTGGTTAGCACTATGCGGTATCCCCGACGGGAGCGTGCCACCGGAAGAGAAAAAAGTGGTGCCCGCAAAGTGAACACCGATAGGGGTGTACCAGCCAGCGTAGCGCCTTCTCAACCACGCCTCGAACTCCGACCCGCCGGAACTCGATAGACCGGCAATGGGGGCATTGCGTTGAGAGCAGACCCAACTTTGTGCGCGGCATGACGCTACGATTCGTCGTCTTCGACCGAGCAAATCATGGCTTCCGTGGTGAGCATGAGAGAAGCAATGGACGCCGCGTTTTGCAAAGCCGTGCGAGTGACCTTGGCGGGATCGATAACGCCGGCCTGGACCAAATCCTCATACCGTTCGGTGGAGGCGTTGAAACCGAAATATGGGTCGGCGTGATCGCGCAGGGTTTCGACGATAACGGCGCCATCCGTGCCGCAGTTGACGACGATCTGGCGGATGGGTTCCTCACATGCGCGACGGATAATGGAGACCCCAAACTGTTCATCGCCATCCAGCGCGAGGGCGCGGAGCGCCATGGAAGCGCGTAACAAGGCAACGCCGCCGCCGGGGACAATCCCCTCTTCAATGGCGGCGCGGGTGGCGTGCAGAGCATCCTCCACACGAGCCTTTTTCTCTTTCATTTCGGTCTCGGTGGCGGCGCCGACCTTAATGATCGCCACACCCCCGGCCAACTTCGCCAGACGCTCCTGCAACTTCTCGCGATCATAGTCCGAAGTCGTTTCCTCAACTTGCCTGCGGAGTTGTCCAATGCGGCCTTTAATCACATCTTCCATGCCGCCGCCGTCAATGAGGGTGGTATTATCCTTGTCAACCTTAACTCGTTTGGCGCGGCCGAGATCGGCGAGTTGAACAGCCGCCAGCAGGGAGCCGGTTTCTTCCATAATGGGTTTCGCGCCGGTGAGTATTGCGATGTCTTCCAACATGGCCTTGCGGCGGTCGCCAAAGCCGGGCGCCTTTACGGCGCAAACGTTGAGCGTCCCGCGAAGCTTATTGACGACGAGCGTAGCCAGCGCCTCCCCTTCCACTTCTTCCGAGATGATGAGCAGCGGCTTGCCGGAACCGGCAATGAGCTCAAGAAGCGGGAGCAACTCCTTCATGCCGCCGATCTTTTTTTCGTGGATCAGGATGTAAGGATCCTCGAGAATACACTCCATGCGTTCGACGTCCGTGGCGAAATATGGCGAGAGGTATCCGCGATCGAATTGCATACCGTCGACCGTTTCAAGACCGGTGACCATGGTCTTCGATTCCTCGACGGTGATTACTCCATCCTTACCCACCTTAGTCATGGCTTCGGCGATAACATCGCCGATGGTGGAATCGCTATTCGCGGAGATACGGCCGATCTGAGCGATCATGTCGCCGGAGACAGGGACCGATAGTTTTTTGAGTTCCTCGACGGCAACTTCAACCGCCTTATCGATGCCGCGCTTGAGAGCCATTGGGTTCGCGCCGGCCGTAACCGCTTTCAGGCCTTCCCGGAAAATGGCCTGGGCCAGAAGGGTAGCGGTGGTGGTGCCATCGCCGGCGACGTCTGAGGTCTTGGACGCGACCTCACGCACCATTTGAGCGCCCATATTTTCAAGCGGGTCCCGAAGCTCAATTTCCTTGGCTACGGTTACTCCATCCTTGGTGACCGTGGGACCGCCGAACTTCTTTTCCAGAACCACATTGCGCCCGCGGGGACCGAGCGTAACCTTCACGGCTTCAGCGAGTTGATTGACGCCGCGCAGAATCGCTTGGCGGGAGTCGTCGCTGAAGATAATCTGTTTTGCCATTAGAACTTTCTTTCGGGAGCGGACGGTTTGTATTTGCGGCCAACGAAGCGCGACGACTGAAGTAAACGGTCAGGAACCGGAACCCGGCTTTTAACAGGCCCCTGGCGCGGACCGTCCATTTCACCTTAACCCGGTTTGCAGTTCCGGCGGACGAGGCGGGGCTTACACCGGAGGGCGGAACCGCTCCGCCCTCGCCTTCCCAAGTTTGAATATCGTTATTCATAAAACTAAACGGGGCGAGGGGTTATTGTATCCCCTCGCCTATCGTTGATTTGCCGCTACCGATTCGCGAGCGGCGTGCCAATCTTGGTGCCGATCACTTCGCCGGAGATGACCAATTCCACGCGCCGATTCTGCTGCCGGCCCTGGGCGGTGTCATTAGAAGCTACCGGTTGATTCTCGCCAAGCCCCTTCGCGGTGACGGAAGCGGACGCCATCCCGCCCTGGGTGAGATAGTCGCGCACGGACGCGCCGCGCTGTTCGGACAAACGCTGATTGTATTCATCGCTTCCGACGCTATCGGTGTGGCCTTCGACGTCCAACTTTAGCCCCGGATGCCCGGAGACGATCCCGGCCACCTTGGCCAGTTTCTCGCGAGCGAGCGGCCGCAACGTGGCCTTGCCGGTATCAAAGAGGACGTCGGACATGTTCACGATCAAACCGCGAGCTGAATCCTGCGTCTGAAGAATGGCGTTGAACTGCTGCAGAAGCTGATTTCGCAGCTCGGCTTTCTCCGTCTCCAGGCGCGTTTTCTCTTTCGCCGCGGCGTCGAGCGCGGCCTGACTGGCGGCCCTTTGCGCCTCGTTTTCGCGCTTTAAACGATCCGCTTCGGCGGCGGCGGCGGCCACTCGGGCGTCGCCTTCGAGCTTCAGGCGGTCGGCATCGGCCTTGGCGGAGGCGGAAAGCGCCTCATTGGCGAGCCGGGCGCGATCCGCGTCCGCTTTGGCGGTGGCGGCGAGCGTTTCATTAGCGAGCCTGAGGCGCTCCGCCTCAACCGCGGCGGCGGCCGTGCGCGCGTCACTTTCACGTTTCACGCGTTCCGCTTCCGCCAGGGCGGCGGCGGTCTGCGCGTCCTTCTCTTTTGTGAGCCGCTCCGCATCGGCCTGGGCCTTGAGACGGGCCGCTTCGGCTTCCCGGGTCACGCGCTCCGCTTCGGTCTGCGCGGCTACGCGACCGCTTTCGGCTTTCGCTTCCCGGTCCTGCGAACTTTGACGCTCCGCGGCCAGGGCCGCCTCTTCCTGACGTTTGACGGCAATCGCGCGGGCGTCCTCGGCCGTTTGCACCGCTTCGCGAGCGGTCATTTTAACCGGCTTTTCCCCCGCTTTTCGGGCCTGGTAGGCCTCGGCCGCGGCCAGTGTTTTCTCGGCCTTCTGGAACGTTTCGGTAGCGAAGCGGTCCGCGCCCATGGCTTTGGCGATTTGAACCGCGTTGCGGGCCTCGTAAAGTTCCAACGGCGTCTTTTCATCAAGCTTCAGCGCCAGCGGATTCGCCATACGCGAGTACTGGCCGCGCTGCAACAGCTCATATTTAGCGTCGATTTCTTCGATCTTGCCTCGCGTGTCGGCGCGCACGACGTTTTCCATGACGATCAGATCGCTGGGCCGGGTGACCGAATAGTACGGTTCGGCGGTTACAACCAGGCCGAAGACTTGCAGTTCGGTGGTCACGTTGAGCTTGCTTTTCGTTCCATTCAGAAGGATCTCGCCGAGATTGGAGGTACGGCCCTCCGGGGTGATGGCCCACAGCACATAGGTGAGATATTCGGCGCCCAGTTTATTGGCCGGCTTGAGGTCATCGAACTCCACTTCGATTTCGATGTAGCCTTGCTTGCCCTCGACCTTGGCCTCGCCACGCGAGCCGGGGAGGAGTTCGGTTCCGCGGAAATCGATCTTCGTCGCTCCGTTGCGGTGCTGGTAGTTGATTGCCTTCGCCGTCCGCGCCGTTACGGAAACGCGGTATATGGGCTGTTCTCCCGCCGCCATCCGAGCCGCATTTTCGTTCTGATTCGCGGGCTGCTGGGCGGATAACGCTCCGCAGGCGATAAGGAACGCGCCGACGGCCAGACTATTTATTGGGTTTACCATACAATTCTTTCTCGCCAGATTATTGGCTGGAGCCAGTTGACTTGCTCGAGCGCTCTCGCGCCGAATATTTGTTAAGTAGGGAAATCAGCTTCACGGCCGCCTTTGGGGTGCGAACGGAGGTGGTCACAATTTGCTTGTTTTCGAGTTTTTTGCCGTAGAGCGCGGCGTTGTCATCCAGATCCTGCCGCAGGGTGGCCCCTTGCAGCGCCAAACCGGCGAATAGCCCCTGGGAACGCGACCAGGAGAGGATTTCGGCGTGCATTTGCGCGTCGGTTTGCGCGGTGGCCGTGCGGCCAACCGGCCCGGCGGCCACGGAGCCTTCGCCGCCTAAAGTGAACTTACTCGACAACAGCTTGTCCACGCCCCGGGCGTTCATTACCAGCATGATTAAGTCGGTCTCCGACCCGCCGATCTGGAAGCCGACGCTGCCGCCTTCAATCCGGACCGTACCGGGCGCCGACCAGCCCACGCCGGACTTCCTGCGACAGGACATATAGCCCTTGCCGTACTTTCCGCCAACGACGAAGGCGGCGGTTTTCAGGGCCGGCACAATTACAATGCAATGGGCATTGGCCAGCATGTCTTGCGGGATGCCCTTGTCGGGCGTCGCCATAATCTCCGAAAACACGGCCGCGGCTTCATTGAGCCGCTTCACCGGTTCGTCGTCCTTGGCCATCAGGGGGGCAAACGCCAGAGCGGCCGCTATAATCAATCGCATTTCGAACCTCTTCCTCAATTTCGACGTGACGACGCTATGTACTCGTGCACGTGCCGCGCCATCGGAGTTTTATTGAGCTAATTCCCCTCCGGGCTCGATTTACGACGAAATTTGGAGAGGAAAAATCTTGAAAAAGTGACCTCTTAACGTCAAATGACGAGGCACCGTCGACACGGCGCCCCGTCCAAGGGGGCGAGAAACTATTTGATGCGTGTAACAAATAGCTCCCGCACCGGCATTATCACGCCGGTGCGGGAGCTATTTGCCGCAGACTATTTTGTCTGCCAGTCCATCTTATAGCGCTTCTCAAACTCGCTGATCTGCCGCTCCGCCTCGTCCTTGGCGATTCCGTAACGCTCTTGGAGCTTGCCGGCCATCTGGTCGCGCCGGCCGGCGATCACGTCGAGGTCATCATTCGTGAGCTTTCCCCACTGCTCGACGATATTGCCTTTGAGCTGTAACCAGTTGCCCGCGAGTATGTCGTTATTCACTGTAATTCTCCTTTGCATTCCGAGTTCGGGTGGGCCCAAACTCATGTATCACTCTTGCAGATAGACGGCCAAACGGCCGACTACCTTAAGATCAACGCCGATACGCGCGGATAGCGGGAAATATTTACTTACTCCGGCACACTTGAGACCAATTAGCATACATTGGCCGTTCGTTTGCAGGACATTTGACGTAGTTGCAAAAGGACAACACGAATGGCCAAAATGACGACGATAAAAGACTTGTTCACGGCGGAGATCAAAGATCTCTATTCGGCCGAGAAACAACTGATAAAAGCGCTACCGAAGATGGTGGCGGGCGCCAACGACCCTGAGTTGAAGGCGGGACTTAAAGCGCATCTGGAGGAGACGAAGGAGCAGGCAGCCCGCCTGGAAAGAATAGCCGAGATGCTGGGCACAAAGGCTTCCGGGAAGCTTTGTAAAGGAATGGAAGGACTCGTCGCGGAAGGCAGCGAGGCGCTTTCGGAGGACGGGACGCCGGCCGTATTGGACCTTGGCATCATCGGCGCCGCCTGCCGCGTTGAACACTACGAGATGGCCGGTTATATGTGCGCGATCGCGCTAGCCGAACAGCTTGGGCACACGGAAGCGGTGAACCTGCTGAATGAGAGCCTGGCTGAAGAGAATAGCGCGGAGGGTTCGCTGCGGGAAAAAGCCACGGCGCTAATGAACGAGGCCGGCGACGGCGACGGCGCACCGGAAAGTTCAACTCAATCAACTAAGAAGAGCGGTATGAAAGCGATGGCCGGCAAGGCCTAAACGACGGTACCGCGGGGCTGGCCGAACGGACCAACGACGGGCGCGCGGCCGCGCTTCGAATCAGTTGGGCCGCGCAGTGGCCCCGCAATTGCAGGTATCAGGGCAAGAGAATAGCCCCGCAACACAAGGAGGATCAAAATTATGAAACGTTTTAGCCTTTTCGGTGCAGTTCTGGCCACGGCGATCGCCTTGGCGCAGGCTCCCGACAATACGAAGGTCAACAAAAGGGACGACGCGAAGCACTCGGTGACCGCGGACCAGCAATCCAATAAGAAGGCGGACCTGGACCTGGCTCGTAAAATTCGGCGCGAGGTGACGAAGAGCGACTCGATGTCGACCTACGCCAAGAACGCGAAGATTATCACTTCGGACGGCATGGTTATTCTACGCGGTCCGGTTAAATCGGCCGAGGAAAAAGATGCGATCGAGATGATCGCCAAGCGGCATGCCGGCGATACGAAGGTGACCAATCACCTGGAAATCGCGCCCGCAAAATAGTCCTCGCCAATCAGCAACCAATCAACAAACGAATCGCAACTGAGGAAAGTTCACAATGAGCAACAACATTTCCGTTTATGGAATATTCAAGAACCGCGCGCACGCGGAAGCGGGCCTGCATCAGATTCGAGAGAACGGATTCCGGCCCGAGGATCTTTCCGTTCTTCTGCCGGAAACCCTGGGCACGAAGGACATAGGGGTTGAAAACTCGACCAAGTCGCCCGAGGGCGCGGCGACCGGCGGTGCGGCCGGCGCCGTGGCCGGCGGCGTGCTGGGTTGGCTGGTGGGAATCGGCGCTCTCGCCATTCCCGGCGTCGGTCCGTTTATCGCCGCTGGACCGATAATGGCGGCGTTGGCCGGTATGGGCGCCGGCGCGGCTTTGGGCGGAGTGACCGGAGGCCTGGTGGGTATCGGCATTCCGGAATATGAGGCGCAGCGATACGAAGGCCGCATTAAGAACGGCGGTATTCTGGTATCTGTCCACTGCGACAATAGCGACTGGGCGAGCCGGGCGAAGAAGACGTTGGAAGCGGCGGGCGCGGAGGATATTTCATCTTCCGGAGAAGCGAAAGCCGATTTCTCGGTGACCGATAAGCCGATGACTCGTACAACTACTTTCTAAGCGGTTGATTTGCCCTACTCCGGCGCCTGACGCGGCGGGGTAGGGCATTTTGTGTTATTGAATAGGCTTTGGCGGGCGTTAAATAGGCCGCGTTTGTTGAGATGACGAACAAGTCGCTCCGCTTTGTGACCACATTTTGCCAATTCGACCGCCCAACGTCAGGGCAATTGCGGACTATAATCGGAGCTACGGGAAGTATTTCCACGAATAGACGGAGAAAGGGGCCTCCCCATCGCGGAGGCCCCTTCGTTTTTCCCGATTTGGCGGGCTAATTCATCGCCGCCGCCCCGGAAATGGCTCTACCTCGGTCCGAATTGATCCCGGCTGCACGTCGTGACTGTCAGGCCGCGGTGGTAGTTGCCACTTTCCCTAAGAGCAAGTCTAAGGCCAAAGCAAGTGGTCAAATATCCTTGCGGGAAATGCCCAGCTTCCGCATCATGGCGTTAAGCGTGGTCCGGTGCAATCCGAGGCGCGTGGCGGTGGCGGTGACCACGCCATCGCACTCGCGAAGCACGCGGATAATATAGTCCCGCTCCACTTGTTCCAGCGTGGCGCCGCCTGCGGACTCCGTTTGAACTTGCCGTATCTCGGCTATTGGAGCGCGAAGACTCGGTCCCCGGGAAAGGATGACCGCCCTTTCAATGAAGTTTTCGAGCTCCCTTACGTTGCCGGGCCAATGGAACTCCACCAGCGCGCGCATCGTGTCGGTAGGGATCTTGTCGATTTCCCGGCCCATCTTGGCGGCATATTTCTTGGTAAAATGCCGCGCAAGGAGCGGGATATCCTCCGGGTGATCGCGCAATGGCGGCGTAATGATTGGAAAGACTTTCAGCCGATAGTAGAGATCGCTGCGGAAGAGTTTATCTCCCATCATTTGGGTGAGGTTCCGGTTCGTGGCCGCGAGCAGCCGCACGTCGATGGGAATCGTATTGGTGCCGCCCAGTCTCTCAAAGGCCTTTTCCTGCAAAGCGCGGAGCAGTTTCGGCTGGAGTTCCAAAGGAATGTCACCAACCTCATCGAGAAAGAGAGTCCCCCGGTGGGCCATTTCAAAACGGCCGATCTTTTGAGACAACGCCCCGGTGAAAGCCCCTCGCTCATAGCCGAACAACTCACTTTCGAGCAGTCCGGTGGGAATGGCGGCGCAGTTCAAGGTGACGAACGGGAGGTTCCGGCGGGGGCTCATGCGGTGGATCGCGCGGGCGACCAACTCCTTGCCGGTACCGGTTTCGCCCAGAATCAGCACGGTCGCATCGGTCGGCGCGACCACTTCCACCTGCTGCAGAACGCGCCGCAGAGCCGCGCTGTTCCCTACGATCTCCTGGAACTCCTGTTTGAGGCCGGCATCGTCGTGTTCGACACTTTCAAGCCGGTCCCGCTCCCGAAGATCCTGGACCACCGTAATCCAGCGGAAGGGAGCGATTTTCAGAACGGCGGTGACGACCATGACCGGGACTCGCGAGCCATCTTTCCGGATCAATTCTTTTTCGTAGGGCGTGCACGCGCCGAAACGCAGGCCTTCTTCGTGGGCCACTTCATCCAATTCGGCGTACTCCGGCGGCGTGAGATCCGGCCATTGCATTCGCCCGCTTACATGGTCTTCGCGGAGGTATCCCACCAGTTCAAGCAACGCATCGTTCACTTCGGGAATCCGGTCGAGGTCACCGGAAGCGACGCCGGCGATGGTCGATTCCGGAGGAACCGGGCGGAGACGCGCCCGTTTGCGCCGCACCTTCTCCTCTCGCTCATGCCGAACGCTAAAATCGCGCACCACTCTGGCGAAACCCCTCAACTCTCCGGTTTCATCCTTAACCGCCAGCGTGATGCTATTGGCCCAAAATCGCGAGCCGTCTTTTTT
Organism: Bryobacteraceae bacterium; assembly: GCA_046155405.1. Classification (GTDB taxonomy): domain Bacteria; phylum Acidobacteriota; class Terriglobia; order Bryobacterales; family Bryobacteraceae. Next base: position 41,402 of record JBJXFL010000063.1, on the reverse strand, counting down.
GACCCTCCAGTCCTCCATCCCCATGTGGCCTTCAATCGCGACGCGCTTAAATTCGTCCTGCGTTTTCGTATCGTCGCCGGGATAGAGAAAGGAAACGTGCTGGCCGATGGCCTCATCGGCCGAATAGCCGAAAATGCGGGCGGCTCCGGAATACCAGGCGGCAATTCGGCCCTCGATATCCAAAAGGAAGAGAGCGTAGTCCCGCACCGGCGGCGGAACGGCATCGATGGCGGTGTCGACGGTCTCCGCTTTGTCTCGAAGGACAAGGACGTGGCGGACGGGCAGGACGCTTCCCTTGGCTGAATATTCGACTTCCCTGGGAGTTCCATCCGGGCCTACCAAGCGAAGTTCGCCCACCTGCTCGCCCGTCTCCAGAAACGCTCGCCATAGGCGCGAAACTTGCGGCTTGAAGCTCGGCTCGGCGAAATCGTCGATTTGGCGTCCGACAACCCTATCGCGCGGAAGCCCCAAGAGCCTGCCCGCGCCGACACTGGCGTAACGGTAGTTGCCATCGTTATCGGCGATCAGAATAGGGGCGGACGGATAGTAGACAATTGTGCGAAGGAGCAATTCCAGTTCCCTCGGACCGTTTTCCAGGAGCCAGCGGGTGGCTGGCGATTGTACGGCCGCGGTGGACATGCTTACCCCCTTTCGCCGTCAATCTGGATACCCCAGAGGCGCCTGGGTCACGATACAGGTTTGCGACGGAGTATACCATATAGGGTACACGCCTCGAAATACCAGGATTTTTTACTATAGCATGGGAAAGGAAACGGTCCGCGCAATATTCGACCATATTTGGTCAGCGGGCCGGCCGCTTAAGTTCCTCCGACGGCGCGATTCGGTTCGCTAAAACGCTCGAACGACCGCGCGTTGTACCTTGATCAGAAGCTCCACTTCGCTTTTAGGCACCTGCAAGACCGCCGCGATCTGCTCGGCCCTATCCCCTCGCCGCGCCAGCCGTAATACCTGGGTGCGCTGATTGGCGTCGACGCCGGTGGAATTCGCCTGCGGCCGGCGATTCGCCGAGAGGCTGGCGACCTTCTCCTCCACGTCGCTCGTGCGCCCCGCCCACTCCCCGAGTTTCGTCTCCAGGGTCGCCAAATGGGTTCCGACGACGCCGGTTTCCCGCTTGGATTCCGCTAACCCGCGATCGACGCGCCGATTCAAAAACTCCAAATCCCGCGCCACGCTCACAAAAAGGTATATGCAGGCGCTCATCGCGGCGGACAGCGTCCCGTAGTAGGCAAGCGGATGTTCAACCGATATTGGCATTTCTTTCTCCCATTAAGTTAATCGACCGACCGCAGCCGTTCCGAGCGGCTGACTATCTGATGAATGCGGACACCGTAGTTGCCCTCAATCACCACCACTTCCCCACGCGCGACGACACAGTTGTTGACGATCACCTCGACCGGTTCCGTAATCGTGCGATTCAGCTCAATAATCGACCCCGTGCTGAGCTTGATGACTTCTTTCAAGGCCAGTTGCGTCCGGCCGAACGAGACGCTTACGGGCATCTCCACATCGAGCAGCATCTCCATGGCCGGAGGCCGCGATCCATTCGATACGGCGCCCGCGGCCTCCGCCATCCGCGATTCCGCGCGTCCATCTAGCGCCGCGGCGGACACTTCGCCTTCATCCAGCGCCGTCCGGCGATGAAGCAACGCTTCCATAAGAGCCGGTTCCACGCGGACAAAGAGATCCGCCGAAAAGCCGGTTGGACTCGTCAACCGGAGGCAATGGAGCGGCACTCCGCCGCCCGGTGCCGGAAGCGGCGCTTCGCTGCCCGACTCTAGACGAACTTCCGTCCCCGCCTTGCCCGTCAGGAAACGCGCCAGTCCGGACAGCGTCTGGGTAAGCAACTCCAGGTACGTCGCGCGGATATCGCTCTCTTCGGGCCGCTCCAGTCCGACCGCGGCGAGCGCCCGCGTGCCGAGCTCCCGCCATGCCGCGCCGCTCACGGCGACCTGAATAACCGGATCCGGGTCTATGTTGAGCTTCTGGCTCCAACAGAGATACTGGCCGCTGTCGCCGGGAATCTCAATATCGTGGAGACTTGACGGCCACCGCTCCCCCAACATCCCCTCAAGCGCGAGGGAAAACTGAGAGCCGAGTTGTTCTAGAATTTCCGTCCGCGATTCGTCCATGGCCGTGTTCTCCACTTACAGCCCGCGGTCCATCGGCCAGCGTTTCTCAAGGTACGCGCGCAGCCGCAGGATGGCCTGCGATTTCAATTGCGATACCCGGGATTCATGCAGCTTGACGACCTTCGCGATCTCTCGCAAAGTGAGTTCTTCGTGGTAATAGAGGCTGAGGACCGTCCGCTCGACGTACGGCATTTTCTCAATCGCCTGGGCCAGCAGGCGCTCCAATTCGGCCCGTTCCACGATTTTGGACGGCCAATGGTCCTCGTTGTCGGAGACGAACCGCAACAAGTCGCGGCCCTCCTCTTCGGGCGCATGGCCCTCCAGGCTCCCGAGGTTGACACCCCGAACGTCGATCAGCCAGTCGTGGTAGTCCTCGGTGGTTAGACCGAGTTCGCGGGCGATTTCATCCTCGGCCGGCGAGCGGTGATTTCGCTGTTCCAGCGTGGCGATCGCCGCCTCAATCATCTTGACCCGCTTCCGCTGCTGGCGCGGAGCCCAGTCCATGCCCCGCAGACTGTCCAGAATCGCGCCTCGAATCTTGTATTCGGCGTACGTCTTCAGCTTCACGTTGAGTTTCGGATCAAAATTATCGATGGCCGATATCAGGCCGACAATTCCCGTCGAGATCAAGTCGTCGAGGCTGACGCTGCCCGGAAGCCTTTCATGGATGCGGCGCGCAATCAGGCGCACCTGGGGCAGATGCTCAAGGATGAGGCCTTCCCGGTCGTTCGTCGCTTTGGCGCTGGCCATTTGTGTCTGCATGATGGAATATTTCCGTTTAGAACCGCGAGGCGCCGGCGCCCGCGGCGCTGGCGAGGAGCATTGTCCGTTGCGGGGCGATTTCGTAGGGGGCGTCACCGAGAACGGCGGCCGCGAATCGGCAGGCGTCGGCCTCTTCGATGTCCTCGGGAATACCGGGGCCGGTCGATACCCAATCGATGGGTACGCGGCTTTCCCGGGCAAGCGCCCAGGCCGGACCGAAGAACTCCGTCTCATCGAGGCGGGTGAAAAGCAGTCGCGACGGAGCGAACGGCGAGAACCGCCGGTATTGCCGCCGTAGCTCGGCGTAGCGCTGCGTCGCCGGAAGGACCAGATGGCACTCCAGGGAATCGATTCGGGCGAGATGCCCGGCCGTCTCTTCCATGACGTCCGTATTCGACGATCCATAGCCAGGCGTATCGATCAACACGAGACCACGATGCGCATTAGCGGCCACCGCCGGATTGAGCGCGGCGCCGTAGTCGAGCGACTGAAACGGCACTCCCAGCAATGAGCAGATATGAGCCAGTTGATCGGAGGCGCCGATCCGCAGATTGTCGATCGATAGCACCGACACCGGCCGGCTTTGCGAGACGCCCAGGCGGAATGCGAGCTTCGCTATCGCGGCCGTTTTACCGGACCCCGCGGGACCCACGAATGCGAGAATGCGCGCCGCATCGCTTTCTGGTTTAACCGGGTGCGGCCATTCCGCCGCCAGAAGCGGAAGGACGGAAGTCCCGGCTTCCGCGGGATCGATAGCGTTTCGTAGCGCCAGCCCTTCAAGAGTGGGCCGGCAGACGTGCAGAATCTCATCGACGGCCAGGACCGGCACTTCCGATAACAGCAGCCGCGCGCGAAGCGCATCCAATTGCGGCCTCGCCGGCGTCAAAGGCTCCAGTCTCTTCCCATCGGGGTTCCGGCTCAGCGCGTCCAAGAGGTTCGTCAATTCGCCGCGAAAGCGCCGCAGCCCGTCATTAGCATTCGATGCCAACGGCGATGGAAGCGGCTGTACCTTGGGCGGCGGAGGGGGGGCGGCCGGCGCGGAAAAGACTACCTCGATCCGGGCTCGATTGCCGGAGTGCGTTTGCAGGGGCTTGGAGTCGACGAGCATCGCGTCCTCCCCAAGTTCCACCTTGGCCATTTGCAGGGCCTCTTCCATCGTGTATACGAAGTAGGACTTCAATCGCATGGTTTGCCTTTACGATGCCGCCAGCCGCGCTAGCCCCTGGGATACCACTTTGATTCCCGGGGGAATTTCGCTATGCGAAAGGACGGTGAGATTCGGGAGCGCCGACTCGGTCAACTGCCGCAGGAAGTAGCGCGTGCCGCTTCCGGTCAGCGCGATCACCGGGCCCTCCGCGCTGCCGATAACGGCGCGGATCCGGTCAACGATTTCGTGTATCTTCTTCGGCGCCAGATTGATGGCCGAATTAGTCTCCGTGTGTTCGATGGCCGATTCAATAACGCCTTCGATACCGGGGTCGACAATGCACGCATGAAGCTCGTTCGCGGAATTCATGTAGGGGCGGACCACCATGCGCCGGATGGATTGCCGGACATACTCGGTGAGCAATACGGGATTCCGGGTGACGCCGGCGGCCTCGCCAAGGGCTTCCAGAATGGAGACCGCATCGCGGATGGAAACCCGCTCACGAAGTAGATTCTGCAAAACACGCTGCACGGTAGCCAAGGGGAGCAATTTGGGAACCAAATCTTCAACCACTCTGGGGTTCTCCTCGGCGACCCGATCCAATAGGCGTTTGGCGTCCTGGCGCGAGTAGAGCTCATGGGCGTATTCCCTAATGGTTTCAGCGAGATGGGTGCCAAGAACGCTAACGCCGTCGACAACCGTATAACCGCCATTTCGGGCCGTGTCGGCATCGGTCGATGGGATCCAAAACGCCGCAATCCCGAAAGCGGGTTCCCGTGTTGGAACGCCTTCCAATTTGGGACAGTCGCGCGATGTGGGGATCGCCATATCCATCCCCGCCGGCAGTTCGAACCGGCCGATCTCCACACCCTTCAGCCCGATCGTGTATTCGCGCGCTTTTAGATTGAGATTGTCCGTCACCCGCACCGCCGGAACCAGATAACCGAGGTCCGTGGCAAGTTGCCGTCGAATGCCGGAGATTCGCCGCAGGAGCGGCGAATTTACGCCGCCTTCCACCAGCCGCACCAGCCCCAGGCCAACCTCGACCGCGAGCGGTTCCACGCGCAGGAGCGTTTCCAGATTCTCCCGCTGGGGCGCGGGCGCCTCCGTCTCCGGAGCCTGGGACCCGCGTAGCGTCTTCTGCCTCAAGCGCCAACCGATGGTTCCGGTTCCGGCTCCTAAAGCCAGAAATGGCAACGTTGGGAGCCCCGGGAAGAGGGCCATTGCGCACAACACGCCGCCGGCGAGCAGCAGCGGCTCCGCCACGCTGAAGATTTGCTTCTGGAAGTCGCTCCCGAGGCGATTTTCCGACCCGGCCCGCGTGATGATCAACGCCCCGCAAACGGATATCATCAACGCCGGGATAACCGTTACCAACCCATCGCCGATGGTCAGGATGGTGTATGTTTCAATCGCGCGCCGCAGCTCCATTCCGTGCTGAAAAACCCCGATCAGAAATCCGGCCAGGATATTGATGACGGTAATGATGATACTCGCCACGGCGTCGCGCTGGGTGAACCTGGACGCGCCGTCCATGGCGCCGAAAAACTCCGCTTCCGCCGACAACTGCTTGCGACGCTGCCGCGCCTCGGCTTCGTCGATCAATCCGGCGTTTAGATCGGAATCGATCGACATTTGCTTACCGGGTAAGGCGTCGAGCGTGAAGCGGGCCGTGACTTCGGAAATGCGAACCGCGCCATGGTTGATGACCACGTATTGAATGGCGATCAAGACGAGGAATATGACCAGGCCGATAATGTAATTGCCGCCGACCACGAAGTTGCCGAAGGCCTCGATTACGCCGCCAGCCGCGGCCGTTCCGCTGTTGCCGTGCAGCAGAATCAGGCGGGAGGACGAAATATTCAACGCCAACCGGAACAGCGTCATCAACAGCAGCGCCGTTGGGAACACGCTGAAATCCACCGGTCTGGCGATGTAGATCGATACCAGCAGCAGGATCACGGAGAGCGTAATGTTGGCGCTGATCAGCAGGTCCAGCAGGAACGCCGGAATCGGCGTGATCATGAACAGGACGATGCCCAACACGCCGAGCGGAACGGACAGATCCCGCCACGGTATTTTGTTCGCCGGATCGGCCGCCGCTTTGGCGCTCCTGGCCGGCGCCGGCTTGCGAGGGCTCTTGCCGGAACCGGTGGACGGCTGCGATGGCAGTTCGGTGGTGATGGCCGGGACGGTGGAGGCGGGGGCTGACATGGGTTGATTTCAGAAGTTCTATGCGAAGGACTGGCCGGGCAGGCGCCCGCCAAGGATTCGATACAGGTACGCGAGAATCTCGGCGACGGCTTTGAACAGATGCGGCGGAATTTCCTGGCCGACTTCGGCCGCGGCGAAGAGCGCCCGCGCCAATGGCGGGTTCTCAATGATCGGCACCTCGCTTGAAATCGCCAACTCGCGAATTCGGCGGGCAACGTGATTTCTTCCCTTGGCAACGACGCGCGGCGCCGCTCCGGCAGCGAGATCGTAGCGGATGGCCACGGCGTAATGCGTCGGGTTCACAATGACGGCGGAGGCCTTGGGTACATCGGACATCATCCGGCGGCGGGACATATCCCGCTGCATCCGGCGAACCTTGGCCTTGATCTGCGGATTGCCTTCCGATTCCTTATGCTCCTCCCGGACCTCCTGCTTGCTCATGCGGAGCTTCTTCATGTATTTCTGGTTCTGCCGGAGCCAGTCGAACAAACCCAGGAAAAGAAACACGTAAAGCGCCCGCTGTATCAGATCGCGCAGCGACTGCCCCACCACCATTACGCCCTGGGTCCACGGCAACAACGGAAGAAACAGAAACTGTTGCGCATTGGACCAGACCAGCCACGCCGCCACACCCAGGAAGACCGGCAGCAACAGCGCGGACCGGAGAAACTGGGAAAGGTTTTGCGACGGAAGATCCTTCAGCCTCGACATGGGATTGAGACGCTGTAAATCCGGCGCGATCTTATTGGCTGAAATGCCCAATCGCGATACCGCCAATTGCGCGATCAGCGCCGTCGCCGAGAGGGCCAATCCGCTCAGCAACAATCCGCCCATGGCCGGCCCCAAACGGTTCCGGAACAGGAATATAAGGCTCTCGCGCTGCAGGTCGGTTCCGCCGAACGCCAGCCGTACGAAGGTCTTCGTATGTCCGGCGGCGTCGAACAGAAATGCCGAAAACCCGGAGAGCAGCAGCATGGCGAACACAATGAACTGCGCTCCGCCGACCAGTTCCTTGGACGAAGCGAAATTGCCGTCCTTGCGCGCTTTTTCCAGCCGCCGCGGGGTCGCATTTTCCGTCCGGTTGTCGCTCATCGTCGTCTATCGCCCCTTATTTCGCGCCCGCGGGGATCGCCATCAGGAATTGCATCGTCTCGAACGACCGCAGCGCCGCCCGTTCCACGGCGCTTGGGAGCAGCGGCGCTCCGAGCGCCAGGAAGACCATGGAGGCCAACATCTTCAACGGAAAACTGAGCGTCAACAACTGAAGTTGCGGTTGTATGCGGCTCAACAGAGCAAGCGCGGTATCGATGACCAGCAGGATCGCGACCACCGGAAGCGAACACCGGATCCCGTCGATGAACAGTTGGGGGAAGAGCGACATCACCGCCCCGACGTGCTGCGTCGTCAGCGACCACTGCCCCGGCGGCACCGCCTGCACGCCAAGCAGCAGGAACCGGAACAGCACCGTGTCGAACCCAAACGCCAGGAACATAAGCGACGAACCCAACGTGAAAAGCACCTGCAGAATCGCCGAATCCGCATTGCTTGTTGGGTCGATGGTCGAGGCGTAGGAAAAGCCCGCTTGCAAACCGATCATCTGCGTCGCAAGCTGAATTCCTTCCTGAATCAGCGCCACGCAAAGGCCAAGGCCGATTCCCAACGCGGCCTCGCTCCCGGCGGTCCGCACAATGTCGCCAAGCGATAGAACGGGCGTCGCCGACGTGTTCGTCCACGGGAGCACCAGCACAGTAAACAGAACCGCCAGGGTCAGGCGATGCATTTCGAAGCCGGTTTTCAGCCCCGGAATGGGTAGAAACGTCAACAGTCCGGCCATCCGGCAAAGAACCAAGCCGAAGTTCAGCAGCAGTCCAAACGGTATCAGCAGCTCCGTGGAAGGAAAGGCCCCCGCCGCGTGGATCGCGTTATTGGGCATAGCGACCCAAGTTTCCGAAGATGCCGATCGTGTACTCCATAAGCCGGGTTAGCATCCAGGGCAGGAATAAGAAGAGCGCGGCCAGAAACGCCGCCAACCGGGGCACCGAGCCAAACGCGGAGTCCTGGATCGAAGTTACAATCTGGATCAGACTGATTACCGCGCCGGCGACGAAGCCGATCATCAGGATGGGGAGCGCCAACCAGAAAGTCTGCATCAGCGCCTGCCGTACGATTTCGGAAACAGTTTGAGGAGTCATAGGGTCAGTAGAAGGACTTCACCAGCGAGCCGGCCACCAGGTTCCAGCCATCGACCAGAACGAACAGCAAAATCTTGAAGGGCGACGAGACCATTGCGGGCGGCAGTTGCACGATACCGACACTCAGCGTGACCGACGCGACTAACAGGTCGATAATCAGGAACGGAAGAAACAGCATCGCGCCGATCTGAAACCCGGTTTTTAACTCACTCAAGACATACGCCGGCATCAGTATCCGGAACTCAAGATCCACCGCCTTCGCCGGCGCCGCCGTGTGAGAAACATCGAGCAGCATCTGCACGTCTTTTTCCCGGACATACTTCACCAGGAATCCGCGAATGGGCTCGATTCCCTTCTTCCATGCGGCTTCCGCGGGCAGTGTTTGCTTCTCATAGGGCATCCAGCCCTCTTCGTAGGATTTTTGCAGCGTAGGCTGCATAATCATCAGCGTCAGAAATAGGGCCAGACCGATAAGCACCGGGTTCGATGGCGTCGACTGCGTGCCGATCGCCTGTCGAAGAAAATGAAGAACCAACGTAATGCGCAGGAACGGCGTGACCGACATGAGCAGTACCGGCAGCAGCGTCAGCCCGGTCATCAGCAGAACGATCTGCATCGGTACGCCGAGCGTGCCCTGCTGCATATTGAGCGCCGGCGCCGGACTGCGAGCCGCGCCCGTCAACAGGTCCGCCGGCGCGCCGCACAGGCTTGCCGCCGCGAGCGCCAAGAGTAGGCACCGAAGCGCTAATGTGCCCATGCGCCACTCGCTTCCGCGCGAACCGGCGCTTCGTTCGCCAGCTTGCTTGCAACCAGCGTGCAGGGTTGATTCCCAGTCGCTATCAACAACTCCCGGCCATCCCAATTCACGACGACCAACTGACAGCCATTCGCGATTGAAAGCCGTTGTTGTATTTGGACGCGGGCGCCCGGATTTTGCGTTGAGCGAAACCGCCGCAACGCATGCAATGTCAGCCACAGCAGGCCGATTGTGCCGATGACGGCGGCGAGTTGGATTGTGTATTGCATCCGGAATTACTCCTGAATATTGAAGTCCGTGATCCGGACACCCATCGACGACTCGATGATGACGATTTCCCCATACGCGAGTAACGCGCCGCTGACAACGATGTCGAGGTTCTCGCCCGCCGACTTAGTCATTTTGATAACATTGCCTGTGTCGAGCGCCAGGATATCTCGCACCGTCATGACCTTCCGGTCCAACTCCACGAGGATATCCAGCGGAATGTCGCTAAAATGGCCGATTTCGTCGATAATCTTCATCTGGCGCCCGCGTTACCGCTTGAGATTGATCGTTTCCTGACTAATTTCATCCACGGTAGTTATGACCCGCGAATTCGCCTGATAACCGCGTTGCAGAACGATCAGATTGGTGAACTCGCGGGCGATATCCACGGTAGAGTTCTCGATAGCTCCGCCCATGATCGTGCCGCGTCCGCCCGTTCCCGGCAATCCGATTGCCGGCGTCGCCGACCGGCCGCTCACCTGATATGAGTTATTCCCCACCGAGAGTAGCGACTCCGGATTTCGGACCGAGGCCATCGCCAGTTGCCCCACCTGCACCTGCTGTCCGTCCGAATACTGCGCGAAAATCTTACCCGAATCCCCGAGCCCCACGCGAAGAAAATTCGCCGCCGGGTTCCCGTCCTGCGCGTTGGCCGACGGCGCGGATGGCTGGGCAAATTGCGTCAGCCGCGGCGTGGCCCCATTGTAAAGATTCCACGTGAGGTTCATATCGGCGGCGCCGCTAGCCAGTCCGGTCACCGCGAGAGCCGGAAACGGTCCCGCCGCCGTTGGGTTCACGAGCCGCCCCGAACTATCGAAATTGATCGTGCCCGTAACCGGCGTGACGGGCGACGTCACATCGGAATCCGGAATGCTAACCGCGTAACTCCATTCACCGGAATTTGCGGTCTTGGTGAAGTCGACCGTAACGATGTGCGAAATACCCAGGGTGTCGTACACCTCGAGCGCGCTGGAGAAGGTATCCGCCGGCGGCCCCGCCGTCGCCGCCGCATTTAGATTCAGGTCGAATGAGAATGTCTCCGTCGCCTTGGCCGCCCGAAGCGCACCGGTGGGATTCGTGATGTCGCCGATAGGGCCAGTGGTATTAACGACGCCATTCGCTCCCATCCATCCTTGCACGCGCTCGCCGGTAGCGGTCATCAGAACGCCGTTCTTGTCCACCTGCAGATTGCCTCCCCGGCCATACACAGTCGCGCCGGCCGGAGTGCGCATGACAAGGAATCCATCGCCCTGGATCGCCGCGTCCAGCGGTCCGTTGCTGGTTTGAATCGCGCCCTGCGAAAACTGGCGAATCGTCAACGGGCGGGCCACGCCGAAGCCGACTTGCGTTTCGCCCATACCCGCGCCCGCCGATTGTGTCACCAGATCGTAGAACGAGGCCACGCTGGCCTTAAAGCCGGGCGTGTTCAAATTGGCCAGGTTGTTGCCGACGACATCAATGGCCGTGGCGTGCGCGTTAAGCGCGGAGAGGGCGGTGGAAAATGAGGTATACATGCGTTCTCCAAATTAAACTTGAGTCGGTTTCGCCGGCGTTTCCGGGTCGGCGGTCTCGAGCGATGCGCGGATGGCCGCCATATCCTGCCGCATTCCGAGCATCTGTTCCATCTCGGTAAACTGCGAGAGTTGAGACAGAAACTGCGTGCCATCGGCCGGATTCAATGGGTTCTGATGTTTGATTTGCGCGACCAGGAGCTGCAGAAAATTGTCCTTGGTCGCGACGTTATTTCCGGCGGTGGGTAGCGCCGTCGCCGTATCCGTAGTGGCGCTTTTGGCGCCGATAGCCATCGTGCTCATCGTGGTGCTCCTTGTTGAAATGAACTGTTGTTGGGTTCCAAAACGGACCGCGGGTCGAACTCGCCGGATTGGACGGTGCGCATCCGCTTTCGCAGGAACACGGCCTGCTGCTGGCGCTCCTGATTTTTCTGTTGCCGTTCGTCCGGCGGTTGAAACGCATTTTGCTCGTTGCCGCCGCCGGCCGTTTCGGCTGTGGCCAGAGGCTTTTCTCTCACGTTTTCCGCCAGGATCGGACCGCTTTCGTCAATCCGGTCCGCGGACTCTCCGCTGGACGAGTAACCCTTCTCCGCCAGCGACTGCAAAAGCGGTTGCATGCGATCGTTTCCCAATGGCGTCGCCGCGGAATCCCATGATCGGAGCTGAACGTTGACCTGATCGCCGCGTTGCGACACGGCCAGGCGCATGGAGGCCGACCCTTCTTGGCCCGCTGGCGCCGGAACGTCCACGTAAAGCGTCGAAATCTGTGTTGGACGCAGTGGGCGCGCGATGTCGGCGGGGTCAATACTTCCAATCGCCGCCACGGCCGTCTTCGCTCGCGATTCAACTGGCGCGCTCCCCTGCCGGGTTATCTCCGAAACTGGACCCTGAAATTGCTCGCTAGACGAAGAACTCGTCTCGCCGATTTCCGGTTCGACCAGTTCCGCCTCCGCCGTTTTGTGCGATGAACTGCCCTCTTCGCGCTTATCCCGGTTTCGCTCTTCCGTTGCCTGCCGCTGGCTACCGGCGTCGCCCGGTTTCATTGCGATAGCCGCGCCTTCCGCGCCCTTGTCTCGCCGGGCGCCGGCGAGCGCCTCCGCCGATAGCTCGGATCCTTGTTCGGGAACTATCTCCGTCACTACAAGCTCGGCCGCCCAAATCACTTCACCCTTATCCGAATGTATCGCCGAAGCCGCGGCTTGGGGTTCGGCCCCCGGAATAATCTTCTGTTGGCCCTGGATCAACTCGCCATTCGCGACCGCCGACGCGACTAATCCATCGGGATTCGGCGGTAATGAAATAACCGGAATTGGCACTACCGCCGCGGCGATCGTTTCCTCCGTGCCGTCATCGTCTTCGGTGAGCTCGACGTTCGTCGACGCATCCATCGGCGCCGATGGGAAAAGCGTTGACCATTGGGTTCGTTTTGGCGTAGCGGGATCCTCGGAAGACTTCGGTCGATGCTTTGTGTCCTCCTCCGCCTCCCTCTGTTTCGACCATGTCCTTAACCAATTCTTCGCCGACTGCGCGGCGCCTTCAGACCTTGCCGGTCTGGCCGGGGCCTTCGAAATGCCAATCTGAGGATCGAGCGAAAGTGAGGGAATCGGCGACACGAGACAGAACTATGCAGATGGGGGGCCAAGTTAGAACGCAACGAAAACACGCCAAAAATAAGGGTTTAGAGCCAATTCTCATTCCAATCCACTGTCAAGAATGTGCCGATTCGGAACCGGCCGCCAAAGGATTGCCAATTTGAAACAGATGAAAGTCGGGCAAATAGCGAAATCAAAGGGAATAGCGCGTTGGCGAGCGGCGTGCAAGGAGCGGGTTAGCAATTATGGACGCAATCGGTATCGCAGCGGCGAGTGGACTCCGGGCCCGGATGGAGAGCCTGGAAATCCTCGCCAACAATCTAGCTAATGCGGGAACCGCCGGCTTTAAGGCCGACCGCGAACGCTACACCACCTATTGGGCCGCCGAATCCACCTCCGCGCTCGATGGCGGACGGGGCGGCGCGGGCGTTTCACCCGTGGTGGAGCGCAACTGGATCGACTTCACGCAGGGCGCGTTGACCCGCACCGGCGTCCCTACTCACCTCGCTGTTACCGGTCCCGGTTTCCTCACCGTCAAGCGGGGCGACGAGACCCTCTATTCAAGGAACGGCGAACTGCAAATCAGCGCTCGCGGAACGCTCGTCAACGGAGAGGGGCTCGATATTCTCGGCGCCAACGGGCAGGCCGTTCGCGTCGACGCGGCGCAACTCCTGGAGATTCGCGCCGATGGCAGCGTTTGGCAGGCCGGCGCTCAGACGGGACAACTCAGACTCACCGAGTTCACCGATCCCCAATCGCTCCAAAAAGCCGGGCACAACTACTTCCGCTGGCCGGGTCCCGACGACCAGATCCGGGCGGGCGCCACCACTCGCGTTCTACAGGGAACCCTCGAAGCCGCCAACACCGGCCCCGCCGAAGGAGCGGTCCGCATGGTCAACGTTCTCCGTCAGTTTGAGTCCCTGCAGAAGGCGCTGCAGTTGGGCAGCGAAATGAATCGCCGTTTGGTGGAGGAAGTCGCAAAAGTATGAGCCGCAAAGGAGACGCAGCATGATTCGAGCACTATTCAGCGCCGGCAGCGGAATGTCCGCCCAACAGACCAATGTCGACAACATCGCGCACAATCTGGCCAACGCCAACACCGTCGGCTTCAAGATGCGCCGCGCGCAGTTCCAGGATCTTCTCTATCAGAACCTCATCCAGCCCGGTGCCGCGGCCGGCACTCAAACCGTGGTGCCGAGCGGATTACAGATCGGTCTCGGCGCCCGCGCCTCGTCCAACGAGATTATCTTCACGCAGGGTAGTTTCCTGCAGACTAATAACCCGCTCGATCTCGTCATCGAAGGCCGCGGCTTCTTTCAGGTGCGCCGCCCCACCGGCGAGATCGCCTATACGCGGGCCGGCCAGTTTCAGCTTAACCGCGACGGCGTACTGGTCACCGGCGACGGGGATCCGCTGGAGCCGCAGATTACGATTCCCGCCGAGGCTCAGGCCGTCACCATCGCCCAGGACGGCACGGTGAGCTTTTCACAGACGGGCCAAGCCGCGGCGCAGTTGGCCGGTCAGATGCAGTTGGCGACTTTTGTGAACCCGGCCGGCATGAACATGATCGGCCGCAATCTCTATCTGCCCACCGACGCATCTGGCGAACCGACTCTCGGAAATCCCGGAGGCCAGGAAGGCACCGGCAGCCTGATGCAGGGCTATGTCGAGCAGTCCAATGTCAGCGTGGTCGAAGAATTCATCAACCTGATCATGAGTCAACGCGCCTATGAAGCCAATTCGAAAGTAGTGCGAGCCGCCGATGAAATGTACCAGCAGATCAATAACATTACTCGTTAGCGCGGACAATAGCGCCAGCCGCGGATACGTCCGCGTCAGCCGTTCCGGGCGGGCGGCCTTCGGTTACCAAGCCAATTTAGCGAGCCGTGCGAGCCGTCGATGAAACGTATCGGTGGATCGATAACATTATTCGTCGGCGTGTCGGGGATGGCGCCAGCCGCGGACGCGTGTGCGCCAGACATTTCCGGCGGCCCGCCATCGGCAATGCCGAAGGCCTGGGCCGGCGCCGGTTGCCAAGCCAATTTAACAAGCCGCGTGAGCCGTCGATGAGACTTATTTTCATACTAGTAACATTACTCATTAGCGTGTCGAGAACGGCGACAGCCGCGGACACCTGCGCTTTGGTCGATGGCGCGCGGATCCGCGCGGTCGATCTAGCTCGCATCTCCTCCGCTTTTGACGCGCTGCCGCCGGACACGGACCTTGGTCCGGCGCCGGCCGGCTCGATGGTTCGCGTCTTCTACAAAGCCCAGTTGACGGCGTTACTGCCCGGCGTCGCCGCCGAACTGCCCCCCCGGCTGTGCGTCCAGCGCAAGCGAGACGCCATCCCGCCTGAAGCCTGGCAGACGGCTGTCGAGGCGGCGATGACCCGCATTTGCGCCGCGACACCATGGAAGGCGAAGGTTCTGGAGGCGCCCCATCATAGCTTCCCAACCGGAGAACTGCTCTTCTCGCGGCCCGGCCTGATCGCCAGCCGCGGATCGGTGCAACTATGGCGCGGCGCTTTAATGCTGCCTGAAAAGAGTTCCGTTCCAGTTTGGGTGCGCGCCGAAATCCAGGTACAACGCCGCGCGACCATCTTGCAACGGCCGCTCGCCGCGGGCGCCGTATTGGCTCCGGACGACTACCGGGAAGAAGATATATGGGCGCCAGGCCTGTGCGCCGAGGAAAAGGATCGACCCCGGCCCGACGGGATGGTCGCCAAGCGCGCCATGCCGGCCGGCGCCGAAATCGTCAAGGAAGATCTGCGCCGTGCGCCGGCTATTCACCGGGGGCAGTCCGTTGAGTTGGAAGCCGCCTCGGGCTCAGCTCGATTGCGGGTACCGACTGTCGCCGAACACGATGCCGATGTGGGCGACACAGTGCAATTGAAAAGCCGTTGGAATGGGACAAAACTAGTGGGCCGCGTGACCGGAGCGCAGAAGGCGAAGGTGGAATAATGTGGATTCGAATAGCCGTGCCGGCGCTCATGTTTTGGGCGAATGTCGCCGACGCCGCCATCTGGCCGAAGGGAAAGACGGAGCCGTGCGCGCCCGAGTCGCCCGACTCTAAAACCTGTTCGGCGCTCGACCGCTACCTCCTCTCCGTAGCCGCCGACGCTCCGCGCTTTGTCGCGGGCGGCAGTCCCGGATCGCTGTACTCGCCGGGCGGGAGAATGACCGATCTAGGCCGTGATTTTCGCGCCCTCTTCGCCGGCGATACGGTCACCATTATCATCAGCGATCGAGCCACGGCCGTCGCCAGCGGGTCGACCAACTCAAGCCGGTCCTCAAATGTTAGCGCCGGGGTGCAGGCCGCGCTCGGGCCGATCAAGGCCACTGGGCGGCTTGGACAGTTAGCCGGAGCGAAATCGGACTCGACGCTGAAGGGTTCGGGCGAAACGACGCGGAGCATGCAGTTGTCGACGACGGTGACTTCCGTCGTTGAGCGGGTTCTCCCAAATGGGAACTTGCTGTTGCGAGGGAGCAAATCCATCGCGGTGAACTCGGAGCGCCAAGTGGTGGAGATTCGAGGCGTGGTCCGGCCCGAGGATCTGCTGGCCAGCAATTCGATTCCTAGCGATCGTGTGGCAATGTTGGATATCAAGGTGAATGGCAAAGGTGTCGTCGGCGATTCGGTGCGGCGGCCGTTCATTCTCTATCGTCTGTTGATGGGCTTGCTGCCATTCTAATGAACGCGCGCGAAATGTACTCGGCCGCGGTTGGAATTTGCGCCGCTTACGAACCGTCGGAAAACGGCCCGAGTCGCGGCGCCGATGCGCGAATTTCTTGATTGATCGGTAGCCGTGAGCGGCCATTGAAGGAGAGTCCGAATGCGAAGACAGTTGGTCCGGGTGTTGTTTCTGCTGGCGCTGGAGGCCTCGAATATCTCGGGCGCCATTAGCCGGGTAAAGGACTTGGCGTCGCTCGAAGGCGTGCGAGATAACCAGTTGGTGGGCTATGGCCTAATCGTGGGCTTGAACGGGACCGGCGACAAGCGCCAGACCGTGTTTGCGGCTCAGAGCCTGGCGAATATGTTGAATCGCATGGGCGTCGCCGTGAACGCAACGGCAATGCAAGCCAAGAACGTGGCGGCGGTGATGGTGACAGCCACCCTTCCACCATTCGCCCAGCCCGGGACGAAAATAGACGCGACTGTCGCCACCATCGGCGACGCCTCGAATCTGCAAGGCGGGCAGCTTCTGCTGACCAGCCTCCGCGGTGCGGACGGCCAGGTTTACGCGGTCGCGCAAGGCGGCGTAGTCACCGCCGGGTTCATTTCCGGCCGGGCGGGGAACTCCCAGACCGTCAATCATCCGACGGCGGGGCGTGTCCCGAGCGGAGGCATAGTGGAGCAGGCGGCGCCATCGGTGATGTCCGAGGGGCGGCTGCGTTGGCAACTGCAGCGGGCTGACTTCACGACCGCGATGCGCCTGGCGGCGGCGATCAATGGAAAGTTCGCCGTAGGCCGGCCGGCGGTTGCGCGGGCTTCGAATGCGGGGCTTGTTGAGGTGGAGACACCGCCGGAGTGGAAGGCGCGGCCAGTCGAATTCATCGCCGCCATTGAGGCACTGACGCTCGATTCCGACCGGAAACAGCGGCTACTCATTAACGAGCGAACCGGGACTATCGTCATGGGGAAAGACGTTCGGATCTCACCAGTCTCCATATTGCATGGCAGCCTGTCGGTCGAGGTGCAAACACAACTCGAGGTCTCGCAACCAACGCCGCTTTCCGGTGGTCAAACCACCGTGACGCCAACGGTGGGCGTTGGCTCGAAAGAGGACGTGGCGAAGTTGGTGCAACTTAAGGAAGGCGCGACAGTGGACGAGTTGGTTCGCGGGCTTCAGAAGATCGGGGCAACGCCGCGGGAAGTGATTGCGATCCTGCAGAGCCTGCAAAGCGCCGGGGCGCTAGACGCGGAAATTCAGGTTATCTAAACCGGAGGCGGATATGGCACTCGAAGCATTACAGAAAGCCGGGCCGCGTTCGGACCTCGGCGAGGTCGGCAAAGTGAAGGACGTCAAGTCGGCGGCGCGCGAGTTTGAAGCGTTGTTGATCGGCCAGCTTATGAACTCGGCGTTTTCGTCGGAGCAGATGGGCCTTGGCGGCGAAATGGACTCCGGCGCGCAAACCATGCTCGACTTCGGCCGGGAACACCTCTCCCGAGTGATCGCCGAGGGCGGGGGACTGGGTCTAGGTAAATTGATCGAGTCCGGCTTGGCCAAGGAGAACAAACTCAAGCGCTAAGCCGCAGCGGCTCGCCCGTCTCTGTTTCCGGCCGGTCATCCTCCAATTGGCTCCACGCTCCTAGTAACGTGTTGAGCAGCCGTTCCGCTTCGGCGAGCGGGGTATCGGATTGCTCGATATTGGCGTCGCCGAGGCGCCGATGGATGTAGACGTAGAGTTCAGCCAGGTTGGCGGCCAATTCGCCGCCCGCCTCCTTGTCCAAGCTAACCGTCAGTTCCTGGACAATGGTGCACGCTTTCGTGATGGCGGCGGACCGCTCGCGGATCTGCCCGTTGGCCAAAAAGGATCTCGCGAGACGCACCGACTGGATGGCGCCCCGATAAAGCGCCCGGACAAGTTCCAGCGGACTCGCCCCGAGAATATCCCAATCTTGTTGATTTTTATAGGCTTGGATTGACATTCACTCTGCTTTCGTTTGCACCTATGACACTCTTCGGAGAAAGGCGGAAAGGCTTGAGGGAAAGATCGAACGACGTTTAGCGCGACCGCATTTCTTCCGCCAGCCGAAGCGTGTATTCCGGCGGTAACTGCCGGATTACCTCCCGCGTCTCACGGTCGATAATGCGCATCAGGGGACGCCGCGTTTCCCGATCCAGAACAAACGTAAGTTCGTAGTTCTCTCCGAAAAACTCCGTGGCGTTAATCGCCTTAATCGCCTTGACAAGTTCCCGCCGTTCCGTCGCTTGCTGCCGATCCAATTGAGTATCAGGCAACGGAATGGGGAGGGCACCTTTCTCGATCGCTTTGGTATCCATAACCGGCCACCTTCCTTCTAATACGGGTTCTAGTATGTCTTATCGGAAACTTCCGAGGGACCATGAGAGAAAATGTACTAAGCCGATGGCTGAGGCGTCGCTCTACATTAATAGTAGCCGGCTTTCGGCGCATGGCCGCAAAATAAACCCCCAAAACCCACTGCGTTCCGCCCGCGCCGGTGATAAAGTTTTGATGACCGCTCGTTTGAAGAACACCGCGCAACGGGTTCTCCAAACCGTCGCCTTCCCCAATCGATGGGGCAAAGGAGATACGCACCGTGACCTCCACGGCCTCTCAAACGCTTGCCACCCGGTGGCTCGCGGAAAATGGTCCGAAAGAACTCGAGTCGCTCTTCCGTGCGATCCTCATACCCCTTTCAGCGCCCATTCTGATCGCCGGTAACGATGGCCACTTTCATGACGCCAGCATCGGCGCCGGCAAATTCCTGGGTCATCCGCGCGAGAAAATCATCGGCCGCACTTTGAATGATTTTGCCGCACCCGCGACGAAGCCGCTCATTTCGGAGCGCTGGCGGGCTTTTCTCGAACAGGGCGACCAGATAGGCTCTCTTCAACTACTGGGTCCCGACGGCGCTCCGCGGGATGTCGAATACTCTGCGAAAAGGAACGTGTTGCCGGCTCGCCACCTCCTGACGTTGCGTGACAAGACTAATTCCGCCGGCGCCGAAAAAGAACCCATCGGGATGCGCGACTATGCGCTCTTTCTGTTGGACGTGGACGGGCGGATTGCCGCCTGGTACGCGGGCGCCGAGCGCATTTACCACTACAAAAGCGGCGAGGCGACGGGTCGGCACATATCGATTCTCTATCCCGGCGAGGAAAATCTTCGCGCCAAGATACAGGAGGAACTGAACCGGGCGGCGCGCGAAGGCCATTTCGGCAATGAATCCTGGCATGTCAGAAAAGATGGGTCGTTAATCTGGGCCAATGCTATCAACATGGCCTTGAAAGACGCGGACGGCGTTTTGCATGGTTTTGCCGGAATCGTGCGCGACTTCAGCGACCGTCACGGGAGGGATGAGAAGTTGCGCCGCAGCCGCGCGCGCTTGCGCCCGGTGCCGGCGGAGTCCGCCATCGCCGGTGTCGTTTCCGGAGAATTTGACCGCATTCCCCAGGCGAACGACACGTTTCTGGATCTCGTCGGTTACAGCCGTGAAGATCTGCTCGACGGCCTCTTGGTGTGGCCCGACCTTACTCCGGCGGAGTACGTGGCCGCGGACGAATTTGCCCACGAAGAAGGGTTGCGGTTCGGGGCTTGTACGCCTTACGAAAAAGAGTTAATTCGGAAGGACGGCGCCCGCGTCCCGGTTTTGGTCGTCACGGCCATCCTGAAACTGGCGCCTCTCCGTTGGATCGCCGTCATTACCGACCTGCGGGAGCGAAACCGCCGGGAGAGCGTCGACGGAGAAGTAGGCGAGACCAATAGTGGTTTTGAAGAAATCATAGGCGCCAGCCGGGCCATAAAGCACCTAACGGCGCAGGTGGAGGTAGTTGCGCCTACCGACGCCACCGTGTTGATCCTGGGCGAAACAGGCACCGGAAAGGAATTGGTCGCCCGAGCGATCCACCGCTTGAGTCCCCGGTCGAGTCGTCCGTTTATCACCTTGAACTGTGCCGCTATTCCCACCGGTCTCCTGGAAAGCGAGCTCTTCGGTTACGAGCGGGGGGCTTTCACCGGCGCCTTGTCCCAAAAAATCGGCCGGTTTGAGTTGGCGAATCACGGAACTCTCTTTCTAGATGAGGTGGGCGATATCCCGTTGGATCTACAGCCCAAACTGCTCCGCGCACTGCAGGAGAAAGCGTTCGAAAGATTGGGCGGTACCAGGACCATACCCATCGACGTCCGGCTGGTCGCGGCGACCAACCGGGATCTCACCCGGCTGATGGCGGACAAACTCTTCCGCACCGATCTTTATTACCGTCTGAGAGTTTTCCCCATCGTCACTCCTCCCCTACGCGAGCATGTGGACGACATACCCATCCTCGCCCGTCATTTCACCCGGAAATACGCTGCGAAAATGAATCGGAAAATTGACAGCATCCCGACGGAGACGATGACCGCGCTCGCCGGTTGGCCATGGCCGGGAAATGTACGCGAGCTCGAAAACTTCATCGAGCGATCCGTGATCCTTTCACGAGGCCCCGGTCTTCGCGCGCCCCTCTCCGAATTGCGCGCCGCTCCCGCCGAAACGTCCGGCGTTTTCACGTTGGAGGAAGTGGAGCGGGATTACATTGCCGGTGTTCTCCGCGATACCAGCGGCGTGGTCAGCGCCGCCGCGAGCCGTCTCGGGGTGCCGCGGACGACGTTGAACGCCATGATCAAGAAACTGGGAATTTCGCGCCGCGGTCTTTAACTCGATGCAAGCTAAGAGCGTTGCGAAAGATTTTCCGGTCGTTTGCGTTGGCGGGTCCGCCGGCGGCCTCGACGCCTATATCCGCTTACTCCGGCATCTGCCGGCCGATATGGGTGTCGCAATCGTCATCGTGAATCACGTGAGAACCACCGCCACGCGGCTCCACGAGATTCTCCCGCGCTACTCAAAAATGCCGGTCGAACTGATCACGGAAAGTTTAGGCCTTCGGCCGAACCATGTGTTCATCATCCCGGAACAGAGGGATTTGCACGTTCTGGAAGGCGAGTTCCGCTTGTTGCCGATCTCGAAGCCCAGGGGATGGCCCGACGTAATTACGATCTTTTTGCGTTCGCTAACGAGGAACTGGGCCGGTAAGCTTATCGCCGTCATTGTCTCCGGCTACGATGGCGACGGCGCGGCCGCGCTCTGCGGTATAAAGGAAGTCGGCGGCATCACCATCGCGCAAAAACTCGACACCGCCGAGCAGCCGGATATGCCTGAAAGTGCCATCGCCAGCGGATGTATCGACTTCGTTCTTTCACCCGAGGATATCGCGAAGGAAATTGTACGAATTGCGGGTGCGGCGGCAACGGGCCAGTGAATGCCGGCGCGCTGCGCCGCCGTTTCGTGCCTATGATAGCCTTTTACCCAACGTCCGTCCGGCTGGGAAGCGATGGGCTATGAGTGTCTCGATCACCATGGTCACGAGGTTCCGAATCTTTCGTGAACGATGGCGAGAATATTCATGCACTTGTGGTGGAGGCCGCCGGAGTCGAATCCGCGTCCGAGAACCTCCATTGTATAGAGACTACATGCGCCTCTGATCCATTCTGGGCATCCGCAGGACGAAGCGCTCAAGTTCGCCCGGCGTCGTTGTCGGCGGAAAGGATGACTGCGCGTCCTGCCGGGCCGGCGTCAACGACCGCCCTCAGCTAATGCGTCTCTACTTTTTCGCCACTCCCAAACCAAGCTGCCGCCGAATCAACGCACAGAGCGTATCGGGAATCTCAGTGTGCCGCGGAACGGGCGCCGATCGGCTCGTAGCCGGGTTGACGTAAATATCATGGCGCCCTTCGGCCCGCTTCAGTTCGCACCCGCTTCTTTCCAAGGCGCGCACAAACTCTCGGCGTCTCACGTCAGAACTTCGATTTCCTTCGTTTCGACCATCCCCGTGAATCCAGCGTCAGCTTGCTCTTCCATCATCAACCGGTAGGCGTCCCTAATATTTTCTTCGAGATCTTCCAGAGTTTCGCCCTGGCTAAAGACACCGGGCACTTGCCGCAGGCGCCCAACAAACCACCGGCCGTCTTTCCAATACTCAAGCTGAAAACGGATTGACATAAGGTATGGTGAAGGCGGGGTCGGGTCGAGAGCCCGATTGAAGACTAACAACTTTGTTGATTTTAAAGGGACGGTGGTTGACTGGAAGCTTCAAAATCGGCCTGAGACCCATAATAGCCCCTTGAGCTTCAGGCCAAAGGCGCTGCTTCAAATGTCACGGCGCACGGCTAAAATTACCCCGCTTCCACGCTCTCAGTATGGCACACGGGCTGTTAGACTTGGCGTAGATGTGATGGCTGCCATTGATTCGCTGCCGAACCCAACCGTGCACCTCCAGCATGCGAGCGAATTGTTTGCCGGAGACTGACTGCACAGCGCCAGTTCAATCACTTCATCGCCGCTGTGCAGCGCCGGAGCCTCGACTGGCACTGACGGACATTCCTCAATCGCCTCACGCAGATTGGCGAGAAGATCGTCCATCGTGTCGCCCTGCGTCGCGCAACCGGGAATAGACGGCACCTCCGCCCAGTACCCGCCTTCTTCGGCCTTATGCACAATGGCCTGAATCTTCATTAGGAAATTTGGTGGAGGCGGCGGGAGTCGAACCCGCGTCCGAGAACGCCCATTATATAGAGACTACGTGCGTGTCTGATCCGTTTTTCTTAGCCGTAAACTGAAGAATCAGCAAAACGTCCACGGCCCAGCCCGATTGTTTTCAGCCTGTCGCTCCGGACAGAAGCCAGGGCCAATCCCGCCATATGACACCTAACGATCCCCATGCGAGCCTAAGAACCGCGGTGGCTACTTATTTAATTAAGCAGCGTATGCAAACTGCGTGTTGTTGGCAGTTATTGTTTTCCGATCGTTTAACGGGAGCTCGGAACCCGGCACGCCTCCATACAATGACTCGAACCCGTCGAAGCCGTTTCGCCCCCACAGTGTTCATGCCCAGTATACCACTAAGCCCTTGGCGACTGGCACCCACCTTCGATACCATGGAAGTCCGATGGCCTCTCTCCTCGAAACAATCGAACAAGTCGAGCAAGCCAAGGACCCGGCCCACGAGCCGCTCTTCCACGTCGTTCTTCTCAACGACGACTACCACTCCGACGTCTACGTCGTCGAAATGCTCGGCCGCCTCTTCTGCCTCTCCCCCGCCCAGGCTTTCCGCCACGCCGTCGAAGTCGATACCACCGGCCGCAGCATCGTTATCACCTGCGAATTCGCCCAGGCCCAATTCGCCCGCGACCAGATACACGCCTTCGGCCGCGATCCCCGCATCAAGTCCTGCCGCGGCTCCATGTCGGCCGTCGTCGAACCCGCCGGATCCCCCGCATGATCGCCATCGTCACCGGCGCCTCGCGCGGCATCGGCCGCGCCATCGCGCTTCGCCTCGCCCTTGACCGTATTCCCGTCGCCGTCAATTACCTCACGCAAAAGCCGGCCGCCCAACTGGTCGTCGAAAGCATCCTCAACGCGGGCGGCCGCGCCTGCGCCATCCAAGCCGACACCGGCGATCCGCAACAAGTTGAACATCTCTTCCGCGAAGCCGAGGACCGCCTCGGTCCCATCGATATTCTCGTCAACAACGCCGGCATCCTCCGCCGCGGTTCCATTGACGATTACGACCCGGCCGCCATGTCCGCCATGCTCCGCACCAACGTCGACGGCGTCATCCACTGCACCCGCGCCGCCGCCAAATCCATGCGCGCCGGGCGCATCGTCAACATCAGTTCCGTCGCCGCCCACGGCACCGCCGTCGCCGGCACCACCTGGTACGCCGCCACTAAGGCCGCGGTTGAATCCCTCACCCGCCGCTTCGCCTTCGAACTCGGTCCCGCCGGAATCCGCGTCAACGCCGTCGCGCCCGGCTTCATCCTCACCGATATGGTCGATCCCGCCAACCGCGACGCGGTCATCGCAACCATGGCCGCCAAAGCCGTCCTCGGCCGCGTCGGCGTCCCCGAGGATATCGCCGATGCCGTCGCCTTTCTCGTCTCCGATCAAGCTCGCTTCATCACCGGCCAGATCCTAACGGTTGACGGTGGACGTACCGATTTTCTGTCCCGCTAGCCCCGCCCGTTTATGGCGCTTCTCGCGTTTTTCCAGCGCCAAAAACTCCCGCCGCCGCCGCAGCTTCGTCCGCTCATCCACCCCGTTCCAGAATTTCAGGAAGTACTGAATCGCCGATGCGATTCCGAATACCACCACGCCGTACATCCATATCATCGCCCAGGGATGCCATTCGCGATGCCGGATCGAAATCAGCAGAAACGAAATCGCAATCACCTGAAAGACCATCTTGGTCTTACCCAAATCGCTGGCCTTGATCGTGTACCCCTCGGCCGCCGCGATCCCGCGTAACCCCGTCACCGCGAATTCCCGGCCGATAATCAGAATCGCGATCCAGCCCGGTACCGCGCGCACCTGCACCAGCGAAATCAGCGCCGCCGAAATCAGCATTTTGTCCGCGATCGGATCCAGCAGCGTGCCCACCGTTGTCACCTGCTTCCAGCGCCGCGCCAGATAACCGTCCAGCAAATCCGTCGACGCCGCCGCCAGGAAGATCCCCAACGCCAAAAACTCATTCTCGATCGGCCAATCCATCAGCCGCAGGCCAAAATCGTCCTGCACCAGCGCCACCACCAGCAGCGGAACGAAAAAGATTCGTAGTATGGTGAGTAAGTTGGGGAAGTTCATCCCGATACCACTACTCTAGACTCCTCCAGACCGTTTCACAACGCAACACCAAATTGCGCTAAGCCCTTCGCCGCCGCCTCCGTCATCTCCGCCACTATCTCGTAGCTGTCCTCCACCATCTCCTTCGACAGGATCCGCGTCTGTTCGTGTACCCGGTTCATCGCCGCCCCGTCCTCCACTGGAATCCGGAGCCGCAACTGCACCAGACTCTCACCCGGCAGTTCCGCCTCCACCCGCGCCAGCAACTCGTCCATTCCCATGCCCGTCTTCGCGCTCACCGGCACCGCTCCCGCCGGTCCCGCCGCGATGCCCGGTGCGTCGGCCTTGTTCCAAACCACCACCTGCCGCGATCCCTGCGCGCCGATTTCCTCGAGCACGGTTTGCACATGCTCCATCGCCGCCTCCGCCGTCTCGCTCGAACCGTCAACCACGTGCAACAGTAGCGCCGCCTCCGTCACTTCCTCCAGCGTGGCCCGAAACGCTTTCACCAGCGTCGTCGGCAGGTTCCGGATAAATCCCACCGTGTCGCTCATCAAGATCTTCTTCTTGCTGGGGAGCGTTAAAGTCCGCACCGTCGGGTCCAGCGTCGCAAACATCCGCTCGTCCGCCAGAACCTCCGCCCCCGTCAGCCGGTTGAACAGCGTCGACTTCCCCGCGTTCGTATACCCCACCAGCGCGACCGTCTGCAATGGCACCGATTGCCTTTGCCGCCGCTGCGTTCCCCGCGTCCCGCGCACCGCTTCAATCGATCGCTCCACCTGCCCCAGCCGCGTCCGGATCCGCCGCCGGTCCGTCTCCAGTTTCGTCTCGCCCGGGCCCCGGGTGCCGATCCCGCCGCCCAGCCGCGACATTGACGTTCCACGCCCCGACAACCGCGGCAACAGATACTGCAACTGCGCCAACTCCACCTGCAGTTGGCCCTCTCTCGTCCGCGCCCGGCTGGCAAAAATATCGAGAATCAACTGCGTCCGGTCCACCACGCGAACTTCGAACTTCTTCTCTAGATTCCGCAATTGCGTTGGTGTCAACTCATGGTCGAAAATCACGACGTCGATCTCGAAACCCTTCACCAGCCCGGCTATTTCATCTACCTTTCCCGGACCTATCAGATACGCGGAATCGGCGCGTTCACGGACCTGCATTTGCCGGTCGATGACGTCCGCCCCGGCGCTCCGCGCCAACGTTTCAAGTTCCGCCAGCGACTCCTCCGCCGAAAAAGCGGAGGCCTCGCGCCTCCGCCAATCCACGCCTACTAAAAGCGCCCTTTCCGGCCCTGTCCGCGTGGCCACGGTCGTATGCCGTTTTTGCGTCAATCTTTGCGTTAGCCCTCGCTGCTATCGCCGCCGCCGTGCGCCGCCATCGCCGGCGCCTGTCCCGGAAGCGGCGCCGGGCCGGGCATCCCATGCGCCGCGCTCGCCAGTCCCGCCCCGTGCGTATGCGTCGGCCGCGATACCACTACCGTTGAGATCGCATGCTTGAAGATCAGTTGCTCCTGGTTGTTCGATTCCAGAATCACCGAGTATTTGTCGAAACTCTTAATTCGTCCCGACAGCTTCACGCCGCTCATCAGATAGATAGTGAGGAAAATCTTGTCCTTGCGCGCATTATTTAAAAATGCTTCCTGTATGTTCTGCGCCAGTTTGTCCATTTGGTTCCTCACGCCCTTCTGGGCATTGAACTCCCTTCTCTGAGTGGAAAGGTGTTACCGAATTGTATCACCGGGGGATAGGGCCCCGTTCACGCCCCAAGGAATGTCAACGTCGCGCCAGCCGCCAGGAGCGCCAGCGTTCCTAACAGCATCGTCCGGGCCTTCGGCGCGCCCGCCTGTTCACTCCAAACGATTAGGCCGCAAAGCGCTCCCGCCACCGCGCCGCCATACCCCAGCGCTTCCAAACTCAGAAAGGCCGGCGCCCCGGCATACATTCCGCCCGCCGCCGCGAACAACGCCGTCGCACCCGCCGCCCACAGCGCTCCGCCCGCCAATCCCAGGACGTGCTGCTTCGCCGTTCCCTTGAGATAGGCCCGCGGAGAACCCGCCTCCCCCTGCACCGGCAGGTTTAGAAAGTAGACGTTTACCAGCGGCGTGATTAACGCTAATCCAGCCGTAAGAAACACCACCGCCCCGAAGGCGCCTATGCCCAGGTCGCCCGCCCGGCTCGACTCCACAATCGGCAGCGAAGCCCCCGCCGCCAGCCCGCCGATACAGCTTAGAATGAATCCTTTCCACCCCCGATGCATGCCCTTTATCACCGGACTCCCCGCCGCCGCGGCCCGTTGCGCGAACGCCCCAAAAATCACCGCCGCCAGTGCCGCGCCCGCCCCGCCGTACACCAAGGCCGGGTTCGCCGGTCCGCCGCCCATCGCGTGAGCCGCCACCGCGGTCAACAGCGCCACCGACGCCGCCACCGGCAGCGCCGTACTCATTCCCGCCAATACCACGCCCGCCAGAATCATCGTATTTCCCAGGCCGAATATCGCTCCGCCGCCCATCGCCACGGCCATGCTTCTCTTACTCGCCACCGTCAGGCTATCTTCAAACGTGAAGGAACTCGAACTTCCCGCATTGCCGAGTGTCACCGCCAGCAGCAGCGCGGTCGCGAGCGCTCCGATCGCGAAGTCGAAAGAATACAGTTCAAACCGCCACTTGCCGGCGGCCCGTTGCGTATTCGCCCAGACGCCCCAAAAAAGCGCTGTCGCGGCGAGCGCCAGCATCGCCGCAGTGTAAGTGGTCGGAAGAAGCATTGATTCTGGAGTTTATCGCACTATCTTTTTTGTGTCACGATAACAAGGTTATGCAATCGCGGACGCGTTGGGCCGTCTACGCTTTCCTGGGGATCGTGCTCGTCCCCGCTTTGGGTTTTGCCGCGTGGGTTTGGATCACGTTGAGCTACAGTTATTCCACCGGCGAGCGGGCCGGTCAACTGCAGAAAATATCCAGCAAAGGATGGGTCTGCAAAACCTGGGAAGGCGAGATCGCCATGCCCACCCAGCCCGGCGTCCCGCCCCAGATTTTCACCTTCTCCGTACGGGACGAAGCGGTCGCCCGGCAACTTCTAAATGCCGCCGGCCAACGCGTGTCTCTCTCCTATGAGCAGCACGTCGGCGTGCCCACCCAGTGCTTCGGCGAGACGGAGTATTACATCACGCGGGTACAGGTGCTCGGAAATTGATGTCTCAAGCGCAAAGGCCGGACGCGACCGTTTTGCCCGTGTTTATCATAAAAAGGAAGTATGAGCGTTCGCGAAGTCGTCCCGTTCCTGCGCGTTTCCGACATGGAGCGCTCCCTTCGTTTCTACATGGACGGCCTTGGATTTACCATGCCACTCAAATGGGAAGTCGATAACAAGGTGCGCTGGTGCCGGCTGGAGAAGGATACCGCGGCCATCATGCTGCAGCAGTTCGCAACCGAT
Organism: Bryobacteraceae bacterium; assembly: GCA_046155405.1. Lineage (GTDB taxonomy): Bacteria > Acidobacteriota > Terriglobia > Bryobacterales > Bryobacteraceae. The sequence goes on along the minus strand of JBJXFL010000063.1, from coordinate 13,040 downwards.
GGCCACGACTCGTGGCGCCCGGAAAGTAAAGTGGGTATCGGCGTTTCGATCGTATTCATCTGCGAGGACGCCCTCGAAATATACCGCCAAGCCCTCGCCTGCGGCCTCAAGCCCTCGGAGCCACAAGTCGGCAACGCCATGTGGGTCACTTCGCTAACCGACCCCGACGGCTACAACATCGATTTCGAAAGCTTCACGGACACGCCCGAAGACACGCGGCTTTCGGAAATCGGCGACTCACGCTAAATCGGTTAGTCACTCGACGGTAAGGCCGCAATGCCGAAAAATTTCCAGCGAGAGCCCTGGCCGGATGCGTAGTCTTCGGCTTAAACCATGGCGACGGGCATGCGCATCCGCCGGACATAATCGAGCCGGAGCCGCCTCCGCGGCGTTTCTCTTTCAACTCGGGACCGAGTATTTTTACCTCGACGTGGCGGTCGATTTTCGTATCGCCGGTGCGATGGAACTTCGTCGTTTCGCAACCTCCGCCGGCACGGTGGCGGAGTGCGACCGAGCGGCCGCGTTCATAGGCGGGCGGGGGTGGCGTTCAATTCCGCCATACAAATCGGATGGGATGGTGGAAGGCGGGAGATGGGTACACCCTGCGCTTGTGGTGGTTGGTCGGAATGCCGCAAATGGCGTTCATTGAACGATGCACTAGGACAAGGTGTTTTAATTCGATAAAGATATTTTTTGGCTTGCGTTACGAAGCCGCATGAGGCTACACTATTATTTTATGCGGTACTTCTCCCACTCTTTCGCCTATCGATTCTGGCGGCTCTACGCCAACGCGTGAGTGGGATTCAAGTACGGTAATATCAATTCGATAACCAAGCTAAACCCACTCGGAAGAGTGGGTTTCCGTGTTTTTAGGAGGCGCCCCTGTTCCGGGAAGACCGGTTAGGCGAAACGGACATGATTATTTCAATGAAAGTGCACAGCACCAGAGACGAAGTGGAAGCGGTCTGCGAGCGCATCCGGGATTTCGGTTACAAGATACACGCGATTGAAGGGGAAGAGCGCGTGGTGATCGGCGCCGTGGGGACGGGCGACGTGACGGCTTGCCTGGAAAGCCTGGAAGCGATGCCGGCGGTGGAAAAGGCCGTGCGGATTTCGGCTCCTTATAAGTTCGTCAGCAAGGAGTTTAAGAACGAACGCACGATTATTGCCCTGCGGACGAAGACGGGGACGATTGAAATCGGCGGCGATGAGTTTGTAATGATGGCCGGGCCGTGCTCCGTGGAAAACGAAAAACAGATCATGGAATCGGCTGAAGCGGTGGCGGAGGCGGGGGGGAAAGTGCTGCGCGGGGGCGCGTTTAAGCCGCGGACTTCGCCCTATGATTTTCAGGGTTTGGAAGCCGAGGGGTTGAAGCTGTTGGCGAAGGCGCGCGAGGCGACCGGGCTGGCGGTGATCACCGAAATCATGGCCGACAAGGACGTCGATCTGGTGGCCGAATACACCGACATCATGCAGGTGGGCGCGCGAAACATGCAGAACTTCGCGCTGTTAAAGAGCCTGGGCCATTGCGGGCGGCCGATCATGCTGAAGCGCGGATTGAGCGCGACTATTAAAGAGTTGCTGATGTCGGCGGAGTACATCGTCGCCCATGGCAATCCGAATGTAATGCTGTGCGAACGGGGTATTCGCACCTTCGAAACCGAGACGAGAAATACGTGCGATATCGCGGCGGTGGCGGTATTGAACGAACTGACGCATCTGCCGGTGATTTTGGACCCGAGCCACGCCGTGGGCAAGCGCAGGCTGGTGCCGCCGTTGGCGCGGGCGGCGGTGGCGATAGGCGCGGACGGCTTGATCGTCGAGACGCATCCGTGTCCGGAAAAGGCATGGAGCGACGGAGCCCAGTCGCTGACGCTGGACCAGTTCCGGAAGATGATGCGCGATCTGGCGCCTTACATTGCGTTGTGGAAGGCGTCACGGGAGCGGGACGCGGTGCTGTCATAGTTGCTATAGACTTAAGTGGCAGTGACGCAGCGATTTAACTCCTGGTTGTTGGTGTTGTTCGCGGCGGCGGGCGCGGCGGCGATTTACGGCGTCCTGGTGTTGAACCGATTGGGCGGGGATCCTCCGCTGGCCGACGTGCTGATGCGGTTGCCGGATAAGAACGCAGTGACGATTCACGTGGATTTGGCGGCGATCCGAAAGGCGGGGATGGCGGAGTTGCTGGAAGGGTCGGCGGTGGCCGAGGAACCGGATTACCGGCGATTTGTGACCGAGAGCGGTTTCGACTGGAAGACGGACCTGGAGGCGATAACGGCCTCGAAGACCGGAAAGGACTGGTTCTTCTTCGTGCGCGGGCGTTTCGATATGGAGAAACTGCGAAACTACGCGTTATCGCGAGGCGGGACGTGCCGTAACGGCGTCTGCGACGTGATGGGAGAGACGCCGGGACGGCGTGTTTCCTTTTATCCAATGAGCCCGCGGATGTTGGTTTTGGCGAGTTCGAACACGCCCACGGCGGTTTACGGCGTGTATGAAAAGAACAAGCCGGAATGGGTGGGCGGCGTACCGGAAGGACCGGCCTGGGTGTCGTTCAACGGGAATGTGCTGGCGGGCGATCCGGCGCTGCCATCGGGGGGGCGACTATTTGGGAAGGTATTGGCGGAGACGCGGCGGACCACGTTTTCAATTGGGAACGTTGGAGGGGCGATGGAGTTGAAGATGCAGGCGCACAGCGCGGACACGGCGGGCGCGGGAAATATTAAGGCGCAACTGGAAGGCGTAACGGCGGAGTTCAAGAAGTATTTCGAGCGATTGGGGCAGGCGGCGAGTTCAGGGGATTTAAGCGGCCTGTTGCTGTCGGGACAATTTGCGGTGGCGGGGAATGAAGTGACGGGGCGCTGGCCGCTGCATGCGGATTTGCTGAAGAAACTGGCCGGGGGCGCTCTGTAACGGCAATGCTTTTGGTGGCGGGCAATCTTGTTTACGACTGGATTGCGGGACCGGTGGCGGAATTGGCTTGGGACCGGACGACGTGGCCGGAGGCATTCTCCGCGGGGCTCGGCGGGAATGGCGGGACGACGGCGTACGCGGCGGCGCGGCTGGGGACACGGGTGCGCTTGGTTACGGCGTGCGGGGACGATGCGCATGGGTCCATATGTAAAGAGCGGTTGGCGTCGGTTGGCGTGGACGGAATTTACTTGCCGGGACTTTCCGGGGGAACGGCGTTGACGATGGGGTTGTTTCGGCCGGACGGCGCGCGGGCGCTGGTTCACCGGCCGGGGGTTTTGACGGAGGCATTTTCGGGCGTTAAATCGTTGCTCGCTTACGGGCGGGGTGTACGGTGGCTGCATGTGGCGAATCCGTTCGCGGTGCCGGGATTACGGCTGAACGCGGCAGTCTATTTGCGGGAGGCGAAAGAGGCCGGCTGGACAACGTCAATGGATATGGGCTGGGACCGCATGGGGGAGTGGATGGCGGCGGTTGGGCCGTGCCTACCGTACTGCGACTGGCTGTTTGCGAATGCGGCGGAAGCGGAGGCGTTAGGACCGGTAGCGGCGCGGACGGTGATTAAGCTGGGGGCGGAGGGATGTTTGGCGGATGGGGTTGCGGTACCCGCGGTGCGCGTGGAAGCGGTGGATTCGACCGGAGCGGGGGACTGTTTTTGCGGAGGATTTATCGCGGCGACGATGCGGGGATTGGGGGTTTTGGACGCGGCGCGGGTGGCTAACGTGTGTGGTGCGCGGAGCGTCATGGCGGCTGGAGCCACCGATGGGCTGCGGGGATGGGAGGAGACACGGTATGCCGCGTTCGCTTGCGGGCTGCGGCCGGATTAGTTGAGGAAGTAGGTTCGGTAGAGGGTATCGCGCTGCTTGGGGATAAATCCCGCGTCGCGGATGATACGGCGCAGATCCTCTTCGGTGGCGGAGAACTGGGCGCCGGCCTGGGACACCACATTTTCCTCGATCATGATACTGCCGACATCGTTGCCGCCGAAGCGGAGGCCGACCTGACAGACTTTCAGACCCTGCGTGACCCAGGAGGTCTGGATGTTGACAATGTTATCGAGATAGAGACGGCAGATGGCGAGTGTTTTCAGAAACTCGACACTGGTGGCTTCTTCCTTTACGAAGCGGCCGAGGGAGGTGTTGTCGCGCTGGAAGCTCCAGGGAATAAATGCGGTGAATCCGCCGGTCTCCTCCTGTAAGTCGCGGAGAATCTGTAAGTGATGAATCCTATGTTCGACGGTCTCGCCGCAACCCCACATCATTGTCGCCGTGGTGCGAACGCCGAGTTTGTGGGCGGCGCGGTGGACGCTAAGCCATTCTTCGGTATTGCACTTCAGGCGGGCGATACGTTGGCGGACTTCATCGTGGAGGATTTCGGCGCCGGCGCCGGGAATGGAGTCGAGCCCGGCGTCGCGGAGGCGGGCGACGGTGTCCGCGATGGAAAGATTCGAAATCTGGGCGATATTGAGGATTTCCGGGGCGGAGAGAACGTGGAGGTGAATCTTGAAATTGGCTTTGATGGAGCGGAAGAGGTCTTCGTACCACTCGATGGGGAGATCGGGATGAAGGCCCCCCTGCATAAGGACGCCGGTCCCTCCTAAGTCGATAGTCTCTTGAATCTTTTGATAGATAACTTCCTTGGCGTGGACGTAAGCTTCGGCGTGGCCCTTGGGGCGATAAAATGCGCAGAAGCTACAGTATTCCGTACAGACGTTCGTGTAGTTGACGTTACGATCGATGATATAGGTAGCGATGTTATGAGGATGATACTTACACCGTAATCGATCGGCTTCCATTCCAATGCCGATCAGGTCATGGGAACGGAACATGTCGAGCGCCTGTTGGGGGGTGATCACTTATCTAACCTCTAGAGCGGGTTCGAGCGCGGCGGCGTAATCGAGATAGGTATTCATGCCCCTATACTCATTGTCGCCCAGACGGAAGCGAATGTGTTGGGTGAGGTAGGTGTGGACGAGGTCCGGTGGAAGGCCGCGTTGGGCGGATTGCCCGGCGACAATGGTGGAGATGTGGCGTTCGCCGTAGGCGAGGGAATCAAGGAAGTGCTGGGAGTTGGACTGGGTGATGAATTGGCGCCGGCCGCACCAGACGGCGAACACCATGGGGAGCCCGGTTAGTTCCTTCCATTCCCGGCCGAGGTCAAGCGTAAGGAACGGGAGGACGTCAAGGCGGAGGTGGAGCGCGGGGTCGCCAATGATCAGGGCGGCATCGTGGGCGGCGAGCATGTACTCCAGAACGGGCGCGGAGACGGTTATGGAGGGGTGGGCGTTATATCTACGGCTAAGAATGACACGGGCGAGCATGACGGAGGTGCGGGAGCCGCGGTCGACGGCGAGAGAGCGGATTTCGGCGGGGGGAACTTTGGATATAAGCAGGATGGAGCGGACGGGACCGTCGCAGGCGATTCCAGTGCCAGGGCAGTATGCGAGGGTTTGGCGGGCCATTTCAATGACGGGGAGGAGGCCGATGTCGGCGTGGCCCGATTGGACCAAGTCGGCTCCTTCGGACGGGAGGCAGTAGTCGAGTAGGAAGGGGTGTCGGCGTGGGCCGTTCTCGAGACCCCATATGAGCGGGACCGTATTGAGGTAGGAAATTACGGCTACGCGTGGGCGGTCTGGGTCGGAATGCATCTGGGAATGGTGGGAGCTAAAGCCTATTTTAGCGCACGAACGAGGGTGTGGCCGGAGTAAACAAATGCGATACCGAAAAAGCGAGCAAGTGCTACAGCTTTAGCGAGTTACAGCCGATAGACCTGGGAGGGAACGGGTAGACAGTCGCGCCCGGCGGATGGTAAGGTTGCAGAGGAAGGCCCCGCCCGCGTCCCAGTGGCTACACAAAGGAATACGCATGGAATTTTGTAGGAAATTCACGAAGAGAACGACGATTACAATTTTGATCGCAACGCTATCGGTTGTTGTGGTGGGACAGGTGCCGGTGCAGTTTAATCAGGTACCGTCGCGAGCGGTGGGCCACGCGAAGTTGCAGTTGGTTTCCGGAGCGCCCAACCTGGTTGACGGACGGGAAGTAAATGCGCCCATCGGCGTGGCCGTCGATTCGGGCGTGACGCCGCCGATCTTGTATGTGGCCGACACCAACAATAACCGAATTTTGGTGTGGCGAAATGCGCGGGCGGTCACGGGGACCCGAGCGGACCTGGTTATTGGCCAGAACGATCTATTCTCGACATTCGCGGCGGGGCCTGGGACGGCCAATTCAGTCGGGCTGCGGTCTCCAACGGGAGTGACCGTGGACCGGCAGGGAAACTTGTATGTGATTGACACGGGGAACAACCGGATTCTGCGGTATCCGCGAGTGACGGAACAGCAGGCGGATTTGATTCAGCCGAACCTGGTGATCGGGCAGTCGTCATTTTCCGCGAGGGCGGCGAACCAGGGGCAGCTAAATCTAACGGGAAGAGCGCTGTGGTTTGCCAGCGATAACTCCACATTTACGGCGGCGATGGCATTCGATGCAACGGGAAATTTGTGGGTTACGGATCCGGGGAATGGGCGGGTCCTGCGATATCCCGCATCGGCGCTGGGCGATTCCGCGGCGAACGGGCCGGAAGCGGATTTGGTACTTGGACAAGCGGCGCTGACGGAACGGCAGGCTATCGACTGGGGCCGCGGCGAGAGCCGCTTATTGAAGAGTGCACTGCTGCAGCCGTCGGCGATTTCGTTTGACGCCGCCGGCCGTTTACTGGTGGCCGACAGCGCGAACCGTATGTTAGTTTACGCGACGCCATTCCGGACGGGGATGAATGCGGCGCGGCTGGCGGGCATATCGATAAACGTAGAGGGACAACCGGCGAGACCACCGGTGAATGAGTACACTCTTTTTGGGCCGGAGGGGGTATTTGCGAATAGCTCGGGGATCTTTGTGGTTGACAGCCAGGTACACCGGATCGTGCGCTACGACCCGTTTGAGCAGTGGCCCGAGGAAACGGCGTTGGTGCCGTCCCCGCCCGCGAAGGCGGTTTTTGGACAGCCGGATCTGTTGAGTTTCCGACCCAACCGCGGCGGACGCGAGGCGAATGAGACGGCACTGCAGAATCCGACCGGCGTGGCGGTGGCTGGGAACGAATTGTATGTGGCGGACAGCGGAAACAATCGGGTAATGGTGCTGTCGTTGAACGGGCCGAACGTGGGCGCGGGCACGCGCGTGTTCGGACAACTTGGATTCAACTACCGGTCGGTTAATCTGGTGGAGGGCCGGGAGTTATTTTTGGCGAGCGGCGCTTCCGCGCTGCCTTTTGGCGCGGGCAGCGTGTTTGCCGGCGGCGCGGTGATCATCGACCGGGCGTCAAATCCGCCGCGGCTCTATATTTCCGACACATTTAACAACCGGATTCTCGGTTTTGCGGATGCCAGGGTAGTGAAGCCGGGCGATGCGGCGGACCTGGTTATCGGTCAAACGAGCCAATTTGAAACGAAAGTCAATTCGCCAACGGCGGATGCGGACCAACTGACGGACCAGGGTTTATTGGTTCCGGGCGGTATTGCAGTGGATGCAAACGGAAATTTATACGTGGCCGATTCCGGGAACGGGCGGGTATTACGATTCTCGCGGCCATTCGATCAGCCGCAGAAGTACGGGCAACGGGCGAATCTGGTGCTCGGTCAGTCCGGATTAAATATCAAAATTACCGATCCCACGCAGCGGAACATGGCGCGGCCTTATGGGCTGGCGTTCACGGTGGACGGACATCTGATGGTCTCCGACCTAAGCCATAATCGCGTGCTGTTGTTCCGGCGGGCGGCGACGGGCGATTTTTCGAGCGGACAGGCGGCTTCGACGGTTTTCGGACAACGGGATTTTGTGTCGTCCGGCGCGGGCACGGAGGAGACTCGCTTCAATACGCCGATGCACATCGCTTCCGATTCGGACGACCGGTTGTACGTCTGCGATCCCGGAAACCGGCGCGTGGCAATTTTCGACCGCGTCTCCGGCGCACAGAACAATGCGGCGCCGGCGATTGTATTGGCGACATTTTCGGCCGACTCCAGCGGACGGCAGGAGCGGTTGGGGAATGTGCAGGGCATCAACGTCAGCCTGCGAACGGGCGAAGTTTGGGTGGCCGATAGCCAGAATAACCGGGTGATCCGGTATCCGCGATTTGACCGGCTTATCGTCTCCCCGATTTCGGATTATTTGATTCCTTCGAGTATTCCGTTGGCGGTATCGATCGACGCGTTCGATAACCTGTTGGTGGCGGAAGGGTCCAACCGGGTGGCGTTTTACTATCCGGGGCTGACGGCGCTCAGCGCGGCGCACTTCCTGCGGCGGCGGATTTCACCGGGCATGGTAGCGGCAATGTACCCGTTTGGGATCCGTTTTGGCGAAGAAACGGTTATTGCGCCGGCTTATCCATTGCCGACCGACTTGGGCGACCTGCAGGTGTTGTTGGAAGAGGTTCCGGTACCGTTGTACTTTGTGTCGCCGGGGCAGATCAATTTTTACGTGCCGATGCGGCTGGCGACGGGCACGCAGGCCACGTTCATTGTGCAGCGAAAATCCAACAATCAGGTTCTGGCCAGCGGCATTTTGGACGTGGGTACGGCGACGCCTGGGTTATTTACGACGACGCAGAATGGGCAAGGGCAGATCGCTGCGCTAAATGAAGACAACACGGTGAACACGAATACCAATGGGATCGAGCGCGGGAAGGTAATCCAACTGTTCGCAACGGGGCAGGGATTTGTGGAGAACGCTCCTCCGGATGGGACACCGCCGGCCGGCGCGGTGCCGACATCGGATCTGCCGCGTGTGATCATAGGCAGCGGCTTCGTGGCTGATAGTGACATCCTCTATTCCGGTTTGGCGCCGGGTTTGGTTGGCGTTTGGCAGATCAATGTTAGGGTGCCAATGTCGGTGCCGCCCGGTTCGGCGACGGACGTGGTGGTGACGTTGCGGAGCATTCCGTCGAACCAGGCGGAAGGCGGCGGCACCCCGATTCGCACGGTGATTGCGGTTAGGTAGGGAACCCTACGGCGCGACAGCCAGTTTCACTTCGTTGCTGGATACACCGGCGGCGGTGAGGGTGACTGGCTGATCGCCGGCCGGGACGGCGTCGTCGACGCGGATATTGATCTGGTATAGCCCGATGAAACCCGGTGCGGGTCCGCTAAACAGAACGGCCGCCGGACGTCCTCCGGCCTGGGCGGAGACGGTGGCGGCGGGTCCGAAACCGGTCCCGTATAGCTCGAAGATGCGTTCGCCGCGATTGATGGCGGCGGCGCGGCCCGTGGCGGAGTCAAAGAATATGCCGGGTTGGACGGCGAACAGGGGGACACTCGCGGAGACCTTGCCAAGAGCGGTCTCGACCTCCAGGGCGGCAACGGCGGATGTCTGGGTAAGGTTGGGCACGGCGAAGTTGATCTGGCGGTCATCGGCGTAAAAGATTTGAGCCCGGACACCTTCGACGGTGACTTGGGGTTGGGCGAGATTAGCGCCGAAAATGGTCGCGATACCGCCGGGCGTAATTCCGGGACGGAAGGAGGCGGCGTTGACCACAGCCGCGGCGGCGAAAACCGGGCGGCCGAGCGCGATGACTTCGGCTACCGGGAGGGCGGAACCTTCCACGGTGAAGCGGAGTATGTTGGGAGGATCGGGGGCAGGGGTCCATTGAAGACTTACACGGCCGTCCGGTCCGGTAAGTGCGGCGGCGGTGGCAGTGCCGGCGGTGGCGAGAATGCGGACGTTTGGGTAGGGTAGATCGTTCGAGTCGGTGAGTTTGACGACGATCGGTTGAGCGAGGGGCTGGCCGGACGTGGCGATCTGACGATCACCGGCAATGATGCGGAGCGTGAGGGCGTTGGCGGCGGTGGCGATGTTCAGGCGCGCTTCGGTGGTCATGTAAGCGCTTGCATCAAGCGGTTCCACGCGAAAAGTTTCGACGCCGGGGCGAACGGCGCGGAAGGTCGCCGTAGCGGAACGGGCTCCCGCTGGGATGGTGACGGAGGCGGGTCCTTCGACGAGGCCGTTTTGGGCTCGAATGGCGAGCGTGACAGAGACGGCGGCGGCTTGTTGAATAGTTACTTCGACGGCGACACCGGCCCCGGCGATGGCGCCGGCGGCGGGCTCAATGGACATGCGGACGGCTTGGCGGATAGAGACGTCAATGGCGGCGCGGCCGGCGGTGTAGCGGGGCCAGGCGGCTTCGAGTTCATCGCGATAGCGTTCAAGGAGGGCGAGATCTTCGGCCCGCGCGGTTCCGCCTTCGGGGACGATCAAAATCATCGCGAGGCGGAATCGACGCTGCTCGACGGTATGGTCGGGGATGCGGCGGCCGTCGACGGCGATGAGTTCATCGACGGTGACGTCGCGGCGGTCGCCGTTGAACGAAACTCCGACGCGCGGATCGATTTGGCTGGTGGAGGCGTTCTCGACGAGGAACGTCGGGGGAACGTCTTCGGGCGCGCGGAGGCCCATGATGTATTGATCGAGGGGGGCGAACCCTTCGACGGTAGCCGTGGTGGTGAAGCGGGGATTGGCGCTGGGTCCGTCGTCGCGGATGCGGTTGCCTTCAAGAATGGAGGCCTCGGAGTTGAAACGGAAATTCCAATGGAACAATTGACGGCCGAGCATGGGCCGGGCGGCGGGGTTGGCCGGGTTACGAACGCTGGTGAAGGCGAGGAAAAGGTGGCCGATTTCGTGGGCGAAGACGGTCAATCCCGTGTCGCCGGTGGTGAAGCGGAGCGGGTGGGCGGAGTTGGGGTTGGCGGGATAGTTGGCGACGGGGCCCATATTGAGAACGGCCTGGAGGCGGTTGGGCGAGCCGTATTGGCGGCCGACATCGACGGGGTCGTCGCCGATGCCGCGGCGGTTTGAACGGACGGTGGATTCGAAGGCGAGGACACCGGCGCCGGGTTGGACTCCGGTGGCGTTAAAGAACGCGAGGTAGTCGTAAGCGTCGTCGTGGGTTTCGTAGAAGCGGCGGGCGGCGGCGGCGAGGTCGAGTTCCTGGGCGTCGCCAAAGCGTTCCGCGATCATTCCGGCGTGAGAACCCGTGGGGTTCTGGAGGAAAGAAGCGAGGAGGGGACGGGTGATGGAGTCGCCGGGCGAAATGCCGGCCACGCCGTCACCGATGTTGACGCCGTCCCAGGCGAGGGTGATTCTACCGTCGGGCGAAAGGCGGAGCTGGAACGTCTGGGGGCGGCCGGTGCCGAAGTCGGTAAATTCGGGGACGCGGAGCCAGGTGACGGTGAAGGCGGCGGAAGTGGAGAACACGCGAATGGAGGCGGAGGAGATGGAGGGATCGAGATCGGAGAAGAGGGCGGCGATGCGGGGCGGGCCGGCGGCCATGCGGCCGAGCGAGCGCGCGCTGGAGGAGCCGTCGCCGGCTGTAAAGGTCACGTTGCCGTCGGAGTTAAGCCACAGTTCGCGGTACTCGTTCCCGTAGAAGGGAAAGGCGAACGGCAGCGGCAGGCGGCGCGTATCGTCGTCTCCAAGGCCGGTAATGGGGTCGCCGGAGCCGGCGGCGACTTGATCGAATCCGCCGGGCGCGGTTGCATAGTCGTATTTGCCGGAATTGGCGGTGAAGGTAATTTGGAAGCGGTCGAGGTTAAACGGATTGCGGCGCCCGAAGATGGAATCGTCATTTTCAATGACCGCGATGTTGCCGATGTCGGCGTGGCGTCGAGGGACAGCGGTGGCGCGGAAAGCTTTGTTGGCGGCACGGCGGCGCTCGGCCTTTTCATGATGATCGATGGCCTCGCGCCAATTGCCGGGATAGGTTCCGCAAAATCCCGTTCCGTTACGGGCGTCTAGGATTGGCCCGAGCAGCGCGTAACAAAGGCAACAAAACGTTCGCAAATTCATCCACCATTGTAAGATACGAATTAGAGGACTTCCCCCGCATGGCCTATTGTTCAAGCTGCGGCGCTACCGTCGCCGACGACGCCCGATACTGCCCGCGTTGCGGCCAGCCGTATGGCCCGTCGACGAATTTGGGGCCGGTGTCGATGCCGTTGGACTATCAGATTCAGGGCGATAACTTACAGGTGGTGCGGATCAAATTGCAGCCGGGGCAGGAGCTGTTCGCCGAGGCGGGGAAGATGCTGTATAAGACGCCGTCGGTGCAGTGGGAAACACGGATGTCGGGCAATAGCATCGGCGAGAAAATATGGGGCGCGTTAAAGCGGAAGGTGATGGGCGAGAGCTTGTTTCTGACTTACTTCCGGGCGATGCAGCCGGGTGAAGTAGGGTTTGCGGGCAGTTATCCGGGACGGCTGCAACCATTCACGCTGGCGGCCGGGCAAAGCATTCTGGTGCAGCGGGACAGTTTCGTTTGCGCGCAGAATACCGTAACGCTGAATATCGCGTTTATGAAGAAGTTGGGGGTCGGTTTTTTTGGCGGAGAGGGATTCGTGCTGGAGCGGCTAACGGGTCCGGGGACGGTCTTTATTCACGGCGGTGGAGACTTTATCGATTTCAACCTCGGTCCGGGCGAGATGTTGCAGGTGGACACGGGATGCGTGGTGGGATTCGATGAGAGCGTCAATTACGATATTCAGTTTGTGGGCGGGATCAAGACGGCGATCTTTGGCGGGGAAGGTTTGTTCTTGGCGACGCTGACGGGGCCGGGGCGGGTGATTGTGCAGAGCATGACGCTCGAGAAGTTGCGGCGGGAGTTGGCGCCGGGACGGTCGGGCGGAGATGAAAAGAGTCCGTTGGGGTCGATTGGCGGATTCTTTGGGAGTGACGACTAAGTTGCAACAGCGGGACAGATTGGCGGTAATACACCGGGAACTGGACGCGATGGCCCGCGAGCGCGAGGAGAGTCTGCGCGGGCTGCAATTGGCGGCGCGGTCATTGCGGCAGGCGGAGTCGACCGCGCAGTGGGTGCAGATATTGGCCGATGCGGCGGCGCCATTGGCGGGTGCCGTCGGCTTTTTCCGGGTTGACGGAGAAACGCTCCGGTGTGAGGCGGCGCGCGGAATGGATGCCGTATCGGAGGAGATTCCATTGGCCGATGCACCGGCATTCCGGCAGGCGGTGGATACGAAAGAGACGGTTGTTTCGTTGTTTGCGGCGTCGCAGTTGTCGCGTCCG
>JBJXFL010000061.1:0-3561 GCA_046155405.1 Bryobacteraceae bacterium | reverse complement strand
CGGACGCGGCGGGCACTGGCCTCGGCGCTGCGCTCGCGGGCGACTTCCAAATCGTAATCGGCCTGGATGCCCATCCAGAGTTCGGGCGACACACTGAAGGCGCGTCCGAGCTTGAGGGCCATTTCCGCGCTCACCGCGCGCTGCCGCTGGATAATCCGGCTGATCGCAATGGGTGTGGTGCCGATGGCCTTGGCCACGACGTAGGCGGTAAGGCCCAGCGGCTTCATAAAGTCCTCGCGGAGCACGTCGCCTGGATGCACGGGTTCGAGGCGGTCTCTGCGTTTCTTCATAGTTCTCAATGGTAGTCCACGATTTCCACCCGCTCCGCGCTGGCGTCGCGCCAGACGAAACACACACGCCACTGGTCATTGACGCGGGTGCTGTGCTGGTCCTTGCGCCCGCCTTGGAGAGCTTCGAGCCGGTGGCCCGGCGGGGCCAGCAGGTCGCGCAGCGTCCGCGCCTGGTGCAGGTATTCGAGTTTGCGCCGGGCGGTGTTTTGAATGTCCGGCGGCAACTCACGGGAACGTTCACCCCGGAAGATGCGTTCCGTCGCGCCACAGGTGGAACCTGATTGTCACCGGCTCATGTTATCGTGACGCAACAACATGGCAAGCAGCCCAAGGAGGCGCAGGGCGGAAGACCGCCCCGGAATCAGGCGGTGACGGCGGCGGGCAGCGGGACGATGTTTTGCGCGTAGCCTTCGGGCGGTCTGATGTCAAACCACTCTTTCGCCTGCGGGGCGGTGACGAGTTGCCGGTAGTGTTTGAAAATCATCGCCGCCGAATTGCCGGCTTCGAGCGCGACCTGGCCCATGTCGTTGATGTCAGCGAGGCGATACGAAATGAACGAATGGCGCAGGCCGTTGTGCTTCCACGCCAGCCCGGCGCGGGGCGCGAGCTTTTCCGTGAGTTGCTTGGACATGTTCGCAAACGGGGTGACGGGGCCGGAGGCTTGCGCGTGGGGCGCGAGCCACGAGGCGAGATTGTCCGGGATGGGGGCCAGCCGGCGCGAGGCGGTCTTGGCCTTGCTGGCTTTGATTTCGATGTAGCGTCCGGCAAGATTCACTTCCGACCAGTCGAGCCGCTGAAGTTCCGCCGCCCGCAACCCGGCGAACGCGCCGATGGCGAGATACACGAACATCTCCGGGCGGGCCACGGCAAAGAGTTGGCGGAGTTCCGCCGGGGTGAAAATCTCGATGTCGCCGCTGTCGTCGTCGGCCTTTTCCACGGCGGCAAGTTCGTCATGGTCTCTGGGGAGGTATTTGCGGCGGATGGCGAATTTGAACAGCGTGCCGATGATGCGGCGATAGTTGTTCTGCGTGCGTCCGGTGCGGCCCAAGGCGCGCAAGTATTCCTCAATCTCCGCGCCGGTCACGGAGGCAATCGGAACCTGAAAGGCGTTCGCGAAATGATTCAGTCGCCCATGCAGGTCTTTGATGTAGAGGCCGGACTTGCCGGCGTCGGTCTTGGATTTGATGAGTTCGGCGGCGACTTCGGCGACGGTCTTTTGCGGGAGATTCGCCGGATGCCGCTGGAGCCAGAAATCCACACACTCCTTGAGCATCACACCGTCCGGCAACCGCCGGGCGGCGGCAACGTAATCGGCGACGACGACATTCAGGTCGGTGCCGGTGCGCCATTCGCGGAGCTTTTGGGTCGCGTGGACGTAGGAAGCGCGGTCGGTGCCAGAGAGCTTCAGGACTTCGGTTTCACCGTTGGCGAGCTTGCTGACGACGAGGCGGGCTTCAGCGCGGGCCGTGTCGAGGTCGAGGAATTTCCGCCGGACACGCTTGATGCCGGCGTAGTAGGCGAGGGTAAATTGCGGGTGCTCCGACTTCAGTTCCTTGCGCCCCGTAACCGGATTGCGTCGGTAAATCCGGTTGGGCGTGGTGTAAATGGAGACAGCAACGCTGCCTTCCTTGATAATTTCGGGTTTCGATTTCGTGGATTTGAGCTTCGCGTTCACGCGCGAAACTGTCCCGTATCTGTCCCGTCAAATCAACATTTTTACAAATCACCAATAATAAATGGTGGAGGCGGCGGGAGTTGAACCCGCGTCCCTGGCAGACAAACCAGCCGCGACTACATGCTTAGTTCGGAGAGAGTTTTCTGCCGCGCGATAGCGTCCGAACTCGAGACGCACGGCCTAGTCCGCATGGAATTTTCTCGGCTGCCGGCGCGCAGTCTCCGCCTTCAGCCATGCCTGCTGTTGCGTTCGTCCGGCGTAGCAGGTGTCCGCCGGTGAACGTCACGGCACTTAGGCCGCGAGAGCTAGTTCTGTATTAGCTTTTGATTTTCGGTCCGATGTTTTACGAGGCCAACGAACCATCCTCGGCATGCCGCCTCTGGCGTATCTCCCAAGTCGAAACCAGTACGCCCCCGGCCACGCGCGAACTATCGGCAGGTTGCCGATGGAGGTCAAGATGGCTCGCAAGATTTGTGCGCCACGGGGAAGCCGATGACGGACGCGACCCGGCTTTTCGTGGTGAAGAGGCATTCCGACGCGAGGCTCGCATCAGCAAACTCGTCGTGGCCGAAGCGCAGGGAAAGCACTTCGAGGGGCGGCCGGGCGGCGGAGATGGTCTGGAGGGATGGGCTGCGCTCTTCGGCGCGGAGGTGCCGGTTCGCGGGCACGCCGGTGAATTCCTGCTTTGCGCCGCTGACGGCGGGCCAGCCGCGCCGCGTGAGCGCCATGCCGTTCCCTTCGATGCGCGCGATGAACGTGCGCTCGCTCTCCGCCGGCGGAAGCTGCCCGGCGCGATACTCGGTGAAGCCTTCGGGCGCGGCAGCGAAGGATGCGGATGTGAGACCAAGCAGAAGAAGGCTCCCGAAGGAACCGGGTTTTCGCGGGTTGGTGGCGAAATTGTTCCCGGAGATTAGGGGCGGACGGGGATTGGACGGAGAAATGAAATCCCTGTCCGCCCCTAATCCCCGGGGAGCAGCAAGAAGGCTCACGCTATTTCCAACGCGGCAAGTCACAACCTCTTCAAGTCGGCTGTTCCGATTCAAGGCCTGATGGGGGACAGCCGACGTTGATTTGGATTTAAGACCATTCGGAAATTTCGCAAGGCCAGCCCCGATCGTTGTCCCGCAGGGATAGCCAACCCGGCCAACGAGGGCGTCTGATTGCAACCGCGACGCGATGGCCGGGATCACTACAGCGCATGGTTAGGCCACTTCATTGAGTTTTTAGAGTGGGTGTCAGGGCTACCTCCACGCCATCGACCACACTAACCATCTGCCTGCCCGGAAGGACCGTAGCCTTTTGTTCGTTCTGTATCGTGAACCCGTCTGAAGTCTGTGACTCGGACGTGAAAACCATTTGAAGTTGCCCGTCGTCGAGTACGGTCGTGGTGAGAATGCATTGCTTGCCCGCACCCAGATCCAGACGCATCGGAGTCCGCTTTGAAAGCTCTAGGTTGGGAACAAGAAACGGGGCGTTCGCCTGCGGCGAACGCGGGCAGGCGGGACGTTCGCCCTACTTTCTACTAAACCCGAATTCCGAAGTAGAGATCGGCGAAGCGTAGTAGGACAGGCTGGAAGCCTGTCCTACTCCCGTTGG
>JBJXFL010000007.1:0-105199 GCA_046155405.1 Bryobacteraceae bacterium | reverse complement strand
TCTGCTTCAGCGCCTCGGCCTACACATGCCTTCTTCTCTTCCCAAACACAATTTGTAGTGAAGACTTTTGAGGCTCCGTGCTGCAAAGACAGGTACTTATTCTTCAAACTGCGGAAGTTGGGCTAGGCTCGGCAGGAACGCCCATGGCATGACCGTCCAGGAAGAATTTGAGAAAATAGCCGATGGGAAGCGTCCCCGCGTCAATCGGCTCGGTTTACATTTCGCTGGATCGGCTTGAGGAAAAGGGGTCCGTGAAGTCCCAGTATTCGGAACCCACGGCGACTCGTGGTGGCCGCTCAAAACGGTTTTTTTGAGATGACGGGTGCCGGGCAGATAGCCCTCGACAACGCACGGCGAGCGTCGGCCAACATGCTGGAAGCGCTTGGGGGGAATGACATGAAACTTGGAACAGCCAGTTTTGCCGAAAAGACCTGAGTGGAACAGATAGGGTTAATGCGATTCTGTCTATCACGGGTATCCAGCCCCTTTTATCCGGTCATAGATCGCCAGCATCTCCCCCGCCGCCGCCGCGTCATTCCCAAACCGCAGCCGGTTATATGCGCGCGTGAAATCCGCCACTCGCGCCGATAACTCCGAAGGCGGCAGCTTCTCGGCGAACTCTCGCGGCGTGAACCAACTCGGCTTCCGTATTTGATTCTGTTCCAGTGTCTCTAGTAACTGTCGATACAGAATCGTCGCGTCGGAGGCTCCCGCCCGTCCCCCGGCAAGGCGCGAGCGCTGTCTTCGCTCCCTCCATCGTCGTAAAGCCAACGGGCCAACCACCCACGCCAGCACGCCAAGCGTTATGAAAACCGACAGCGAAACCACATGCTCCTTCAACCACGCGCCCGCCGCCGCCCACGCTTCATTCATCGAATTCACCGCGCTCACCATGGACCGCGTCCGAGTCCCAAACCGCGACTGCTCCAACTGATTGGCCAGCCCGAGTTGCCGCTCCAAGTCGTACTGCACCACCCAGTCCTGCCAGAACAAATCGGCCGCTTCAATCAGGTTCGTCACCCGCGCGAAGACTGACGCCCCCTGCAGGCGAGCCGTCGCCGGCGTCGCGTCATATGCCGTCCATCCGTTGCCGGGAATAAACGCCTCCACCCACGAATGGGCGTCGCTCGCGCGAACGGTGTACCACCCGTTCAATGGGTTCACCGTTCCGCCTTGAAAGCCCGTCACCACCCGCGAGGGAATCCCCAGCGAGCGCAGCATTAACGCCAGGCTAGACGCAAAATACTCGCAGTGCCCTTCTTTCCGCTCAAACAGAAAATGGGCGATCGGATCGGCTTGCTCGCTGTCCGGCAGCTCCAGCGTGTAACCGTAGCTTCGCTGTAAGTATTCGACTAACCGCCGCGCCTGCAGCCCCGGATTATTCTCCGAACCCGCCGCGCGCTGCGCCAGTTCTAGAATGCGCGGGTCGAACTGCGCCGGAATCTCTAGCAGCCGCCGTAACTCATCGCGCGTCAGAATCGGCGTGCCGTCGCCCCCATAGTCGTCGAAGAAACTCGTCACGCTATAACGCAGCACCGACGGCATATCGGATACGATGCGAATCGTCCCGTTCGAAAGAACCGCGATTAGTCCGACATTCGCTTCCAGTGACTCCGGAATCCCCGCCACAAATAGCGCGTTCATCCCGGTCTCGGTCAACTGCACCTCGTACTTCTCACGCCTCCCCGGACGTTCCCCGTGGTTCCGGATAGGGATCGCCGTCATGCCATACCGCAGCCGGACCTCTTCCGCCATGTCGCCCGATGTCGTCCACCGCCGCCCGTCAAACCGCGACATCGCGCTGCCCCGCCACCGCAGGTTCAGCACGTCCCCGTGGTTCGGGATCCGGACATACATAATGGTGCGGCTGCTGGTCTGCATCTCGCCGATTTTTCGTAAGTCGACTTCGCCGCCGAAACCGGGTAAGTGAAACCGGTTGCTGACTAAGTTCTGCAGCGCCGCCCTGGCCGTTCGCGGCAATACGAAAAACAAACCGACGGTAAAAAACAAAATACCGATCGAACTTACCAGACTCACCGCCAGTAGCCGCCGGTGAAACCCGCGCGCCGGAACGTGGATCGCCGGCCGCGCCCCCCGCGATCCCCGCCGTATCTCCCAAACGGTGAAAGTTGCGACGCCGCAAAATAGAAAAACGGCCAGAAAGACAAAGAACAGTAGACTGGCCGATAACAGCGCCGCCGCCAGCAACTGTGTAAATCCAATTAGGATTGCGTACAATGCATCCCGGTCCGTCTGAAAGGTCAAGCCCTTCACCACCGTCAGAAAACAGATTAGCCGGACCGTGGAACCCAAAAAGTCATTCGAAAGATAGGCGAAGTCCAGCGGGTAGAAACCTGCATAGAGGATCACCAGCGTGTTGATCAACGCCGCCGGCGCTTTCACCGGCTTCTGGAAGATCAACAGCAGGATACGAGCGGTAAAGCCCGCGACCGAAAGTCCCAACGCCACCGGCGGTAACTCGCCGGTCGACGCCAGCGCCAGAAACCCGCTTACAAGAAGTCCCAGGAGAGCGCGCTCAAACAAGCGGTCGGCGGCGGTGTTGCGCAGGACATTCGTGATCACGGTTGTGTTCTCGTTACCCAAAAACTCGTTACCCAAAAAGATGCACGCCCGCTTGCTAACGCGCGCGGCTCGGTACTGGTTCCGAGGCACGACCGTAAGGGAGTGAAACTGGCGTGGAGGACGATCGCGGTCACGGCAATGCCTTCGCTACTCCTTCCTGAAAGTCACCGAGCGCCTGGGGCGGCACCCCCGTCGCGTCCAACACAACCAAAAACATCCCCCTGTAAAAAGGCCGGATCGACAGGTTCTTGTTGAGTTTTTGAATCGCTTCGAATGCCACGGTCTCGCTCGGATATAGAATCCACAGGCCCGTTATGTCCTGCGGTCCTTTATATGTGACGCGCCAGACCTTGGTTGGGTTCAATGAACGGATGCTTTCCGGTACCGCCGTCGCCGGTTGTTCCTCCATTGTCTCTCGCGCCCAGCCGCCGTGTATCATCTTCGGCGGTTCTGTAGCGGCGGACTGCGACGGGCCGCAGCCCGCCAGCGGGATCGCAAGCAAAACGGTCCGGCGTGAGATGCGCATGCGTTTCCCATGGTAGAACAGGACTTGCGGAAAATATGGCGAAGCTGAAACCGTCCCTGAAGTCCTCCAAGGGGCAGGAGCCGAAAAAGACGGATCATGTACGGGACGCCAAGGGTGTCATCCCCTGCTTATTGTTGGTAATTGGCGGCATTTTGCTGCTCGGCTGGTTATTCTCGGCCATGCTCAAATCCGCCAAATAAGGAGTTTTCAATGCGAGTCGATGGAAGGCAGCCGGCCCAACTGCGCCCGGTCACGGTCGAACCGGACTATTTATTAACAGCCGAAGGTTCGGTGCTGATTTCGGTAGGGCACACGCGCGTGCTGTGCGCCGCGTCGGTCGAAGACACAGTGCCCTCGTTCCTGCGCGGCAGTGGGCAGGGCTGGGTGACGGCCGAATACGCCATGCTTCCCCGCGCCACCGTCACCCGGACATTCCGCGAAGTGAAGAAGGGCCGCGAGTCCGGCCGCACCATGGAAATCCAGCGATTGATCGGACGCGCGCTCCGTGCCACCGTCGATTTGAAAGCGCTCGGCGAAAGGTCCATCGTGCTCGACTGCGACGTTCTGCAAGCCGACGGCGGAACTCGCACCACGGCCATCACCGGGGCGTTCATCGCGCTCGGAATCGCCGTCGGAAAGCTCGTAAAAGGCGGCGCTCTCATTGCCAATCCCATTCGCGGCTACGTCGCCGCCACCAGCGTCGGAATCCTGAAAGGCGAAGGGCTCCTCGACCTCTGTTACGAAGAGGATTCCGCCGCCGAAGTCGACATGAACATCGTTATGACCGGCGCCGGTAAATTCGTCGAACTCCAAGCCACCGCCGAGCACAAGGAATTCGACGACGCCCAACTCGCAACGCTGCTCTCGCTGGGCCGCCAGGGAGTGTCCGAATTGATCGCTCTCCAGAAAAAGTACGTGACCCTGTAGTGACCATTTACTGCGCCACCACCAATCCCGGCAAACTCCGCGAGTTCACTCTGATCGCCGCCGGCCAACTCGAAGTTCTGCCCATTCCGGGGCTGAAGTCGATCGAGCCTCCCGAAGAGACCGGTTCGACTTTCAGCGAAAACGCCGCGCTGAAAGCGGAGTATTACAGCGGCTTCGTGGATGGCCTGGTTTTCGCCGACGACTCCGGTCTCGCCGTCGACGCGCTCAACGGCGCTCCCGGAATCTACTCGGCCCGCTACGCAGGCCAGGGTGCCGCCGATTCCGCCAACAACGCCAAGCTTCTCGCCAACCTGCAAGATGCCGTGGACCGGACCGCCCGCTTCGTCTGCGCGATAGCGGTGGCCCGAGCGGGCGAAACGCTGGCCGTATTTGAAGATGTCGTCAACGGCCAACTGCTAAAGGAAGCCCGCGGTCCCAATGGCTTCGGTTACGATCCTCTATTCTTCTATCCCCCATTCGGCTGCACCTTCGGCGAAGCTTCAGCCGAACGAAAGCTACCGGTGAGCCATCGGGGCAAAGCGATGAAGAAAATGATCGGCTGGATCCTGGCTCACGCGGCCCCCTCATCGGGCAAAACCGCACGGCGAAGCTCTTCGTAGTTGGACCGGGTCACCAGCGCATACCGCACCGGCATGCGCGTATACTCCTGTAGAGTTCTCTGCGCTTCCTCCGGCGGCAAGTCCGGCGCCGCCAGCAGCAGTTCCCCCGCCTGCCTGCGTATCGGAACAACCGCGAGTTCCCGGACCACATGCGCCGGCAGCGATCGCGCCGTCCCGGCCGGGATGTCCCAGGGTTGCACGCTAGCCAGCGGCACACATAACTGTAGGCTCAACGCCTCATACATCTCCACTTCGGCTAGGTCTCCTCGATCCACCATCCAATCCGCCAGACGCTGTCCCGCCGGCTTACTCGCAATGGCCGCCGCCACCTGCTCCGCCGTGCAGTAGTTGGATTGCACCAGCACCTCCTGCAGCGTCGGCCGGTGCGCTTCCAGCGCGAAGCGGTTCGGGTACTGGTGCGCGGTCTTGAGCCAAACCAGCGGCACGCCCTTGATCCGGGCCTTCCAATAGTTCCATGTGGCGCGGCCCGCGGCGACCGTGTTAATCGCGTTCGCGAGCGGTATCCGCAATGGCGCCAGCAGCGCATGACGCCAACCGTAAAAGCTATATACGATCGCCGCCCGCGAGACCGCCTGCAATAGCGCCATCCCGATGCAAAACGGCGCCAGGACTAACATCGGATGTTCAATGGGAACTACCATGCCATAACAGAAAAGGACATTCGCGAATAAGCTGATTGGATTTCCTATCAGTCCTTTCCGGTCCCTCCAATGCCACCACCACTGGCTGGGGCCGCCCTGCCAGCCGTGCCTTTCCAACCCTTGCCAAACGATGCCGGTCACCCAGCGGGTGCGCTGCTTAGTCGCGGCGTGCCAGTTGCGCGGAAAGTACTCGCGAGTAGCGACGACATCGGGCCCGGCCGGCAGGAGGATCTGCCGAAAACCCTGAATGCGAACCCGGAAACCGTTCTCGTAGTCTTCCGTGAGGCAAGCGGGTTCAAAGATGCGGTTTTCGGCGCTGACCGCCAGCCGCTCCAGCGCCCTCCGGCTAAAAGCGGTACCGACGCCCGCGCTCGGCAGAAAACCGCCAAGTCTAGCCCTGACATAGAGATCGCGGGACTGGAACTCGCTGAACTCGTCGATATAGACGCCGTGAACCCATTCCCGCCAACCGGTGGGCAGCGGCAGGACCGGAACCTGAATCATGTCGTAAAACGGCAGGTGGGCGTTGATGGCCCGTAGCGATTGCGGGTGGATGAGATCTTCGGCATCGTGCGTCACAATGGCTTCAAATCGTTGATTCGATTGCTCTTCTTGCAACAACATTTGCTGATAAATCCAGTTCAGGCAATCCGCCTTGGAGGTCGGACCGTTGTGGGGGACCAACGCCAGATGGACGTTCGGAAACCGCGCTTCGAGTTCGCGAATGGCGTCAACGGTGGGTTCGTCGTTCGGGTAAGCGCCGATGAAGAAGTGATAACGCCGGTACTGAATGGCGGTGGCGTTGTGGGTGACCATTTGACGGACCACCGCCTCCTCCTGCCACAGAGGCGTGAAGATCGCGATGTTGCGTTCGGAACTCTCGGAAATAGTTGATTCGGCGCGGGTTAGGGGGGAGGTGGCGCGGAGCCAGAGCCAGAGAGCGATGAGCGCCAGATCGTCAATCCCGCTAATCGTCAGCCAAATGGCCAGCGGCGGAAGTACGTAGGTAAGTGACTCCGGCAAATACACTTGTTAAATTAGTGGCTGGCGCGAGGAGGAATTCTCACCATGACGGGCTGGAATCGCAGAAAATTCTTAAGTTTTGGGCCTCTGTCCGGTTTGTCGCATTCGCAGGGTCGCGGAAGTGGATTTCGCTTCGCCCTAATCGGGGACCGGACCGGGACGGCGGCGCCGCAAATCTACTCGCGCGTCTGGCGGGAGGTGAACCTTTTTGGACCGGATATAGCGATTTCGATCGGGGACACGATCCAAGGCTTGAATGACGCGACGGCGGTCGCCGAATGGCGTGAAATGGATGCTGTCTGGCAGCGATATAAGCGATTTCCGGCATATTTTGTGCCCGGAAATCACGATATTTGGAGTCCGGAATCTAAACGACTGTTTGAAAAAGAGGCCGGCCACCCCGCATCCCACTCGTTTATCCACGGCGCCGCGCTGTTCGTGATTCTCGACAATAGCCGTACCGAGGACCTCGCGCCGGAGCAGTTGACCTACTGCGAAAGCGAGTTGGCGAAGCACAAATCGCTTCGCCCAAAGTTCGTTTTTTGCCACCGGCCATCCTGGATTCTAAATGCAAGAGTCGGCAATCGAGGGTTCGCTCTGCATGGATTGGCGCGTAAGTATGAAGTTGACTATGTTATAAGCGGTCACGGGCATCAGTTAGTTCATCTGGAACTGGACGGAGTCCGGTATCTGGAGATAGGAAGTTCGGGTGGAAGTATTGAGCGCGGACTTAGGTTAGGACAGGGGTTCAAGGACGGGTGGTTTTACCACTGGATATGGACCCAGGTGCGGGACGGGAAAGTGGAGATGACGGTGAAAGAAGTTACCGGGCAGGGCCGGCTTTTCCGGTTAAGCGACTGGGGGCCGGCGGGGCCTCGGTTTGACCCCGCGGATCCGGCGCTGCTGGATTCGCCACGGCTGTAGTTATCCCCACCACACTTCACCCGTAGCCAAATGGGCGCGGACGACATCCGGATTGAGCTCAATGCCGAGGCCGGGTTTTTCAGTCGCTTTGATATAACCGCCCTGTACGTAAGGTCCGTCGAGCAGTAACACTTGGTCCATCCAGCCGCCTTTACCGGTTACCGTTTCCGTGGCGATATAGTCGCGGATCGAAGAAGCCCACTGGATATTTGCGTAGGTATGAACTTGGCTGCCGGTGTTATGGGTACCCATGGGAAT
Organism: Bryobacteraceae bacterium; assembly: GCA_046155405.1. Taxonomy (GTDB): domain Bacteria; phylum Acidobacteriota; class Terriglobia; order Bryobacterales; family Bryobacteraceae. Next base: position 97,676 of record JBJXFL010000007.1, on the reverse strand, counting down.
GCCGAATGGCTCGGCGAAGTCGGCGATACGCTTCGTTTCAAGGAAACCGCCTGAGTTGCGAAGGTCGGGGTGTATAATATCGCATCCCTGATTGACGATGAACTCCTTGAATCCTTCCCGCCGGGTAAGGTTTTCTCCCATGCAGATAGGTACTTTCGCCGAGGCGGTGAGACGCTGCCAGGAGGAGGAGTAATCGACCACCAGGGGGTCTTCAAGCCAAAGGGGTTTGATCGACTCGACGGCTTCGGCGATTTGAATGGCCGTGCGAACCCCGTATTCCCAATGGCAATGGACCATGATGTCGTGATCCCATCCAATCGCCTCGCGGCAGTTCTCGAAACCCTGCCGCACTTGCATCAGTTCCTTGGTGGTTAGTACGCGATTGGCGGGATCCTTGGCGGCGTCATTCGCCGCGTTAGTCCGCGGGAAGCCGAACTTATGGCAAGTGAACCCGGAGGGTTCCGATTTCACTTGGGCGGCCCACTCGCGGCAGGACCCTTTGTCCAGCATGCTCTTGGGCGCGGCGTGATCATAAACGCGGACTTTGTCGCGGAACCGGCCGCCGAGCAGTGTCGAACTGGGCACGCCGAGGATTTTTCCGGCGAGGTCCCAAAGGGTCATTTCGATGCCGCTGGCCGCGCGCATAAGATTGTGCGCGGAGCCATCCGTACGAGTGCCGGAGAGGCTGTTCCCGCCGGCGCCGAGCCGGGTGTATATGGTGTCGATTTGGAGCGGGTCCTTACCGACAAGCCAGGGCTTTAGAGCGAGTATCTGCTCCTTGACGCCGATCCCCGGGCTGCCATAGGCTTCGGCGATTCCGTACGCGCCGTTATCGGCGGTGATTTTGATCAATGTGTATGTGCGGCCGCCTTGCAGGAGCATCACCTGGACGTCGCGGATTTTGACCTTGCCGATTTGGGCTGCGGCGGCGGGAAGGGAAGCGAGGAATAGGCGGCGGGATAGCATGGGTCTCTATCGTACTACGCGGCGGGCTTATTCAAAGCGGCCGGACACCCATTCTCAACACCGCTTCCTGGTCAGTGCGGCGTGCGAAGCTTGTCCCACGTTCATTGCGGGGCCGCGCGGGCGCCCGATCGCGCGTTTGCCCCGGATTACATGCGTTTCGCCACAAATCCGTGCCGCCCCAACCGTTTTCGGCGCTAACTCCTTACTAGAAGGGGTCCATTCTCATGAAACACGCGTACTTCCTGGCGGTATTTGTACTCGCAGGGGCAACCGCATTTCCACAAGCGATCACGGGAGAGATATTGGGTATCGTCGCCGACGCCACCGGCGCATCGGTGGCGGATGCCACCGTCTCCGTACGCAACTTACAAACCAATCTGAAAAACGAAGCCAGGACGAACGGCGAGGGCGGTTTCCGCGTGTTGCAACTGCCCATCGGCGTGTTCGAAGTCACGGTCGACAAAGCGGGCTTCGCCAAGTACATCCAATCCGATATTCGACTGGCTTTAAACCAGCGCGCCGAGTTGCGCATCGTCTTGCAGGTCGCGTCGACACGGGAAACGGTGACAGTGGAAACACAGTCGCCGATCATCAACACCACCAATGCCGAAATTGCGACTAACTTCGACGCGAAGCGCGTTTCGGAACTCCCGCTTTCGACAAATCGGAATATCTTGAATCTGGCGGCCTCCGTGCCGGGAGTGAGTGTAATCAGTTCCGGAAACAATTCGTTCGGAGCGCAGGGAAATCAAGGGACGGAGAATGCCTCGACGGCCTTTTCCGCCAATGGGAATCGCCTGCGATCCAACGCGTTTTTGATCGATGGCCAGGACTCCTACTACGGCTCGACGGGCGGGCTGATTCAGGGATTGAATAACCCGGATATGATTGGCGAGGTTCGAATCATTACGAATCAGTTTCTGCCGGAGTATGGGCGGGCCGCCGGGTCCGTTGTTAACATAGTTACCAAGGGCGGCACGAATCAGTTTCACGGTTCGGGATTCTGGTTTTATAATGGTAATAAGCTAAATGCCCGCGGTAATCTGGACAAGGCGGCGGGTTTTGCGGCGGCGCCGTTCCGGATAGAACATCAGTACGGCGGGACTTTGGGGGGACCGGTGATCAAGGACCGGACTTTCTTCTTCGGGTCGCTGCAGCGGTGGACCACGCGTGTATTGGGCTCGGGAAACACGATCAACGGCGCACCCACCGACGACGGGCGCCGAGCGCTGGAAACGATCGCGACGGGCCGTCCGGCGGTGCGGGCGCTACTGGATAATCTTCCGGCCGGCGTGGCCAATGGACAGGTTCGAACCGTAATAGCCGACGGCCGTACAATTACAATTCCGTTGGGCAATATTACCGGTTCGGCCGCGGGTAAATTCGATGATTGGCAGTATTCGGGCCGCGTGGACCACCGGTTTAGCGATAGACATAACTTGATGGGCCGATACATAGTGGATGATTCGACCTCAAGCGGACAGGGCCAGGCGACTCCGGCCGGGTTGACGACGGTGGCGCCATTGGGATCGAAATCGATAATCGTGGCGTTCACCAGTTCGATCCGTCCAACGATATTGAATGAAGTCCGGGCATCTTACAACCGCTATGTTACTTCGACAAATGCGGAGAACCCGGCCGTGGCGGAACGAATACCGTCGATCGAGATCCCAGACCTCGGTCTCCGCCAGTTCAATTCCGGACCGGGCCGCACGGGCATTGGGCTGGCGGCCAACCTGCCGCAGGCCACGTTTGTAAACGGCTATCAGTTACAGGATTCGGTGTCGATTATTCGCGGAAGACACTCGATGAAGTTCGGTATCGACCTGCGGCGGCAGGAACAATTCGGCTCGTTCCTGCCACAGTTGCGCGGGCGGGTGGAGTACGCAAATTTGCAGGCGCTGGCGGACGACCGGGCCACGGCGGCCCAGATCAACGCCTTGTTGCCGGGCGCTCTCTCCACGCTGCGTTATCGTTACTACGACTACTTTTTCTTTCTGCAAGACGAGTGGCGGATTCGGCCGAACTTCACGATTACTTATGGCGTCCGGTATGAGTCGCCGGGTAATGTGTTTCAGAATCTGGCCGATCAAAACCAGAAAGTGCTGGCGTTGAACAACAACAATCCGGCGTATGCCTACGGACCCGTGCCGAGCCGGGACACGAACAACTGGGCGCCGCGGTTTGGATTCAACTACCGGTTTGGGACCGCGGCCGGGCCGCTGCATTGGATGACAGGCGATGGCAAGTTGGTGTTGCGCGGCGGCTATTCGCGGACGTATGACGCGATGTTTCTCAACGTTCCGCTGAACATCGGAAGCTCGTTCCCATTCGTGTTCGCATACGACATTCCCGTCGACCCATCGCTGCCGGGTTCAGTTCGCCCGAATGCGTATACGGCATTGGAGCGGATTCGAAATGGGTCTATTCCAACGGTATCGAACCCGAATCTACTCATCCGCACAATAACTTCGAAGGACTACCGGGCGCCGCTGTCGGAGCAGGTGTCCATGCAGTTCCAGCGGGAGATGGCGGGTGGATTCGCCGCTACGGTTGGGTATGTGGGAACCAAGGGTACGGGGCTGTTTCAGTCGATTGACGGGAACGCGCCGGTTCTGGAGCTTAACGGCCGTCGTGTGGACCCAACGCGGGGCGTCATTCGCGAGCGCTGTAACTGCACGTCGTCCATTTATCATTCGTTGCAGACAAGTCTGGAGAAACGGCTGTCGCGGAATTTCTCATTCGGCAGTCATTACACCTGGAGCTCATTTATCGATGGCGCGAGCGAGGTATTCAATCCGTCCGCGCGCGGCGAGATCGCTTTCTCCCAGGATCCGAATAACCGCAATGCGGAGCGGGGCCGATCGACCTATGACCGTCCGCACCGGTTTACAACGAACGGCGTGTTTGAGCTGCCCTTTATGCGGGAGCAGAGGGGCTTTGCGGGCCGCCTGATTGGCGGATGGCAGGTAAGCGGATTCCTGACTTTCCAGGCGGGAGCGCCATTTACGGCGCTGAACGGGACAGATCCGCGCGGACGGACGGCGGGAAACGTGGTAGGCACGCCGACTCGTCCCGACCTGAATTCGGCGCTGAATCTTTCCAGCCTTTCGGTGCGGGAACTGCTGGCGGCCGGTGGACGATCCCTATTCCTGCCGTTGACGGTGGCGCATCCAACGGGCGTCGGCAACGCGGGACGAAACATTCTGCGCGCCGACGGGATTAACCGGCTGGACCTCGGTATCATTAAGAACTTCCGCGTAACCGAAGGCCGCACCCTACAGTTGCACGCGAATTTCTTTAATACGACGAATACCAGGGATTGGGGAATTCCGGACGCGGTAGTAACTTCGCCCAGTTTCCTGTTGGAAGGTCCGACGGATGGCGGAAATCGAAGAGTAATGATGGGCCTGCGATACGTGTTTTAGAGTTTCCGCCCGGCCGGGCAGATCGATGCAGGTGACCAAACGTCGGACCCGCTGGAGCAACTCGCTCGCCACTTCGGTTTCAGCGGCTTGCTCAAGGTGACTGCCCCTTCCCCGCCGTTCGCCCGTGTGATAGCATCGCGCCACCATGAGGATCATTAACGCATTTCCGCCCTTCACCCTCGCGGCTTTAGCCGCCTCGGTCGGCGCTCTCGCGCAGATTACCGGTGCATTATCCGGTCTCGTCACGGACCCATCCAATTCCGTGGTCCCGAACGCCCAAGTCGTTATCCGCAATTCGGAAACCGGGGCCGAACGAACGCTTTCCACCGAAGCTAACGGCCGCTATGTCTCGGAAGCGCTTCCGGTTGGCCTGTACGAAATTACCATCACCGCGCCGGGATTCAAGCGAGCCGTGCGGCAAGGCATTCAACTCTCCGTCGCCACCCGGGTCGCCATCGATTTCAAACTGGACGTGGGACAGGTTTCCGACACGATTTCAGTCAACGCCGACGCGCCGTTAGTGAAAACTGAAACCGGCGAAGTCAGCTATCAAATCGATCGCAAGCAGGTCTCCGAGCTTTCTATTAACAACCGCACCGTGATGGGGCTGCAACAGCTCATCCCGGGCTCGTCGCGAACGGGCGCGGATGAACTCGGCATTTCTTTCGCCAGCGGGCGCGCTTTTGCCATCAATGGCCTGCGCGATAAGTACACCGGCCTGATGGTGGACGGCGTGCAGAATACCGACATGGGCAACCAAAGCGGTCTGATGACAAACCCCGGCATGGAGACCATCGGCGAAGTGAAAATGCTGGTCTCCAACTACAGCGCCGAGTACGGCACGGCCGGCGGAGCGAATATGTTGCTTGTTACGCGCGCCGGCGCAAAGGATTTCCACGGTTCGGCCTACGAATGGGTTCGTAATGACAAATTCGACGCACGAAACTTCTTCGCGGCCGGCAAACCTCCTTTGCGGCAGAACAACTTCGGCTTCACCATCGGCGGGCCGGTATTCATTCCCGGACTCTACAACAAGAATAAGGACAAGACGTTCTTCTTCTTTTCCCAGGAGTGGCGCCGCCGCCGCTCCGCGCAGATCGTTCGCGCCGCCACTCCTACCGACGCCATGCGCGGCGGGGACTACTCCGCGATCGGCGACGTCAAGGATCCAACCACCGGCCTGCTGTTCCCCAACCGCCGTATCCCCGCAAGCCTTATCAACAACAACGCCCGCCTGCTGCTCGCGCATCTCTTCCCACAGCCAACGCTCGGCTCCGGTTTCTTGAACTACCAGCAGAACTTCTCCGTACCCGAAAACTTCCGCCAGGAATTAATCCGGGCGGATCACAGCTTCACCGACCGGACAAAAGTGATGTTCCGCTATATCAACGACAGTTGGATCCAGACGCAGCCCCTCACATTATGGTCCGGCCAATCCTTCCCCACTATTTCCAGTATTTCCAGCGTGCCGGGCAAGAACCTGGTTGGAAAGTTCACCAAGGTCGTCAGCCCGTCCGTCTATACCGAAGTCTCGTTCAATTACGCCAGCAACTACGGCTCCCGGGACAGCAACGCGGTCGTCCTGCAGGGCAACTTCGAAAAGCCACCGGGCCTCACCATCAAACGCCTGACGCCGCTGCAACAGGGACGGCCCGACAAAGTTCCCGATCTGACTTTCACCGGCGGATGGGGCGGCATCGCGTCCAGCTATTACCCCTGGTGGGCGCATCACGCCATCGCCAGCTTCGGTAATCTCACTACGAAGAACCTGGGACGCCACGCCCTGAAATTCGGCGGCGAGTATCAGTTCTCCCCCACGCCCGTGCAGTCCCAAACGAACCCATCGCTACAGGGCCGCTTTACCTTTAATGGCAGCTTTACAAATCAGCCGCACGCCGACTTCCTTATAGGGCGTGGCGCCGAATACGGCGAGCTCGACCGGTTTCTGGAACGTAGGTACGACTACCATCAGTTCGAAGCGTTTGTCCAGGACGACTTCAAGGTGAATCGCCGTCTGACCTTAAACGTGGGCGTGCGCTACTTCTACATCCCTCACGCCTATGAGAAGGACGACGGCCTGACCGTCTTTCGTGCCGAACGCTACCGGCCGGACCGGGCCCCGGTCGTCCGGCCGGATCTCACGCTCGTGCCCGGATCGGGCGATTTGCTCAACGGCATCGCGGGCGTGAAGGACGGGCTTCCTCGCGGCTTGGTGGACAACCATCCCTGGCTCTTCGCGCCTCGCTTCGGATTCGCTTATGATCTCACCGGGCAGGCCCGAACCGTCCTTCGCGGCGGCTATGGTCTGGGCTTCTACAGAGTGGAGGGCAACGACGTGTATAGCCTGGTCGGAAATCCCCCGTCCGCTAATGTTTTCACCGTCTTCAACCCGCCGCTCGACGACCCTTCGCAGGGTGCCGCCAGCGCCGACCGGCCGAAGAGCGTGAATACGCTCGATCCCACGTACGACGTTCCCACCACGCAGAGCTATAGCCTTGGCATCCAACAAGCGCTCGCTCGCAATACGGCCCTCACCGTCACTTACGTCGGCAGCCGGGGCACGCATCTCGACCGTGGTCGTCAGCTTAACCAGCCGCTCCCATCCGGCGGGTTCGATTTCGATCCCCGGCTCAATGCCCGCACCATTCCGTTTGAATTGATCGCTCCCTTCCAGGGTTGGTCCGGCATCACAATGCGCGAAAACACGGCATCGTCCACTTACCATTCGCTACAAGTGGAGTTTAACCGGGCGTTCGCGAATGGCCTTCGGCTGCAGGGGGCTTACACGTGGTCGCGCGTCATCGCCGACGCGGACGGCTTCGGCGCTCTGCCGCAGAACCCGTATAACTTCCGGCTCGAACGCTCGTTGGCAAACTTTGACCGGGCGCACGTATTCGTCGTCAACTACTCGTACGAATTGCCCTTCTGGCGCGACGGGCGGAACGCCATTCAAAAAGCGCTTGGCGGCTGGCAAGTGAGCGGCATCACCGCCATCCAGAGCGGCCGGCCCTTCAATATCACCCTCACCGGCGGCGACATCGGTCTCGCGGGACGGCCGGATGTCGTGGCCGGTCAAATGGCGACGGGTGAAAAGACAGTCGCCCGTTGGTTCAATACTGGCGCGTTCTCAAAACCGCGGCCGGGCTTCTATGGCAATGCCGGCCGGAATCTGGTGCGCGGTCCCGGCATTAACAAGTGGGATGTCAGTCTGTTTAAGAACTTCAAGTTCACCGAGAATATCCGTTTCCAACTCCGCTGGGAAACATTCAACGCATTCAACAATGCGAACTTTGAAGGCGTCAGCGCCGCCTTTGGATCGGGCAATTTCGGACAGGTCGTCAGCGCCCGCGATCCACGATCCATGCAACTCGGTGCGAAGTTTGATTTCTAGTATTTCCCGGCTCATCTGGGCGGCGACGCTCCTTGCCGCCCAGGTCCAATCGCCTCGCGCGCTCTTTGAAAAGGCGCAGGCTCGCGAACGCGCGAGTGACTGGCCTGGCGCGGAGCGGTTGTACGCCAGTGTCATCGCGGCCGATCCCAACTCGGCGGAAGCGTACGCCAACTTGGGCGTTGTGCTTGCCAAACAGCAACGATTCGCGCCGGCTATTGACCGGTACCGCAGTGCGCTGCGGCTGAAGCCCCAACTTACCGCGCTCCATATCAACCTGGGTCTGGCGCTGCTAAAAACGTCGCAGCCGGCGCTTGCGGCGGTCGAGTTCCAGGCCTTTCTTGCCCGGAATCCACAGGATCCACGCGCCCGGCAGCTTTTCGCCACGGCTCTTCTGGAGGCCGATCAATATTCGTCCGCGGCGACGGAATTCGAAAAGCTTCTCCCCTCCGATGACCTCGCCGTCCGCCTCGGACTCGCCACCGCTTACGCGCGCCTCAACCGCCGCGGCGACGCCGAAGCGCTCTTCGCCGGGGTTCTTCAAAAAGAGAAATCGCCCGCCGTCCAGCTTGCCGTGGGCCAAGCGTACCTCGCCGCCAATGACTTTGACGCGGCGCAAGCGGCTCTGGAGCGGGCGCTGGCGCTCGACGCCAAACTCCCCGGCGGGCACTTCACGCTCGGCGCTATATTCTGGAAACGGCAAATGCCGGGCGAAGCGATTGGTCATTGGAAGCGCGAACTGGAGCTTGATGCCGTTCACTTTGAATCGTGCTTCGCGGTTGGCGCGGCGCTTGTCGAAAACAACAAGCTAGGCGAGGCGGAACCGTACCTTGTCCGGTCACGCGGGCTGCGGCCGGCCCACGCGCCTACACTCTATTATCTCGGCCGGATTTTCTGGAAGACGGGCCGCACCGCCGCTCCGCTCCTTGAGGAGTCTGTAAAGCTCGATCCCGGAAATCGAGCGGCGCACTTCCTGCTTGCGCAGATCTACAAGGCCCAGGGAAACACAAGCGCGGCGGCACGCGAACTGGCCGCCGTCAAGGAATTGGCGGGCCAGCGGGTCCAGGAGGAAATCGACATCCTTGAGAAAGCGCGGCAATGATCGCCCTCCTCCTCGCCGCCGCGGCTTTGATTGTGCAAGCCGCGCCAGCCCCCGCGTGTGCCATCTGCCATCCCGCCATTGCGCGAAAACATTCCGAATCGCATCACGCAAAAGCGCTCGCTCGTATCGGAGACTCCGCTATTGCCGTCCGCCTTTCCCGCGATTCGGTGAGTGAACGCAATGGAGCGGCGTTCGAGTACCGGCCGGCCAGCGGGACCGTCACCGTTACGGCGAGCATCGCGGGCGAATCCGCGACAGGCAACCTGGAATGGCTCTTCGGCGCGGGTGCGCAGGGACAAACGCCCGTTGGCCGATTCGCGAATGGTCAATACTTCGAACACCGGCTCTCCTATTACCCGCCGAAAGATCGACTGGCCCGAACCTTCGGCCACCCGCCCGGCCCTTCCACCGATCCGGCGGCCGCGCTCGGCTTGATCCAAGCGAACGATACCGTCTTCCGTTGTTTCGACTGCCACGCCGCCGGCGTCCGGCCTGGACCCAACCTCGAATCCATTCAACCTGGCGTTACCTGCGAGCGCTGCCACGGCACAGGCGAACTGCATCGGCTAAAGCCACCGGCGCGGATTCTTAACCCCGGGAAACTGAACGCCAAGGAAAGCGTGACATTCTGCGCCGAATGTCATCGGGCGCCGGCCCAGAGTCCGGAAGCGCCAGAAATCACCGACCCCGTCTCCGTTCGCTTCGCCCCCATCGGGCTGACGGCCAGCCGTTGCTTCCAGTTGAGCGCCGGCCGCAAGCTCGTTTGCACCACTTGCCACGATCCGCACGAAAATGCGCGTCCGCGTTCGGACACCGCTTTCTACGCCGAACGCTGCCGCGCGTGCCACCCGGCGGCCCAACGGCCCAAATCCGCTTGCCCTCGCCAAGCGCAGTCCGGCTGCGTGGGATGCCATATGCCCCAAGTCGAGCTCACGCCGTTTCTCCGCTTTACGGATCACCGTATAAGGCGGCCCAATTCTTCCGAATAAACAAATCCCGCCCCTTCAACCGGCCCCAACGGAACCGCCAGCGCTTCCCGCCTTCAAATAATTCGCCAAATACCGCGCTTGCCACCGCGCCTCCGCGGGCCTCGCGCAGTGCGTCTCGCCTGACGGAAAGTATCTGTTATTCGGGAGCGGTGACATCATGAAATTGCCGCTCCTCGGGGAGAGGAAGCCGAAACCTTATCTGCAATGCAAGTACTCTTCAGATAGCCGCCCCCGAAATCCAGCGGTGCTATATTGCCCTATATGGGACGACTGTTAGAGCAAGCGATTTCCGAGGCGTCGAAGCTTCCCGAACCGGAACAGGAAGCCATCGGCGCATTGGTTCTCGCCGAGATGGATGCCGAGCGACGCTGGCGGAATATGTTGAGCGGCCGCGTGGGCATATTGGAACAAATGGCCGATGAGGCAATCGAGGAACACCAAAAGGGGATGACTTCACCGCTCGATCCAGACGACTGGTGAAATCCCACGTCACCGCCAATTTCAGAAAACTTTTAGCCCGTCTGCCCGTCGAAATTCGTATCCAAGCCGCTGCCGCTTATCGGCAGTTCCGCCAAAATCCTAGACACCCCGGATTACAGTTCAAACAGATTCAAGGTTCGGAGCGGCTAATGTCTGTCCGTGTCAACCGCGACTATCGTGCTGTCGGTGTCCACGTATCGCCTTCCGAGATTGTTTGGTATTGGATCGGAGGCCACGACGAGTACGCTAGATTGCTTGACAAGTCTTTGAAACCACCAAACCCGATAGGATAGGCTGAGTCGTCCCTCATGCCCCTCGCTCCCATAGACGCTGGCGGCATGGGCGAAGTCTACAAAGCCCGCGACACGCGCCTCGACCGGACCCTCGCCATCAACGTACTCCTCGAACACATCGCCAAACGCGACGACCTCCGCGCGCGATTCGATCGCGAAGCCGCCGCCGTCGCATCGCTCAATCACCCCCACATCTGCGTCGTCCAAAACATTTGTTTCCCGACAGCGAGTCGGTCAATCGGACGCTACGCGCCGCGACCGGAGCGGCGCCGAACTCGCGTGCGTTGACGATCCGGCTCGACCGCGCCGTCGCCTTGACCGCCGCCAGCGTTTCGAACGCAAACCGCTCTCCCCTCGCCAAACTAACTCCCCGCCTCCCGGTTAAACACCGCCCAGTTCTTCCGAATAAACAAATCCCGCCCCTTCAACCGGCTAGTCAACCATCCTCCAAACACCGGCAACCCCGGCAGGGGCAACTGTACCGCCCCCTCCTCCGGCCCCAACGGAACCGCCATCGCCACCCGCTTCACCGGCCGATAAGCCGCCATCCCTCCCGCCTTCAAATAATTCGCCAAATACCGCGCTTGCCGCCGCGCCAAAAACGTCAACGGCGGCTCGCGGGATTCCGCCGCATCCCCAATCGCAAAAACACCCGGCATCCCCGGCACTTCGAAATGCCCATCCACCGCCACCCGCCCCGTCGCCCCCAGCCAAGGTACGGTCGTCTCCGCGCCGTATGCCCGGATCACCAAATCCACTCCCAAGCCTTCCCCGGAAACCGGCTTCCCCAACACCACCTCCACGCCCCGTCCCCGCAACGTCGCCAAGAGCCTCTCTCCCAACCGCGGATTCCCCGCCGAAGCTAACAGTCTCTCCGCCCCTCCAATCAACAGTATCCGCTTCCGTGGATAGCGCCAACTCACCTCCCCCGCCAGTTCCACCGCCACCGGCCCATCCCCCACAATCGCCACGCTTTCCGCCGCGGCCAACCGTGCGCTCATCCCCTCCGCCTCGGCCAAAAATAACGACGAATCCCGAAAATCACACTTGAATGGCATCACATGCCGCGACCCCGTCGCCACCACAATCGTGTCCCCTTCCCAACTCGCGCCCGACTCCGCCCGAACAAATCCTGTCGCCACCGACACCGCCTCATCAAACACCACCCGCCCCCGTCGCAACAACCGGTCATAAGGAATCAGCAACCTCGGAAACAGCGAGGCGTCGGCATACGCCCGCATCGCCCCCACATTGTGATAAAACCGGTCCTTTCGCTCAATCAGGACTACATCGAAAACCTCATCCAGCGCCTTCGCCAGCGTCACCCCGGCGTAGCCCCCTCCCACAATCACCACGCGCTTCATCGCAGCAATTCCGCCGCTTCCACCAAATCCCCCGTCGAAAACCCTTCCGTAAACGAGCCATAAATCGCTCGCAATGGCTTCCCATCCCCCGAGAATCGCGCCAAACTCATCGCCGCCCGCAGTTCCAACCCCCGCGCCCCCTGCCGTCGCGCCACCTCCAATGCCTTCTGCAAACACCCTTCCGAACCCGCCAATTCTCCCTTCATCCGCCAAAGCTCCGCCTCAAAAACACGCTCCCCCGTCCGACCCACAAACTCGAACGCCTGTTCCAGAACCGTCAGCGCCTCGCTAACCCGCCCCGCCGCCCGATACCCTTCCGCCAAACAACCCAGCCACAACGACACTCCCAACTCCGACCCCGTGGCCCGGTAAACCTCCATTCCCGCCCGAATGTCCGCAATCCCCGCATCTACCCGCCCCAACCCAACCAACGCCCATCCCCGCGTAATCTGCCCAAACCCCAGGAAATACGGCAACCCATACTCCGTCGAAATCGCCACCGCCCGCTCGCCCTCCGCCAGTGCCGCCTCCAAATCCCCGCACAGTCGCTGCAGCCACGCCGCCATAATCGCCGCAAACGCCTTCGTCACCGGATGCGCCAACCGACCCGCAATCGCATTCGCCTCCGCCCCGCGCGCCAACGCCTGGCTCGGATACCCCAGGTTCCACAACGCAATCGCCCCATAGCTGCAACACGCCATCCCCGTGTCATAGCCGTACAGGAACAGGTGCGCCCGATGCTTCTCCGCATCGTACAACCCAATTCCTTTCCCCAGATGCTCCCACGCCGCCCCAAACTCTCCTAGCCACACCGATGTGTCCCCCATCACGTCGCACGCCACCACCAGCACGCCCTCATCCTCTAAATGCTCCGCCAAACTCAACAATTGCCGCCCATACGGCAGCGCATTCTGATAGTCCGCCTGGACCTCATAAAACTCCCACAGCCCCCGCAACACCGGCACCAGCCGGAGCGTCTGGCCTGACGCCGGGCACAACTCCCGCGCCCGTCCGAAAGCCCGCCCCACCTCCGGATCCGCAAACCCTCGAACGGTCCGCAGCGCCACCCCCAGCACCACCTGCAGCACCAGTTCCTGGTCCGTCCGTTCCGGCGTTTCCGGAGTGATTGCCAACGCCGCCACTCCTCGTCGCGCCAACACCACCGCTTCCTGATCCGCAAACACCTGCCCCGCATGCCGCGCCGCCATTGTAAAGTACGCCGCCGCTTGCCCAAAGTCCCGCGCCGCCTCCCACAGCACCGCTAGTTCATTCGCCACCGTCCCCCGCCGAACACCCCAAAAACTTTCCAGCGCCAGCGCCACATCCCGGCTCAAAGTCACCCGCCTCGTCGCCCGCAACGCCGTAAACAAAGCGTTCTGATACAGAACATGGACAAACCGGTACCGCAGCGTCAGTTGATGATTCGGAAATTCCGCCTCCCGCACCAGCCGGACAAATGAATATACGCGTTCCAGTGTCTCCAGCCGCTCTTCCACAACGTCCGCGTCCATCCCTAAGATCCGCGCCAAAACCGCCGAATCGAACTCATATCCCTGCACGCTCGCGGCGCTCAGTAACTTACGGTCTTCCTCGTTCAACTGCCCTATCTTCCGCTCAATCATTCCTCTAACTGACTCGGGTAAATCCCGCTCAATCTCCGGCAGTTCCCGCGCCAGCGTCCCTTCGCTTGAAATCACCCCCCGGTCCCGCAAATATCGCACTAGATCCGCCATAAACAGCGGACTTCCCTCCGTCTTGGCGTGGATCAACCCCGGAAACCCAACGGGAAACCGGTGCGCCGGAAACTCCAAAACAAGATACTGCCCAATCTCCTCCCCCGTTAAAAACGAAAGCGTCAACTCCCTTAACAGCCCCCGCGCCTGTAAATCCGGTTTAATCCGCAAAAACGGATGCTTCGCCAATAACATATCGGAGGGACGATAAGTAACGACGACTAACATCCGGAGTCCGTCAAACTGACTCGCCAGATAAGTCAATATGTCGATAGTGGAGACATCCGCCCAATGCAAATCGTCGAAGAACAACAGGATCGGCCGCGCCCGCGCCGCCTCCAGTAAAAACGTTCCCAACTCCCGTTTCAAGCGGTCCTGCGAAGCGGCCGTCACGCCATCGGAGCTGGAAGACGTCGAAATCTGCGCATACCAGGCCGGGGCTAGTTCCTTCATGACTCGCGCCAACCCCGGCTCGCTCCCGCTCCGCAGCAGATTGTCCAACGCCCCGAGCAGCGGTAGATACGCCTCCGTCCCCGCCAACCGCTCGGAGCATCGGCCCCGCGCAATCGTACAGATTCCCTCCGTCCCTACTAAACCGAGAAACTCCTCCACTAAAGTCGATTTCCCAATCCCCGGCTCCCCCGAAATGCAAACCAACGCCCCCCTCCCCGCGCCCACCATCTGCAACGCCGCGCGCAATTCTTGCAGTTCCCGCTTCCGCCCGACGGTATGCCGCGCCATCACCGGCGCGACCGTCGCGGCGGGCATCCGCATAGTCGAATCCGTCGGCGCCATTCGCTCCCGTTGAAGAGCCTCCCCCACCTCCACGGCCGTCGGCCGCAGCAATGCATCCTTGTCCAGCATCCGGCAAATCAGCGCATCCAAATCCGCCGGTAGTGCCGGATTCAACGCGGAAGGCGCCCCCGGCGGTCGCACCTGAATAGCATGCAAAACAGCCATAAACGTCTGATCGGGGAACGGATACCGCCCCGTCGCCAGCTCAAAAAATACCATCCCCAACGAGTAAATATCGGACGCCGGTGTGACAATCTCACCGCGCGCCTGTTCGGGTGACATGTATTTCAACGTACCCATAAACAAGCCCGGCTCCGTGGAATTCGCCGGCAAATCCCCGGGAGCCGAAGGCGCCAACCGCGCCAGCCCGAAATCCAGAATCTTCACATACCCGTCATGGCGCACCATGATGTTCTCCGGCTTAATGTCGCGATGCGTGATTCCCGCCGCATGCGCCGCCGCCAGCCCCTTCGCCATCTGCACGCCCAACGCCACCAACCCCGCGATCGAACATCCCTCCGCCAAAATCCCCCGTACCGTCCGCCCCTCCACCGCCTCCATTACCAAATACCGTCCAGCCTCACTCTCCCCAATGTCATGAACCGTAATGATATGCGGATGATTCAGCGCCGAAGCGGCCTTGGCCTCAATCATGAACCTCCGAACCCGTTCCGCATCCGCCGTAAATGCCGCCGGCAACACTTTAATCGCCACCCGCCGCCCCAGCCGCGTATCCTCGGCCAGGTAAACATCCCCCATCCCTCCCGCCCCCAACCGGGACAGGATACGGTAGTGCGACAAATAGGCGTGCGGAAGTTGCTCTTCCATAAATAAAATAGGCTGCAAATATACTGTACCGCCGGCCGCAAGGACGCCCCGCTCGATCTTCGTCAACTCGTTGTACGGATCGGCGCGTTGGAGCCCTCCCGAAGGCTTCACACGCCTGCCGGCCATGGATGTGCCAGTGCGACATCCACAACCCACCATTGACTTCGCCCCCGCGTCCATATACGATTTTCCAAACGAGGACTAATCCTCGATGCACAATTTAGGGGGAAAAGATGCGAGCTAAGTTCGCCGCGCTACTCATTCTGTCGTTCCTGCTGGCTACCGCCACTGGCTGGGGGCAAGCCGTTTACGGAACCATCGTCGGCACCGTTTCCGACGCGTCCGGCGCCGCCGTGCCCAATGCCAAAGTCGTCATCACCGACATGGGCCGCGACATCACGCAGAACACCACGACCAATGAATCCGGTAACTTTACGCAACGCTTCCTGATTGTCGGCCGCTACCGGGTCCGCGTCGAAGCGGGCGGATTCAAAGCGTTTGTCCAGGAAAATATCCCCGTCTCGGTCGACACCGAATTGCGCGTTGACGCCCACCTCCAGGTCGGCGAAATGAATCAGACCATCGAAGTCACCTCCGAAGCCGGCATTCTGAAAACGGAGCGTAGCGACGTTGCCGCCACCTATACGGAACGCACCGTCACCGAACTGCCCGTCCTCAATCGCCGCTTCACGAATTTCCAATTGATGACCCCCGGCGTCGTCGCCTGGCCCACCTCGCTCACCGCCGCCTCGGCCGAAAATCCGCAAGGCTCCTACCGCATGTTGGTCAACGGCCAGAGCTTCGCCGGCACCTCGCACCTGCTGGACGGAACCGATAATCATGACGCCGTCCTCGGCTGGATCGTCATTAACCCCACCCTCGAATCCGTCACCGAAGCCAAGATCACCACGGCCAATTACGATGCCGAGTTCGGTGTCGCCAGCGCCGGCGTCGTCAGCGCGCAAACCAAGGCCGGGACCAACCAGATCCACGGCTCGGTCTTCGAATTCCTCCGCAATGACCACATGATCGCGCGCAACCCATTCACGCAGTCGAAGGAAATTCCGAACTCCAATGGCCGCCTCATCCCGCTCACCCAGTGGAACCAGTTCGGCGCCTCCATCGGCGGCGCGGTCATCAAGAACAAGCTCTTCTACTTCGGTGACTATCAGGGCACCCGCCGAAATACCGGCGGCGGCGCGCTGCTCCGCGTGCCCTCCGCGGCCGAACGCACGGGCGATCTCAGCGCCACCGGCGTCAACATCTTTGACCCGCGCTCCGGCCCTCCCGCCGGACGAACGCCGTTCGCCGGCAACGTCATCCCCGCCAGCCTTCTCTCCACGCAGACCCAAAACCTCCTGAAACTGATTCCCGCCGCCAACACCAGCGCCGCTCTCGATCAACCCAACTTCGCTTCCTCCGGTGGCGTCCGTTTCAATGACAATGCTTTTAACGTCCGCGTCGATCACTACACCACCGACAGGATTCACGTCTTCGGCCGCTACTCCATGCAGGATTTCGGCATGGTCGCCCCCGGCTCGTTCGGCCTCGTCGCCGGCGGTCCCGGTCTTGACGCCTCCGGCTCCACCAGCGCCTACGCCGGCGCATCGGATTCCCGCAATCATTCCATCGCCAGCGGCTTCGACTACAACATCAAGCCCACCCTCCTCACCGATTTCCGCTTCGGCTACATGCGCTATCACGTCTTCGGCCAGCCCAACGGCATCGGCACCTCGCCCGCCAAAGACGCCGGCATTCCCGGCTTGAACGTCGACGATAACTTCAACTCCGGCATGCCCGCCTTCTTCATCAACGGCTACGGAAACAACTTGTTCCGGTTCGGTTATGCGCTCGGCGTCAACGGCTGCAACTGCCCGCTCATCCAGGACGAGAACCAATATCAGTTCGTCAACAACTGGACCAAGATCCAGGGCAACCATACCTTCAAATTCGGCGCCGATATCCGCCGCGCGCACAACCTCCGCGTCCCCAGCGATCGCCACCGCTCCGGTGAGTTGAACTTCGACGCCGCCCGCACCCAAGGCCCCAGCGGCGGCGGCTCCGGACTCGCTTCCTTCCTCATGGGCGACGTCTCCCGCTTTGAACGCTACGTGTCGAATTCGCTTGACGCGCGCGAAACGCAAAACCGCCTCTTCTTCTTCGTCCAGGATCAGTGGCGCATTTCCAAAAGGCTGACTATCAACTATGGTCTTCGCTGGGAGAACTACCGTCCCCAATATGTCAACGCGCCCGGCAACGGCGGCTTTGTCAGCCTCTCCACCGGGGAAGTTTCGGTCGCCGGTCAGGACGGCGTCGGCCTCGATCTCAACGTCAAAACATCCAACAAGCTCTTCGCTCCGCGCCTCGGCATGGCCTATCAACTCAACCAGAAAACAGTCGTCCGCGCCGGCTACGGCCGCGGTTTCAACCTCGGCGTTTTCGGTTCCATTTTCGGCCACAATGTCACCCAGAACCTGCCGATTCTGGGCATACAATCCACCCAGCCGGCCAACAACTTCGACGCCGTCTTCTCGCTCGCCAATGGCCCCACAGCGCTCGACCCCGCCTCCATTCTCGCCGCCCAGCGCAAAGGCCCCAACGGCAAGAATATTCTCCCCAATGGCGTCACCGCCTTCGTAATCTCGAATCCCATTCGCTTCCCAACCGTCGACGCCTGGAACTTCACCATCCAGCGCCAACTCAACGCCACGTCCTCGTTTGAAGTCGGCTACGTCGGCACCAAAGGCACTCACGTCTTCGCCGGCGTCGGTGGCGACTATGATCCCAATCAGGCCGACGTAAATGGCTTCGGCACGCTCACCACCAATCAGCGTAAACCTTTCTTTCAACAATTCGGTTGGTCGCAAAACCTGCGTTACTACGGTAGCGATGCCAGTAACAACTACCACTCAGTTCAGTTAAAGTTCGACAAGCGTTTCTCCAGCGGCATGAACGTCATGTCGCACTACACTTTCTCGAAGAATATCGACTATGACGGCACTTACTATCCGCGCGACGCCAAACTCGCGCGCGGCGTGTCCAACAACAACCGGCGCCATGTCTTCTTCTTTGCTTCGCTCTACGAAGTCCCCTTCGGCAAAGGCCGTAAGTATATGTCCAACGGTCCCAAGGGGATCGACCTCCTCCTCGGCGGCTGGCAGTTGAACGGCACTTGGAGCTGGATGGCCGGGCAACCATTCACGCCCAGTTATCGCGACTGCAACTCGGACCGTGACACCGGCTGGTGCCGTCCCGATCTAGTCGGTGACTACTCCGTCTCAAACCCCGACCAGTTCGGCTGGTTCAAGACCACCGGCGTCCCGCTCACTTCTAACGGCCAGATCGACGGCGCCTGGCAGCGCCCGCAGCGCGCCAAATTCGGCACCGTCGGCCGTAACGAGATCGTCGGCCCCAACTTCGGCCAACTCGACATGTCGTTCTTCAAGACCTTCCGCATCCGGGAAGGCCACACGCTCCAGTTCCGCGCCGAGGCCTTCAATTTCACTAACCACACCAACCTGGCCAATCCCAACTCCTGCGTTGATTGTCCCGGCGTGGCCGGTCGCATCTTTGGCGCCTTTGCCGCCTATGTCCCCCGCCAATGGCAGATGGCGCTCAAGTACGCATTCTAAGGTTTGTTTCCCTCGACCGCGATAAGTACCTGATTCACCTTCACCCCGGCATGTTTGTCGACAATCCCGCTCGGCCACCGGATCTCCAAGTCCGCCGCCTCCGCCGCGCCCAATCCGAAATGAACCCGCAGGTCGCTCTGCGACAGGTAACTGCCGCCGCTCCGCACCTCGTCCATCTGGCGGTGCGAACCCGTCGTGCAATAAATCCGCGCCCCGATCCCCGTCCGATTGGACTTCACCCCAACGGTCTTCACCTTCAACCAGTTGTTTTTAGAAACGGAATCGCACCGTAGTAACTGCGGAACGTCGTTAATACAATTCACCAGCAGATCCAAATCGCCGTCGTTGTCAAAGTCGCCAACCGCCATTCCGCGCCCTGTGACTTTCTCCAAAATTCCCGGCCCCAGCCGCTCCGAAACTTCCTCAAACCGCCCGTTCTGTAAATTGCGATAAGCCACCTTCCGTTGCCTGTAACCGGACTCCGCCGCGCTCTCACCCACCTCCGGATACACATGCCCGTTGCATAGCAAAATGTCCGGCCAGCCATCGTTGTCGAAATCCATAAACGACGCGCCCCAACCCAGAAAACGAGTCACTCGTCCCAGCCCCGATTGAAACGTCTGGTCTTCAAAAAAACCGGCGCCGCCATTCCTGTAAAGACTCGTCGTATCGCCCGCGAAGTTCGTCTTCACAATGTCGAAGTTGCCGTCGCGGTTATAGTCCGCGACGCTTACGCCCATTCCCGCCTGCGGCTTGCCATCGGCCGAATACGCCACGCCCGCCTCAATCGCCATCTCGCTGAACGTGCCGTCGTGATTGTTCTTATATAGCGCCGAGGAAGTCGAGTCATTGGCCACATAGATATCCGGCCAGCCGTCGTTGTCGAAGTCGGAAACAATTACGCCCAACCCATACGTGCCCTCGGTCTTCAAAATCCCGGCCGCCGCCGACACATCCGCGAACGTCCCATCGCCGTTATTATGGAATAGAATATTCTTCCCGCCCTGCAACCCCGGCGGTCCGCATGCGACCAATATGCCCTTGTACTTGCAAGGTCCGGATTCCGGCAACGGCGCCGTCTTCGGATCGAAGTCGATGTAATTCGCGACAAACAAATCCAGATGCCCGTCCTTGTTGTAATCCACAAACGCGCACCCAGTATTGTGCCGCCGCAACCCGCTCTTCGTCCGCGTCGTCACCCCCGCCTTCGCCGCCACATCCACAAATTTCCCGCCACCCAGGTTCTTCCACAAAGAACAGTCGCCCCAATAGCTCACAAACAAATCGTCGAAGCCATCGTTGTCAAAATCGCCAACGCAGCACCCGCTGCCCCATCCCGTCCGCGCAATCGCCGCCGCAAATGTAACGTCCGTGAACGTCCCATCGCGATTGTTCTTATAAAGCCTACTCACCGGCGCCGTCGCCGCTGTCCACTTGGTCTCAAACCGGCTGCCATTCACCAGAAAAATGTCCAGCCAACCGTCGTTATCGTAATCGAAAAACGCCGCCCCGCACCCCGTCGTCTCAATCAAAAACTTGTTCCGATTCTCACTCCCATAAATCGTCTTGGTTTTCAGCCCCGCCTCGCGCGCGGCATTGACAAACGAAACCCCGAGGCCCTGCCCGCGAACCAGTTGATCGAACGAAAACACCGCCGCCGTACGACAGAGCGAACGAATCAGGGTCCGGCGGGATACACGCATCGCTAACCATTGTGCCAATTTCTGCGTAGAGCGCCAGCACCAATCGCGCCGCATTCAACGGTGAGTGACGATGACTTGACACTTCACTTCAGCGAGATTCCATGCTCGGCGGCGAGCGCCTCAAAGAATTCTCGCAGGGGCCGGCCCTTTCCGCGTTTCGCCTGTTCCAGCCCACGGCTGATGCTGCGGATGTTCTCCAGCAGTTCACGGTCGTCCAAAAGTTTTCGATACGCGTTTGCGCTCTGCACAAGCTTGTCATCACCTCGACATATTCCCTCGAGTCCTCTGCCGGAACAGCGTCACCGGATAGGCGGCAATCCTCAATGTAGAGTTCCATCGCCTCCCTGATATTCGTCAACGCTTCGTCGCGGCTGTCGCCCTGAGACACGCAACCCGGAAGCACTGGTACGGACGCCACGAAACCTCCGTCGGCTTCTCGTTCCAGAACCACCGTGTATTTCATCCCCCTGGCTCTCCTCTTCACTAGGGCATTGGCTCCATCTCATAATCTCATACGGAACCTGCCGGCACCGGTCCACATTAACGAGGGAAATACCCACGCCTTTTCTCTAAAATGCCTGCCGATCTGCAATCCTGGAAGGCCCTCGCCAACGACCTCGGCGTCTCCGTCCGTGCCGTCCATTTCTGGGAACGGAACTGCCAAGTCTTCGCACCGGAACTCGCGGCCAAGCCAGGCTTCGCATTCGCTACCGCGGGGCCTGGCCGCCCTTGCTGTTCCACCTCCGCCAAACGCGAAAGGTGAGGCCCGCCATGCGGAAGAAGAGATGCGCTCCCCGCGGCGCCGTAACGCCGCCGGCTCTGGCTTTCGACAGATGTCTGTCGCCCTTCATCCCGGAGACACCGGAACCCGATATTGTTGTTCCTGTTGCCGGGCTCGTTGTTGTTGCGATAAGCCCCGCGCAGGTTCGTTGTATCGTTCCAATACGAGCCCCCGCGCACGTTTTCACGGCGTGCCCAGCCGGAACGCGGTCCTGCCCAGCAGGCGTTCGCGCAATACTAACGTATCGCCGTACCCCGCATGACCGATCCACGCCCGTACTCTCTGTGTTACCTGTTCGAACTTCAATTCTCCTCGTCCGTGCGCCTCCCCCATCCACCGCAGCCGCCTCCAGAACCGCGTCACGTTCGCCTTCGCCAATCGCACCCGCCCGGGAAACAGTTGCCACCCCAGAAAGCTCACGCCATCCGCGCACCTGTACACCCGGCTCTTGCCCTCGTGCATCTCCAGCCGTAGCCGCCCCAGTTTCTCCGTCAATGCCACCCGCATCTCGCCCAGCCGCTCTTTCGAATCGGCAAACAGCGCAAAGTCGTCCACATAGCGCGCATACAGTCCCGGCCGCAACTCCCGGTCCACCATCTGGTCCAGCCCATTCAAATACACGTTCGCGAAGAACTGCGACGTCTGATTACCCAGCGGCAATCCCCGCCGCCGCTCATACGGCGTAAATAGGTCATCCCCGTCGAAATACCGGACATACTCTTCCTGCGGCCCGCTTGCCCCCACAATCTTCGCCGCCAAACCTAAAGTCGGACGGCACTTCACCGCTCCTTCCAACTGTTCCAAAAGGATCGCGTGGTCAATCGTCGCAAAGTACTTCCGAACGTCGCATTTCAGGACATAGGCGAACCGCGTCGCCCCCGCCCGCGCCACATCCAGTGCCGCGTGCGTCCCCATCCCCTTCCGGCACGCAAAGGACCGTGGCGAAAACCGCTTTTCAAATATGGGTTCCAGCACCCGCGTCAATGCATGGTGCACCACCCGGTCGCGAAATGGTGCGGCCGAAATAAATCGCGGCTTCGGATCCACGATCGCGAACGTCCGGTACGGCCCCGGTTCGTAGCTCCCGGATCGCAACTCCCGCCGCAACCGTAACAGTTCCCCCTCCGTCTCCATCAGGAACCAAGCCACGTCCGGGCGCTTCTTCTTCCCCGCCGCCGCCGCTTCCGCCGCCCCCAGCAGATTGGCGAAACTCGTCACTTCTTCCCAAAGATTCCCAACCCGCTTCATGCTCGTCCCGGCTGCGTTTTCCGCCAACCCCCCACCATCCGCCCTATCTCGTCCAACTTCTCCGCGCTGAACCCATAGCTGTCGATCGACATCAATCGCAAATCCTTTGCCAGCCGCAGCAAATACCGCGTACTGTTCACCTTCCTGTTCGCCGTCTGCAACAGGTCGTCTTTCCGCGATGCGTACGCCGCCTCAACCAATGACGTTAACAAGTCCAGCCCGTTCGCCGTCAATCGCTCCCCCACCGTAAACCGGTGCGTCCGAGGAAAGTTCTCCACCTTCGGCAACAGCCACAAAACGAAATCGTAAGCCTTGCCCACTACCGGCGGTCCGCCTTCATCTGGCTTCTGCATCGTTCCCATAGCATACACCCTCCAAAAAAATTTTCTTGCGGCTTCGCCGCTATAAAGGAAAAAGAAAAAGAACCAAGTTAACCTTCCCGGAGACACCGGAACCCGATATAGTCGAGCCTGCTGCCGGGCACGTAGAAGTTGCGATAAGCCCCGCGCAGGTACGTTGTATCGAACCAAAACGAGCCCCCGCGCACGACTTTCGTTTCTTCCGAATAATCGCTACCCGTCCACTCCCAAACATTCCCCGCCATATCCGCGATACCCTCCGGGGTATCCCCCGCGGGAAACATCCCGACTGGCGTCGGCGTTCCCGAAGGATTCCCAAAATTCGCCCGCCACTCATCCGGCGCCTCCGCCCCCCACGGATACTTCCGGCCCGAGATCCCGCGAGCCGCGAACTCCCACTCTTCCTCGCGCGGCAACCGCCCGCCCATCCATCTGCAGTATCCCTGCGCATCCTCCCAGTTGACATACACCACCGGTCGCGTCGGCGTCAGCAATTGGTCTTCCCATTCGCCCGGTACCTCCCGTCCCGAATGCGCCGCCAGGAAGCGTTCAAACTCATGGACCGTTACCGGATACCGCCCCATCCGAAACGTCGCTACGGCCGTCTCTCGCGCCGGTTCATTGTCGTTGGCATCCTCATCAAAGTTCCGTTCCTTCCTATTTTTCTTCTGTGCTCCCATCCAAAATCGTCCGCCCTCCAGCCGCACCCAATACCGCTCATCGGACGGCAAATACAATCGCGGATGCCCATCCACGCCCAGCGCCTCCGCCGCCTCCGCCCGGTCCTTCACGGGAATCCCCTTCGCCCCCGCCACTGTAAAAATCGCCTCCGCCTCTTTCTTCAACGCTTCATACCGCCGTGCCTCGGCCGCCGGCATCTCGTACTTCGCCGCCCGCAAGTCGTTCATCATCCCCGCCACCAGCGCCACGCACCGCGCCTTCTCCCCCAGCGAATCCCCGCACTCCAACACCTTCCCCAGAAACAGACTCAGCCGCCCCTGCCCCTTCGCCTCGCACAGGCTCCCCGCCAGCAACAGCATCACCTCCCGCCACTCCCGCACATACAAATAGGGCGCCGCCCCCGTCCATAATTCGTCATCCGTCATCCCCGAAAGCCGCCACGCCGCCAGATACTCCTGGAACGTCCGGTGCCAGAACCGCAGCTCATTCCCGTTGCTCGTAACGATACCGCTGTCGACCTCCTCGTCGAGCAGGAACCGGTTCGCCGCCGCCACACCCCCAAACTCGGTCGCTAGCATGTTCGCCGCATCGCCGCGCCCCAGGCTCACCCGGTGCCCCGCCGGGTAGCTCTGCATGCCCAGCGCCAGCGTTCCCATCAACCCCAGGCACTTCTCCCATGGCAATCGCTCCGGCCGGTCCAGCCGCGCCTTCGCCATCCACGTCAGAATCGAGTCATACAGCGCCGCCCGCTGCTCCGGCAGCACCTTGTCGTTCCAGTGCACGACCGCCAGCGCCGTCAGCATCAGTGGATTCCGCGCCAGCCGCCGGATGTCGGACCGGTCCAATGCGCGCCGCAGTCCGCTCTGGTGGTCCCGCGCCGCCTCTTCCTTCCCCTCGTGCAGCAGCAGCGACCACATCCGGATGAAGGCATCGATCTGCGCCGCGTCCAGATCGTTAATCGCCACGCGCTCGAACCCGGTGATTACCGCCATCCCCTCATACGCCGAGGGGCGCGTCGTCACCACCATTTGGCATCGAGGGTAATGCCCCCGAGCGTTCTCCACAATCCGCGCCATGCGCTCCCGCCGCTGGACGTCCGCCGCCTCGTCCAATCCGTCCAGCAACACCGTCGTGTCCTGACGCCCCAACTTTTCCACAAAATAGCTTTCCGCCAGTCCCCACTCTCGCCTGGACAGGAAGTAGGGAAGCCATCGGCCATCGTTCACCGTCGCCGGCGCGCCGTGCCGCGCCACCGGACAATCGCGGAGGAACCGGTCGAACTCGGCAACGCGAATCAGAATCGGAAACCGCGTTGGCGATAGCGAATATTCCCAAGCCAGCTTCTTCAGAAACGTACTTTTCCCGCTCCCCGCGTCGCCCTCCACCACGCAACTCTGGAGTCCCGCGATATTCCCGCTCAGCGGCCCAACCTCCTCCCGTCCCCGCGCCATCGGCTCGATGTACAACTCGGAAATCGGATATCGTCCCGCCTTTCCCGAACTAATTCGCAGCGCCTTCAATTCAATCCATCCGCACTCCTTCTCCACCCACTCGAAGTAGCGAGCCGGGTCATGCACCACTCGCGGCGGCGCCGCCACCTCCCCCACGTAGCCAATCAGCTCTTCCAGTAGGCCCGGCAGCGCGTCCCTCCCCTCATAAGTCACGACCTGCACCCGCGTTTTCGCGAGGGCCTCCCGGAACTCCTCCGCCTTTGCGAAATCCGCCAACACAAAGTGCGGTCCGCCCGCTCCCTTAAACTCCTCCGTCACCCATCGCAGTTGATTCCGGATCGACTCCTCCATCCCGAACCCGATAAACACCACTGTCCGCGCCAGAAAGACATGCCGCAATGTATGTTGCGCCGCCAGGTATTCCGCGGCGACACCCTCCGCCGGATACAGCCGCTCATACCCGTCCGGCGTCAGAATCATCTCATCGGCATTCGCAATTCGCCCATGCACGTGCCACGCCGTCGGCTCCTTGATCCGCCACTTCTGCACCCGCTCGAAAATGTCCGCCTCGCGATTGGTGATCGAAGCGAACGCAACGGCCCGCTCCGCTGGCACCCCCCACCGCAAAACCTCATCGTAGTTCGTGGTCAGCGCCAGGTCGCTTCCCAACCGCCAAACCTGCCGCGCCAGCCCCAAACTCTCGTCGTCAATCGCCCCAATGGGGACCTGAAACACACCCCGCAAAAACGGCAGCCACTCCGCCCCCAATGCCTTACGTGCCTCCTGCGCCGCTTCCAAATACCGCTCCATCTCCACATACAAGGGCACCAGCCGTTTCACCTTGGCGTCCGCTATTTTGACCGCCGCCCGATTGAGTAACTCCCCCCAACCCGGAAACGCGTCGCTCCCGTCCTTTCGCTTCACCGCCCGCGAAACTCCCGCCCCCACAAACGGCACCACTTGCCTATCATGCAGCGCCTGCCTCAACTCGTCCGGTATCGCCATTTCCGGCTAGTATTACACTTCAGCCGCCGCTTCTTCATGGAAATACCACTAACGCCGGCGCTGACCCGGTATCCTGAAAGTTCTTCATGGCAAAGATTGAACGCGCTCTGCTGAGCCTTACCGACAAGACCGGCGCGGTGGAATTCGCGCGCGGGCTGCGTGAACTGGACGTGGACCTTATCTCCACCGGCGGCACGGCGAAACTGCTGAAGGACGCCGGGATTCCGGTCTATGACGTTAGCGAAGTCACCCACTTCCCTGAAATGCTCGACGGTCGCGTGAAGACGATTCACCCCAATATCGCGGGCGGCATCCTGGCCATGCGCTCGAAGGCGGAGCACATGGAGGCGCTGGAGCAGCACGCCATTCCCACCATCGATCTGGTCGTCGTGAATCTATACGCGTTTGAGCGGATCGCCGCGAATAAGGACGCGACGGTCGCGGACCTGATCGAGAACATCGATATCGGCGGGCCGACGATGATCCGCGCCGCGGCGAAGAACTGGCAGGATGTGGCCGTCGTTACCAGTCCGGGCGACTATGCGGCGGTGCTGGCGGAATTGAAGGCTTCGAATGGCGATCTGTCCCGGAAGACCCACTGGAACTTGGCCGTGAAGGCGTTTCATCTGACGGCGGCGTACGATCGCGCGATTTCAAACCGGCTGGCGGACATCTCCATAGAAGGGGAAGGCTTCAGGGATGAACGGCCGCGCTTGCCGCGGACGTTGGATCTGCGCGTGCCGCGCGCGCTCGATATGCGCTACGGCGAGAATCCGCACCAGAAGGCCGCGCTATACGCCGCCGGCGCGGGCGGCGTGGCGGGCGGCCAACAGTTGCAGGGCAAGGAGCTGAGTTACAACAACCTCGTCGATCTGGACGCGGCGTGGCAATTGGTGTGCGAATTTACGCAGCCGGCGAGCGTGATCGTTAAGCACACCAATCCGTGCGGCTGCGCCGAGCGGGCGACGCTGGCCGAGAGCTACCGGAAGGCTTTTGAGGCTGACCCGGTGTCGGCGTTTGGCGGCGTGCTGGCCTTCAACCGGACGGTGGACGGCGAGACGGCGAGCGAGATCGTGAAGACCTTCATTGAAGCCGTCGCCGCGCCGGACTTCGATGCCGCGGCGGTGGAGATTCTGGCCGCGAAGAAGAACCTGCGGCTGGTGCGCGTGAAGGCGGCCGACGATGACTTCGTCGTGAAAGGCATCGGCGGCGGGTATCTGGTGCAGACGCCGGACTATGCCACGCTGGACCGGACGACGGCAAAAATCGTGACCGAACGGCAGCCGACGGAAGAGGAGTGGCGCGGGCTGGCCTTCGCGTGGAAAGTGGTGAAACACGTGAAGTCGAACGCCATCGTCTATGCGCGTGAGGGGCAGTTGCTGTCGGCCGGCGCTGGGCAGATGAGCCGCGTGTTTTCCGTGGAAATCGGCGCGAAAAAGAGCGTTCTGCCATTGGTGGGAAGCGTGCTGGCGTCGGATGCGTTCTTCCCGTTTCCCGACGGACTGGAAGCGGCGGCGGCGCATGGAGTGATGGCGGTAATTCAGCCGGGCGGCTCCGTGAAAGACGCGGACGTGATTGCCGCCGCGGACCGATTGGGAGTGGCGATGGTGTTGACCGGAGTTCGCCATTTCCGCCATTAGGAGAAGAGCATGCAGCAGGAACCGCGCCGCATACCGGGCCGCTACGTCGTCTATTTCATCATCGCGTTCGCCGTGCTCTGCGCGGCGTTCGCGACGTGGGGCATTCGCGCGATGAAGAAGCTGCCCCGGCCGCCAGGCAAGAGGAGCGGGTCACCGTTCGGCTAACGCGCCCCGGATTCGCCACGTGGGGCATTCGCGCGATGAGAAAGCCGCCGCCGCCGCCGGGAAAGACGAGCGGGTCGCCGTTCGGGTGAGGCGCCCCGCGCGGCCAGGGACACGTTCGCCGGATTCGCGACGTGGGGCATTCGCGCGATGAAGAAGCTGCCGCAGCCGCCGGGAAAGAGGAGCGGGTCGTCGTTCGGCTAACGCGCCCCACGTGGCCAGGGACGTTCGACGGATTCGCGACGTGGGGCATTCGCGCGATGAAGAAGCTGCCGCGGCCGCCGGGAAAGAGTAGCGGGTCACCGTTCGGCTAACACGCCCCGCGTGGCCAGAGACGTTCGCCGGATTCGCGACGTGCGGCATTCGCGCGATGAGGAAGCCGCCTCGCCCGCCGGGAAAGACGAGCGGGTCACCGTTTGGGTGAGGCGCCGAGGGCGGCGGTGAATCGCTTGCGGAAGGAGTCGCGTTCGGCGGCGAGCGTAGGGATTAGCAGGCCGTCTTTTTCTATCGCCGTCCATTCGGCGTCGGCCCGCGCCAGCAGTTCCCGCGAACGGGCGGGGATGAACTGGGCGGCGATTTCGAAAGACCGGGCGAACACCCACCGGAGGCGCGGCTCCTTGGACTTCGTGAACGAACCGGACTGGGCGAAGCGCTCGAGTTCGGCCGCCGCCGTTGCCGCTTCCGCCTGTTTACCGGCGGCGGCGAGGAGGCGGGGACGGAGCGCGAAGCATTCCAAAAGCAGCCGGGACGAACCCGCGTCTCGAGGATCCGCCTTTAGCAAGCGCTGCGAAAGGGAGATGGCGGCGGCGTTGCCGCTAATCGCCTGTTCCCACTGCCGTTGATCGGCGTAAATCTCGGCGTACTGATTGTAGAGCGCGGCCAGATTCTGTCCGAGCCGGGAGTTGCCGGGATCCTCGGTTTGAAGCCGCTCAAGAAGCTCACGGGCTTCGTTAAGGGCGCGAAAGCTGGCCGGGATGTCGCCGGCGCCGTGGAGGGTGTTGCCGTACCGGAGAAGCGCGAAGGAGACATCGAGCTGGGCCTTCTTGTCATTAGGGTCGGCGGCCGCGAGCCAACGCGCCTTTTCCACTACTTTGCGGTAGATAGCCGCGGCCTCCGAAAAGCGGCCGAGGTTGAACATGTGGGAGTTGCCAAGGGTGTCGCCCACGTGGCTCATCGCGATCATGACGTTGGTTTGGTTGCTGACGTCGTCCTTCTTCAAGGCGACAATGCGTTCCTGCATGGCGAGGCTTTTGCGATAAGCCTCCAGGGCCTCATTCGTCCTGCCTGAACGGCCGAGGACGAGGCCGAGAGTGGCGTAGCTGGCGCCAAGCTCGCCGAGCGCCTTGCGGTCGCCGACGCCAGTGAAGTTCAATTCTTCGCGAATCTGGATGGCGCGCTGGGTAGCGCGAAGCGCTTCGTCGACTCCAATCGTCGCGACCATGCGGCCGAGTTGATCGAGGGTGCGGGCGAGCTGGCTCATGCCTTCCACGTTGCCGGGGGAGGCCTTCAAAAACTCCTCGCCATGGACAATGGCGACCTGAAACGATTCGATGGAACCTTTGGTGTCGTTGGCGAACCGTTGGAGCGAGCCGAGCTTGAACAAGGCGCGCTGGAGATCGTTGCGGCCCGCCGGCGTCCGGCCCTCGTCGCGCCAGGCGCGGTCGAGCAATTGGACGCTTTTGCGGTAGCTTTCCAAGGCCCCTTTTGTATCGCCAATATTGCTGCTAAGCGGGTTGCCCTGCACGTCGCCGACGCGTTCGTAGCCGACGCCGACTTCGCGGGCGAGTTGAGGATCGTTCGCGGAATCCTTGGCCAGCGGTTCCAGGTATTGCAACCCCTTTTCGACGACGAGTTGGCGGGCCTTGATGGCCCCGGGAAGGCCGGCCACGGCGTCGTGGAAATCAAAGAGGAACGAGTTCGACAGGTGGCGCACTTGTTCAAAACGGCGATTGGTCGCTTCGACCTGGCGCCAAAGAAGGAAGGTAGAGGCGCTGAGCATGAGCGCGGCGGCGGTGCCAAGAACGACCGGAAGGCGATTGCGCTTCAGGAATTTGGAGGTGCGGTAGCGGAAGGAATCGGGGCGCGCCTTGACCGGTAGGCCCTGAAGGTGAGCGCGGATATCTGCGGCGAACTGCTCGACGCTGGGATAGCGCCGTTCGCGGTCCTTATGGAGAGCTTTGAGGATGATGTTATCGAGGTCGCCGCGAAGCTCGCGGCCGCGGATGGGGCCGTACATTTCGGCGGCCAAGCTGGGGCGGATGGGCAACGTTTCGCAGACAATTTTGGCGATGGCGGCGAGGGACGTTTCCTGAACGGCTTGGGCTTTGCGGCCGGTTAGGATTTCATAGAGCATGATGCCGAGAGAATAGACGTCGGTGGCGGTGGTGACGGGCTCGCCGCGGACCTGTTCGGGGCTGGCGTATTCCGGGGTGAGCATTTGCGCGCCCGCGACGGTGACCGTTTGGTCGGCGGTGTCGGAGAGGACGCGGGCGATGCCGAAATCGAGGAGCTTCACCGAGCCCGATTTGTCGACCAGAATATTGCCGGGTTTCAGGTCGCGGTGAACGATCAAATTCTGGTGTGCGTATCCGACGGCGGAGCAGATATCGAGGAAAATCAGGAGGCGTTTCTCCAGGCCCAGCGCCGCGTCCTTGCAGTGTTGGGTAACGGTAATACCGTCCTCGACGAACTCCATGACCAAGAACGGCATGCCGTTGGAGCCGGTGCCGCCATCGAGGAGGCGGGCGATATGGGGATGCTCGAGGCGGGCGAGGATTTGCCGTTCCTGTTCGAAGCGGCGAAGGATGGAGCAGGAGTCCATGCCGCCGCGAAGGAGCTTGATGGCGACTTCCTTCTCGAAGGCGGCGTCGTCGCGAACCGCGCGATAAACGGCGCCCATACCGCCGCGTCCCAGGAAGGCGGTAAGGCGATAGGGGCCCAGCCGCGTGCCGATGGCCTGCTCCTCGGTTGCGAGGGCCCAAGCCTCGGCGCCGGCGATCATGGCGCGGTCGATAGTGGCGCCGGGGTCGGAATCGGCGTCGACCATGGCGCGGACTTCCAGGAGCAATTCGGGGTCGCCGGTGCATTGCTCTTCGAGGAACGGATGGCGCTGCGGCGCGGGCAGTTCGATAGCGGCGTTAAAGAGCGCGTCGACCCGCGCGAAACGCTCCGGGGTCATTTTTCACCTGGGGAGAGCTGCACTCGGATCCAGGCTTCCGCGGCGCGGAGGTCCCGGCTGACGGTGGCTTTAGAGACACCGGTGGCTTCGACTATCTCATCGAGGGTGAGACCGCCGAAGTATTTCATTTCGAGGATTTTGCCTTTGCGAGCGTCGAGCTTTTCGAGATTTTGCAGAGCTTCTTCGAGGGCGAGGAAGGGAGAACTAACGGAAGGGTCGCCGATGTCGATGCCTATGCCCTCGAGGGAGACTTTGTTGCCGCCGCCTCGTTTGCCGGCGCGGAACTTGCGGGCGGAATCGACCAGCACCTGGCGCATGAGATGAGCGGCGACGCCGAAGAAATGGGCGCGATTCTGGAAGTCCGGGACGTCCTGGCCGATCAGGCGAACATAGGCTTCGTGAACGAGCGCGGTGGGCTGGAGCGTATGATCGGGGCGCTCTCGCGAGATGTAACTTTCGGCGAGCCGGCGAAGTTCGTCATACACGACCGGCAGCAGCGCGTCGAGCGAGGCACGGTTGCCGTCGCGCCATTCGACGAGTAAACGAGTGACCTCTGGCCGCATGGGTACGTGTACGTGAGTCTAACATTTGCGGAGTGGGGCTCACTCCGGGAGAGGTCGCGGCGCGGGCGGGCGTTCTCAACGGAAACCGCCGCGGAGCGGGTGACTTCCCGGACCGATCCGCCTCCGTTTGAGGAGGAGCGGAAAGTTTCGCCATTGCGGAGAATAGACGACCTGTGTGCGAGGCCGATGGGTGTTTCGCCTACGGTAGCTTGGAACGACTTGCCAATGATGAACTCGCGTAAAACGGACTTGGTCGCGGCTGGGGTTGGGCGCGAGTTCGTGAACGGGTGGAAGCCGCGGCCAGCCTCTGTGCTCTTGGCGCGGATTTGACATAGGACGGCCGGGGTGTTTTAACTGGTAAACAGGGTTGATTCTATTCGTTGAAGGGGGTTGTTCATGAGCATCGCTCAAAGTAGGCACTGGCGCGGCCGTTTGGCCCCGCCGGTTTTTGCCGTTCTGCTGGGAATCCATGCGATTCCGGCGGCCGCGCAGGTTTTGTATACGACGATCGTCGGAACGGTGGAAGACGCCAGTGGGGCCGTTGTGCCCAACGTAAAGGTCGCCGTTGAGGATAAGGCCACCGGCGTCAGCCGTGAGGCGACAACGGATGCCGGCGGAAGCTACACGATACCAAGCCTGCCAATTGGCACGTATGTGGTTAAGTTCACGGCGAACGGGTTCA
Organism: Bryobacteraceae bacterium; assembly: GCA_046155405.1. Taxonomy (GTDB): domain Bacteria; phylum Acidobacteriota; class Terriglobia; order Bryobacterales; family Bryobacteraceae. Next base: position 65,225 of record JBJXFL010000007.1, on the reverse strand, counting down.
AGACTTCGACACGTGAAGGCGTGGTGCTGACGGTGAATACCACGGCCCGCGTAAACGGGAGGCTGGAAGTGGGCGCGGTATCCGATCAGATTACGATTGAGGCTTCCGCCGTGCAACTGCAGACGGACCGGAGCGACACGAAGACGGAAATCACGGCAAAAATTGTGACGGAGTTGCCGTTGAACCAGTACCGCAATTATCAGGCGCTGATCAACCTGGTGCCCGGCGCGACGCCGTCGACGACGCAAAACTCAGTAATCGATACGCCGGGGCGCGCGCTGCGCACCTTCGTCAACGGCACGTCGACGAACAACAATGTGACGCGCCTGGACGGGGCGGTGAACATTAACATTTGGCTGCCACACCATGTGGCCTATGTGGCTCCGGCGGAGACGGTGGAGAACGTGAACATCACGACCTCCGCGCTCGACGCGGAGCAGGGCATGGCCGGCGGAGCGGCAATGACGGTGGCATCTGCCAGCGGCACAAACACGCTGCATGGCGCGGCGTGGGAATACCACGAAAACCAGGACTTGAAGTCGCGGTCGTACTTTCAGCCGTCAACGACGCCGAACGCTCTCTATAAGCTGAACATATTCGGCGGCAAGTTGGGCGGAGCGATTATAAAGAACAAGCTGTTCTGGTTCGCGCACACCGAGGCGGCCAAGCAGTTGTCCGGTGGACAGGGCTTCTTTACGGTGCCGAACGCGGCGATGCGCGCCGGTGATTTCTCGGCGCGCATTGGAACCAATGGGTCGGGCACGCTTTACGATCCGGCCACCGGCAACGCCGATGGCTCGAACCGGCAGCCCTTCGCGGGCAACCGTATTCCGTCGGCCCGTTTCAGCCCGCAGGCGCTGAAGATGCTGGCGCTGGTTCCCACGCCGAACAATGAAGGCGGACAGACGGTGAACGCCGCCAACGCCGTCATTGCGAACAACCACTTTGTGAGCGCCACCGGCGTGCTGAACCGCTACAACTACGACGGCAAGCTCAACTGGAACCGCAACGACAAGCACACGATGTTCGGGAAGTACTCGACGCTACGGGCGACCGCGGGCGGCGTTTTCGGACTGGGCGCGGCGGGCGGCGCCGGTATCGGCGGCGATCCCGGTACGGGAGATACGAAGCAGCACCTGGTGACGATCGGCACCAACTACACGATCTCGCCGACGATGCTATTTGACGCCAACTGGGGTATGACCCGGATGGACCAGACGGTGCAGGGCGCCGACTTTGGAACCAATTTTGGCAGTGACGTGTTCGGCATTCCGGGCACCAATGGACCGGACCCGCGGCAGAGCGGCCTTCCGGTTTTCAACATCAATGGTTTGAGTTCGTGGGGCCAGACGGCGACGTGGATGCCGCTGGATCGAAAAGAGCGCAGCTACACGTTCACGACGAATTTGTCCATCATCAAGTCCAAGCATGAAATCCGGATGGGCTTCGACGCGGTTAACCACCAGTTAAACCATTGGCAGCCGGAAACGGACAACCCGCGCGGCGCGTTCAATTTTGGCGGCGGCGTAACAGCGCTTTCCACCGGTTTGGCTGGGGTGCAGGCCAACGGCATGGCGCAGTTCCTGCTGGGGATGCCGAACAGCGTTTCGAAGAGCTTGCAGTATGAGCTGATGACCACTCGCGAATGGCAGTTGGGCTGGTACCTGCGTGACCGTTGGCAGGTGAACCGCAACCTGACATTCAACTTCGGCCTCCGTGCGGAGTCCTATCCGCTCATGACCCGCGGCGGCGGCAAAGGCCTTGAGCGCCTGGACCTGTCCACTTTGAGGTTGACACTGGGCGGGCGCGGTCCGATTCCCACCAACCCTGGCATCGACGTGCAGACAGTGTTCCTGGCGCCTCGCGTCGGGATGGCGTTGCGCGTAACCGACAACACAGTGATTCGCGCGGGGTACGGCATGACGATTGACCCGCTGCCGTTCTCGCGTCCGTTACGCGGATCCTTCTACCCGCTGACGATCGCGGCGACGTTCCAGCAGAACACCGGCTTCCAGAACTTTGGAACATTGGCTACCGGCATTCCGTCACTGCCGGTTCCGGATCTCTCGACAGGTATCGTGGCGTTGCCGAATACGGTTGCAATCCGCAGCCCGTGGGGCAGCATCAAGCGCGGCGCCGTGAATTCGTGGAACTTCACGATTGAACGCCGCGTTGGCAAGAACCTGAACGCTTCGGTGGGCTATGTGGGAACCAAATCGACGAACGTGCTGGGTGACCGCGACGTGAACTCCAATGCTCCGGGCGCCGGTAATAACGGCCGGCCGTTCTTCGCTTCGACCGCACGCGGCATCGCCATTAACATGTGGGACGGTTGGATGAGTTCCCACTACCACGGCCTGCAAAGCAGTCTGCGCGGCAACGTGACCAAGGACTTGTTCGTGCAGGGCGCCTACACGTGGTCGAAAGCCATCAACATGACCGACGAAGATGGTTGGGTGAGCACGAGTTGGAACTGGGAACCGGTGATCGGGCGCAACAGCGCAACGGCCGGTTACGACCGTACCCAAGTATTCCAGATGGGCTATGTTTACCAGTTGCCGGTCGGCAAGGGAAAGGCGTTGATGAATACGTCGAACAAGGCGGCAAACCTGATCCTGGGCGGCTGGCAGACGGGCGGTATCTACTACGCCTACTCCGGCACGCCGTTCACGGTGACGGCCGATGGCACGCGGCTGGCTTCCGGTGGCAACCTGCAAACGGCGGACCAGGTGGGGGAATTCACCTACCTCCATGGGGCAGGCAGCAATACCCCGTACTTCGCCAACACCAGCTTTGTAACCCCGACCCCGGCCGGCGCGCCGATTCGCTTCGGCACCACCGGACGGAACCGTTTCCGTGGGCCGGGAGTCGCTAGTTTGGACTTCAACCTGATCAAGACCTTTGAACTGACCGAACGGCTGAACGTGCAGTTCCGCGCGGAAGCGGCGAACCTGACGAACACGCCACGGTTCGGTAATCCGGGCGCGAATGTCGATGGCGGAAACTTCGGCATCATCACGGGTTCGAGCGGCGAACGGCAACTACGTTTCGGCGTGCGCGTGGCGTTCTAACATTGAAGGTTGGATAACCAACTACAATACGGGCGCTGGCTTCGGCTGGCGCCCGTTTTCTTTTTGGCAGTGGCCTCTTGGGGGCAGTTGGCTGAAGAGGGGCAGCGGCGGTTGTCGATTGGGGACTTTTCCGGTGCGGTTGGGGTGTATGAGCGGTTGGTGAAACAAGCGCCGGGGAATCCGGGGTGGAAGCTCAATCTGGGGATTGCGCTGCATATGGCGGGGCGGGATAAGGAGGCAGTTGGGCCGTTGTCGGCGGCGGCGATTGCGATGCCGCAGGCGTTTCCCGCTCATGCCTTGCTGGGGACGTCTTTGCTGCGGTTGGGGCAGGCTGGGAGGGCGGTGGGCCCGTTGCAACGGGCGGTGGCGATGAAGCCTTCCGATCCACAAGGAAGGCGGATGCTGGCGGAGGCGTTTTTGCAATCGGGGCAGCCGAAGTTGGCGGTGGGGCAGTTGGCGGCGTTGACGCGGTTGGAGCCGAATGACGCGGGAGCGTGGTTTGTGTTGGGCCGGGCGAATGAGGCGGCGGCGGAACAAGCGTTTCAGGCGTTGGCGCGGCAGTTTCCGGAGTCACGAGCGTTTCTGTTGACGACGGCGGCGGTGCGGAAGAAGCAGCGGCGATTGAAGGCGGCGGCGGCGTTGGAGGAGCAGGGACGAACAAGGCGGCCGTTGGCGCGGGCGGATGCGTTGGCGCGCGAAATTGAGACGTTCAGCGACGGGGCGCAGCGGGCGTTTTCGCAGTTGGGCCGTTTGCCGGATAATCCGCAATTGCACCGGATAAAGGCCGAGACGTTGAGAGCGCAGGGGAAGCATTTGGAAGCCGTCGAGGAGTGGCGGGCGGCGCTGCGGTTCCAACCTTCGGATCGGGATGTGGAGCGGGAGCTGGCGGCGTCGCTGTACGCCGGGTCGCAGTATTTGGAGGCGTTGAATACGCTGGAGCGGTTGCTGGTGCATGAACCGGATTCCGCAGCGCTCCATTTTCTGAAGGGCGACTGTTTGTTGCAGCAGGGGCAAGCGGAGGAGTCGATTGGGTCGCTGACCCGAGCGGTTTCGATACTGCCGGCGCGGGCTTCGTTGGGGCGGGCGCTGTTGGCATTGGGACGGGGGGCGGAGGCGATACCGCATTTGGAGGCGTCGGCGCCGACGCTGGATACGGACGGGGCGCTGTACTTTCAGTTGAGCCGGGCATACCAGATGGCGGGGTTGAAGGAGAAGGCCGCGGGGGCGTTGGGGGAGTCACAAAAACGGCGGGCGGAAGCGCAACAATAGGGGGATGCGAATTCCACTTTTTCTGCTGGCGGTAACCGCCGCGCTGCAGGCCCAAACCGTGCAGGAAGCGAAGGCGTTTCTCGATGAGGCGGAGTCGACGCTGCTGAAGCAATCGAACTATCTGAATCGGGCGCAGTGGCTGCAGGCGACTTACATTAATCCCGATAGCGAAATGCAGGCGGCGCTGGCGAACGAGCAGTTTATCGACGTGGTGAAAGACTATGCGCGGAAGGCGACGCGGTTCAATAAGTTAAAACTGCCGGACGACATGGCGCGTAAGTTGATGTTGCTGAAGATCGGGCTGACCTTGGTAACGCCATCGAACAAAGCCGAGGCATCGGAATTGACGCAACTGACGGCGCGGATGGAATCGACTTATGGGTCGGGTAAGTATTGCCGGGACGCACCGGCGGACAAGGGGCGGTGCCTGGACTTACAGGATATTACCTTGATCATGGCGAACAGCCGCGACCCGAAGGAGCTGCTGGACGTCTGGCGGGGTTGGCACAAAGTGGCCAAGCCGATGAAGAAGGATTACCAGCGGTTCGTGGAGTTGGGAAATAAGGGGGCGAAGGAAATCGGTTTCGCGGATATGGGGGCGATGTGGCGCTCCAAGTACGATATGCCGCCGGACGCCTTTGCGAAGGAAGTGGACCGGCTTTGGGAGCAGGTGCGGCCATTGTATTTGAGCTTGCACGCGTATGTGCGGAACCGGTTGCGGGAGAAGTACGGCGCGGCGGCGGTGCCGGAGAAGGGTCCGATTCCGGCTCACTTACTGGGTAACATGTGGGCGCAGAGTTGGGATAACATCTACGACATTCTGGAGCCGCGCGGAGCTATTAAGAACTACGATCTGACGGCGATATTGAAGCAGAAGAAGATCGATGAGTTGGAAATGGTCCGTTATGGGGAGCGGTTCTTCCAGTCGTTGGGATTCGCGGCGCTGCCGAAGAGTTTCTATCAGCGCTCCTTGTTTGTAAAGCCGCAGGACCGGGAAGTGGTTTGCCATGCATCGGCGTGGGATGTGGACAACGAGGAAGACCTGCGAATCAAGATGTGTATTCAAATTACCGGCGAGGAGTTCGCGGTGATCCATCATGAGTTGGGGCATAACATCTATCAGCGGGCATACAGGCCGCAGCCTTTCCTGTTTCGCGATTCGGCGAATGACGGGTTTCATGAGGCGGTGGGCGATACGATCGCGTTGTCGATTACTCCCGAGTATCTGGTGCAGGTGGGGCTGTTGGATAAGCCAACGGACCCGAGCGGAGACATTGGGCTGTTGTTGAAACAGGCGTTGGCGAAGGTTTCGTTTTTGCCGTTTGGACTGATGATCGACCAGTGGCGATGGAAGGTCTATTCCGGGGAGATAACGCCCGCGAATTACAACCAGAAATGGTGGGAGCTGCGGCGGAAGTATCAGGGCGTGGACGAGCCGGGGCGGACGGAAGAGGACTTCGATCCGGCGGCGAAATATCATGTGGCGGCGAATGTGCCGTATACGCGGTACTTTTTGGCGCACATTTTGCAGTTCCAGTTTCACCGGGCGTTGAGCGAGGCGGCGGGGTGCAGGACGCCGCTGCACCGGTGTTCGATTTATAACTCGAAAGAGGCCGGGAAAAAGCTGAACGATATGCTGAGCATGGGCGTCAGCAAGCCGTGGCCGGACGCGTTAGCGGCCATTTCGGGGCAGAGGGAAATGGACGCGCGGGCGATTCTCGACTATTTCGCTCCGCTGCAGAAGTGGCTGGATGAGCAGAATAAAGGGAAGCCGGTGGGTTGGTAGACGCGGTTTTTGGGTTCAGTTGGGTTCTTCTCCGGTTGACCGTGGGTTGATCCAATTCTGTAAGTTGTTGTTTCTAAGGTAACTCTTGGGTTGCACCTGTATATAGGGCCTTTTCCCCGTGTTCCTTCGCCGCGACTACCCGAAATTTCGAAGACACTTCGGGTAGGCGACGGTGGCCCCTAGCCTTATTGATATTCAGTTGTCAAAGAGCGTTTCCGGATCGCCGACGATGGGCGGACCCAAGATCGGAATCGCGGTACATCGGTATGCAAAAAAGCCCGGCTGCCGGGGGCAGACGGACCTTCACTTCTTCATTATACCAATTTGTCAAGCGGTTTGAGGGCAATTTATCGATAAGTATCTTTTTTTCAGAGAGATAAAAAACGTGAACGGCTTTACGCAGCGGGCTTGAAAACGACTTTTTCCCCGGCGACTTGGCCTTTTTTGCCAATCGCGTTTGACGCCCCCGGGTCATCACCATTGGGCAACGCCGTGTGGCTTTGGTTGTGTTCGATTCGTTCTTGAGCGACAGTAGTAGCGTGCCGGACGCCGTAAAAGGGGCCAGTATGGTCGGACGAACAGTTCCGCGGCGGTGGATAGTCGCAACACTTGCCGGTGTAATAGGTCTCGCTCTCGGCGCAATTTATCTGGCGTATCGGCGGGAAATGGAGTCGATAAACGGAAAACTGTTCGCAGGCAGTCAAGTTTGCCATATCCGAAATGGATCAGTGGAGTTCACGACGTGGGGCACGGGGCCCGCGGTGCTGGTCGTGCATGGTGCGGCTGGCGGATATGACCAGGGCGTCTTGATAGCCAAGGCGTTTGGGGGCGAGGACTTCCGTTGGATAGCTCCATCTCGATTCGGATACTTGCGCACACCACTACCAGGGGATGCCTCCACCATCGCTCAAGCGGATGCTTTTGCCGAGTTGCTTGACAGCCTGGGCATCGAACGCGTAGCGATTGTCGCGATGTCCGGTGGAGTGCCACCTTCCCTACAATTCGCTTTGAGGTATCCTTTACGGACGTCAGCGCTCGTGCTCCTATCGTCCGCTCCCTATACCCCGCTCACGGCAGCGCAACAGCACCTGCCGATACCCATTTGGCTGTATTACGCGATGTTCAGCTCGGATCTTCCTTACTGGGCCTTGGCGAAAGTAGCTCGGCCAAGCTTGGAGACAGTCTTCGACGTTAAGCCGAACGCGCGGGCTGCGTTGACGGCGACCGAAAGCGAATTTCTTGCTCGTATGGTCGATATGTTTGAACCCGTCACGAAGCGGAAGGATGGGATGCAGAACGAAGGGGCGGCGATTAGCCCGGGGACCCGCTATCCGCTGGAGCAGATCGCCAAACCGACGCTCGTGATTCATTCGCGAGACGATGGCATCAATCCGTTCGCATTCGGAGAGTATACGGCGCGGCACATCCCGAATGCCAAGCTCGTGTCTTTAGAAACCGGCGGGCACTTGCTCCTCGGACATCACGCCGAAGTCGGGGCCTTGGTGAACTCATTCCTTCGCGATCACGCGAGTCGATGAGTTGAAAACTGAAACACGGCGGCCTACCGATCGTTCGGCAGACGGAGCCTCGGCATCAGTGCAAACACTACAAGCATGCAGAGATAAACGGAGCCGGAAACCTTGTCGCGGCTGCCAAGATAGTCGGCAAGAGGTCGATTCTGGAGGACAACCGCAAGGCCCAGCTCCGCGCAGACTGCAAGAGTCAGTGCGAGGAATCCGGCAACCAACGACCGACTATGGTGTTGAACTTCCGGGAAGCACCTGAGTATGTACCCCGCAGCGAAGAAGATCGTCACTGCCATAATTGGCATTTCCGCCAGTTCCGCCCACCGCTCTCCGAGACGTGGAACGACGAACGGAACCCGAACGACGCCAAGCAGGAAACCAGTCCCAAGCACAATCGCGAAGTAGAGGAGCCCGGCGCGAATGGTTCTTACCATCGGTTTGAGATAGTCTCGGACTTAGTGTAGCAGCGATTCGATATCGCCCGTTCCGGGCCGACCTCGCCTTGCCGAGTGAAGATCCTCCTGCCTTGTCGCGCAGCGTTTACCGAATCATGACGATCTCTGTCCGTGCCGGGGAATGCGCCTTATTCTAACGCCTAGGCCCAGACAGAGGACTACCTTGAGCGCTTAGCGGCGCAGCCTTTCCTGGGCTCCCGCGCGGAAGATATCTCGTGGTCGAGAGAGTCGATCCGGGGGTGCGCGGAATCGCGGATAATGATAAAGACGACGTGTAACCCATCGAAAGGAGGATACATTAGCTTGACCGTCGCGCTCCGTCCGCCATTCTAATCGTCAGACCCGAGAGCGGCGAAGGGATAGCCGGGAACCGGGCGGCGACCTCAATGCAGATTCAAAAAGCGGTATCCCGATAGAGGTGTTCATGGTATCGACTAAAGCTCAAGCGGGCCTACAGGTTCCCCTGGAATCAGTCATTTGTACGCAAGAACTTGCGCTTCGTCCACCGCGACAGCCGGATTTTGAGGCGCTGAACGGGGCTCTGATCGCGTTGGGCCGGACATTGGCGAATTCGCCGGAGCGTATACTGCAACAACTGGTTGAAACAGCGCTGGATCTGTGCCTGGCGCAGTCGGCCGGGATCAGCCTGCTGGAGGAAGAGGACGGCCGAAGGATTTTCCGCTGGCACGGCGTCGCTGGCCGGTACGCACCTCATCTTTGGGGCACAACACCTCGCGAATTTAGTCCGTGTGGAACTGTCCTAGATACGGACTCAGTGCAATTGATGTCGCATCTCGACCGCCACTTTGGATACTTCGCCCAGGTGGAGCCTCGCATCGCGGAAGCGCTACTCATACCCTTTCATGTGGGTGGCGACGCGGTCGGCACGATCTGGGTTATCTCTCACGACCAGACCCGGAAGTTCGACGCCGAAGACGCGAGAACAATCACCATGCTGGGAGAATTCGCGGCGACCGCCTATCAGGCATTGTCCGGGACGCTTACTTTGAAGAGTGTTTTCGCTACCATTCGGGATCCCCTTTTAGTTCTAGACGGTAACCTTCGCGTTACCACGGCCAGCCGATCCTTTTACCAGACCTTTCAAGTCACGCCGAGCATTACGGAAGGACGCCTTCTGCACCAAATCGGGGATGGGGAATGGGACATCCCGGAGCTGCGGACCCTGTTAGAGGACATTCCGCCAGACGAGAGCGTTTTCGCGAATTTTGAGGTAACGAAGGATTTTCCGTCGCTGGGGCGGCGGGCGATGGCGTTAAGTGTCCGCAAACTCTCGCGTGAGGAGAATCCGTCTGGCCTAATTCTCCTGACTATCGAGGACATTACCAATCGGGAACGTAATGAAGAACATCTACTTCTTTCCCAGGAAGATTCGCGGCCGGACCCCGGTAGCCGGGAGAACATCGACGACGACCTGGTGGAGGTCACGCAGAACTTCGACGAAATGATCGGAAACAGCGCGGCCTTGAAGCGAGTGATGAGGCAGGTGGAAGTGGTTGCGCCGACGGATGCGACCGTGTTGATCCTGGGTGAAACCGGCACGGGGAAGGAATTGATCGCCCGCGCCCTTCACCGGTTGAGTCCCCGCAGGAATCTTCCGTTCGTCAGTCTGAACTGCGCCGCAATTCCTACCGGACTGCTTGAAAGTGAACTGTTCGGTTACGAGAGGGGCGCTTTTACGGGAGCGTTATCGCAAAAGCGCGGCCGCTTTGAGTTGGCCAACGGAGGGACCCTGTTTCTGGACGAGGTAGGCGACATTCCCTTGGACTTGCAGCCCAAGCTGCTCCGGGCTCTGCAGGAGAAAGCCTTCGAGCGATTGGGCGGCACAAAAACCATCGCCATCAATGTCCGCTTGGTGGCGGCCACCAACCAGAATCTGACCCAAATGATGAGAGATAAGGTCTTCCGAAACGATCTCTACTATCGACTAATGGTTTTCCCCATCGTCACACCACCTTTGCGAGATCATTCAGAGGATATTCCCGCCCTGGCCCGTCACTTCGCCGTAAAGTACGCCGCAAAAATGAATCGGACGATTGACACAATCCCGTCTGAAACGATGAAGGCCCTCGCGGGTTGGTCATGGCCCGGCAACGTACGGGAACTGGAGAACTTTATCGAACGGTCCGTGGTCCTGTCGCCGGGTCCCGTGCTCTGCGCGCCCCTATCCGAACTGCGCGTAGAGGTTCCGGAACGCGACGGCAATTCCTCGCTCGAGGACGTGGAGCGGGGTCACATCTTGCGGATATTCCGGGAAACCGGCGGCGTGATCAGCGTGGCGGCTAGTATTCTCGGCATGCCCCGGACCACGTTGAACGCCAAATTGAAGAAGCTAGGGATTTCACGCGGCGATCTCTGATTCCGCCCAAGCTACGAAATCTTCGCGGGAACGATCAGCACGGACTTCACCCCGGCCAGTCCGAGCAGTCCCCGGATAGACGACTCCGCGTTACGTTCAGCGTGACCGAGAATGCCCATATCGAGCGCGGCCTTGTTGAGGGCTTCCACTCCGGCAATCCTCGCTCGCCGCTCCAGGTCAAGACTATAGGGCACCCATGGCGTCCACCAAGTCTTGGAGCGATCCCACACCTTTGTTTCATTCTCATCGATAGCGACGTTTAGTATTTTCGCCGCCGGTAATCTCAACACGAAAGTTCCATCGGACCGAAGGGTCACGTCATCCGGAAGCAGGCTGGCGAGATCGATTCCGGCCTGCACGCTCGCTTGAATGATGAGGAGAATCGATTCCGACCCGACCGGCCGTGTCTGTTCTCTTAGGCCAATGACTTTTTGGATCGTATACTTGACGGTCGTAAGCTGGTTCAGTTGCTGAACTTGCAGCAGAATGGAAGGCGGATCGAGCCGCGGCCGGCGTTCCTGTTTTGAGAACCAGAAGATCGCGACGACACTCAGAAGGGCAAGGCCGATGCCGATAGCGCTTGATTTCCGCATGTCTCTTCAACCTTATCATGAGCGTGGTTTGATGGACGTTTCCGCACGGACAAGCCGGACCAGGTGTCCGCCTACTAAGGTTATTCAGGCAGCGTCAGAGCTAGCTTCTTTAAGCGTGTAAACACGATCTGCAGGGCGCGGTGATGGTCCGGTTTCAATGCAAGTTTTTCGTTTCTAAGCTGCGCCGCCAATTCCGCCGCCGCAGGTTGAATCACCGGGAATCGTTTGGAGAGCGTCTCCAAAAACCTCGTCCGCTCCGGCCACTCTTCATTGGTCAACCCCAACTTTACGTCGATCCACAACACCGCCTGCGTAATGGCTTGGCAGCGGTCTGGCGGCGCTGGGTTCGTTTGCGCGTCGAGCGCCGCTAACGCCGCCTCGAGAGACCGCAGCCACGGCGGGCGCCACGCGATCTTTCGCCGGTCCATTTCTTCCCTGATCAGCACATGCTGCACGGCGTCGCCCGCGAGGATCGACAGGCAGCTCGACGGACCGCCGAGATACGCCGGCGCCGGGTAGCGGAGCGCCTTCAGCCACAAGTGGCCAAATTCATGCGCAATGACGTGCGGCTCATCGTCCGGCGGCGTCTGGTTCGTGTTCAAAAGGACAAAACTCAGGCGCCCCTCCGGTCCCTGGTATGTGATGCTCAACGCCTGGGCGTTTGCGAACTGTCGCTGGAAGTTCGGGTTGTCCGTGAACTGCTCCAGAATGGCTTTGTACGGCGTCGCGGCCGGCAGGGGAGCGCCTGGCGCCAAGTGTAATAAATAAACGGCTTGCGGACCGGTCTTCTCAATTTCCAGCCGCCAGACCTCCAGCGGTCCGGTGAGCAGAAGGGCCAACAGAGCGGGCGCCACGATACGATGGTAGCAGTTGCTTACACGGAGACAGTTCGTAACGGCCGCCGGCGCGTTGGCCAGTCTGTCCTGTGCGCGGGAGAAGGGCATTGGCTTTGAAGGCCACGCGTTTGTCGCGAACGAAGAAGGGGGCGCCATTGCGGCCGTCAACCTCACCGCCTTCGCCGTCACTCGTCACATTCGCATCGAAGGCCGGCCGACGAAAGTGGTCAGCCATCCCGTGCTGCCGTCGGTATGGGCACTCGCCTCCGGCTACCTGCACGAAATCGATCCGACGCGCCTTGAGTTCCGGCGCAAAATACCGGTGGGCGGCCCGGCTCTCGATCTGCAACTGAGTCCCGATGGCGCCCACCTCTGGATACTCTCCCCCGGCCGCCTGTCGAAACTCGCCGCGGAAACTCTTGCCCCCGCCGGGACATGGACCTTCCCCGGCGCGGCCACTTCCTTCGTTCTAGCGCGTCGCGAACCTTGGGCGGCCGTCACCCGGAAGGACGCCCCGCCGCTGCTGCTTCCCGTCGCCGAACCTGGCCGCGTCACCCCGATCAAGCTGCCCTACCAAGCCGACCTCGCCCATTTCCGCAGCGATGGCAATCAGTTGATGCTCGCCGGAAGCGCCGCCCGGCTGGCGTCGTTCGTCACGGTCCCCGATGGCCGCACCGTCGCTCACCTGCCGCTGGCAATCGAACCGCGCCGCATCGCGTCTAAACCGGATGGCGGCGAGCTATATCTCACGGGCGACGGTCTGGATGCGGTCGTCGTGCTTTATCCTTATCTAGCCGAAGTGGGCGAAACCGTCCTGGCCGGCCGACGCCCCGCCGCTATGGCCGCCGTATCCACTCCCGATATGGCCTATCTCTTTGTGGCCAACCCGGAAGCCGGCAACGTCACCATTCTCGACATCACGACGCACAAGATGGTGGGGGCCGTTCCGGTGGGCAAGGACCCATCATTTGTCACCATCACTCCCGACGGTCAATACGCGCTGGTGCTCAACCGCGCGTCCGGCGATATGGGCGTGATCCGGGTGAAAGCCGTGGTCCGCAACCGCGGCAAATCCGCACCGCTGTTCACGATGATCCCCGTTGGGTCGAGACCCGTCGCCGCAGCCGTGCGCGGGGTATAGCGGCGTTCTATCGAACTTGAATCTTCGCAACGTTACTCGTACTACCGCCGCTCCTCAGCACCAAGTCCTGCACGCCCGGCGGAGTTCCGGGAGGCACCACCAGATTCACTTGACCCAGCGCGACGAAACCCGGCGCCAAACCGCTGAAGACGACCGTCGCATTCTGGCCCGCGATAGTCGCCGTGTAAGCCGCTACGGTCGTCGATAGGATGGTGGCGCTAGCCGCGGCGCCCGTGGCGACAGAGGGATTCACCACGCCGAGGCCCGTACAAAAGACAATGATCGTCTCGCCAGACGATGCCGGTTGCGCGCCGGAGACGAGTGAAAAATCCGCATGAAGCGCCGCCGCCTGAGATCCATCGATGGTGAAGATGCCCGGCTGTACGGCGGTGAGATTGAGCGGCACGGTGGCAGTGGCGAACCCGTTGTTTAAGACGACCGGTATCGCCGGCCCTGGCACCGCGTCTACCGGCAATTGTACGCTGATCTGTTCCTGACCATTGATGTTCACGACGTTGAAGATAGGCGCCGTCCTACCGCCTACCGTCACAGTCGTTCCCGCAAGAGAGGACGGTAGCGGCACGCCCGAGTTCTGGACGATGCCGTTCAGGTTGCGCGTCAGGTTTGTGCCGAAGATGGTGGTGAGCGCTCCAGGGCTGGCGCCGCTTGCGAAGCTGGCCGCGTTCGTAACGCCAGCCGCGGAAATCACCGGAGCCAAGCCAGGCACCGCCGCGTAGACCACGCGAATGCGATTGTTGGTCGAGTCGGCGATATACAGATTGCCGAACAGGTCGAGCGTAATTCCGAAGTTGCCGTTGAGGGACGCGGCGGTAGCCGTTCCGCCGTCGCCGGAAAATCCGCGGGCGCCGGAGCCGGCGATCGTGGTGATCGTTCCGCCGGTAGCGATGCGGCGCACACGGTAGTTGATATCGTCATTGAAGTACAAGTTACCCCGGACGTCGAGGCTGATGCCGCCGGGAAAGTTGACAGACGCCGCGGTGGCTGGGCCGCCGTCGCCCGTGAAGCCAGGGCTGCCGTTGCCGGCGATGGTGGTGATGGTCAGGTAGCCGGCTATTTTGCGGATACGGTGGTTGAACTGGTCCGAGAAGTAGATGATGCCGGTCGCATCGACGGTAAGCGCCGTCGGGTTGTTGAGCGAAGCACCGGATGCGGGACCGCCATCGCCGGAGAACGCGCCATTCGCGGGAGTTCCGGCGCCGTTGCCGGCAATTGTCGTGATAGTCCCTTCGGGCGTTACGCGGCGGATGCGGTGGTTGCTCTGGTCGGCAATCAACACGTTGCCCGAAGGGTCGACAGCCACGCGAACCGCGTTAAAGAAACTCGCGGCGATGGCCGGACCGCCGTCGCCGCCGAAGCCTCTGGAGCCGTTGCCCGCCAGAGTCGTTATCACTCCCGAAGCATCGACTTTCCTGATCCTGTTGTTACCGACATCGGCGATATAAAGATTGCCGTTCGCGTCGGCGCAGATACCCGTTGGAGTGTTGATTTGCGCGTTCACGGCGGGACCGCCGTCGCCGGAAAATCCGGGGGCGCCAGTGCCCGCGACCGTGGATATGGCGCCATCGAGTGCGACCCTGCGAATGCGGTGGTTGAACTGGTCGGCGATGAAAACGTTGCCCGCGCGATCGGCCGAGACGTCGACGGCAACGTTTAACGTGGCCCGATTCGCTGGACCGCCGTCTCCCGAAAAAGAGGCGGACCCGGTCCCGGCGAAGGTCTGAATGGAGCCTGGAGCCTGCGCGACGAGGGAAACGCAGCCGAGGAACAGCGCTGTAAGTCGGGTCATGAAAGCCATCTTAGTTTAACCCGCTTGTTCAAAAGCGGTTCGGATCCATCCCAGCAGCTCCGCGTCCACCTCCGCCGGCCCGGTGAGCTTCACCTTGTGGCTGCACATCCCCTTCGGCGGTAACTCCTCCAGCCGACTTCCGCTCGCTACATTCTTCAGGTTCAATCCCACCTCGAACCGCGTATTCGCCGCCGGTCCGATCATCGCGAACTGCTTCTTCCGGCGCAGGCTGACGTACCCCTTCTTGGGCGCAATTTCAAACTCGCCGAAGGCTCCGATCTCGCGCAGCAGCGCCTCATGAATCGGCCGCATGTGCGCCTTTGGCCCCGTGTATATGCCGTCCAAAACGTCATCCGCCGCCGGCGTCTCCGCTGGCTTTGAAATCGCATGAACCAGCGTGTTCGCGTCGCCATGCCCCAGGCCCAAAGTGTTCTTCGCCCAGTCGCGCAACTCGCCATGCTTCGTCAGGCCCGTCGCCCGGAGCGTCGCAGCCAACTCCGCCAACGTTTTCCCGGTCTTCTTCTGAATGTTCTCAATCTGCGTGGCTGTTGCTTTGTCTACGACATCCATATGTGTGGGTATGATACAACGCCTCCATGCTCTTCTTCATCATCGGGATTGCGGCCGCGTCCATTTGCTTCCCACAAACCATCGGCGTCGCCATGCTGACGCACGAATCCAACTCCTTTAACGCTTCCCTAACCCAGCGCGCGGACTTCACCGTTGTCTCCGGCAGCGCCCCCAACTGGCGACCGTTCTTCGCCGCCCAGAAGAACGAAGTCACCGGCTTTCTCGATGTGCTCGCGAACGAACTCAACGTCAAAGTCGTCCAAGGCCTCTACGGCAACGCCACGCCCAAAGGGCCGCTCGCCCGTCAAGTCTACGAATCCCTGGTTACCGAACTAATTGCGTCCCTGAAATCCGGCGGTAAGTTGGACGGCATTTTCCTCGCGCTCCACGGCGCGATGGTCGCCGAGCATTTTCCCCAGGCCGATGAAGAGACGCTCCGCCGCGTTCGCGAAGCGTTTCCCAATATTCCCATTGTCGTGACCCACGACTTCCACGCCAACATCTCACCCCAAAGTCTCAACTACTGCACCGCTCTTGTCGTCTATCAGCAAGTCCCCCATCTCGACACCCGCGTCCGAGGTCAGCGCGCGGCCCGCATTCTGATGCGCACCGTTCGCGGCGAAATTAAACCCGTGCAATCCATTGCGAAGCCGCCCATGGTCTTCAACATCCTCTACCACAACACCTACTCCGGCGTGCTTTATCCCATCACGCGGGACTCGATGGACCTGGAAGCGAGTAATCCGAAAATCCTCTCCGCCTCCGTCCAGGCCGGTTATCAATATGCCGACGTGCCCTCTATGGGTCCGTCCGTCGTCATCGTCGCCGATGGCGACCGCGACCTTGCCGAACGCGAAGCCAAACGCCTTTCGGACCGTCTATGGGCCGTCCGCGATCAGCTCAAAATCAACGCTCCCGATGCCGCCGCCGCGGTCCGGAACGCCATGCGCGCCGCCAAATTTCCCGTCGCGCTGATGGACACGGGAGACAACATTGGCGGCGGTTCCGCCGGTGACTCCACGTTCCTCCTTGACGAACTTATCAAACAGAAGGCCGAGGGCTGGGTGGTCGTCATGTACGATCCGGCCGCCGTCGACGCGGCTCTGAAGGCCGGCATCGGCGGGAACTTCGATATGCCAGTCGGCGGCAAGTCGGACTCTCAGCATGGCAAGCCCGTTCGCGCCCGCGGGCGCGTCCGTTCGTTCGACGACGGCGAATATATTGAGACCGCCGTCCGCCACGGCGGCAGCACGTTTTATCACATGGGCCTCACCGCGGTTATTGAAGCCGAAGGCTCCACGCCAACGATGAAGAACTACCTTGTTCTGACTAAGGAGCGTTCCTCTCCCAATTCCATTCATCAAATTGTCCACCTCGGCATTTATCCGGAGCGTCAAAAGATCCTCGTCGCGAAAGGGACCATCGCCCCCCGCGCCGCCTATGAGCCCGTCGCCGCCGAAATCGTGCTGGTGGATACACCCGGCGCTACGGCGGTGAATCCATCGCGGTTTACTTTCAAGCTCGTGCCCAAGGATTTGTTTGGGCTGCGTCCGTGAACGCTGGAACACCGATGTGGCTTTATGCGCTCATCTTCCTTTTCATGGCTGTTGCCGGCGTGATTTTCTATGGCGTTTTTCGCTGGAAAACGGAAACCAAAGCCATGCGGGCGAAGCTCCATGCCGTCCGTGTGCCCTTGCCTTCGGAAACGTTGCAAACCCAGGATTTGGATAGCCTGCCGGAACCCGTGCAGCGCTTCTTCCGAGCGGCCCTGCCGCAAAATCCAGCACTAATCGCCGCGGCGCGCATCACGCAGACGGGAACCTTCAACACCGGTACAAAATGGTCGCCCTTCACCGCAAACCAACTGGTAATTACAAACCGGCCCGGATTTGATTGGGATGCCCGCATCGCCATGGCGCCAGGAGCCAACGCTTTCGTCCACGATTCCTATATCGACGGCATCGGCATCCTGCACGTCGAAGCGATGGGGCTCATCCCCCTCATGGACATGCGCGGAACTCCCGAAATGGCGCAAGGCGAACTCCAGCGCTTTTTCGCCGAAGCCGCCTGGTATCCCACCCGGCTGCTCCCTTCGTACGGTGTGGAATGGGAAGCGATCGACAGCAGATCCGCCGCGGCCACCATGCGCGACGGCGACAACTCCGCCACCCTGTCATTCCACTTTAACGCCGACGGCCTTATCGAGAAAGTACGCGCCGACGCCCGCTATCGCGTCGTTGATGGCGTCACCTCCGCCACGCCGTGGGAGGGCCGTTTCTGGGACTACGAACTGCGCGCCGGAATGCAAATACCGATGGACGGCGAAGTCTACTGGTTGCTGCCCTCAGGCCCCGGGCCTTACTGGCGCGGCCGAATTACCAGCGTCGAGTACGAGTTTGAAAAGACATCGGAATGACCGCGGAATTGCATCCCGCTTTCCGGCCTCACCGGGCAACGTCCGTAGCCGCCTGAAAAACCCGCAACACATTCCCGCCCAGAAATTTGCGGATCCGCGTCTCGCTCCACCCGCGCCGCTGCATCGCCTCGGTCAATTTCGGAAAGTCCCGTACATCCCGGATCCCAAGCGGAAACGTCGGCCCACCGTCCAGGTCGGATCCCAGCGCCACATGGTCTTCACCGGCAATTTCTATCGCCGCCTCCACCGGCGCCAGCCACTGGTCAATCGTGCAGCGTACCGCGTCCGGCGCCTGAATCCCCACCATCGGATAGTGGCCCTTCACCAGCGCATCCACGTCCAAAATACTCATATCTTTCGGCTGCTTCGCCACCGCCGCCGTGTCCCAAAACGCCCTGCCCGCCCGCGCCGTCCGGTAGTCGAACATCGGCCGGTGGTGGAACTCGCACCCCGAGTGGAAGCCAATCACACCGCCCTTCGCCGCCAACTCCCGGAGCAGTTCATCCGACATCGTGCGCGGGATATTGTTGAACCGCTTCAACCCCGAGTGAGTGGCCATAATCGGCCGTGTCGCCACCGCCAGTACGTCCCGCACCGTCTTCTCCGATGCGTGCGCCACGTTGATCAGAATCCCCAGCCGGTTCATTTCCCGCACTACCTCCCGGCCATGGTCATTCAAACCTCCGAAGATACTCTTAGCGCAGCATGATTCGGCGAAGTTATTCGCCCAGTTATGCGCCGGCAACTGCATCACGCGAAATCCGGAATGATATAACTCCCGCAAGACGCCCAGGTCGCCGTCGAGGTCAAACCCGCCTTCCAGATCCAGTACCGCCGCTATCTTCCCCGTCTTCGCGATACGCGTCACATCCGCCGCGCTGTAAGCGAATTCGATCTTGTCGCGATTCGCCGCAACCTGCCGCCGCGCCAGGTCCAACAGCCTCAGCGTGTGCCGCGTCTCATGCCGGGCAGGATAATACTGTTCCTCCACGAATAGCGTGAAGAACATCGCGTCAACGCCGCCCTCCTTCGCCCGCGGCAGGTCCACCTGCCCGTCCGTCACCCGCTCGCCAATGTCGCCGCCCTTGTAAAACTGGCGATTGATCATATGCACATGCGGGTCAAATACAAAGGCCTTTTCGTGCAAGTTCTGGGCCGCCAACGGCGCCAGGAGAAGTAAAAGAATAAATCTCATGCGGTTTGTACGAATGGCGGTTCCGGCGCCCGGTAACGGATATCGAGATCCGGCGTCTCCACACGCTTGCCAGAGCGAATGGAGTCAAATAGATGCGCCAGCGCGCCCGTCGTCAACACCGTCCGCTCCGCGGGATATGGCGGCCGCCCCGTGAGCATCAACTCCTCAATGTTATGCGCCAGCCCGTCAAAATGCGGCAGGGTCCGCGACTTTCCCATCGGACCATACTTACACGCCATCGTCTTTCCGCCCGCCGCACCCGCGAAAGCCCAATCGGAAATAGCACCGTTTAAGAGCACCGCCGCCGCCCGCAGGCCGTCCCGATATTCGAGCGCAAATAGCACCGGCCTTTTCACCAGCTCCCGCAATGGCGCCGCGCTCTTCTTCGGACACGCATCATAAGCCGCGGTTACCAACGGTTGCCAGCCTTGCTCCAAATAGCTCCAAACCGAATCGCCGGTTATCGTCTCGACCGCGCGCAACCCCGTCTCTCCGCCCTCTCTCCGCTCCACCATGCACTGCAACGCCTCCAGCGTATGGAACCCGTACGCATCCAGATCCCCATATCCCAACGAAACGGCCCGCTCGAACCGCGTTCCCATGGGTGGGATCATGTACGGAACCCGCACGCTCAACGGTATCGACGACCCCGCCATCCACGGCACCCCCAATTTTCGCGTCCGCTCGTAAATCTCCTTCGCCTTCGGCCACGAGTAAGAAAGATGTTTATCGAAGAACGTTGGCAACGCACGCCCATTCTTCTCATACACATCCAAAATCCGCATGAATAACTCGTGACGCGGATACAGCTTCTGCCCAACGTCATTCGTCGGAAAGTTGCCATGCTCCCCCACAAACACCACCCCATCGACGGCCAGTTTATTACCGTCCAACGTCAACGCCTTCTCAATCGAGTCGTGAGTCGTAAACCCATGCCGCGACGCCAGGTCCGCGCTCATGTCCCGCTCATGGATCTGATGCACGTAGAGCGACACCACATCGCATCGCGATGCATGCCACTTCCCATTGGGCGAACAACCCGCCATCAGCCGGCCCAATATCACATCGGCATGGGAATAGTAGTAGTAACTCGTTACCACCGCCGCCAGCCGCGGCCGCCGTCCGTTGCGCGCCAGCAGGGGCGCGCCTAGGAGGGGAAGGAACCTTCTGCGCAAAATCGGCATGAAAACAAGATACCCGATCGCGCCACGCCATCAAAACGACCGGACTATTTAGCCGGCCTTAGCGGCGGCACCGCTTCCGTAAATCCACGACACCGGAATCCCACTCCCCCGGGAGTGCTATTGACCCCCAAGACCGCAATCGGCTTTGGTGAGAAACGTGCACATAAAACCGCGGCACTGAAAAAAGCATGCACACTCGCTCTCTCGCGGTCTCAATCTTCATTACACTACTCTCCTCACTGGCGTGCGCAGCCGGCGATTCCATTAACTCCGACCCGGGCTGCGAATCCTATCAGTCCTGGCAAATCCAGGGTAGTGTCAAGTCCGATACCGTCGGCAATCTCAATGCCAACTACCCCGAAGCCAATGCCACCTATTGGGGAACCGTCCTGCAACTGCCGGCGGGCGCCAACATAGTCATTCGCGGCCGCTATCCCAGCGCCCGCTATATGGCGTTTCAGCTATACGACAGTGAACGCAACGTCCTCGACGCCATCAACGATCAGACCATACTCCCCGACCCCGGCCAAAACAATCCCTTCCAAACCGGGACCGAAGCCGGCACCTATACCATCCGCGTCGTCTTCGGCCCAAAGCCCGCCCAACCCGCCCCCAACACCATATATACCGATCTCGTGCCGGACGTCCTTATCCTCTACCGCATCTACTACTCCACCAATGTCTCCGACCTCACCGGCGGCACCTTAGATCCTGTTCTGCCTGAGGTGTACAGCGCCGGTTCGCTCCTCTCCGCATGTCCCGTTCGCCCCATCATCCAGCCCGAAGACAACTCCGTTTGGGGCCGCCTCGATAACGCCGACTTCTCCGGTGTCCGCCCCGCCCCGCTCACGCCGACCGCCAGGGTTCCCGCCTGGCTCCTCTCCGTTACCAATCCCCTTACCCCCTATTACCCCAGCCAAGACAACAGCTACATGTCCGCCGTGATTAGCCGCCAATATCTTAACGCGCCCTATGCCAACGATCTCGCCGTCGTTCGAATCAAGGCCCCTACGTTTGCCAATACTCATGCCGGCGAGCCGCCCTACCTCGCCACCACCACCCGTCAGGTGCGCTTCTGGTCCGTCTGTACCGATGAACTGAAGACCACCGGCGTCGTCCGCTGCGCCGCCGACTACGAGACGCCCCTTCGCGATGGCTACGCAACTATTGTCATTTCCGATCCCTCCAAAAAGCCAACGGACCAAGTTCTCGCGCAACACGCCGCCGTCTGGCTCCCCTGGGGCGCTCTATTGCCAGGCGATACAGTCTATGACGTCGACGGAAACGTGCTCGACAACAACAGCGGCGTCTACTATCAGGCCCTTGTCCTTTACCGCCAGACGGTCGCCAACCCCGCCTGGACGAGCTCGTTCACGGCCGTCGGTCAACTGCCGCGAGACGAGTGGAAATCCGCCATGGGCGATTATTGGCCCAACATCGGTTACTGCCGCTCCGCCGCGTTCACGCAGCAAGGCGGCGGATGCATCGTTCCCCGTCTCTAATCCACTATCTATCGAATTACACATCCCATTTTGGCATGAAAATTGCTTAATGAATCGGTAAAGGCGTAAAGTATGCACACTCGATCACTCGCAGTTTCAACCTTCGCCACCCTCCTCTCCTCACTGGCGTGCGCCGCCGGCGATTCCACCACCCCCGACCCGGGCTGCGAATCCTATCAGTCATGGCAAATCCAGAGCAGCGTCAAGTCCAACACCGTCGGCAACCGCAACAATGCATACCCGGAGGCCAATGCCACCTACTGGGCAACCGTCCTGCAACCACCGGCCGGCGCCGGCATGTTCGTGCGTGGCCGGTACCCGTACGCCCGCTACATGGCCTTTCAACTTTACGACGCCGCTCGTAATGTCATTGACGCAATCAATGACCAGTCCATCGTCCCCGACCCCGGCCAGAACAACCCTTTTCAAACCGGCACCGAAGCCGGCGCGTATACCATCCAAATTGTCTTCGGCCAAAAGCCTCCACAGCCCGCCCCCAATACCATCTACACCAACCTCGTACCCGATGCTATCCTCATCTACCGTATCTATTACTCCACCAATTCCACCGACCTTACCGGCGGCACCGTAGATCCCGTTCTGCCCGAGGTGTACAGCGCCGGTTCGCTCCTCTCCGCATGCCCGGTTCGCCCGATCATTCAGCCCGAAGACAACTCCGTTTGGGGCCGCCTCGATAACGCCGACTTCTCCGGTGTAAGTCCCCCCTCCCTCCTGGTCCGAGCCACTAATCCACCTATCTGGCTGCTCTCCGTCACGAACCCCTACACACCCTATTACCCCAGCCAGGACAACAGCTATATGTCCGCTGTCGTCAATCGAGACTTCCTCAATACGCCGTATTCCAACGAGCTGGTCGTCGTCCGCATCAAGGCTCCGACGTTCGCCAACACGAACGGCGGCGAACCGCCCTATCTCGCCACCACGACGCGACAAGTACGGTTTTGGTCCATTTGCACCAATGAAATGATGAGCACCAGCGTGGTCCGCTGCGTCCCCGACTATCAAGTGCCGCTCCGCGACGGCTACGGCGCCGTTGTGATTTCCGATCCCTCGAAGAAACCTTCCGATCAGGTGCTCGCCCAGCACTCCGCCGCCTGGCTCCCTTGGGGAGCTCTTTTCCCCGGTGATAGTGTTTATGACATCGACGACAATGTGCTCGACAACAGTAGCGGCGTTTACTATCAGGGCTTGGTCATCTATCGCCAAACGATTCCCAACCCAACGTGGACGCAGTCTTTTACGGCCATCGGCCTACTGCCACGCGACCAGTGGAAGGCCGCCATGGGCGACTACTGGCCCGCGATCGGCTACTGCCGCGCCAGCGAGTTCACGCTGCATGGCGCCGGTTGCATCGCGCCCCGCCGGTGAGCCGCCTTCCAAAGGCCCACATGGTAATATGGAGGAGTTCCCGCACCGTCAGGCGGCGTGGAGAGATGGCCGAGTGGTTTAAGGCGCACGCTTGGAAAGCGTGTGTACGGGAAACCGTACCGAGGGTTCGAATCCCTCTCTCTCCGCCATTAGCTGCCATTTAGAATCAATAGGTTAACGGGTTGGTAGTGCGCCCGTCGGGTAATATCGGGCCATTGCATCTCTCTAGGAATTATCGCCTCTGCTCTTTTTTGAATCGCCCCTTGTGGAACGATCTCGTATGCAGGAGCGGGGATCGATGCCTACCACCGCCTTCAAATAGGATGGATATTATGTAGCTGTTCCCAAACGGCGCACCGCCCTAGCTAGGCAATCGTTATCCGCGCCGAAGGCGCTAACGCATCGGACGGCTACTGGCTTTTCGAGGATGATGGAGTGACATGCGATACGACCCATTTGTGGTGCCGGAATCCCGATCTGACATTGAAGAATTGATTCGGAATGAGCTGCAAGAGAGCATCCATTTGGATTACAAGGATTCACGGGCGGTCAGCAGCAAGGCCCGTGACGAGATCGCAAAGGATGTTTCAGCTTTCGCGAACTCCGACGGCGGAGTACTCATCTACGGCGTATCCGAAACGAATCACCTGCCGACCAGCATCGATCAAGGTGTCGATGACGCCGCGTACTCCCGAGAATGGATCGAATCCGCCGTCTTGATGAAAATCACACCAAGGGTTGACGCCCGCCTTGCGGCAATACCTGTGGGTCCGGGCCGCTCCGCATACGTCATAGAAGTCCCGAAGGCGTTTCGCGGACCGCACCAAGCGAGCGACAAACGGTACTACAAGAGGCACAATTTCAGTTCCGTCCCGATGGAGGACTACGAGATCGCGGACGTGAGAAGCAGGCGCAACGTTTACGCTTCGCTCGTTTCCTTTCGTGCTGAGATCTATAGTCGCGCAATCTTTGTCTTCGATATCGAGAACAACGGTGACGTGGTTGCGAAGGACGTTCGATTTGAGTTCTCTCTACAGTTGCAATGGCCGAGATCGAAATCAATGCCAGCTCCGCTCGTGAACGGGATATCCGACTTCCCACCCCGGCAAAAGCTCCGATTCTTGTACTTTCGCGCTGCGGACGTCTTCGGTACTCAAGGGATCGCGCCGATGCAGTTCAGTGTCCGTATAACGTATACTCGAGCGGACACTGAGGTGCGCACGTTTGAGGACTGGCCCGTCAATCTTGAGATGTACCGCGATGCTATGGCGAACCGCTCCGATGAGGAAGCCTTCAGAGACAAGCTGCTTGAAACCCTGGAAAGCATCAGTGACCGTTTGTTGGCAGTCAGTAGCTCCATAGGCCACCTCCCAAACGCGACAATTCCGGGCCAGAAATAGACGACGGGAGAAACAACAGCCGGTCGGATCGAGAACTGCCCACTCGATTTCGTCGGGTAATGTCGGGCAAGGTGCCCTGGGAATCCTGGGGTTTGTTGGTTCTGCTGGATTGTGGTTGCTGCAAGGTGCGGATACTGTTGGACGTGCGAAGTTCCGAATCCCTCTCTCCGCCACTCACCTTAGCCTCCAATTGTCCCACTCGCGCTAAACCAACCGTAGCCGTTATGCGGACAAACTGGCCGCTCGCAAACGCCGTCCGCCTGTTGCGCGCCGGATACCCGGCCGGTCAACTGCGCGGTCTGCGCCTGCAAGCGGTCGGCGAGGAGCGAAAGCGAGACGGCAATGCGAAGTCGAGTCATTGCCGGAACGATGTCACACCGCGGCGCGTCTTCGCGTAGGCTTAGGAGCGAGCGCGGCCCTGTTTCGGTACGGCGAGCGTGCACTTGCGGATCGGACTGGCCTCCCGAATCTTTGTCCCTCGCGTTGAACGGGTCGCCCGAGACTGGTTCGATCGCGTTTATGCGGTCGCCGCTCCTTGGCTTTCAATCACAACGCAGGGCCTGCGATGGCTCAACTAGACGCGCCCGGCGGGCGGGAAGCCAGCAGGCGAATAGCGCCGTTAAGAACAGAATCGCGGTGACAACGGCGAACACGGCTGGTTCCAGGGGTTTGACTTGGAACAGGAGCGACTCCATGAATCGCGTCAGCGCGGCGGCGGCGGCGAGCCCGATTACGATACCGGCGATGGTAAGTCGCAGTCCGCCGTTCAGCACCAACGAGACGATTTGAGATGGCGAGGCGCCGAGAGCCAGCCGCACGCCAAACTCCTGCCGCCTTTGCGCCACCGCGTAGGAGAGCACCCCATAGATGCCGAGGCAGGCGAGGAAGAGCGCGGTGGTAGCGAAGGCTATCGTGATGGTGGCTTGGATTCGGCGTTCCTCCGTTTCGCGGGCGAGGATCTCAGTCACGGGTTGCAGTTTGGCCACGGTCTGATTCGGGTTCACGTCATGAATCGCCTGCCGGAGCGCGGGCGCGAACAAAGCGGGATCGCCGTGCGTGCGGACGATGACATAGATGGGTGCGGAAAACGTCGTCGCCGGACTTTGAGACTCCGGGAAGTATGTGATCAATGGCGGGTCCGCGGCCAGTCCCATTTCATACACATCGCCCACCACTCCAACCACCGTGATCCACGGTCTGGCGGGATTCGGATCGCCGCGCTGTATACGCTTTCCCAGTGCGCTTTCGCCCGGCCAGAAGTGACGCGCCATCGCTTGATTCACGATCGTGACGGGGGCCGACGAGGCGCTGTCGTTAATGGTGGGCAGGCGGCCCTCGCGCAGCGGGATCTTCAGGGTCGTGAAATAGTCCGGCGTCACCTGGCGCATCATGGGGGGCTTTGCCCCCGGTTCGAAAGGCCTGCCTTCGAAGCTGACACTGGAGGATCCTCCTTTCCATGTGGTCGGAACGGAGGAAGCAAAAGCGGCGCCGCTAACGCCGGGCATCGCCTGGATCCTTTCCAGAACGCCGGTGTAAAAACGGGTGCGCAGAGCGGGCTCGCGATAGAGGTTGCGGGGCAGGACTGTCTGCGCCGAGAGAAGGTTATCGGGTTGAAAGCCGGGGTGTACGTTGTTGAGGTTGGTGAATGTGCGGAAGAGAAGCGCCGCGCCGGTGAGAAGAAGGATCGCCAGAGCGATCTCCGCGACGATCAGACCGCCGCGCAACGTGTCGTGGTGACGTCCTCCGATGGCGCGCGTGGTGAGACGACTAGTGGCGCGAATAGCCGGCACCAGACCACTGGCCAGGGTGCAAAACAGCGCCAAGCCGAATTGGATGCCGATGACGCGAGGGTCCAGGGAGAGCGTGGTGTAAGCCAGCATTCCCGGCGGGACCAGGGGTTGCAGTATTTGGAAGGCCGCGGCGGCCACCAGCAAACTGGCAACTCCGGCGAGCATCGCCAGGACCAGCGATTCGGTGAGGAGCTGGCGAACGAGCCGCCCGCCGCCGGCGCCGAGCGCCCGGCGGACGGAGAGTTCGGCGCCACGCGCTACGGCGCGAGTCAACAGCAGGCTGGCGACGTTGGAACATGCGATCAACAGCAGTCCGAGTACCGCGGCGAGCAGGAAATAGAGACTGGTGCGGCTATCCTCTGTGAGCCGGTCATGAAGGCCGATCGCTTGGAGCTTGCCGGTAACGAATTCCCGCGGGAAGTCTTTCCGGTATTGGCTGGAGAGCGTATCCAATTCCGCCTGCACCTGTCCCATCGAAACGCCCGCGACCCGGCGTCCAGTGACATAGATGAAGCGGCGCCCGCGGTGCGCCCACGTTTCCGGCGATGCGGCGAAGGGCATCCAGAGCTCGGCGCGACCGAGAAAGTAGCGAAAGTTCGGCGGCAAAATTCCTATGACGGCGTGCGGGGACTCGCCGAGATAGATGGTCCTGCTCAGAATGCCCGGGTCTGCCCCAAACCGGCGCTGCCAGAGTTCGTAGGTCAGGACGACGACGTTGTTCTTGCCGATCTCATCCTCGCCCTCCCGAAAGAAACGGCCAAGATGCGGCTGGATTCCGATGGTGTCGAAAAAATTTGCGGTGGCGAGTCCCGCGTCCAGGCGCTCTGGTTCGCCGTCTCCGGTAATGTTTGTTTCATTGGGTTGAAAGAGGGCGAGATGGTGAAGCGTCGTCATGCTCTCGCGTAGCGCCCGGAAGGTGCCGGGAGCGGTGTCACCGCGCACCTTGGCGCTCGTCTCGGCCCCCTCAAAAACGAGTGTCAGTTCGTCGGCTTTCGGGTAGGGCGGAGGTCGCAGCAGAATCGCTTCCGCAAGCGAGACGATGGCGGTTCCGCCGCCAATGGCGAGCGCCAACGTGCCGATCGCGATAGCCGCGAACATTGGGGCTTTCCGAAATCCGCGTAGCGTGTAGCGAACATCGGAGGCGATGGATTCGAGCGTCGTCCAGCCCCAGACATCGCGGCTGTCCTCGCGGATTTGGGTAATGTTGCCGAATTGCCGGACGTCGCCGCCTTTACTCTCGATGTGGAATCGCATCTCCTCTTCCAATTCGCGGTCGTACCGGCCTCGATGCCGTAAATACTCGATGCGCCGTTTCAGTTCCTGTAGGAAAGACATGTCAGGCCTCCGTCGGGTGGATGATCTGCGCAATGGCCTTGGCGACCTTGTCAAACGAACCGACTTCAGCCTTTAGCGCCTTCTTGCCGTCGGGGGTCAGCGTGTAATAGCGGGCGCGGCGATTGTTTTCGGTTTGGCGCCAATCGGCTTGGACCCAGCCCTTCAGCAGCAAACGTTGCAGCGCCGGGTATAACGACCCTTCCTCCACTTCCAGTACTCCATCCGAGGTCTGCTGCAAAAAAAGCGCGATACCGAAGCCGTGCATCGGTCCCAGACGCGTGAGCGTCTTCAGGATGAGCATGTGGAGCGTGCCGGGAGGGATGCTGGGAGTGTCTGCCATAGTCTGTCTACCCTAGTTAGACTATATGACAGTTTCCCTCCGCGTGTAAAGGAAATATGCGCCGCGTTCGGAGCCGTCGCTCGAAATCAGCCAGGTTTGCAGTTCGGCCGGCCCGGCGGGAAGGTCAATAGTGAAGACAGCGGCGTGGGCGGCGGGATCAACTTCAATGGTCTTATCAATCGCGCCGATGCGAATGCGGGCTTTGTGAATGCCAGGAATGGCGCGGCCGGGGGTTGTCTCGCGGTTATCGGCGGCGTGTTTATACGCAGCACCGAGAGGCAGATCGAGTTCCTTTGGCCACCGGCGAAGCTCGAAAGTATAATGCCCGGCGCGCGTATCGACGGCCCAGAAGCCGTTGGCATCGGGACCCTGCAGGATCGACTTCTGATTCCAAGTTTTCAATGCCCCTTCGCCGTGCCAGTCGTGCGCGGTGAGGCGGGCGGGATTCTCCTTCGGATCGCCGAGGATAATTCGCGCGTATTCGCCGGCGCGGGTCGAAACGAGTGTCCACCAATCTTCGTAGTCGCGTCTGAGCCGGGTAACGATATCCGGATTCCGTGCCGCAACATCGTTCCGTTGGCCCGGATCGGCGCGCATATCGAACAATTCCATCTTGCCTTCGCCGCCTGGCCCCGGACTGACAAGCCGCCATTCCTGCGTCATCACCGCGGCCTGGTGCCACTTCAGCAACTGTTCCTCTCGCTGCGAGTCAACCACAATAGACCGCGCCGGCCAGTTCTTTTTATCGAACAACGGCGTCAGTGATCGTCCATGCAGCGCCGGACCCGTGGGCCTTTTAACACCGGTCATTTCCAGCAGCGTCGGCAGGATATCTATATGCGCCGTTAGCGTGTCGATAGGCCGATTGGCGGCAAAGCCGCCATTGGGCCAGTGCAAAAAGAACGGCACGCGATGACCGCCATCGTAGGGCGAACCCTTGTTGCCGCGCATGCCCGCGTTGAAGACCTGAAAACCGGAAGCGCTGCCGTTGTCGGTGGTGAAGATGAAAATCGTATTCGCGGTGAGGCCGCTCGATTCCAGATACTCGCGCAGCCGTCCGATGTTCTCGTCAATGTTCTCAATCATGCCGTAAAAACCAGGCTCGTTCAGGCCCTTGACATTTTGATAATGGGCTGTGTTGGCCGACGGCGCCCACATCGGCCCGTGGGGCGCATTGGTGGGCAGGTAACAAAAGAAGGGTTTCTTCCGACGCGCGGAATCGGCAATGAATCGCTGCGCGTTGGCGAAGAAGACGTCGGTGCAAAAACCCTGGTACTTTTCGGGCTTGCCGTTGTGAAGATAGGTGTCGTCGAAATAGTCGTTGCCGAAGTGATCCGGCGTCTGCCAGATGCCGCCGCCGCCGTGAATCAGCGTTTCATCGAAGCCGCGATCTTGCGGACGGCAGGGGTAATTGTCGCCAAGATGCCATTTGCCGAATATGCCGGTGCGATACCCGGCGGCGCGAAAGCAGTCGGCCATCGTGATCTCGTCGTGATGGAGAATGCTGCGGCCCTGAATGGTATGCCACGGGCCAACGAGGTTCGTGTACCGGCCGGTCAGCAAAGCCGACCGCGTGGGCGCGCAAGTCGGGCTGACGTGATAGTTCGTCAGCCGCAGAGATTGATCGTGCAACGCGTCCATGTGCGGGGTTCTAAGAACTGGATTCCCGTGACGGCCGATATCTCCGTAACCCTGATCGTCGGTAATCAAAAAGACGATATTGGGCCGAACTGTTTGCGCCGCCACAGCCCCGGCGGAAGCAAGAAAAAGGCGACGGGAGATACGCATGGAAAACCAGCGTATCCGATTTTACTTCCCGGTTAGCAGCGCCCGCTTCGTGGCTTCCATCAAGGCTTCCAATGATTCCCGAGGTAATTCCCGCACGATAGGCTTTACGGCCCACCCCAGCCCCATCGGCACATCGCGCGTCAAACTCACCGAACGCACTTCCATCCATAAGCCCTGGTTCGTTTCTTCCAGCGTCCAATACGTTTGCAGGCGCCAGAGGAAGCCGCGATCATGCCCCGGCGTTAGCCGCGCGTCACCATCGAGTTCCACGATCTCGGTAGCCACGGAGCGGCTGGCGTACCGGTTCGCCGGCGACGGCAGAATGTCCAACTGATACCGGGCCTCCAGATTAACCTCGAGAACCTTCTTCTTTCGCAGCCGGTGAAACCCAAAAATTTGTTTCCCGTCGCGCTTTTCGACACGCCCATCGAGTACTTCCGGATAGACAGCCGAATGCCGCGAAAAGTCTTCCAGTACCGCAATGGCTTTGGCCTTGGGGACGCCAGGAAGAAAGGTAACCGCCGCCCAGTCGTGAACCAGCCCACGCTTCACTTCCAATCCGGCGTTAATTTCAAACACTCCGCCCGGCCGCCCGGCAAGCGACTCCGGGGCTGCCGCGCGCGCCGTCATCTGCGCGTCCACGCCGCGCAAATAATCGTCAAATGCCCTAATTGTCTTGGGCTCCAGTGTCACCAGAAACTGGGCCGCCACTAACACTGCGCCCGGAAAATACATGCCTGCATGATAGACTCACCCTTTCCCATTTCGGTTGCATGCCAGATTTACCCCTTTATAGATGGCTGCTCGGCGCATTCTGCGCCTTCAGCGTCGGAGTCGCCAAAACCGGCATGCCTGGATTTGGTATTTTGTCCGTACCGGTGTTCGTGCTAACCGTTGGCGACGCGCGATTGTCGGCCGCCTGGCTGTTGCCGCTGCTTATCTGCGCCGATGCCTTCGCCGTCTTCTACTACCGCCGCCACGCCGCCGCGGGGGCGTTGTTTTCATTGTTCCCGTGGGTGCTTATCGGCATGGCGGGCGGCGCGGTGATGCTGCGTTACCCAGATCAACTCATCCGCCCCGTCGTGGGGACCATCTCACTCGTCATGCTACTTCTGTTCCTTTGGCGCCAGCGGCGGGCCACGCCAATGCCCCCGGCCGATTGGAAACACGCCGGTTTCTACGGCGCCTCCGCCGGATTTGCCACCATGGTCGCCAACGCCGCCGGGCCGATCATGAACATGTACCTGCTCACCAAGCAGTTCCCTCGTGAGGAGTTCGTGGCCACCGGCGCCTGGTTCTTTTTCATCGTGAATCTCAGCAAGGTGCCCGTCTACGCGACCCTCGGACTATTCAGTTCGCAATCGCTCGCTTTCGATCTGGCGATGGTGCCTTTCGTGATTGGCGGCGCCCTTACAGGCCGGAAGTTACTGGCAATCATTCCGGAAAAAGTTTTCGTCAATAGCGTTATCGCGCTCGCATTTCTAGCCACGCTGCTTCTCTTTCTGCCAAAGTAAAGAGATAGTATGAAGTGCTTCCCGTTGATTCTCTCAGTCGCGCTGTTGCCCCTCTCGGCCCAGAACTACAAACCTCTAACGGCCGAGGAAAGGGTAAAGTGGTTTGGCGTTTCAACGTTCGGCCCGCGCAGCCTTTTCATCTCTGGACCGTTCACCTCCGCGTGGCGCACGTACACCAATAGGCCGGAGGAATGGGGTCCGCATTGGGGGGGATTTGGAAAGCGATACGCCGCGCGCCTGTTGAACAATACCGTCAACAATGGAGTGGAAGCGTCGCTCGGCGCGGTTTGGAACGAAGACCCGCGCTACTTCCGGCTCGGCGAGGGGTCGGTTGGCCGCCGGTTGGGTCAGGCGGTCAAGCAAACCGTGATGAGTCGCTATGGCGACGGCGAATATCGCTTCGGCTTCGCGAGAGCGATTGGAATTACCGGCGGCTCTTTCGGCCAGAAATTATGGATGCCCGACAGCGTCACATCGAATCGCGACTGTGTCGTTCGCATCGGCGGTAATTATGCCGGCCAGTTCGTCGGTAATTTGTTTCGTGAGTTTAGCCCGGAACTGTTGAAGAAGTTGAAACTAAAGAAAAATTAGCGGCTCGCCGGCGTTGGCCTTTCACTGCCCGTCAAGCCCTGATCGGCGGTCGCGGGATCGAAGTCTGGGTTCGTTTGTGGCATCGCGGCGTTAACTGACCTCCGCCACGCATCGAGTTTCACGCGTAATTCTCTCGCCTTGGCCGGATGTTTGTTTACGAGATTCAGCCGCTCGCCAGTGTCGCTCTTTAGATGGTAAAGCTCCGCGCGCCCATCTTCATAAAACTCGATCAACTTCCACTCGCCCTCGCGAATCGCCCCGGCCGGCGCGCCTCCTTGATTGCTATAGTGCGGGTAGTGCCAGAACAGCGGCCTGTCCCGCATCTTGCCGCTTCGCAAAATCGGCGTCAGTGACCGGCCGTCGAGCGTCTGCACGGGCCGCGCTCCGGCGATGTCGGCAACCGTGGTAAACAGATCCGGCGTAATGACCGGGATGGCCGATTCCGCCCCGTTCCTTGTCACCCCAGGCCACCGAATCAACAGCGGCACTCGAATACCGCCCTCATATAGGTGCCCTTTGCCGTTGCGCGCGGGTGCGTTGTCCGTCACTGGCTTTGGGGTCTTTCCTTCGTACCGCAGTCCGCCATTGTCGGCGGTGATAATCCAAACCGTGTCGCTTTCCAACCCGGCCGCCTTCACTTTATCGCGCAACCTGCCGATGGAATTATCGAGAGTCTCGACCATGGCGGCGTACACCGGATTGCCGTCTATTCCCAAGAATGCCATCTTGCGGCGATACTTCTCGGTAAGCGCTTCCGGAGCCTGAATGGGAGTGTGGACGGTATAGTGGGGCAAATAAAGCAGGAATGGACGGCCAACGTCGTCGCCGATGAATTTGACGGCTTCATCGGTGAGCCGGTCGGTCAGCAAATCGCTCTTGGCGCCGCCGTGGAGGTTAACCAGGTTGAACGGGCCGAAATACCCGGGAGGCGAACCCCGTTGATCCCCGCCGATGTTTACGTCGAAGCCCTGCTCCGTGGGGGCGAATCCCTCGCCGCCCAGGTGCCACTTCCCGATGCTTGCGGACCTGTACCCGAGTGGCTGGAGCGTTTCTGGCAGCGTTGTTTCGGCGAGGGGGAGTTGTTGTTCAAAGGGTACGGTGAGGAGCCTGGAAGTGGGCCACTGCCGGCGGCCGGGGATCCAATCGGTCAACCGCAGCCGCGCCGGGTATCGTCCGGTCATCAGCGACGCCCGTGTCGGCGAGCAAACCGGGCAGGCGGCGTACGCTTGGGTGAATTTGACGCTTTCGGCGGCCAATCGGTCAAGATGCGGCGTCTCATGATAGGGATGACCATAGCAGCCCCAGTCCCGCCACCCCAGGTCGTCCACCAGGACGATAATGAAGTTAGGTTTGCGCCTGGATTGGCCGAAAGTTGCGCTCGCCGCAAAAGCGCCGTGCAGAAATGTACGCCGGGAGCATTTAGGAGTCATCGTACCGGAACAAGGCAATCGTACGTCAAAATCATGGAAGAAGGAAATTGCGACGCCGAATGACGGTTCGTTGGCCAGCGGCAGTGCGGAGAATAACGGGAAGAATGGTTGCGCCCCTCGCCCGCCTGTGGCGCAGGTTCTTCCGCTCCTGGGTTCTCGCGCTTATCGGAGCGTTCCCTTTCACGCGGACCGGCCTCGCGTTCCTGCTGCTGTTCGCCACGGCTATTTGGGTCTACGGCGTGCTGGTGCGGGATCTGGTGCTCCTCGTCGCCGGCCTCGGTGGAGCGTTGGTATTGATCGCGCTCCTGCTCTGCACGGTTCTGGCGGCGGTCGTCATGGCGCTACGGACGCGCAAGGCCTCCACCCCTGGCGAGCTGGATTTAGACACCGGCGTTCCCCAACCCACCGGTTACCGCCTGCGCCGGCCGCGCTGGATTCCATTCGCGGTGGTCGATTGGCAATGGGTGAATGACGGCGGCGGCGAAACGGCCGCGTACGTCGAGTTGGAGCGCGAAGGAACCAATCTGGTCGAGTTGGCCTCCCCCGCGCGGCGTTGCATTGTGAAACGCATCGTTCGCCGGTTTGCCGTGCGGGACCTGTTCGGATTGACGGAGATCTCCTGGCGCCGGAAGGAAGACGTCATGCTCCGTGTTCTGCCATACCGGGGAATGCTATCGCGCATGCCGCCCCCGGCTGGTATGGCCGAGGGGGACGACCTTTCCGATCCCTACGCCGAGCCCAAAGGCGACCGGGTCGAAATGCGCCAGTACGCCGCGGGGGATCCCTTGCGAATGGTGCTTTGGAAGGTTTATGCCCGCACCGGCAAAATGATGGTCCGGACGCCCGAACGCAGCGTGGCCGAGCGCAAACGAGGTTGCGCCTATCTGGTGACAAGCCCGCAGGACGACGCCACGGCGGCCGCGGCGCGCGTGTCGATTGAGCGGGGGTTGCTCGGGGACGATTGGTGCTTTGCGGCCGACGGCGTCGAACGCGAAGCCAACGAGGATCGGGAGGCCGCTTTCGAGATCATCGCCCGCAGCGGAGAAGCGAGGCCGGAGGACCGGGCCGCGCGCTTGGCGTCATTTCTTACCCTTCGCGAAAGTGAGGGCTACCAGTTCTGCCTGCTATTTATCCCGCCGGACGAACCCGCCTGGGAAGCGGTGGCCAGCCAGTCGGCGGCCACCGCCACCATGCGTGTCCAGGTATTGACTGCCGCCGGCGAGATTGTGCCGGATCAGACTTCGGCCCGCGGCGTGCGGGAGATTGTGAGCCGCTGGCTGCTGAAACCGCGACACCACGACGGTGTCTCCATGGCGGAAATTCGCTCCCGCGCCGGCTCCGTAAGAGGCCTGGCGAATGAACTGATTGTGGTCGAGCGTAACTCAGGACGGACCTTGAGCGATATGCTGGGATATAAAGGCTAATCGGAGTGGGGAAACAAAGATCTATTTGGTGGCAGGTCCCCGGCATCCTTATATGGATGGCGGCGGCTGGCCTTGCCGCTGTCAATTTCACGTCGGGCGCCGGACTCGCCGCGGTTCTCGCCGGCGTATTGGCGGCGTTCTCCCTCGGTGACCGGCTGGGCTCGCTTCCCGTTCGCCTGCCCCGCCTCTGGTTTATCTGCCTCGGCGGCCTCGGCCTGGTGATACTGGCAAGCGCCATTCTTCGCGGTAGTTTCGGGGCGGCAAAGCTATTGGGCAGCGCCGGCGTCTATGGCATTACTGAAATTGCCATTTGGCTGGCTCTGCCGTTGGCGCTGTTGACGCCGCTTCTTCTCTCCGCCACTCGCCATTCGACATTTCTTTCGATTGAAGCCGCGCTGCTGGTCGGCATCTTCGCCGGGGTCTTTGCCGCTCACCGGGAGGGCTCGCTGCACCGCCCCTACCTCATTACCGATTGGCTGCTGGAACGTAACTACGATCCGCTGCCCTTCTTTCTCGGCGCTGGAGCCGCGCTCGGCGTCACGTTGATCGTCTGGCTGCTCAGCCGCCGTTCGGCGAAGCGCACCCTCCTCGACCCGCTGATCCTCATGGCCATGATTGTGGCCTTGTTCCTCTTCCTGCCCGATGGCAAAATTCGCCAGTTGAACGCCTGGGCCGCCTCGGGCAATGGCGAGGATAAGAAGAAATCGCAAAAGGAGAAGGGTGGCGGTGGCGGCAAGGGCGGCCAGAAGCAAGAGGGAAAGGATCGGAGCGACAACCAGAACCAGGATCCCGACCCTTCCAATGGCTCAAACGGCAAAAGCTTTCCGGTCGCCGTCGTGAATCTGCACGACGACTACACGCCCCCTTACGGAATGTTCTATTTCCGCCAGGATGCCCTCAGCACCTGGAACGGCAAGCGGTTGGTCCGCGACGCCAGCCAGAAGCTCGACACCGATATCGGCGTGCCCTTTCCCGCTGAAGCCATTGAGGTGCCGATGCGCGACCGGGCCGATACGGAAAGACAGTCCAACGGCAAACGTCTCGCCCACCGCATGAAAACCACGGTGGCGATTATGACGCCCCATTCGAAGCCTTTCGCGCTGATCGACGCGGCGAAGTACGAACCCGCCAACAACCCCGATCCCAAACGTTTTGAGCGCGCTTACAAGACCGAATCCATCGTCCTCGATACGGATTTTGGCGACCTGCTCCAGCGTCCGGTCGGCAGCGACAAGTGGACCCCCGAAGTCTGGCAGCACTATACGCAGGTCCCCGACGATCCCCGCTACCGCAAGATCGCCGAGGAGGCCCGCCTACTCCTACCGGTCCACCTCCGCGGCATGGTCCTGGCGCAGGCGCTGGCGATTAAGTTCTGGCTCGATAAGAACACGACGTACAATCTGAATGTCGCCCGCCCTAACGATGAGTCGGACCCCGTTGCCGGCTTCCTGTTCGGCGACCGCAACGGCTACTGCGTCCATCTGGCCCACTCAGCGGCTTATCTGTTCCGGACGGTGGGTCTTCCCTCCCGCGTTAGCGTCGGATACGCCGTCGATGCCCGTCAGCGCGGCAACGGCTCGGCGGTCCTGATCCGTAACGGAGACGCGCACGCCTGGCCGGAAATTTACGTCAAGGGCCTCGGCTGGGTAGTCCTCGACATTACCCCGGAAAAAGTCGCCACGCCTCCGCAGCAAGACAAGGCCGATCCGGAGCTTCAACGCATGCTCGGCGAAATGGCCCGCCAAACGCCCGGATCGCCCAAGGAGGAAAATCCGCCCGCCGGCGATGGCGACGTGCGCAAAGCGTTTCTCGAAACCCTCCAGGCGCTCGGCCGGATGGTCGCTCCGTTGGCGCTGTTGACGCTGCTTGCGATGTATTTGATGAAGCTCTGGCGGCGCTTCGAGCCCCGCTTCTGCGACGAGTCCCGCCTCCCCGTCTCCGCCTATCGCGCTACGCTCGATCGCCTGGCCGATCTCGGCTGGCACCGCGGATTCGGCGCCTCCCGCGAACACTTCGCCGAGTCGGTCGCCATTCGCGCGCCTGAGTTCCACGAACTGACGCAACTGCACTTGCGTCATTCGCTTAGCGCCGGTATCGTTCCTCGCGGCCGCGCCGCGTATCTCGAATTAACCCGCGCCGTGTCGCGCAAAGTCGCGGCCGGCGTGCCGTTGTGGCGCCGCATCGCGGGTGCCCTCCATCCGCTCTCGTGGTGGAAGGTCAGCTAAACGGATTGAAAGGATTGGAATGGCATCGTATCCCCAAACGCCCGTAACATTGGAGCCCCAGGCACAGTCCGTGCATCCTCTGGCCGCCCCTTATGAGACGGCCCAGATTCTCCGCCGCCGCCTGCGCGCCGCGGTTAAGGGACGGGACGCGGTCATCGACCTCATCATCACCGCCCTCTTCGCCGACGGCCACGTACTGCTCGAAGACTACCCCGGTTCCGGCAAAACGACGCTCGCCAAAGCCCTCGGGGAATCGGTCACCGATGCCGAAGGCCAGCACGTCGCCCCGTTCCGCCGCGTCCAGTTCACGCCCGACCTTTTGCCCAGCGACGTTTCCGGCGTCTCGATTTTCGACGTCTCCACCAGCCGGTTCGAGTTCCGCCCCGGCCCGATCTTCGCCCACGTCCTGCTGGCCGACGAGATCAACCGGACATCGCCCAAGGTCCAATCGGCGATGTTGGAAGCCATGGCCGAAAAGCAGGTAACCGTCGATAACCATACCTATCCGCTGGACGGCTTCTTCTTCGTCATCGCCACTCAAAACCCCCGCGACCTTGCCGGTACTTACCCGCTTCCCGTCGCCCAACTGGATCGTTTTCTGTTCAAGATCAACATGGATTACATCGCTCGCGAAGCCGAGATCGACGTCCTGGCCACGCGCAAAGTCCGCCGCTCCGCGCCCCCGGAACGCCTCGTCACTCGCGATGAAGTCGTCGGCGCCCGTCAGGCGATGGAGGATTTCGTCCACGTCGATCCCCGCGTCCACACCTGCCTGGTCGACGCCGCCCGCAATCTTCGCGCGCACAAGAAAGTGCTCCAGGGCCTCAGCACCCGCAGCCTCGTCCTAATGATTCCCGCCCTCCAGGCCGTCGCCCTGCTGAACGGCCGCGACTACGTATCCTCGCAGGACATAGAATACCTCGCGCCATTCGTCTTCAGCCATCGCTTGGTTATCGCCCCAGGAGCCGGTGACACACGAACGGTTGTTCTGGAATGCCTGAAGGGGCCTCTCGAAGTGTTGACCCGGTCCACCATGGCCAACGTCGCCCCGGCCATGGCCCCCGTGCCGCAAACCCCGCCAGCCCTGCCCCCGCAAGCCGCTGGGAACGGACAGAACTGGGGATGATAAGGATACTCATCATCTGTGTGTTCGCCCCCGTCGCGCTCTCCGCGCAACAGCATCAAACCGACCTCGCCACCGTACGCCAATGGATCGATAGCGGCCGCTTCGTCCGCGTTCGCGAAATGGGCGAGGCGATTCTCCGCGAGAACAAGAACTCGCCGATGGGCAACTATCTCTTGGGTGTCGCCATGCAGCGTGGCGAAGGGAACCTGCCGCTGGCGCGATACTATCTTGGACGCGCGCGAACGCTTATCGAACGAAACCCTTCCAGCGTCGCCACCGAGCAGGGCGCGGATCTGCTCGCGCAGATTCTATTTGAAACGCTGCTGGTGGCCGGCCTCACCGAAAAACACGAAGAGCAAATTCAATTGGTCGGCGAGTACCGGCGCCTGTTCGGCGTCGACATGGGCGAACGCAGCGGCTGGTCGCTGATGAAGCTCGGCCGGCATAATGAGGCTCGCCAGCTCATGCAGAAGTACTTGAAGTCGAAGGACCCGGACACGCGCCGCGGTGCTTTAAACACGCTGGGTTCGATTGAAATGTCGCTCGGCAACTACGAGGAAGCCTTCCGCTGGTTCACCGTTTTGAAAAACGAGCTGACGGAACGCGATGCCGCCAATATCGCCACTCTCGTTCGCAATCGCGCCGAAGTGGCCAATGTGCTGTTGCAGTTCGACGTCGCCGAATCGGATACCTTGCTGGCAACCAAATATTTCCACCCCTCCAGCTATTCGAATCCCTGGATGTCGCTGTCTTTGCTCTATACCGCCGAAGGCCGGCTGGCCGAAGCCGTCTCCGCCATTAGTAGTATGCACGCCTGGGACCGGCGGTCCGACCCGACGCTCGAACAGCAGCGCTGGAACGACGGTCAACAGGCCACGGCCATCGTGCTGCTCGCTACCGGCTATCCGGATGCGGCGCTCCAGATTGTGCGCCGCATCCGCAGCAAGCCCGATCGCCGCGGCACAACGTCCGGTACCGTGGACCAGGCTGAAATCGGACTGCTCTACCTATGGCGCGAAACGCTACGCATGCAGCGCGAAGCCCTCCGCGAGCAGATGGTCTGGGAGACTTGGCAGGAGTGGGTAGAGTCGGGATGGGACCGGTTGAAAGTGGAGCGCGAACTTTGGGCCGCCAATAACCGGCTGAACGCGCTGCTCGTGCCCGAAAAGCGCCTGCCCTGGATTCTCCGGCCATACGCTCCCGATTCGCCTATCACGGAATGGATGCGCCCCGGGCTCCATGGAGCCGTCGGCGGCGGCCTCGTCCGCGCCGAACTTGATAAATTGATGACTCGCACGGGCAAGATGGCCGACCGCGAGCGGCCGTATCTGCAAGCCGCCATGGGCGAGTCGCTCATTATGTCGGGCGACTGGGAGAAGGGGCTGGCGGCATTAACCGCCGCCCGCGAAAAATTGCCCCAGGAAGAAGTCTTGCTCCGCGCCCGGATGGAAGCCTTGGCCGCCCACGCGCTTGAGCGGAACGGGCAATTGGACCGCGCGGCCGTAGCTTGGCGGAACGCCATGGAGCGTAACGCCGGGCTCATCCGGCTACTCGATCTGTCGATCCCCGTCACGCTTTCGAGCGATAACTCCCCCGGCGCCAACGAGGCCGTTAGTTGGCTCGAAAAATCGCCGCGCTTCCACCGCGGCCGCGGCTTTTCGTTGTCCGTCTCTACGACGGGCCGCCGCCTCTACGCCCAACTCCGCGGTCGGGACGGCGCCGTACTCGCTCAGGCGAGCTATACAATTCTGCCTGACGTAAAAGAAACCGCCCGCATGCTCTGCAAGGAGATACACCGGAAAGCGTTCGCGACCAAGATCGATCTTTCGCAAATGGATATCAACTCGCTCGACGGGTCGGTGACCTCGGGCGATTCCAGCCAGATAGGGCTGAAGGAACTGTTCGGAACGAAGTAGTGCTACTGGGTCATGAATGGGGGGGACCGGCAAAAGCGCAAAGGCCGGGCGCGGCCCCCACCCATCGCGAACTCTCGCCTAACCGCGACCGAGTACATAGTGGGCGACAAGGGAGGCCTTGCAGCGGGGCGGGTAATTTTGGACTATGCCGTTCGGCGCGAGTCCGGCGAGCCACGGCGTTGGAAGTGGGGATAACCGGGAACTCGTAACCGGCGATGCGGAGCGTAGCGGGTGGTGAGATCCTCGCCACGCCGCGGCCTTCATATCGCTTCCGCGTACTCTTCAAGGAGGGAAGCGGCGCGGGCGGCGGCGCCGGGCTTGGCTTGGGCGCGGGCGGCGCGGGCCATTAGTTCAAGGTTCGAATCTTCCAGGCAAGCGAGAATTTCGCGGAGCATGCGGGGACCGTCCATCTCCTTGTCGGGGACGACGCGGGCGGCGCCGGCCCGCTCCATGGAGCGGGCGTTGGCCATCTGGTGGTCGTCGGCGGCGTAGGGGTAGGGAACCAGGATGGCGGGTTTGCC
The DNA here is from genome assembly GCA_046155405.1 of Bryobacteraceae bacterium. Taxonomy (GTDB): domain Bacteria; phylum Acidobacteriota; class Terriglobia; order Bryobacterales; family Bryobacteraceae. Next base: position 24,708 of record JBJXFL010000007.1, on the reverse strand, counting down.
GGCGGCGGCAAGCTCGGCGACGGTTCCGGCGCCGGAACGGCAGACAAGGAGATCGGCCCGGGCGTAGGCTTGCGGCATGTCGTCGATGTAGGCGACCACTTCTACGTGGGGCGCGTCGATGGACGCGGCGATTTCGGCGTGCATCTCGCGGCCGGTTTGGAGAATAATTTTTACCGGCTGCCGGAGCAGCCGGGTCAGCGCCTGGGTGGCCAGATTAAGCGTGCGAGAGCCGCGGCTGCCGCCGGTGATGAGGACGACCGGCGGATCGGCGCGGGGCTTATCGGGAAGCGCGAAAAATTCGGAACGTACGGGCAGTCCGGCGAATTCCACGCGGCCGGCGGGGAAATAAGGATGCGCTTCGGCGAAACTGACCAGGGCGCGGCGGGCGAAGCGGGCCATGCGGCGATTAGTCATGCCGGGCATGGCGTTTGGCTCCATCAGCACGATGGGAATTCCGTTGAGCGCGGCGGCGAGCACGACGGGGGCGGCGGCATAGCCGCCCATGCTGAAGACGCCGGCGGCATGGTGACGCCGCAGGATTCCGCGGGCGCTCCAGACGCTCGACGGGAGTTCGACGACGGTGCGGGCGCGGCGGACCAGGCTGAGACCCTTCAGCCCGCCGATTTCCACCCATTCGATAGGGAATCCGGCGGCCGGCACCAGGCGCGCCTCCATTCCCTGCCGTGTGCCGATGAAGACCGGCTGATGGCCGCGGGCGGCGAGTTCGCGCGCGACGGCAATGCCGGGGATGACATGGCCCCCGGTACCGCCACCGGCCATGACGAACACGCATTTTTTCACTAGCCGACATTCTCGCTGATGTTGAGCAGGATGCCGAGCGAGGCTAGCGTGGCCACCAGCGAACTGCCGCCGTAGCTGATCATGGGCAGCGGAATGCCTTTGGTGGGCCCCAGTCCCAGCACAACGGTGATGTTAAACAACGCCTGGAAACCGATCGCGATGGTGAGGCCCAGGGCCAGCATGCGGCCGAAGTCGTCGGGTATCAGCAGGAATATTCGTATGCCTCGCCAGATAATGATGAAGTAGCCGAACAAGACGGCCGTAGCCCCCCATAGGCCGAGCTCCTCGCCGATGACGGCATAGATAAAATCCGTGTGCGATTCGGGCAGAAAGAAGTGCTTCTGGCGTCCGTGTCCAAGGCCGAAGCCAAAGACGCCCCCTGAACCATGGGCGATCCCGGCCTGCCGTTTCTGGTAGCCGGTATCGCTGATAGTGGAGGAGCTGAGGATGTAAGGTTTTATTTTTTCCGTGACATCGTATTTGTCGACGAGTTCATAGGTAGGGTCGATCATCTCGACGACGCGACGGAAGCGGAAGGGCGCGGCGACGATGGCGATAATGAAACAGACGGCGGCCAGACTGCCGGCGGTCATCAGGAACCGGCGGTCGAGACCGGCGACATAGAACATGACCGCGGAGGCGACGCCCAATACCACGGCGGTGCCAAGGTCGGCGATGGCGACCATCAGGAAGAGCGCGCCGAGCAGCAGGGCGGCGGGACGGAGCGTGAAGCGCGGATTGTTAATGGCCGCCTGGCGCCAAGTGAGGAAATAGGCGAGGAAGATGACCATGGCGGGCTTGGCGAATTCGGAGGGCTGAATGTTGCCGATGCCGATGGGGATCCAGCGGTGGCGCGGGTCGACGAAGTAAGCCACCGGCAGTAGGAAGAGCACCACGGCGAGCGGCCCGAAGGCCCATTCCGGGCGGCGGAGTTTACGGTAATCGAAGCGGCGCAGGAACATCAACGCGCCAAAGCCGAGGACGGCCCAGCCGAGCTGCATGGCCAGGAAGTAATAAGGCGGCTTGTTGTAGAGCGCCTGCGCCGTGATGGACGAGGCGGAGTAGATCATAATAAGGCCCGCGGCCACCATGGCCGCGACGGTAAAAAACAATGTCCAATCCATTGTTACTCGCTTAGACATTTACGTACTCCATAACTTATAGGCTTCGAACCAGATCCTTAAATGACCGGCCTCGATGTTCGTAGCTTTGATACTGGTCAAAGCTCGCGCAGGCGGGAGATAACAAGACGATGTCCCCCGGCGCCGCGAGGCGGCGCGCCGTGCGAATAGCCACATCGAGCGTATCGCAATCGGTCAGTGGAAGGGAAGGATTAACTTCCGTCAGGTGTTGGCGGATGATGGGGGCGGCGGCGCCAATGGTGAGGATGCCTTTGGCCTTGGCGGCCAGGCGCGGGGCGAGCGGGCGGTAGTCGCTGTGTTTGTCCTTGCCGCCGAGGATGATCCACAGGCCCCCGGGGAAGGCGTCAATGGCTTTTTCGGCGGCGTCGACATTGGTCGCCTTTGAGTCGTTGTAGTAGCGCACATCGTCGATTTCGCGAACGAATTCAATGCGGTGTTCGACGCCGGGAAAGCTCCCGACCGCGTCGGCGATGGTGCTCGGGGCGATGCCGGCGAGCCAGGCGGCGGCGGCGGCGGCCATGACGTTTTCCACGTTGTGGCGGCCGGGCAAAGGGATGTCGGCTACCGGCATGAGTTTTTCGGGGCCGAGCCAGACGGAGTCTTCGGCGCGGGCCACCCCATTCAAGGCGGGCGCGTCGAGATTGAACCAGACAACCTTGGCCTTTGTACGGCTGGCGAGGGCGCGGGCGTTGGGTTCGGCGGCGTTGAGGACCGTGAAGCCATTCGCGGTTTGCAGTTCGACGAGGCGGGCCTTGGCGTCGATATAGCGCTGCATGGTGAAGTGGCGGTCCAGGTGATCGGGCGTGATGTTGAGGACGAGCGCGATTTCGGCTCGGAAAGTTTCGACGGTTTCGAGTTGAAAACTGGAGAGTTCCAGGACGACGGCGGTATCGGGCGTGGATTGCGCGACCAGATCCGTGATGGGTACGCCGATGTTGCCTCCAATGAGCGTGTGGCGCCCCGCGTGTTGGAAGATGTGGCCGGTGAGCGCGGTAGTGGTGGTTTTTCCGTTGGCGCCGGTGATGCCGATGATGTGGCCTCGCAGTTCTTCGGCGGCGAGTTCGAGTTCGCCCATAATACGGGCTCCGCGAGCGCGGGCGCGCTCGAAGATGGGCAGTTCAAGCGGAACGCCGGGGGACTGGATCAGCAGGTCGAAGCCGTCGCCGTCGATTTCGGATTGGCCGATCATGGGGAAATCCTCGTCGTTGCCGGGCGTGCGGTTATCGGAGAAGACGACTTTAGCCCCGCGGGCGCGCAGGAACCTCGCGGCGGCGAGACCGGACTTGCCGGCGCCGACGATAAGCACCCGTCTGTTGGCGTAGTCCGTCATCGCAGTTTCAGGGTGGTGAGCGCGAACAGGGCCATGACCAGCCCCAGGATCCAGAAGCGGGTGATGATTTTGGTCTCGTGCCAGCCGAGGAGCTCAAAGTGGTGGTGCAGCGGGGCCATGCGGAAGATGCGTTTCCCGCGGAGCTTGAAGCTGGCCACCTGCAGCACGACGCTCATCAACTCGATGACATAGACGCCGCCGATGAAGGGCAGCAGCGCTTCCTGTTTGATCAACACGGCTACCGTTCCCATGGCGCCGCCGAGCGAGAGCGCCCCGACATCGCCCATGAACACTTCGGCCGGATGCGCGTTGTACCAAAGGAAGCCGAGCGACGCGCCGGTCATGGCGCCGCAGAAAATCGTGAGTTCGCTCGCGCCGGGCAGGCGAACAATCTCAAGATAGATCGCAAGCTCGCGATGGCCGCTGATGTAGGTCAGGATCGTCATGGCGCCCGCGGCGATAACCATCAGGCCGATGGCCAGGCCGTCAAGACCGTCGGTGAGGTTGACGGCGTTGGAAGAGCCGGCGAGGACGATGATCAGGAAGACGAAAAAGAAGATGAAAGCGAAGGGGTAAGTGAACGGGTTCGACAGCCAGGCGGACACGAGCAGATCGGGCTTGAAAGTCTTGAAGAACGGGATGTTCATGCTGGTGGCGTAGCTGCCGCGAGCGTGGAGAACAAGCAGCAGGATGCCGATCAGGATGGAGCAGAGGACTTGGAATAGGAATTTCCTGCGCGCGGTAAGGCCGAGGTTGCGCTTGTGCTTCACTTTCGTGTAGTCGTCGTAGAAGCCAATGGCGCCGAAGCTGATAAGGCCGAGGAGGGCGATCCAGATGTAGGGGTTGGTGAGATTGGCCCAGAGCAGCGTGGGCACCACGATCGCGATGACCGTCAGCACGCCGCCCATCGTGGGCGTGCCGGCCTTTTTCTGGTGATTGGCTACCTCTTCGCGGATCTGTTGGCCGATTTGGAATTCGCGTAGTTTGCGGATAAGCCACGGCCCGAGCCAGATGGAGATGAAGAGCGCGGTGAGGCTCGCGAATGCGGTGCGGAAGGTGACGAAGCCAAATAGGCGGGCCGGACCGAAATATGGAAACAATTTTTCAAATAGGAGCCAATAGAGCATTAGTTGGCCATGAATCTTTCCAGGGCTTTTTCGACGCGTGTGCCGCGCGATCCCTTGCAAAGTACGACGTCGCCGCGACGGGCGAGCGAGCGAAGCGCTTCGCCGGCATCGGCCGGCTCCTCAAAGAATAGGGTCTCCACGCCTCGCTCCTTGGCGGCATCGGCCAAGTGACGGGCGGCGCCGCGGATCGCGATGACGGTTTGAATCCCCTGCTCTGCCGCGTGAATGCCGACTTCGCGATGCATCGACTCGGACCACACGCCGAGTTCGAGCATCTCCCCGAGCACCGCGATTCTCCGCGCGCCGGGCATGGCGGCCAACGTATCGAGCATCGCCATGGCCGCTTCCGGATTGCTGTTATAGCAATCGTTCAAGATGGTGATTCCATGATGCTCGATGCGTTCCCCGCGCATCTTGCCGGCCCGCAGGGATCGGGCCGCGACTGCCATATCCACGAGATCGATTTTCAGAATGGATCCAACGGCGACCGCCGCCGTCACGTTCCAAACGCCATGGCGGCCGGAAAGACAGGTTTCAAAGGTCACGCCATTGATCTGGAACTTCGCGCCTTCGGCGGTGAGTTCGACATTTTCGGCGCGAATATCGGCGCCGGATTCGATGCCGTAGGTGACGGTGCGGCCCGTGTGGACTTCGCCGAAGACGCGGACGCGCGGGTCGTCGTAATTCAACACGGCCGTGCCATGTGGGCCAAGCTCTTCAATCAACTCTCGCTTGGCGAGCGCGATGGCTTCGATGGACGAGAAGTTTTCAATGTGGGCCGCGCCGACATTGGTGATGACGCCGATATCCGGCTTGGCGATGGAGCACAGGTAGCGAATTTCCCCGGCGTGGTTCATGCCCATTTCCAGGACGCCCACTTCGGCCGATTCGTCCATGCGGAGCAGCGAGAGCGGAAGGCCAATGTGGTTATTGAGATTGCCTTCGTTGCTTGTGACGCGGCGAGCGGCGCCCGCGAGCGCCGCGATCGAGTCTTTCGTCGTCGTCTTACCCGCGCTGCCGGTGATGGCGATGACGGGGAACTTCAGTTTGGCGCGGGCATGGCGGGCGAGGTGCTGCAGCGCGGTAAGCGTGTCGGCAACGCGGATAAGGCGCAGACCATTCGCTTCCGGCCAGTCGCGATTGTCGACCAGGGCGGCGGCGGCCCCGCGTTCGGCGGCGGCGGCGAGGAAGCTATGCCCGTCAACATTGTCGCCGGGAAGGGCGATGAACAATGCGCCTGCGATAATCGTCCGGGTGTCGATGCTCCACGAGGAAACGGGTGTGTCCGGGACGACCGAACGGCTGCCCGTAAGATGGGCGATTTCAGCTAACGTCAAAGTCATTTGCCGCCTCGGGCGCGAAGGGCGCGGAGGGCGACTTCGCGATCGCTGAATTCGATTTTCCGGTCGCCGACGATCTGATAGTCTTCGTGGCCCTTTCCGGCGATGATAACGATGTCGCCGGCGACGGCTTCGTGGATAGCGGAGAAGATGGCCTTTAAGCGGTCGGGCTCGACGAGGAGAGGCGTGTCGAAACGGCGGGCTCCGACGACGGCGTCGTTAATGATCGCCAACGGATCTTCACTGCGCGGATTGTCGCTGGTGAGAAACACGAAGTCGCTATCCTTGGCGGCGGCCATGCCCATCAGGGGGCGCTTGGCGCGGTCGCGATCGCCGCCGCAGCCGAAAAGGGTGAGTACTCGGCCTTTGCCGTTCAGCAATTGACGGGCGACTCGGATGACGTTGGTAAGGGCGGCGTCGGTATGGGCGTAGTCGACGACGACGAGAAAATTCTGGCCGGCGTCGACGCGTTCGAAACGCCCCGGCACGCCGGGGAAGGCGGCAACGCCGGCGGCGATCCGGTCCCAATCCAGACCGGCGGAATGGCAAGCGGCGGCGGCCGCGAGGATGTTGTAAATGTTGATATCGCCGATGAGCGTGGAAGAGATTTTGGCGTGACCCTCAATAGAAAAGCGGAGGCCGAAGAAGCCGGACTCGATGTCGACGGCGCGGTAATCGGCTCCAAGCTGTAAGCCATAGATAAGGCGGCGGGAAGCGGGGGCCACGGCGATGCTGGGCGTGAACGGATCGTCAGCGTTGAGGATGGCCGCCGTCGGCGCGAAATCGGGTCCGAAGAGGCGGGCTTTGGCGGCGCCGTATTCTTCCATTGTGGAGTGGAAATCCAGGTGATCGCGAGTGAGGTTCGTGAAGACGGCGGCGGCGAGTTTCAGTCCTTCCACGCGGCCGAGGGCGAGAGCGTGGGAGGAGATTTCCATCGACAGAAAGCGCCCCCCGCCATCGCGCGTTTCGGCGGCGATGCGGAAGACATCCAGCGATTCGGGCGTGGTGTTTACGGCCGGAAGCGGCGTGTCGCATACGTGATAGCCGATGGTGTTGATAAGCGATGTCTTGTAGCCCGCATGTTGCAGGATGCCATCGGTGAGCATGGTGCCGGTTGACTTGCCGTTGGTTCCGGTGAACCCGATGACACCAATGCTTTCGTCCGGGGCGTGATAAAAGCGCTTGGCGGCGGCGGCGAGCGCGCGGCGGCCGTGGGCGACAACGATGTAAGGGTGCTGGGGCGGGACGGCGGGAGGGGTATCGAAGACCACGGCAACCGCGCCCCGGGCCAGCGCATCGCCGGCGAAGCGGCCGCCATCGACTTTGCTTCCGGTGAAGGCAAAGAACAGATAGCCGGGCGCGATTTGGCGAGAGTCATATGCCAGACCGCGCACCGGCAGGTTAAGAGTTTCCGGAGAGGAGGCGAAGACGACGCCCGCTCCGTCGAGAAGTTCGTTGACGGTCATGCGTACCTACTGGCGGAACATTACGCGAACTCGTTTTTCGACGGGGACCACCGTGCCGGGCACCGGCTCCTGACCGCGAGCGATGCCGCTGCCGACAGTTTCCACGTGCCAGCCTTCGGCGACCGATTTGGCCAGGACGGCGCGCATGGTCATGCCCTGGAAATCGGGTACGCGCGGGCCATGGACGAGAGCGGGGTCGACGGGCGCGGGCGGCGGAACGTTGCCGGCGAGCTGCGGCGGCGCGATTGGCTCGCGGCGGGGCTCCGGCTCGGGCTTGGCTACGGGCTCTTCCTCGATAAGATCCTTGGAGACGCCGAGTGTGCGTAGGGCGGCGCCGGTAACATCTCGGAAAACCGGGGCGGCGGTAATGCCGCCGTATTTGTAGGAGCCGTTAATGGTGACGGCGACGACGACGGCGGGGTCGGCGACGGGCGCGAAGCCGACAAACGAAGAGTTGTAGCGGTGGATATATTTGCCGGTGCGCGCGTCGACTATCTGCGCGGTACCGGTCTTGCCGGCGACGGTGTAACCCTTCTTCAGGCGGGCCTCCTTGCCGGTGCCGGTGAGCACCACCTGCTCCAACATGCGGCGCAGTTCGATGGCCGTTTCGGCCTTAATGCGCTGCTCGGCCGCGGCTACCGGAACGAATTCCTTCTTGCCGGTGCCGGCGTGTTGCCGGGCCTTGACGATGCGGGGACGGATCAGCGCGCCGTTGTTGGCCAGGATGCCGAAGGCCTGGGCCAGTTGAAGCGGCGTTGCCATCAGTTCATGGCCCATGGCGACCGAACCCATGGATGCGGCGGTCCAGTCGCGGACGGGGTGGAGCTTGCCGCCGGATTCGCCGGGCAGGGAGATACCGACGCGGTCGCCGAAGCCGAACTTCTCCATATAGTCGTACATGCGCTTGTTGCCGACGGTGAGGCCGATGTTGATGGCGCCGACGTTGCTCGACATGGCCAGGACCATCGTCATGGGGAGGGCGGAGTAGGAATCGTGATCGTGTACGACGCGCCCAGGGAGACGGATCAGGCCGTTGCCGCAGTTGATGACGGTCTCCGGACGGAGCTTGGTGGTTTCAAGAGCGGCCGCCACCGTGATGGCCTTGAACACGCTGCCGGGTTCGAAGGGCGCGGAGATGGTCAAATTCATGCGCTGCAGCATCTCGTTGTCGCCCTTGGGACGCTCGCGCGGGTCAAAATAGGGGTAGCTGGCCATGGCCAGTATATCGCCGGTCTTCGGATTCAGGACCACGACCGTGCCGGAGGGAGCGCCCTCCTTTTCAATGGCCTCTTTCAGCGCTTTTTCGGCGGCGTATTGAATGGCTTCGTCGATGGTGAGGATGACGTTCACGCCGGGTTCCGGCTTCTCCTCGTTGATGATCTTGCCATCGTAATCGCGGTTGCGAGCGTCGCGGAGCATGCGCGTGCGTCCGGGGACGCCGGCGAGTTCGCTTTCCAGTCCGCGCTCGATGCCGGCATCGCCGCGGCCTTCCCGGTTCACCCACCCGAGCGCGTGCGCGGCGAGCGAACCCTTCGGATATTCGCGGCGATACGTGTCTTCAAAGGTGAAGATATCGAGCTTGCTTTGCCGGAGGCGGATGATCTCTTCGGCGGAAGCGTCCTCGCGGACGACAAGATAACCGTTGCGGGTCTTGCGCGCTTCGGCGATCTCGACGAGGAGAGCCCCGCCGTCGACGCCGAGCAGTTGTTCCAGAACGGAGATGACGAAGGGCTCGCCGGCTTTCGGAATGCGCAGCGGGTTGATGGCTACGCGGCGGACCGGGACGCTGAGGGCCAGTGGGCCGCCGCCTTCTCCGCCGCTGAAAATTGTCCCGCGGGCGGCGGCGACTTCAACGATATGTTCCTGCTGGCGCGCGGCGGCTAAGCGAAGATTCTCGTGCTCGAAGACGTGGAGATGAATCAAACGGGCGATCAAAATGACTCCCCATAGAACTCCAAACCACGCTACGAGGGTTAGCCGCCGTTGCGCTTGCGGCTCGACCGTCGTTTCCATAGTTGATCCTTTCCTGTTGTTTGGGGGGAGGTATTATAACGACGTTTCCGGCTGGCGTTAGGACTACGGATCGGAAGAAGGCGGGGCGCCGTTTCGGGGGTAAAACGGCGTCCCGTCCGCTGGATCCGGTCGGAGGTCCGGCCCGCGAATGAACTGCTATTGACCGTTCCGGTTCAGAGCCACGGCGCCGGAACGGGTTTCGTTGATCACAACCATCGTTTCCGGCGTCGGGTCCAGATACTTCTGATTCTTGGCGGCGAGCGCCAGCGCTTCCACGCTGGTCAATTCGGCCTCTCGAACCGAAAGCCGCGCCAACTGCGATTGCAGTTGGCCGTTCTGCTTTTCGATTTCGGTGACCGTGTAACCGGCGAGATAGCTGTTGGCGATCGGGACGATAAGCCCCACCACTATCATGGCGAAGAGGCACGCCATCGAGATCGTTTTCCAGGCCGAGGCGTTAGCCTTCGGGTCCTGCTCGCGAACCACGCGGCTGTTGTCGATTTTCTTTACGAAGACATGGATGTCCTCGTTGGGCATCGGCCGCAGTTGATAGCGGCCGGCCGCGTTCTGTTTCCGGGTCTGTGCGTTGAGCGCGCCCGAAACTTTCTCTTCAAACACCCAGGCCCAAGCGGTAGCCATGGCAATTGTTCCCCCTACTCGTCACTTCATAATTCCCGAACTGTTGCATTGCCAAGAGGTTTACAGCATCTCCAGCACGCGCATCTTGGCGCTGCGGCTGGCTGGATTGCGCCGGACTTCCTCCGGCGTGGGTATAAGAACGTGTTTGTTGATCAACTTCGCCTTGCCTTCCTTGGCGAGCCGGCGCGTTCCGGTTTTGGCGATGAGATCCTCGCCCGAATGGAAGGTGATGAAGACCACTCGCCCCCCCGAACGAACCAACGACGGGAGTTGGTCGATCAACGCGTCGATTTCCCGGTATTCGCCGTTGCAGGCGATGCGGAGACTGAGAGCGGAGAGCGTTGCCGGATGCAGTTTTCCAGTACGGGGCACGGCCGCGAGAATGGTTGAAGCGAATTGCTTCATCGTGATCACGGGCCGCGCCCGCACTAGTGCTCTGGCTATCGGTCTGCTCCTCCTTTCTCCAGTGGTATAGATCAAATCCGCTAATTCTTTCTCCGAAAGTGTGTTGACCAGTTCGGCCGCCGTCGGGTTGTCCGACGTTCTGTCCAGGCGCATGTCCAACGGACCGTCCTGCATCAGGCTGAATCCCCGCTCGCCGGTCTGAAAGTGCATCATACTGGTGCCAAAATCGGCCAAAAGTGCGTCCGTTATGGCTACTTTTGCGGCCGTTAGCGTCTCCCGGAGCCGGGAAAACGGGGTATGAAGGAAGGTAATGGGGCTGGGCGAGCCGGCGCAATTGGCTTCGGCCATGGCCAGCGACTCGGGATCCGTATCGCACGCAAAGACGCGCCCCGTGGGTCCAACGGCGGCGCTCAGCAGTCGCGTATGGCCCCCCAAGCCGGCCGTTGCGTCCACCACGGAGTAGCCGCTCCGCAACTGGAGAGCCTCCATGGTTTCCGCCGGCATGACTGGAACGTGTTGCATGCATTGCCTTTACCGCATTCCTAAGCGCGTGAGATTCTGAATGGCGTCGGGTGCGACCGCCTTGAAATTTTTGATGAGATCGTCATGATCGGCCTTGCGGTAGACATGAACGACGCCTTTTTTACCGGTGCCCACCACGGCGTCCCCGAGTAGTCCTAATTCGGTCCGGAGATCGGAGTTAATCAGGATGCGCCCGGTGGTATCGAGATCGCTCTCGGTGCCGTAGTGGTTAGCGAGGGTTAAGATTCTTTCAACATCTGGCGATTGATCGCTTAACTCTTCGAAAAGAGAAAGGTTGAAGCGCCAGATCGATTCGGGGTAGATTCGTATTACCGTGCCGTCGAGACTCGTACAGAAAACTTTCTTATCGTTGAGGTCGTGGGTGAAGAAGTGGAGCCAACTCGCGGGGAGTCGAATGCGGCCTTTTTCGTCGCAACGCGTATCGAAATTGCCGAGCGGTTGTTTGTTGGAAGATCCCTTGACCGCGTCAATCATTTTTTGCGCCACTTTGTGACACTTTTCGCCACTCCCCAAGTCTAGGCGTGTTTTTCTCCATTTTCAAGGCCTAGTTGTGTCTTTTTTGGGGAGGATAAGTCCCGTCTTTCTTTTGTGTTGCGTCGTATAGTACGAAGAAACGGCGAAGCGGCCCTGTGTAGGCCCCCTTCGTCCGGAATTTGTTAACCTTTGGAGTGTGATTCCTCATTTCTCGCTCTACGACATCGACCCGGGACCGGACTGTCCGGAGATTGTCCGGGTCATTATTGAGATCCCGAAGAACTCCGCGAACAAGATTGAATACGACGAGAAGTTGGGCGTGTTCCGGTTGGACCGGGCGCTGTATTCGCCGATGCATTATCCAGGAGACTATGGCTTCATACCGGGTACCATGGCCGGGGATGACGATCCGATCGACGTATTGTGCCTCGTCGCCGAGCCGAGTTTTACGGGTTGCCTGATTGAGAGCAGGCCGGTTGGCATCCTCTATATGGCGGATGACAAAGGGGTTGACGAGAAGATTCTGGCGGTCCCGACGCGGAATCCCAGATACGACCAGATCCATACGCTGGACCAGATTTTTCCGCATGTGCGGCGGGAAATTGAGCACTTCTTTACGATTTACAAGGAATTGCAAGGCGTGGTGCCGAAGATGGAGGGCTGGGGCGGACCGCCGGAGGCGCGAAGGGCGATCATTGAATCGCGGGTGCGGTATTTGGACTTACAGAAGCAGAAAGCCGGGGTGTCGTAGGACCGGGATGGGCGTTGTGGCCAGACGCTGGTTGGTTCGGGGGCGGGTACAGGGGGTAGGGTTTCGCAATTTTGTGCGGCGGGAGGCGACGGAACTTTCGTTAGCCGGATGGGTGCGGAATCGGGATGACGGGCGGGTGGAGGTGTTGGCGCAGGGCCTGGTATCCGCTTTGGACGCTTTGCAGGGGCGGTTGTGGCAGGGTCCGCGATGGGCGGAGGTGCGGGACGTGGAGATTTCGGAGGCTTCGGAAATTTCCGGGAGCGCGGAATTCAAAATTCTCTAAATCTATAGCCGCCGCGTCCCGATAAGCGATGTATGATCTCGAACTGCACGCAAGGAAATTGCGGAACACCGCAAGAATATCGGCCCGATGTCATTCGGGGCGGAGGGCCGCGACCGGCCCAAGGGCCGGACCGCCAGGTTCGCGCCGCCAAAGTAGAGCTCTCGTCGGAGCAAACGAGAACTCTTGAATTGACGACCGCCGATGGCGATACGGTAAGTATCTCTATCGAAACCTCGGCCCAGTTAGAGGCCGGCGGCTTTTACGCGAAGGGTCCGAACGGGCGGATTCGCGGCGGGTCGATTTCCGGCGATGTGTCGGTGTCGGTCAGCGTCCAGGTGGAAGGCGATCTCGACGACCAGGAAGTGGCTGAAATCAAAGACCTGCTGCGGGAATTGGTCACATCGGGAAAGTCGGACGAATTGGAAGCGGCGCCGCCGGTGAGTCCGGGCGACGTACCGGTGAACACGACCGGCGAAGTGCCGCCGGAGCCGACGGTTGAAGCGCCGCCCGTCGATCCGAATGACGCTCCGCCGGTCGATCCGCCCGTTGATCCCAATGACGCTCCGCCAATCGAACAGCAAGGCTTGTCATCGATCGCGAGCTATGCCTACTCGTATGAGTCCCAGGTATCGGCGAACTTTTCCCGGCTGCATAACCGCGCCACGTGGGGCTAATTTTTCGGCAAGTCGCTCAAAACGCGACACTTTAGCTCGACTTTGGTATACTTGAGGTCCAAGAACTTCGGTTATGGACCATCTCAAACGACTGATTCGGGAAATCCCCGACTGGCCGAAGCCCGGCATCCTTTTCTACGACATAACGACCCTAATGAAAGACGGCCAGGCGCTGGCCGATGTCATCGCGGGTCTGCAATCGGGCGTGAATCCGGACGACATTGACGTCGTACTCGGCATCGAAGCGCGGGGCTTTTTCTTCGCGCCGACGGTGGCCCATTCGCTCGGCAAGGGTTTTATTCCTGTGCGAAAGCCGAAAAAGCTGCCCTGGAAGACCGATTCGGTGCAGTATGCGCTGGAATATGGGTTCGACACGCTGGAAATTCACAAAGACGCCATTAAGCCCGGACAGCGCGTGCTGATCGTTGACGACGTTCTCGCCACCGGCGGGACGGCGGCGGCGGTGGCGCAACTGGTCGAAAAGCTGGGCGGAAAAGTCGCCGGTTTCGCGTTTGTGATTGAGCTTGACTTCCTGAATGGCCGCGAAAAGCTGAACGGGTATCCGATACAGTCGCTCGTACACTACTAGCGCGCTTTATGGCCGCCACCCGCCATGTCCGCCTGAAAGCGTACGCCAAACTCAATCTGGATCTGAAAGTGCTGAACCGGGGAGCCGATGGCTTTCATGAACTGCGTTCGGTATTTCAGACCGTTTCGATTTTCGACTCGATCGATATCGCCTTCACGCCGGGAAAGAAGACCGAACTGACGCTCGATGGGCCGGTGGATATTCCCGATAATCTGGCGCTCCGGGCGGCGCGGCTGTTGGTTGAGCACACTGGCGGGGCAGGGCGGATCGCGATCGGGCTGAAGAAGCGGATTCCGATGGGCGCGGGGATGGGCGGCGGATCGTCCGACGCGGCGGCGGTTCTGTTGGGTTTACCGGTACTCGCCGGATGGCGGATTCCGATGGAAACGTTGGTTCGTTTGGGAGCGGAATTAGGTTCGGACATCCCTTTTTTCCTGCTTGGCGGTACGGCGGTGGCGGTGGGACGGGGCACGGAGATCTACCCACTGCCGGATTTTCCCGCGAAACGGGTGCTGGTGGCCGCTCCTGCGATCCATGTTTCCACGCCCGAAGCGTATCGCGCCTTGGCGCGGGATAGTAACGGAAAATTGACGGAAGCTCAACGGATTCAGTATATTGATAGTTTCCAGTCGCGCGTCTGGAGACTCGGGGATTCCTTGTCTACGGACGGCACTGGAGCGCAGGTCGAGAACGATTTCGAAAGTGTGGTATTCCCCCGGCACCCGCAGTTGAAATCCATCCTTAAAAATCTACAGAAATCGGGAGCTGACCCAGCCGGAATGACCGGCAGCGGATCAGCTCTTTTCGGAGTCTTCACCACACAAAACCAGGTACGGCAGGCGCAGGCAGCGTGCGAAACTCTGCGTCCTCGGCCAGCGGTTATTTCGGCGACATTTATGAGCCGGAGCCGATATCGCGCCGCTTGGTCGAGTCAACTGCAGGAATACATGGACGGAAACAAGGACGGAAAGCAATGGCCGCCCCAAAGCCGGTACGCGTCAAGGCGCCGCAGCGAGCGATGAGACCTGAAAAGCTCAAGCTCTTTACTGGCAATGCCAACCCGGCACTCGCCACCGAAATCGCCGAATGTCTCGGCCTGGAACTCGGTGTGGCCCCGGTGCGGACGTTCGCCGACGGTGAGATTTACCTGCAAATCAAGGAAAACGTCCGCGGCGCTGACGTTTTCGTCATTCAACCCACTTGTAACCCGGTGGACCGGCATCTAATGGAACTGCTGATGATGATCGACGCCTTGAAACGGGCGTCGGCGGACCGGATCACGGCGGTACTGCCTTATTACGGCTACGCGCGGCAAGACCGGAAAGACAAGCCTCGCGTACCGATTTCGGCCAAATTAGTGGCCAGTCTCATCGAGCGCGCCGGGGCCGACCGCGTTCTTTGCATGGATCTGCACGCGGCGCCAATCCAGGGTTTTTTCGACATTCCGGTCGACCACCTTTACGCCGCGCCCGTGCTGGTGGAATACTTCCGGGAAAAGACGTTCGACAATCTGATGATCGTTTCACCCGACGCCGGCGGCGTGGAGCGCGCCCGCGCCTTCGCCAAACGGCTCCGGGCGCCGATGGCTATCATCGATAAGCGCCGCGAAGAAATGAACGTGGCGGAAGTGATGCATGTGATCGGCGACGTGCGGGACCGCCACTGCCTGATTATCGACGATATTATCGACACGGCCGGAACGCTGGTGAAGGGCGCCGAAGCGCTGCTCGGATCCGGCGCGGCGGCCGTTACCGCCTGCGCGACGCACGCGGTTCTGTCCGGACCCGCGATCGAGCGGATACAGAATTCCCGTCTTACCAAGGTCATCTTTAGCAACTCGATACCGCTGAAGGAAGAGGCCCAGAGCTGCGACCGCATTCAAACGCTGTCGGTGGCGCCGCTGCTGGCCCAGGCCATTCGATCCATCCATGAGGAGACGTCCGTCAGCGGACTCTTCGTTTAGACAACACGCAAAAAATCAGAGGTCAGTATGATAAGAGACTTTACCGTCACCGGCACACCGCGCCCCGCCCGGGGCAAGAATGAAGCCCGCCGCCTGCGGGTGAGCGGTATGATGCCGGCGATCATTTACGGTACCGGAAAAGATCCGGTCGCGGTCGCCGTCAACCCGAAAGAAGTGAACAAAATCCTGCATTCTTCCACCGGTCACAACACCATCTTCCGGATGGCGGTGGGCGAGGCGGCCGCCGAGCCGGTAATGGTGGTCGATTGGCAGCATCATCCGGTGCGAGGCACTCTGTTGCACGTGGACCTGTTGCGGATCGACTTGGAAAAATCGATTCAGGTGAACGTACCCGTTCATCTGAAGGGCGAATCGGTGGGCGTGAAGATCGATGGCGGCCTGCTGGAAGTAGTCAACCGCGAAGTGGCGATCGAGTGCCTGCCAAACGACATTCCGGAGTACTTTGAAGTCGACGTGACCGAACTGGGCTTGAACCAGGGCGTGCGCGCGGGCGACCTGAAGCTGGCCGAATCGATGCGGTTGTTGGCTCCGGCCGATGCCGTGTTAGTGCATATTACCGCGCCGCGCGCCGAAGAAGTGGTAGCCGCCGTCGCCGGCGCTCCAGCCGTACCCGAACCCGAAGTGGTGAAAGTGAAAGGCAAGAAAGAAGACGCCGCGGCGCCTCCCGCCGCCGTCGAAAAGAAGAAGAAATAGTTCCCGGTGGCCGTGGAAACGCAGATTGTGGGCAGTGTGCCCTCCTGGCTCATCGCCGGACTCGGGAATCCGGGTCCGGAATATGAGCTTACTTACCACAATCTGGGCTTCCTGGCGATCGACCGGTTGGCGGAGACGGCTTCCATACGCGTCACGCGGCCGGAATGCAAGGCCCTGGTGGGCTCCGGCACGGTGGCCGGGAAGCCGATCCTGCTGGCTAAACCGCAAACATTCATGAATCTAAGCGGCGGCTCCATCCAGCTTCTACTTACGAAATACACGCTCCCGCCCGAACGGCTGATTCTCATCTACGACGAATTGGCGCTCGACTGGGGCTCGCTGCGAATCCGGTATCAGGGTTCGGCCGGGGGACACAATGGGGTTTCTTCGGTCATCCGCGGCGTGGGTAACGGCAATTTCATCCGGGTTCGTTTGGGCATTCGCCTGGAACATCCGGTGAGAGAAATGAAAGACTATGTGCTCTCCAAAATCCGGAAAGCGCAAATGGAAACTTTGGGATCGACGCTGGAGCGGACGCTCCAAGCCGTTGAAACCATCATCACCGAAGGCGTCGAAAAGGCCATGACGAAACACAATCGTCGCGCCCAAGGTGCAAACGAGGAACAATGAGAACCTACGAACAACTGTTCATCGTCAATACTGCCGCCACCGATGTGGAAGTCGATGCGCTGCTGGAGCAGCTCACCGGAATCATTAAGGCGAGCGGCGGAAATCTTGACAAGACCGATAAATGGGGCGTGCGCAAGCTCGCCTATCGCGTAAACCGGCAGATGGAAGGATCCTTTATTCTGCTGGCCTTTTCCTGCGGTCCGCAAGCCGTGCACGAATTGGAACGCCGCCTGCGGGTGGCCGATCTGGTGATGAAGTTCATCACCGTGCGCATGGACGAGCGGATGAAGCGGGTGGTTAAGCGTCAGAAACGCCGTGAAAAGCGGCTGGCGCGGAAGCCGCAGTTGAGCGCACCGGCGGTGCCCGCCGCTTTGCCGGGGGCACCGGCTCCGGGCGGCGCTCCGGGCGGCGCTCCGGGCGTTCCGTCCCCCGGCGTGCCGATGCCGGCCGCGCCCGCGGACGCCGACACTACGGCTGTTCCGGCCATCGAAACGCCAGCCGCCCAGGCCGCCATAGTCGAAACCGCTCCCGCCGCCGAGGCGCCGGACGCTCCCGAAACGGCCGCCAAACCCGATCCGTCCACGGAAACCGCCGAGAACTAACAGGAAAGGTCAAAAAAGGAAATATATATGGCTGAGACCAAAGGTGGCCGTCCGATCGCCGCTTCGCAGCGCCCCACGGGTGGGGATAAGGCTCTGGTCGGCGGGAAAAAGCAGTTTTTCCGCCGGAAGAAAGTCTGCCGTTTTTGCGTCGAGAAGATCGACTTCATCGACTATAAGGAAGTGAAAATGCTTTCGTCGTTCATCTCCGAAAAAGGCAAGATCACCCCGCGCCGGATCTCCGGCGTTTGCACCATTCATCAGCGGCTGCTGACCGGGGCCATTAAACAGTCCCGGAACATCGCATTGCTGCCATTCTCAACGGGCGTCTAAGTCCCGCCCGATCCGGAAATTCGAGGAGTCCATCATGGAAGTCATCTTGAGAGAAGACATCGAAAAACTCGGTTCGCGCGGCCAGATGGTCAAGGTCGCCCCGGGTTTTGCGCGTAATTTTTTGCTGCCGAAACGGCTTGCCGTGGCCGCAACGGAAGCCAACAAGAAAATCGTCGAACAGGAGCGTCAGGCCGCTCTTCGCCGTGAGGCGAAGGAAGAGACGGAAGCGTCGGAACTGGCCAAGCTGATGGCGCCGGTCGTGATCACCATCGCCCAAAAAGCGGGCGAGAACGACCAGCTATTCGGCTCGGTAACCTCCGCCGACATCGTCGCGCGGCTGGAAGAGCGGAAGTTCCATATTGACAAAAAGAAAGTCGTGCTGCACGATCCGATCAAACAGCTCGGCGAGCACACGGTAACCATCAGGCTGCATCGCGAGGTGTCGGTCGATATCAAGGTCAACGTCGTAAAGGAAGACTAACTTCCGAAGGCGACGCTTATTTTCGACGGCCCGCTGTGCGTAGTCCGCCGGCGGGCCGTTTTATTATTTTGATCTTACCGGCGGACCGCGATTACCATCGGCCAAGCGATCGGAATTGGCCTCGTGGTCGCACGCCGCTGAGCGGCTGCGGGCGCCACGGTGGCAGTCGACGACCTGAAGCTGGCCGTGGCGAAAGAGGCCACTCAACCGTTCAAGTAGTCCGCGAGCGGGCGTTTTGTTATTCTGACTTATTACCTGGAGAAACCGAATGGCTTATTTTGATCTTACCGGGCAGACCGCGATTGTCACCGGCGGCGCGAGCGGGATTGGCTTGGCTATCGCGCGCCGCCTGGCGACGGCCGGCGCCACGGTCGCGATCGCCGACATGAATCTGGCCGCGGCCGAAGAGGCGGCCAAATCCGTTAACGGCGGGTTTGCCGTGCAAGTGGACGTTTCCGACTGGGCTTCGGTGGAAGCCGCCTGGGCGTCGGTCATCGCCAAGACCGGGCGCATTCACATTTTGGTGAACAACGCCGGCGTGGCGGGCAAGGCCGCGCCGCTCTGGGAGCAGGACTACAGCGACTGGACCAAGTGCATCCGCGTAAATATGGACGGCGTTTGGAACGGCTGCAAGGCGGTGATCGGCCACATGCGGGAACACAAATACGGCCGCATCGTCTCCATCGCATCGGTGGCGGGCAAGGACGGCAACCCGAACATGACCGCGTATTCGTCGACGAAGGCGGCCGTGATCGGTTTTACGAAATCGCTGGGCAAGGAGGTGGCAACCGATGGTATCTGCGTTAACGCCGTGGCCCCGGCGGTGGTGCGGACGCCGATTCTGGACCAGTTGACGCCCGAACAAGTGAAGTACATGACGGACAAAATTCCCATGCGCCGCACCGGCGAGCCCGAAGAAATCGCGGCGGTGGTGCACTTTCTGGCTAGCCCCGATTGCAGTTTTGTGACCGCTCAGACTTACGACGCCTCTGGCGGCCGCAGCACGTACTAAGGATCCCGCATGTTACTCACTCCGGATCGCTACGCGGAAGCGCCGCTCGAAGAACTTCTGTCGGAAGCCTCGCTGGGCCGCATTGGCGCGGACCACGCCTGGATCGGCGCCATTTTGGCGAGGGATCCGGAGGAGACGGCGCAGGCGCTGACGGCATTCTACATGGACATGGAAGAAGAGGTTCGGATTGACCTGAGCCCGGAGATCTTCCATTTGCTGCGCGCGCTTCGTTCGACCGCCGGCATTCCGGTCTATGTCGATCTGCTCCATGATTCCGACGACGAAGACCCGGGCGAGATATACGAAGCGCTGGCGGAATTGGGCGAGGCGGCGATTGAACCGCTGCTGGCGCTGCACGACGAGGCCGGGCCGGAATCGCAGGCGAACGTGGAGTTTCTGCTGGCCGGTCTGCGCGTGGAGGACGCCCGTATCGACGCGCTGCTTCAGGCGCGATTGGCGTCCGATCCGGCCGATGCGGCGATCAACATTAGCCTCTACGGCAAGGCGCATTTCCGCCCGGCGGTGGAAGCGCGAATCGCGGCGCTGGACCACGCTTCGCCTTCCTACGCGCACGATAAGCATGAGTTGGAATTCGCGCTGGATCAGTTGAGCGCGGTGACCGTGCCGGACGTACCGGCGCCGTTCGACATTTACGCTTACTTTCCGGAAACCGCGCCGCCGGTGTTCGACGTTTTGGAACCGGTCGAGATGCTTGCCTACCTGGAGCACCCGGACGGCGAGACGCGACGGCATGCGTTGGAAAGCCTCGGCAATGAACAGTTGGAAGCGGAGGATCTTAGGCGCGTGGTGGCGTTGGCCGAATCGGACCCGGAGGTGACGGTGCGCGCGCAGGCGTGGCAGTCGCTGGCCGCGGCGTTGGATGACGAGTCCATCCGCGCGAAGCTGGAAGACAAGTTCGCGGACGTAGAGGCGCCGGCGCTGGAGCGGGCGGGCGCGGCTTGCGCGTTGGCCGAGGGCGACATCGGCGAGGAGCTGGCAGGCGGGCTGGACGAGTTCTACCAGAATCCGGAAACGCGGGCGTTGGCCCTAAAGGCGATGTGGCACAGTATGGACCCGAGGTTCGCCGAACACTTCCCGCCGCATCTGGAAGACGAAGATCGCGAAGTGCAGCGGCAAGCCATCTGGGGAGCGGGCTATCTGGGAGTGGGCCACGCGGCCGGGCGGCTGGAAAAGCTATTCGAGGACCCGGATGTGCGGGATCACGCGTTGTTCGCCTACTCGTTGTGCTGCCCGGGAGAAGTCAGCCGCGGCCGCGCCAAGGGCCTCTATAAGAAGATCTTCGATCTGGCCGGCGGGTTGAGCGCCGAGGAAGTGGAGATTGTCGAGTCGGCTATCGACCAGCGGCTTTCGATGCATGGACTGGAGCCAGTGTTCCATTCGCATCGGCAGGGGTAGAGAAATCAGGCGGCCGGGGTGAAACATATATAATGTAGTCAGCGTCTTTTGCTGAACTCGCGCAAAACGGGAAGCGAGAGGAGACGCGGAGTTCATATTGCAAGCCGTACGAGTAGCCTATTTCGCCGATTCCTTTCACGAAGTGAACGGAATGGCGCGTACGAGCCGCGAACTGGATTCGTTCGCCCGCCGCAAGGGTATGCCGTTTCTGTGCGTGCGGGGCGGGGCGCTTACTAAGTACACGACCGATGGCCAGACCGCGGTGATGGAGTTGCGGCGGGCGTCGACATCCATACCGGTAGACAAGGATCTGTCGTTCGATCCTTTATTGGGTCGTCATCTGCTGCGTGTCCGTAACGCGATTCGCCGTTTCAAGCCGGATGTCATTCACGTAACCGGTCCGGGCGATATCGGCTTAATGGGCGTCTATTTCGCCTATCATTACAACATCCCGCTGGTGGCCAGTTGGCATAACAACTTACATGAGCTAGCCGCGCATCGGCTGCATATCATTCTGGACCATCCTCTCTTTAGTTTTCTGCCGAAGGCCTACGCGGACTTTGTCACATTGCTGACGGAACGGGGGGCGTTGGAGGGCGTGGCGCTGTTCTACAAGCTGGCGTCGGCGTTGTTCGCACCCAATCCGGAACTCGTTGGGATGCTGGGCGAACGGACCGGCAAGCCGGTTCATCTGATGCCGCGCGGCGTGGATACGGTGTTGTTCAACCCGGCCAAGCGGTTCCGCCAGGACGGCGCCTTCACCCTAGGCTTCGCCGGCCGATTGCAGCCGGAGAAGAACGTCCGTCTGCTGGTGGAATTGCAGAAGCAGCTTCCGGCTGGGAATCACCGTTTCCTGATCGTGGGCGACGGGTTTGAGCGGACCTATCTCACGCACCGTCTGCGCCGGGCCGAGTTCACCGGATTTCTGGATGGCGAACCGCTGGCGGCGGCCTACGCGAGCATGGACCTGTTCGTTTATCCCTCCTGCACCGATACCTATGGGACGGCGGTGCAGGAGGCGCTGGCCTGCGGCGTGCCCGCGATCGTGCGCGATCAGGGCGGTCCGCGCTATCTGATTGAATCGGGAGTGAATGGCTACGTGGCCCGCTCCGATGCCCATTTCATCCGCAGCGTCGTTCAGTTGCTAGGGGATCCGACACGGCTGCCCGGTCTGCGCCGGGAGGCGCGGGAGTCCGCGTGCCGCACCAGTTGGGACTCGGTTTGTTCGGGTGTATGGGAGATTTACGACCGCGTTCCGCGCCACGAATCCGCGCCCGCTCCGGCCCTGTTGCACTAAAATTCCGTGCCACTCCGGTACGATAGGACTCAACGCGACTTCATGGCTTCCACTCCCACTTCCTCGACAGGCCTGCTCCGGCGGATAGGCCTGCTGAGCGCCACGGCGTTGGTATTTTCCAACATGATCGGAACCGGTATTTTCACCACCACGGGGTTCCTGGCGGGCGACCTTGGCGATCCGTGGCTGGTCATTGGAATTTGGGGCGTCGGCGCGATGATCGCACTGGCTGGCGCGCTCTGTTATTCCGAACTTGGGATTAACTTTCCCAGTTCCGGTGGAGAGTACGTTTACCTGACCGAGGCGTACGGGCCTACCTGGGGATTCATGGATGGGTGGGTTTCGTTTTTCGCCGGTTTTTCGGCGGCGATAGCTCTCCCGGCGCTCGCGTTTTCGGAGTATCTGAGTTACGTCTTGCCCATACTCAAGTCAACCAATACAACGTCTGTCGGGCCCTTCGAAATAGGCCCGGCGCAGTTGGCGGCAAGCGCCCTGATCGCCGTTTTCACGGTGATCAACTATTTTGGGATCCAGTTTGTCAGCGGCGTACAGACTGTACTGTCCGCGTTGAAACTTGCGGTGCTGGCCGGGTTCCTGGTTCTGGGTTTCACGGTGGGGCAAGGGGACTGGTCCAACTTCTCGCAACAAGCCGTCCGCACGTCATCCGCGCCAATTTGGGAACAGTTCGCGACAAGTCTTATTTTTATCTACGTCGCCTATTCCGGTTGGAACGCGGCGACCTATGTGGCGGAGGAACTTCGGCAGCCGGAGAAGACCCTGCCGCGGGCGCTGACTCTGGGGACGATCTTCGTCGCGATCCTATATGCGCTGCTCAACGTACTCTATATTTACGCCACGCCGCTGGAGCAAATGAAAGGCGTGCTCCGCATCGGATCGCAGTCTTCCGAACGTCTGTTCGGATCCGATGTCGCCGCCCTGTTCAGTGTCCTGATGGCGGCGGGCCTGCTGGCATCGGTAAACGCGATGGTCACCACCGGCCCGCGCGTCTATTACGCAATGGCGAAGAACCGCGCCTTTTTCCCAGCCGCGGCGCACATCCACGAAAAGTGGCGGACCCCGGTTTTCTCCATCACCATCCAAGGGGTTTGCGCCATTTTTATGTGCCTGACGCCCTTCCGCGACCTGATGTTCTACGTGGGTTTTCTACTCAACGCGTTTGCCGCCCTGGCGGTCGCGTCGCTGTTTGTCTTCCGCAGGCGTCCGGGCTGGCGAAAGCTATCGACGGTTAGCTTCGCGTGGCCGCTGCTGCCGGTATTTTTTCTGATAATGGGAGCGTGGGTAGCGGTGTCGGGGCTGCTATTAAAGCCGTCGGTATCAATGACGGCGTTGGCGACGGTGGCGCTTGGGGCCATCGTCTATAAGGTGTTTCTGGCGCCGAAACCGGGCGTTCCGGTCGAGACTAATTACTAGATTTTGGAAGTTCGCCGGTGTATTCGTTTCCGGAGGCGATCAATATGCACTTCATGACTCAGGATCTCGTCGGGTAGGCGGTCGGCAGGGCGATGTTCAATCAGTATTTTGAAGTTTCCCGCGCCTCGCCTTCAGCCAGCACGTCTTTCATCTCCCCGGTGGTCTCGTTCATCCGTAGACGTAGCCGGTCGCCGTCGAAGCGGACGTTAATAACAAAATGATTAACATTGGCTACGGTGTCCAGATCGAGCACGAACTCGGAGTCGGAAAGCCAACGCCCAACAGTGGCGACAGATAAACCATGCGGTCCAACGGGGGCGAAGCGGCGATTGCCGTCCAGCCCGATCGGTACGGTCCATTTAGCTTTCTCAAACTGAAGCACGACCGCCGCCTCTTTCTTGCCCCTGAATTCGAACTGCATCGAGCGAAGATCAAGCGGGTTCGCGGACAAAGCGTAAGCGACGCCAGATGCATTTTTGGCGAGCTTGGGTGTTCTAACGTTGCGTGCCTCCGCGACGACATTGGTCGAACGGAGCAGCGCCTGCTTCAGTTTCTCCTGGCCTGCTGGATTCTCGGGAATCGCACGGTCCGAACGGATCGCGCGAAACAAAAAAGGTGCGATTTGGTCGGTATCGGCTCCGCCACCCGTGAACACGACTACCATGTTCTCCTTGGGAAGGATGCTGATGCGTTGTCCACCACGGCCGATAGCTTCGAAGACGGGTGGCCTTGCGGTGTTGATCCACCAACTGTACCCGTAGCCAACGCCCGGCCGGACCGTCACGCTCGCCGCGCTGGACTCCCGCACCCAGCTTTCAGGAACGATTTGCGTATCACCCCACTTGCCTTGGTTTAGGAAGAGGAACCCTAGTCTCGCCATATCACGCGGGTGCAGAAGAAGATCGCCCCAGCCGTGCGACCGTCCCTTAGAGTCGGAGGGCCAGATGAAGTTCTTGATGCCGATGGGCTGGAACAGCTTCTTCACTACGAACTGGAGGAGGCTTTCACCAGTCGCCGCGGTCACCAGGCTAGACAACAGGTGATTGTTGCAACTGCAATACGCAAATTGAGAACCTGGATCGGATCGCATCGGAAGAGACATGATGAATGCCGCCCAATCGGGGCTAAGCCCAATACTCGTCACTTAACAAACATTTCCATGTTATTCTGTTTTAGAACAGGAGGCAAGGAAAATGTCGCGAACCATTGCCACATTGCCCGCCGGAAGCCGGATTACGGACTATATCAGTTTAGG